>NZ_JADNRO010000010.1:0-189007 GCF_019913725.1 Serratia sp. EWG9
ATGCGAAAGCATGGGGCTTTTTGTTTTGTCTGTTATCTGGCGTTCTGCTCGAGCATGGGCATGCGAAAGGCCCGTCGGGAACGGGCCTTAACGCCGCTTGCGGCGGCCCCGGAGGGGAGAGTCTCAGGATGAGACGAATTGTGTAGGACACTGCCAGGCATCAAATAAAGCCGAAAGCCCTGAACTGACGTTCAGGGCTTTTTGCTTTGCGTAAAATGGAAAATCCCCGTTGTAATCCGCTTCAGCTTTCATCGTACTGTTTAATATTCATCACAAAACCAACGCATTGTTTCTCTGAATGTCAGATATTCTTCGTCCGCTATTAAGTTTGGCTGTTAACTTATAAATAACAATAAAGTAACAACCAGGGCGGCAGGAAGCCAAATTTCATCATTGTTATGGCTCGGAGAATACATCATGACAGAAACAACATCGGCTCTTGGGGATGAGCACGGCGTCGAACAGGGGGCGCTGGATAACAAGAAACGCATTTTCGCTATCGTCGGGGCTTCATCAGGCAATCTGGTGGAGTGGTTTGATTTTTACGTTTACTCCTTTTGTTCCATTTACTTTGCCGCCTCGTTCTTCCCGGCGGGCAACAGCACCACGCAGCTGCTGCAAACCGCCGGGGTATTCGCCGCCGGCTTCTTTATGCGGCCGATTGGCGGTTGGCTATTCGGTTATATTGCCGACAAGCATGGTCGAAAAAATTCCATGCTGCTTTCGGTCTGTATGATGTGCGCCGGATCGCTGGTGATCGCCTGCCTGCCGACGTATGAATCGATCGGCAGCTGGGCGCCGGCGTTGCTGCTGATCGCCCGCCTGTTCCAGGGGCTGTCGGTAGGGGGAGAATACGGCACCAGCGCGACCTATATGAGCGAGGTGGCGATCAAGGGGCGACGCGGCTTTTACGCCTCGTTCCAGTACGTGACGCTGATCGGCGGGCAACTGTTGGCGTTGCTGGTCCTGGTGATCCTGCAGCAGATATTGCCCGCCGAAGATCTGAAAGCCTGGGGATGGCGCATTCCGTTTGCCCTGGGTGCCGTGTTGGCGGTAGTTGCGCTGTACCTGCGCCGTTCGCTGAATGAAACCTCCGATGCGAAGACGCGTAACCACAAAGATGCCGGTTCGCTGACGGGGCTGTGGAAAAATCGCAAGGCGTTCCTGATGGTGCTGGGCTTTACCGCCGCCGGTTCGCTGACCTTCTACACCTTCACCACCTACATGCAGAAATATCTGGTGAATACCGCCGGTATGGACGCCAAGCTGGCCAGCGCCATCATGACCGTCGCGCTGTTCGTCTTTATGCTGCTGCAGCCTGCGGTAGGCGCGTTTTCGGACAAAATCGGCCGTCGCAGCTCGATGTTGATCTTCTCGGCCTTTGCCACGGTGTTGACGGTGCCGATCCTGTTCGCTCTGAAAGAGGTGAGTAATCCTTATATGGCGTTTGGCCTGATCGTGCTGGCGCTGTTCATCATCAGTTTTTACACCGCGATCAGCGGGCTGCTTAAAGCCGAAATGTTCCCGCCGGAGGTACGTGCTTTAGGGGTGGGCTTGTCTTATGCGGTGGCGAACGCCATGTTCGGCGGCTCGGCGGAATATGTGGCGCTGTCGCTTAAATCGTTTGGTGTGGAGAACGCCTTCTTCTGGTATGTCTCCGGCATGTGCCTGCTGGCGCTGCTGGTCTCGCTCCGGTTGCATCGCAAAGGCAAGGAGATACAGCTGTAATAAAAACCCCGGCCTTGGCCGGGGTCAGCATACCGCTTACAGGATACGGCTGATCAGCCGATCGATGCGGATACGGCGCAGACGCCGAATCAGCTTACGCACCTTGATCGGATACTGCTGAATGCTTTGCAGTTCCTGATAATGGCCGACTACAGTGGTATGAGTACGGATGCATTCCAGCTCTTTCTGCCGTTGCTCGCGCAGTTCTTGCTTGGGATCGTGGATCAGAATGGCGTTTTCCAGATCCAGCCGCCAGGCGCGCGGGTTGAGGTTATTGCCGGTAATCAGCTGCCACTCTTCGTCTACCCACATGCCTTTCAGGTGATAGCTGTTATCGCCATCCTTCCACAAACGCACGATCAGTTGGCCGGTGTCGATGTAACGCTGCAACCGGCTCAGGAAGCGGCGCAGGTTGATCTCATACAGGTAGGGCAGCGCGCCGATGATTTTGAACGGCTGGTCTTCCGGAATATAGAAATCGTTGGCGGTTTTATCGCCGACGATGATTTCCACCTGCTTGCCCTGTCGCAGCAGATAAATGATGTTGCGCACCAGCAGCGCCGGCAGGTTGAAATAGGGAGTGCACAGCGTCAGTTTCTGGTCGGTGCATGACATCAGGTGATGAATGGTTTTATTCAGCACGCTTTGTTTGCCTAGCCCAACCATCGGCGTCACCGCCAGCTCATCGTTGCCGGCCTTGCCGCGGAAGTGGTAACCGGCGCGGCGCAGGGCGAAACGGAACAGACGGGTTTCGTTTTTGATCTCCGGGCTTTTCGGCCGATCGCTGCGATCCAGGCGTTGTACGGCGCCGGCGGTGAGCAGATGCTGCTTGATGTAATCGATCAGGGTATCGGCCAGCACGCCGTTGGTGATCAACTGGTAGCGATCGTAACGGTATTTCTCATGCTGATGCAGATAGACGTCGTTGATGCTGGCGCCGCTGTAGATAACGGTATCGTCGACCACAAAACCTTTCAGATGCAATACGCCCAGTGCTTCGCGAGTATTGACCGGTACGCCGTAGATCGGCACCGACTGTTCCGGATGCTGGCTGGCCATGGCGCAGTACCAGTCGGCGTTGGTATTGGCGGCGGCGGCGCCGATGCGCCCGCGCTGTGCGCGGTGCCAGTCGACCAGCACGCAGATTTCCAGCTCGGGCCGCCGCTGTTTGGCTTGATACAGCGCGTTGAGGATCTCACGCCCGGCGTCGTCATGCTCCAGATACAGAGCCACCAGATAGATACGTTGGGTGGCGTTGGCGATGGAATCCAGCAGCGTGGCGCGAAAGTCGGACGGCGCGTACAGAGTACGAACATCAGCAACCGTCTGGGGGAGTTTGGGCAGTTGTGCAAGGTGTTGTTGATGTTTGCTACGTTTAAATTTTGACAACATCACAGTGCGCTTCTTCTCTCATGATTGATGGCCGGAACGCCACAGACTTAAAAACAATAAACCGAATAATCGGGCGATAATACCATTAGTTGCCTCGATTGTGCGTATGTTTTGGCGTTAAGTGGTGGATTCGTAGCGCATTGCGACGCAGGTCACTGCGCGTCGTCGGCCTGCAGCGGCAGCGTCAGATTGACGATGCCGTCCTCAAGCTGCACCTCGATGCCAAAGCCCAACCGCTGCGCCAGCGCGATCATGCCGCGGTTATTCGGCATGGTGATGCCGCTCAGGCGGGTCAGGCCATGCGCGCGCGCATAGGCGATCATTTTCTCCAGCAGCTGGCGGCCGAGCCCCACGCCTTTCAGGTCGGAACGCACCAGCACGGCGAACTCGGCATCGGTGTTGTCCGGATCGGACAGCGCGCGGGTCACGCCGATAATCTCGTCTGCCCGCACCGCCACAAAGGCCATTTCCCGATCGTAGTCGATCTGCGTCATGTTGGCCAAATCGTCATGGGTAAACTCGTTGATCTCGCTGAAGTAGCGGTAATAGAGATCTTCCTTGGTCACCCGGTCGATGAAATGCTTCAGCGCCGGCTCGTCTTCCGGCAGGATAGGGCGGAACAGGCATTGGCTGCCGTCTTTCAGCGCGATGGTTTCTTCCAGCTCATGCGGATAAGGCCGAATCGCCAGCCGCGCCTGCGGATCGCCGCTGAACGGTGCGAGCTGCATCGAAACGTCCAGCAGGGTGAACTCGCTGCCGGAAGCCAGCACCGGGTGAATATCCAGCCGGGCGATCTCAGGGCAGTCAAGGATCAGGTTGGAAACCTGCACCAGCAAGCGGCTCAGCCCGGGGATATCTAAAGGCCGCAGTGCGCTGCGCCCGCGGATCTTGCCGCCTTTCACCGCCTGCAGCACCAGATAACGCGCCAGCGCCATATTCAACGGCGGCAGCGCGACCGCGACCTGATTTTCCTGGCGCCACTCTACGCCGCCTTCACCCAGCATGATCAACGGGCCGAAAATGGCATCCTGCTCCACGGCGATGCGCAGCTCCTGGGCGCCGGCGCGGTTGGCCATGCTCTGCACCAGCAAGCCGTGGATGCGCGCCTGAGGATAGGTACGCTTCACGCGGTCGAGGATCGCCTCCGCCGCGCGTTGCACTTCGGTCGCGGTGCGCAGGTAAAGCATCACGCCCTGAACTTCCGATTTGTGCGGGATATCCGGCGAGCGCAGCTTCAGCGCCACCGGGTAGCCGATCTGCTCGGCGATGTGCACCGCTTCGGCGCTGTCTTCGGCGATCCAGGTCGGCAGGGTGCTCAGATCGTAGGCCTGCAGAATGGATTGCACCTCGTGGGTATCCAACTGGGTGGCGCCTTCGGCCAGCGCCTGATGAATCAGGCGGTGGGCATCGGCGGTATTGGCGGTCAGGCCGACCGGCAGCGCGGGCGTCTCCTTCAGCTGCTTCTGGTTGCGGCGGTATTCCACCATATGCATAAAGGCGGTCACAGCGCCTTCCGGCGTGCGGTAGGTGGGAATGGCGGCTTCGGTAAACAGCCGGCGCGCCTCTTGCGAAGAGTATTCGCCGCACCAGTTGGTCAGCAGCGTGATGCGCTTGCCGCGCGCATGGCGATGCAGCGCGTCGATCAGCCGCTGCGCCGTGGCGGTGCCGGGCGCAGCCGCGCTCGGCGCGTGGATCAGCAGCAGCGCGTCATAGTCGTGGCTGTCGAGCAGCGCTTCGAGAGCCGCCAGATAACGCTGCGGCGTGGCGTCGTCGCGCAGGTCGAGCGGGTTGCCGGCGCGAATGAAGTCCGGCAGCGCGTCGCTCAGCGTCGCCAGGCTCTCCTCGCTCAGCGTCGCCAGCTTGCCGTTGCGGCCGAGCAGTTCGTCCAAGGCCATCGCCGCCGGCGCCGCCCCATTGCTGACGATCATCAGCCGTTCGCCGCGCAGCGGATGCATATGGCTGAGGGTTTCCACCGCCGAGAACAGCTCATGGGTATCCTGGACGCGCAGCAGGCCGGCGCGCTGGATGGCGGCGTCATAGGCGGCGTCCAGCCCCAGTTGGCTGTTGAGCAGTAATTGCGCCTGTTGGCTACGGCCGCTTTTAATCACCAGAATGGGCTTGTTGCGCGAGGCGCTGCGCGAGGCGGAGAGAAAGCGCCGCGCATCGCTGATGTTTTCCAGATACAGCAGGATGGCGCTGGTCTTGCTGTCGCGCGCCAAAAAGTCGAGCAGGTCGTCGACGTCGATATCCAGGCTGTCGCCCAGCGCGATGAAATAGGAGAAGCCGACTTCGCGCTGCTGTGCCCAGTCGAGAATGGTGTTGGCGACGGCGGCGGACTGCGAGATAAACGCCAGCTTGCCCTTTTGGATCGGCACCGGCGAGAAGCTGGCGTTGATGCCTTGCCACGGCGCCAGCAGCCCCAGACTGTTGGGGCCCAGCAGCCGCATGGCGTAACGCTGCGCGCAGGCTTTGAGCTCGGCGAACTGTTCCGGCGGCGAAGAGAGCACGATGGCGGTTTTGCAGCCGCGTTGGCCCAGCGCTTCAATCAGCGCCAGATTACGGCTGGCGTGGGTGCAGATGATCGCCAGATCCGGCGTCAGCGGCAGGCTGGCGACGTCGGGATAGGCCATGACGCCGCATACCGCCTTGTAGCGCGGCGTCACCGGCAAGATGGGCCCGCCGAAACCGCCGGCCAGCAGGTTGCTCATCATCAGGTTGCCGGCGCGGCCCGGCTGCTGCGAAGCGCCCAGCACGGCGATCGATTTGGGACGTAGTAGCGCTTCTAACCCTCGCTGGCTCATGCACGGCTCCTTTTGGCAACGTTACGCCTGATTTTAGGCGCTTTATGGCTACATTGCTGTGACCGGTGCCTCCGGTCGGGTCGGTTTTCCCGCCAGATACTGTTGACGGAAATAGCGGAAATGCTGATTCAATCCGTCGGCGGCCGGCATATCGCCCGCCTGTTGCAGCAGGGCGGCGGCCACTTCCGCCGTGCAGTGTTGCTCGGCGCGGCTGGCTTCGCGCAGCTGGTAGGCCGATGCGGCGTCGACGTTGAGTGAAAACACCGGGAATTGATTGAGATACGGGCTTTTACGGAACATTTTGCGCGCTTCCGCCCAGGTGCCGTCCAGCATGATGAACAGCGGCGGTTTGCCGCCGACGGGCAGTTCGCTGAACACCGGCCGCTCGGCGTCGGCGTAGGACGCGGGGAACACCACGTAAGGCTGCCGTGTCGGATCGTTGATGGCCGCCAGCAGGGCGGGATCGACCTCGGTACGCGACCAGAGGAACGCCTGGGTGTCCGGCAGGATATCGGCGATCAGGCGCCCGGTGTTGCTGGGCTTGAGCGGCTCGGCGCCGAACATGATCAGGCAGAAACGGCTGCCGGCCTGCTGCGGGCGAATGGTGTCGCACAGGCAGTTCTTATGCGGCAGCAGGCACCCCTGACAACGCGCCACTCGGCAACCGCGCGCCAGAAAGGGGCGGGTGGCGCGGTCTAAACGGAATTGGCGCAGGCGAAGTACGGCGTTGTCGGTCATAACGATCCTGGGGAAAAACCGCTATTGTAACGCAGAAAAAAGCCCGCCGGGAGGGGCGGGCTCGATCGGGGCGCGTTCGCGCGCGATGGCGGGATACGGCCTATACTTGCCGAATCACACTAACTCGTTGAGCCAGTTGTCAAACGGCGCCTTCGGCATCGCGCCGTTGAGCATGTCGACCATCTTGCCCTGACGGAACACCATAATGGTCGGGATGCTGCGGATGCGGAAACGGGCGCTCAGTTCCGGCTCGGCTTCGGTGTTCACTTTCACGAAGCGCACTTTGCCGGCGCGCTCTTCGGCCACGTCTTCAAAGATCGGCGCAAAGCTGCGGCACGGGCCGCACCACGGCGCCCAAAAATCGACCACGACCGGCAGATCGTCCTGCAGCAACTGGTCCAGCGTGGCGGCGGTGGCGTTGATCACTTCACCGTCGAAGAGCTCATGGCCGCAGCGGCCGCATTTCGCGTTGTCCGCCAGACGTTCTTCCGGCACACGGTTGGTGGCATTGCAAGCTGCACAAACTGTATTCATGTTGACCTCGGGTACTGAGAAAGCCGGGTCCCCGCAACGCGGTTGCGGAGATGTTTCTTTAATGCTGACGATTATCGGCAAAACCCGGCGCATGAACAATGAGGTTTGTTCAATGGATGTGATAGTTGGGAGCTTTTAGCGCAAGTTGGTGGCTTCATGCACCAACATCAGGTAATCTTCGCGCCCTGCGCGTTGGTGGAGAAGACAATGAACGATTCATTTAGTGGCAAGAACGGTAAGGTCAAAGTGATGTACGTCCGCAGCGACGACGACAACGGCGACGACCGCAACAAGAATAAACGTCCGGCCGGCAAAGGCCGTCCGGCTGACGGTGCGCGCTCGGGCCGCACCGGTCAAGACAAGGCGCGCGGCGGCAATGACCGTCGCGGAGCCGATTCCCGCCGCAGTGAAAGCGATCGTCCTCGCCGTCCGGCGCGCTCTGAAGATCGCGGCGGCAACGAGTCGCCGTGGAGAACCGTGTCGCGCGCGCCGAGTGAAGAGCCGGCGTTCGATCACGGCGGCATCAGCGGCAAAAGCTTCATCGATCCGGAACAGTTGCGCCGCCAGCGCGCGGAAGAAACCCGCGTTTACGGTGAGAACGCCTGTCAGGCGCTGTTCGCCAGCCGCCCGGAAGCGATCGTGCGCGCCTGGTTCGTGCAGTCGGTCACGCCGCGCTTCCGTGAAGCGCTGCGCTGGATGGCGGCTAACCGCAAAGCCTACCACGTGGTGGATGAGGAAGAGCTGGCCAAGGCTTCCGGCACCGAGCACCACGGCGGCGTCTGCTTCCTGATCAAAAAGCGTCAGGGCCTGGATGCGCAGACCTACCTGAAAACTGCGCCGGCGACCGACTGCGTATTGGCGCTGGAAGAAGTCGGCAACCCGCATAACCTGGGCGCCATCGTCCGTTCGTGCGCCCACTTCGGCGTCAACGGCGTGCTGCTGCAGGATCCGGCGTTGCTGGAATCCGGCGCGGCGGTGCGTACCGCAGAAGGCGGCGCGGAGCACATCAAGGCGATCAACGCCGATGATTTCCTGTCGGTGCTGGATACCTTCCGCAAGGCGGGTTACACCATCGTCACCACCTCCAGCCACAAAGGCACCGCGCTGGCGCAGGCCAAGCTGCCGGCCAAGATGGTGCTGGTGCTGGGCCAGGAGCGCGACGGCCTCAGCGACAGCGCCTGGCAGCAGGGCGATATGAACGTGTCTATCGGCGGCACCGGCAAGGTAGAAAGCCTGAACGTTTCCGTGGCGACCGGCATTCTGCTGGCGGACTGGTGGCGTCAGAATCAGGCGTGATTTTCATTACGTCGAATAAAAAAACGGGCGCCTCAGGGCGCCCGTTTCGTTTATTGAAGCTTAGTGAGCGCCGCCGCCCCCGCCGCCGCCGGAGCTGAATGGCGGTTTCGCTACCCACACCAGCGCCAGCAGCACCAGGAATACCCCGGCCGACAGCCAGAAAATCTCGTTGGCGGAGATGATCAGCCCCTGTGCCGTGATCTCGTTGGCGATGTAGGCCGACGCCTGCTGCTTGCTCATGCCGAGCTGCTCGAGCTGCCGGTACATCTCCTGCGACTGCGGATTGTACGGGTTGACGAACTCCGTCAGTTGCGAATGGTGCTGCGATTCGCGCTGCGTCCACAGGGTGGTGGTGATCGAGGTGCCGATCGACCCCGCCAGGGTTCGCGTAAAGTTCGACAGGCTCGATGCCGCCGCCATGCGTTCCGGCGGCAGGCCGGACAGCGTGATGGTGGTCAACGGCATGAAGAAGCAGGCGATGGCGAAACCTTGAACGAACTGCGGCCAGGCCGAAGCGCCGAAGTCCATGCCCGGTTCAAACGTATAGGCGCGCCAGTAGAAGCACACGGCATACATGATGAAGCTGAAAGTCACCAGCTTGCGCATGTCGAGCCGGTTGCCGAACTTACCGATGATCGGCGACAGCAGCACCGGGATCAGCCCGACCGGCGCCGACGCCAGCCCCGCCCAGGTGGCGGTATAGCCGTACACCTCTTGCAGCAGCTGCGGCAGCAGAACGATGGCGCCGAAATACAGCATGTACGCCAGGCTGATGCACAGACAGCCGATGGTAAAGTTGCGCGACTTGAACAGCGACAAATCCACTACCGGATGATCGTCCGTCAGTTCCCAGACCACCAGGAACAGCAGCGCCACGACCGCCACGACGGTCAGGGTGATGATCTCGGTCGAGTTGAACCAGTCCAGCTCCTTGCCCTGATCGAGCATCACCTGCAGCGAACCGATGCCGACGATCAACAGCACCAGGCCGACGGTGTCGATCGGCTTGATCTCGGTTTTGGTTTCTCGCCCCTTCAGCGTCGCCATCGCCGCCAGGATAACGAAGGCGCCGATCGGGATGTTGATGAAGAAGATCCAACCCCAGTGGTAGTTGTCGCTGATGTAACCGCCGAGAATTGGCCCGAAGATCGGCGCGACGATCACGGTCATCGACCAGAGCGCCAGGGCCATCGCTCGCTTGGCGGGCGGGTAGTTGTTCAGCAACAGGCTCTGAGACAGCGGGATCAGCGGCCCGGCCACCACGCCCTGGATCACGCGGAAGAAGATCAGCATGCCGAGGCTGTTGGAGATGCCGCACAGCCAGGAGGCGAGAACGAACAGCGCGGTGGACCAGAGGAACAGCCGCACTTCGCCGATGCGCTTCGCCAGCCAGCCGGTGATCGGGATCGAGATGGCGTTCGCCACGCCGAACGAGGTGATCACCCAGGTGCCCTGCGAGTTGGAAGACCCGAGGTTACCGGCAATGGTGGGGATCGCCACGTTGGCGATGGTGGAGTCCAGCACCTGCATGAAGGTCGCCATGGCGAGCGCGACCGTCATCCAGGCAAGCTGGGCGCCTTCAAGCGGTTTCTGTGGCAAGATGGCCTCCCGCGCGCTTAGCCGGCGTTCGCATGGATCACGTCGGCGATCAGCTGGTTAACCGGCGCCAGATTCAACGCCAGCGCGTCGCTCTGATACAGCGGTTTGTCGCGCACCACGTCAGACAGCACGCGGCCGTCCAGGTTGGTCGTGTCGACGGTCACCAGCGTCGAAAGACCGATGCGCAGCGGATGATCGGCCACCTGCTTGGCGTCGAGCTCAATACGCACCGGCAGACGTTGCACCACCTTGATCCAGTTGCCGGTGGCGTTCTGGGCCGGCAGCAGCGAGAAGGCGCTGCCGGTGCCCATGTCGATACCGACCACTTTGCCTTGATACACCACGTCGTCGCCGTAGACGTCGCTGACCACCGTCGCCGGCTGGCCGATGCGCATATTGGCGATTTGCGTTTCCTTGAAGTTGGCGTCAACCCAGATGTGATCGGCCGGCACTACCGCCATCAGCGGCGAACCGGCGGCGATCTGCGCGCCGACCTGCACGCTGCGGCGCGAGACATAGCCGGTAATCGGGCTGATCACTTTGGTACGCTGCAGTGCCAGCCAGGCGTCGCGCATCTGCGCGGCGGCTTGCTGGATCGCCGGTTGCTGTTCCAGCGGGGTGTTCAGCACCATCGCCTGGTTGGCGTTGTATTGCTGCACCGCCACTTCCAGCGCGGCTTTGGCGCTGTCGACCGCATCGCGAGCGTGTTGCAGCTCTTCGCGGCCGATGGCGTCAACGCTGCCCAGCACCACGCGACGTTTCAGATCGTTCTCGGCCTTGCTCAGATCGGTCTTGCGCAAGGCGATGTTGGCCTGATACTGCTTGCTGTTGATGATCAGCTGGTGGGTCTGACGCACGCTGTTGGCCAGGCCGGTTTTGGCGCGTTCAAACGCCTGCTCGGCATCGGTCGGATCGAGCGTCAGCAGCACGTCGCCCTGCTTGACGTAGTCGGTGTTGTCGAAGTTGACGCTGTTCACGCTGCCGGACACCTGGGCCATGATCTGCACCTGGTTGCCGGAGACGTAGGCGTCGTCGGTTTCCTGGTGATGACGCAGCACCAGGAACCAATACACTAAATAAGCCACCCCTATAACAATGAAAATAACCGTCAGCAACAGCAGCCAAAATTTGCGCTGCTTCTTTTTGCCGCTCGGCTGCTGCGGGTTTTGGGTTTCCGCGCTTGCGCTCATGGTGTTCTCCAAGCCTTATATTATTATGCTTTCGAATCCGCTGCGGCCGGGGCCTGATAGCCACCGCCCAACGCGCGGATCAGTCCTATCTTCGCCTGCAGTAAATTGCTGCTGGCATTCAACTCCGCCTGTTGCTGCTGCAATAGCTGCGTCTGGCTGGTCAACAGATCGTCGCGCCCGATAATCCCTGCCTGGTAACGGGCGTTGGCGACCTGATACACCTGTTGCATCGACTGGGCCGCGGACGCCGCCTGCAGCTGCTGTTGTGCAGAGCTCTGCTGGATGGTGATGGCGTCGGCGGTTTCCTGTACCGCATTCAGGATGGTTTGGTTGTAGGATTCCACCGCTTCGTCATACAGCGCGGATTCCTCACCCAGCTTGCTGCGCAGGGCGCCGGCGTGGAAGATCGGCAGCGAGATCGCCGGCATCACGTTCCAGGCCTGGCTGGCCGCTTCAAACAGATTCGGGCTGGTGCCACTGGTATTGGTGGTCATCAGGCCGGCGAAGGCTGAAATGGTCAGGCTGGGGTAAAACTCTTTACGCGCGGCGCTGACGCGCTGGCTGTAAGATTCCACCAGCTGGCGTTGCGCGGCGATGTCCGGGCGTTTGCCCAGCAGATCCGCCGTCAGTTCGCCCTGCGGCGCCATCAGGTTGTCTGCAGGCAGCGGCACCTGACGCAGGTGCTGCATGGCGTTCGGCCCCTGGCCCGCCAGCGCGGCGAGCTGGTGTCTGAGCTGTTCGATTTGCGACTGCAGCTGCAGAATTTGCTGTTTGGCGACGTCGGACTGCGCCTGGGTTTGTTGCGGCACGTCGACGCCGGTCAGGCCGGCCTGATAGCGCTGTTGGCGCAGCGCGGTCAGGCGCTCGTTGTTGTTCACTTCCTGCTGCAGCAGCTTCTCGAGCGCGAGATTGCTCTGCAGCTGATAGTAGGCGGACGCCACCGAGCTGGTCAGCGTCAGCGCCGCCTGTTCCTGCTCGGCGCGCGCTGCGTTCACTTGCGCCTTGGCGGCGTTCACCTGGTTGCGGTATTTGCCCCACCAGTCGAACTCGTACGCCAGGTTCAACCCCAGCGAGTTGGAGCTTGAATAGATCGGCTTATGCGGATACCCCAGCCCCATATTGACGTTCTGCGGCACGCGCTGACGCTGGGTGCTGGCGTTCAGATCCAGGTTCGGCCCGTTGGCGGCGTTGGCTTCGCCTACCACGCTCTGCGCTTCGCGCACGCGGGCGGCGGCCTGACGCAGGGTCGGCGAACTTTGCAGTGTTTGCGTCATCAAGGCGTCCAGCTGCGGATCCTTGAGGGCGCGCCACCACTGCGGGCTGACGGCCAGCGAACTGACTTTCGGCTGAGCCAACTGCAGGCTCTGCGGATCCATCAGCGTGGATTGCGGGGCAATATTATCGGTAGAAGCACACCCGGCCAGCAGCAACACGGCGAACAGCGGGGTGAATCTCCAGTGAAATGGGGATCGCATAAGTAGGTACCTGAACAGAAATTGTGAATTAGGGTAACTGTTCTGTGATTTCCATTTGATCCAGACGTGCCAGCAATTTGCGCGTCAGCTGTTCCAGCTGTTTTTGCTCATCGTCGGTCAGCGTGGACCACAGGAAATGCAGACATTGGTGCTGCGGCGGCAGCAGTTGACTGAGAAATTCTTCCCCCTGCGTCGTCAGATGCAGATGCAGGCAGCGGCGATCGTTGTCGCTTTCCCGGCGTTCGATCCAGCCGCGCTTCTCCAGCTCGTCGGCGATGCGGGTCGCATTGGTGCGCGAGGAGCCCAGGGCAGAGCTTAGCTCAGAAGGTTGGATGCTGTGGCTTTCCTGCGCATCCAGGGTAATCAGCGCCATAAACAGTGTTTCGTTAATCCCCTGCGCTTTCAGCATCTTATTGCGATTTTCCAGCAGCTTGCCTTGCATGTGCATGCACAGACGGGTCAGCAGGATTTCCTGATAAGGGAAATCTTTCTGCCGCGTGGCGCGGAAATTCAGCATTTGTTCTATGGGGGCAAACGAGCTTTCCATAATTTAGGGCCTCATTAATTTCGTTCGAGATAGTAACGACGGTGACAAATAATGTAAATGTTCAGCCGTGCGGATAATTTAGCAATTCGTGTCATTTGTCAGTGTTTGTAAAGATGTGACGCCTGAAAACGCCAGTGTGAAGCCAAACGGTCGGAGGCGGCGTCAGCCAGGGCCGAAAAACATTAGCAATTTTAATGTGACGCCAAAGGCCGTCGCGCCGAGCAGCGTCGACAGAATGATGCTTTTACTGCGGTAGAAGCACAGCGCCAGCGCGGCGAACCCCGCTAACGTCGGCAGCAGCTTGTCCGGTTCGCGCATCACCACCGGCGTGCTGGAGACCACCAGCAGGGCGCAGATGGAGGCGATGCCGATGCTGTCGAGCAGCAGGGCGGCTTTGCCGCGTTTGATGCCGGGCTGAGCGCGCGCCGGCGCCAGCCGCAGCGGCAGATAACGGAACAGGTAGTTGGCGCAGCCCACCACCAGGCCGATCACCAGCACATCAGTGTTCATGGCTGGCCTCCGCGTGCGGGGGTTGGAACAGGGCGGCGGCGCAGCCGGCGCCGATGCCGGCCAAAATGGCGACCGGAATGGAGAACAGCACCACGCCGAGCAGCGCGCCGGCCAGCGCGGCGGCGATGGTCAGGCTCTGCGGGCGCCGGAAAGCGGCCAGCAGGAAACTGAGAAACAGCGCCGGCAGCATGAAGGCGAGCGAGGCCTCGATCACCGGGAACTGCTCCAGCGGACCGTTGCCGAACAGCGCGCCGAGCGCGGTGCCGGCTACCCAGGAGAGCCAGGAACAGAGCGCGATGCCCAGCATCCAGTTTTCGCTCCAGCTGCGGTTATTGCGCATCAGCCTGGCGGTGGCGGCGGCGAAGACCTCATCGGTCAGGCCAAAGGCCCACAGCGCCGTTTTGCCGGGCGACAGGCGCGAGACGATGCGGTGACGCAGCGCCGGGCCATACAACAGGTGGCGCACGTCCATCGCCATTACCGTCAGCGCGGAGACCCACAGCGACATGCCGGCGCTCAGCAGGGCGGTGATCACGAACTGGCTGGCGCCGGCGTAGATGATGCAGGAGAAGAAAATGCTTTCCAGCGGGGAAAAGCCCAGTTTGACGGCGCTGAGGCCGAAAGCGAACGCCACCGGCACGTACCCGATGACGATCGGCAAACTGTCGACGACGCCGTTGGCGAAGGTGGCGCTGACGGCGGGCGGAGTAAGGCTGTCTGCAGCTTGGCTTTGCATGGTTGTGGGTCGCAGGGTAGATAGGTCGTCAATAGTTTATGCCCAGAACATTACCAGAGAGTAAGTAATGTTTATACCCTGCACCGCTAATAAATTTCTTTAGTGACTATTTGCACGATAATCAGATTGCCGCCGGCCCCTGCGGATCGTGATGCTTGCCGAGCCACCAGGTCAGCAGGTTGAGCAGGCATAACACCCCTCCGACGGCGGCTACGCCGTACCAGCCTGCATGCTGATAGGCGGACGCGGAGAGCAGCGAACCGAGCGCGCCGCCGATAAAGTAGCTGGTCATGTAGCCGGCGGTCAGGCGGTTGCGCGCCTCCGGCAAGATGCGATACATCACGCTCTGGTTGGTGACGTGTACCGCCTGCACCGCCAGATCGAGGATCAGGATGCCGGCGATCAGCGCCCACAGCGATTGTTTAGCCAGCGCGATAGGTATCCAGGACAGCAGCAGCAATACCAGGCCGACGGTGGTGGTCAACCCGGCCTTGCCTTTGTCCGCCAGATGCCCGGCGCGCGAAGCGGCCAGCGCTCCGGCGGCGCCCACCAGACCGAACAGTCCGATCACCCCTTCGGAATAGTTGAACGGCGGCGCGGCGAGCAGAAAGGCCATTGAGGTCCAGAGCACGCTGAAGTTGGCGAACGACAGGGCGCCGAGGATGGCGCGAGTGCGCAGCAGCGGCGTGCGGCAGAACAGGCTGAAGATCGAGGCCAGCAGCTGCGGGTAGTTCAGCCCGGAGTGTTGCTTATAGCGCGGCAGCGCGCGCCACAGGATCAGCGCCATCAGGATCATCAGCACGCTGGCGACCCAGTAGATGGTGCGCCAGCCGCCGAACGACGCCAAGGCGCCCGCGACGGTGCGCGCAAGCAGGATGCCGAGCAGCAGGCCGCTCATGATGATGCCGACGGTCTTGCCGCGCTTTTCCGGGTGGGCCAGCGTGGCGGCCAGCGGCACCAGGATCTGCGCCACCACCGAGAACAGCCCGGTGAGCGCGGTGCCGAGGATCATCATCGGCAGCGTGGCGGAAGTGGCGGTGATCAGCATGCCGCCGGCGGCCAGCAGCGTCATGAACACGATCAGCCCGCGGCGCTCGAACATATCGCCGAGCGGCACCAGCAGCAGCAGGCCGGTTGCATAACCGAGCTGCGCGGCGGTGACGATAAAGCCGGCCTGGTTGACCGACAGGTTGAAACCGGTGGCGATGGTTTCCAGCAGCGGTTGCGCGTAATAGTTGCTGGCGACCGCCAGGCCGGTAGCGATGGCGATCAGCACGGTCAGCGCCGGGCTGAGGCCCGGATGGGCGTTTTGTTGGCTCATGGTTTTTTCATCACGGGAAGAAGATAGCGCGCAGTATCCGGCAACGCGCGTCCGGAAACCAATGTATAATTTTCATTTTATTTATCTCATTTCAAGATAGATGCCATGAACCTGAAACAGATCCGCTATGCGCTGGCGGTGGCGGAAGAACAGAGTTTCACCCGGGCGGCGCAGCGCTGCCATACGGTGCAGTCGGCGCTCAGCCACCAGATCGCCAAACTGGAAGAAGAGCTGGGCTGTACGCTGTTTGAACGTACTTCGCGCCGGGTGCGCTTGACCCCCGCCGGCCAGGCTTTCATACCCTCGGCGCAGCGACTGTTGGCGGCGCAGCAGGCGCTGGTGGAGGAGGTGACCGCCGCCGGCGATGCGGTGTCCGGCACCCTGACCATCGGCACGATTTCAACCATAAACGCGATTGATCTGACCGAAAAGCTCGACAAGTTTCATCGCCACTATCCGGCGGTGAACATCCGCCTGTACGTTGGCATGAGCGAAGCCCTGCTGGAGGATGTGCGTCAGCAGAAGTGCGATATGGCGTTCGTCGGCATCTGGCCCGGCGATGTCGATCTGCTGCCGATGTCGCACCGGCAGTTGACCGATGAGCCGCTGGTGGCGCTGGTGGCGCCGCAGCACCCGCTGGCCAACCGCGAGCGGGTTAACCTGCAGGCGCTGGCGGAAGTGCCGCTGGTGGATTTCTACAGCGGCACCGGCGCGCGGCGCCAAACCGATCGCGCCTTCCTGGCGGCGGGCATCCGCCGGCACGTCAGTTTTGAGATCGATCATATCGAATGGCTGGAGAATCTGGTGCGGCGCGGGTTGGCGGCGGGCATCGTACCGATCTCGACCGCGCAACGCTTAAGCGCGCTGGTGTCGATTCCGATTGAAGACGGGCCGCGGCGCCAGGTGTATTGCATCTGGCCGCAGCCCTTGTCGAACGCCGCCGCCCGTTTTTTACAGTTCAGCGGCATCGATCTGGCGGGGTAGGGGCGCGGCAGAGGCGCCCCCGCTCGGTTACGGCTTCGCCGCTGCGGCGGCGGTTTTCACCCAGCCGTCGAAGGTCGCCTGATGCGCCTTGATCCAACCGTTGACGTGGTTTTGGATGTCGGCCTCCGAAGCCTGGCCTTCATGCATGCGCAGGTTTTGCGCGTTGATGTCGGCGATCGGCAGCTTCATGGTGGCGAACAGCTTGGCGGCCGCCGGGTTGGCTTCGGCCCACTGCTTGTTGGCGGCGATGCGCATGGTGTTGACCGGGAAGCCGTAGTTGGCGCCGTTAGGCAGCTTGGTATCGACGTTCTTCTGCTCGCCCGGCAAGGAAGAGAACGGTACCTGCAGCCAGACCACGTCGCGGCCCGGCACCATCACATCGCTGACCCAGTACGGCGTCCAGGTGTAATACAGCACCGGTTTGCCCTCTTTGTAGCGGGTGATGGTGTCGGCGATCATCGCCGCGTAGTTGCCCTGGTTGTGTTCGACGGTATTGCTCAGGCCATAGGCCTTGATGTGGTGGTTGATCACCGCCTCGCAGCCCCAGCCCGGGGTGCAGCCGGTCAGATCGGCCTTGCCGTCGCCGTTGGTGTCGAACAGCTTGGCGATCTTGGGATCCTTGAGCTGTTCGACGTTGGTGATGTGGTACTGCTCGGCGGTTTTCTTGTCGATCAGGTAGCCCTGCGCGGCGCCGTTGACGTAGACGCCTTCGCGGTAGAACTTGGCGTCGCCGCCGGCGGCCTTGTACTGATCGGCGTGCAGCGGATCCCAATTGACCGCGATAAAGGTGGCGTCGCCGGAGGCGATGGAGGTGTAGGCGACGTTGTAATCCACTTCGCGCGGTTCCTTCACGTCGTAACCCAGTTTTTCCAGCGCCTTGCTGACCAGCAGCGTCTGGAACGTCTCTTCGGAAATGGTGCTTTGCACCGGCTGTACCGCTATTCCCTTGCCGGGTAAATCCGCCGCGATGGCGCTCTGTGAGCCAATCAGTGTCGTCAGGGCGAGAGCCCAGATGCCCGTGGTGCGCATAGTGTTTCCCCTCTTTTGATGTGGTGGTGCCCTGGCCCGCCGGGGCCGCAGCCGCCGGCGGGAAAAGCGTCAGGCTTGTTTGATAAATGGACGGGTAAACAGCCCGATGGGGCCGCGACGGTACCAGCGGCCGATGCCCTTGCTGCGGCGATCGCGCCCCAGCGATTGGGTGAGGCGATCGAGAATGATCGCCAGGATCACGATGCCGACCCCGCCGATGGCGGCCAGGCCCATATCCAGCCGGCCGATGCCGCGCAGCACCATCTGGCCCAGACCGCCGACGGCGATCATCGAGGCGATGACGACCATCGACAGCGCCAACATCAGCGTCTGGTTCACGCCGGCCATGATGGTCGGCATCGCCAGCGGCAGCTGCACCTTGAACAGCAGCTGGCGCGGGCTGGCACCGAAGGATTCGGCGGCCTCGATCAGATCCTCCGGCACCTGCTTGATGCCAAGAATGGTCAGACGCACGATCGGCGGCAGCGCGAAGATAATGGTCACCACCACGCCCGGCACGTTGCCGATGCCGAACAGCATGACGATCGGCACCAGATAGACGAAGGCCGGGGTGGTTTGCATGGCGTCGAGCAGCGGCCTAATCACTTTGGCGGCATGCTTGCTGCGCGCCAGCCAGATGCCGAGCGGCAGGCCGATAAGGATGCAGAAGAACAGCGCGGTCAGCACCAGCGCCAGCGTAACCATCGCCTGCGACCAGGCGCCGATGGCGCCGATGGCGACCAGAGAGAGCAGCGTCGCGGCGCCCATGCCGAGGCCCGCGATCTGCCAGGCGACCAGCGAGAACACCAGAATGGCGATCGGCGCCGGCATGCCCAACAGCAATTGCTGGAAGCCGCTCAGGATCACGTCTACCGGCACGCGGATGCCCTGGAACAGCGGGCGGAAGTGCAGCACCAGCCAGTCGATACCTTGCGTGACCCAGGAATCAAACGGCACCCAGGCTTTGTGGAACGGATCAAGCAGGCTGAAGTGCTCAGGCTGCGCCGGGGCGCTGCTGAGCCAATCGGCGCCTTGCCCGGCGGCGTCATGAGCGGCCGGTGGCGGCGCGCTGGACCAGGCGTCGCCGGCGTTGGCGGCGGCATCGTGAGCGGGGGCCGCGCCGGCATCGGCCGGTGCGGTAGCCCAGGGATCTTGGGTTTGGGTGGTATCACTCATTGGCTGAGCCCTCCTTGTCCAACGCCTGCAGCAGCATGGCCTTGGAGATGATGCCGAGATAGTTATGTTCTTCGCCCACCACCGGCACCGCGCACGGCGCCTGGGCGACCAGGGAGATCAGATCGCTGAGCGGCGTGTCGGCCGGCACGGCGGCGGGGGCATCAAGCAGGGCATCGTCCAGCGTTTGATTGGCGGACAGCGCCTTTTTCAGCGACTCTATCGACACCACGCCGATAAATTTCTTCCCGCGTTCAACAACATAACCATAATCACGGTCCTCATCGCGCAGCAGCTGCAGCGCCGAGCGGGGGCCAAAACCGGGGGTTTTGCGGATCAGCGTCACCGGACGCCGCTGGGCGATATCCTTGGCGCTGAACACATGACTGATGTCCACGCCGCGGAAGAAGGTGCGCACGTAGTCGTTGGCCGGATTATTGAGGATCTCGTCCGGCGTGCCGACCTGGATCACCTCGCCGCCCTGCATGATGGCGATGCGATCGCCAATGCGCATTGCTTCGTCCAAATCGTGGGAAATAAACACGATGGTGCGCTGATGCTGAGCCTGTAATTTCACCAGCTCATCCTGCATTTCGGTGCGAATTAACGGATCGAGCGCCGAGAAGGCTTCGTCCATCAATAATATATCCGGGTTATTGGCCATCGCGCGGGCTAATCCCACGCGCTGACGCATGCCGCCGGATAATTCATCCGGATAAGACAGCGCATAATTCTCCAGCCCGACCTGACGCAGGGCGTCCAGCGCTTTTTCCTGGCGTTCCTGCAGCGGTATTCCGGCTAATTCCATGCCAAAGGCGGTATTATTCAGAACATTCATGTGCGGCATTAGCGCGAATGACTGAAATACCATGCTGATCTTATTTCGCCGCACGGTGCGCAGCGCGGTGTCGGATATTTTGGCGATGTCCTCACCGTCGATCAGCACCTGACCGCGGGTGGGTTCTATCAGACGATTGAGAAGGCGTACCAGGGTGGACTTGCCGGAACCGGAGAGCCCCATGATGACAAATATCTCGCCTTCTTCAATGGCCAGAGTGGCGTCTTTTACGCCGAGCGATAAGCCGGTTTTTTCAAACAGCCGATCTTTTGTCAGACCTTTATCCAGCAGTTTGAATGCGCGTTCCGGGTGCTCGCCAAATATCTTATACAGGTTCTTTACTTCGAGTTTAATTGCCATGCAATTTGCTGTTTCCTCTGGTTTAATTAAAGCGTTATGGGCTGTCCTTAGCAAAATAAAAGAGCTTTTTACCCTAACACAGTGAATATCTGAGACAACCCTCAATGTCATTTAAATGGGATATTAGTGGTTTACATCAAGGTTTTAATTAGTTATGGTAATTTGGCCCGTGACTCAAAATTAACGGCCATTATTCGCCATAATGGTTTGGTTTTTGGGGAAATAATACGGTGTGGCGCAGAGAGATATTTGGGCGCCGCGCCTGCCGTTCGGATAATAAAAAACCCGACCAGAGGCCGGGCAAAAGTCATCAGTATTTCATCAGTTTTAACGACAGGTGCCGATATCGAGGGGGATATCGTCGAGCGTCATGTTATCGCCTTAGTATGACAGCCAGATGGCAGCCTCAGGCCTTGCGATACAGCCTGCGCGGATGGCCGATATTGCCGTACAGCATCTCCACCCGCACGAACTGGGTGGCGACGCAATATTCCAGATAACGGCGAGCGGTGGTTTTGCTGATGCCGACCTGTTCGACCACGTCTTCCACCGCATGCGCCACCGCCGGCTGGGCGATAAACAGCGCCTGCACCAGCTCCAGCGTGTTGGTTTCTATGCCTTTGGCGCTCGGTTCGCTGGAGAACTGCTTCGACTGCAGGTTGTACAGCGCATCGACATTGTCCTGATCGATGATTTTGAAGGTGCGCTGGGTCTGCACGAACTGCATGAAGCGCTCGAGCGAGTTGCGCAGCCGTTTGTAAGACACCGGCTTGATGATGTAGTCGAAGGCGCCGTTGCGGATCGCCTGGCTGCAGGTATGCATGTCGCTGGCGGCGGTGATGAAAATCACCGAACAGGCGGGATTCTTTACCGCCGGTTCTTCCATCAGCTCAATGCCCTGGCCGTCCGGCAGAAAGTTGTCCAGCAGGATCAGTCGCGGCTGATGCTCGTTGGCTTTGGCCCGCGCTTCGGCCAGCGTGGCGGCGTAGGCCACCACCCGCAGGTTGAAATTTTTCTCGATGAACTCTGCGTGCAGCGTCGCCAGTTGCGGCTCATCTTCCACGATCAGAACGTCCAGTGTTTGGTGTGACATAATCGGGTGCTCAAAAAAATCGGGTTATGGGTTTTATTTAGGGATAAATATAGAGAATATCGCGCCGTGCGGCTCGTTGTCCGACACTTCTATGCTGCCGTGCGCCTGCGCCACGTGGCTGGCGACCAGATGCAGGCCGATGCCGTGGTCGCTTTTATCCGCTTTGGTGGTCACGCCCTGTTCAAACAGCGTATCACGAATCTCCTCGGCGATGCCGGTGCCGCGATCCGCCACCTCGATCACCAGCTCGTCGCTGCCGTCGCTGATATAGAGTTCGATCGCGTCGTGCGGAGCCGGGCAGTGCAGCGTCGCCTCCACCGCATTATCCAGCAGGTTGCCGACGATCGACATCAGTTCGGTCTCATTCAGCGCCGCCGGGATCTGCCGCAGCTGGCAGGCCGGATCGAAACGCAGTTCGATGCCTTTCTCTCTGGCGCTGGAGTATTTGCCCAGCAGCAGCCCGCACAGCGCCGCCGAACTGAAGCGCTGCGAGATGAAATCGAGGATCTCCTGCGCGCCCTCCGACTGGGCTTCCACATAGCGGATGGCCTCGTCGTAGCGCTGCATATGCAGCAGTCCGGCCAGCGTGGCGGTCCAGTTCAGCTGCTCGTGGCGCATGATGCGCAGGTTGTCGGCATAGCGTTTCACCTGGCTGAGCTGGCTGCTCAGGGTATTGATATCGTTCTTGTCGCGGAAGCTGATCACCCAGCCTTGCAGCTCTTGCTCCTGCATGATGCGCACCCGGCTGGCGATCACCCGCACGTGGTTGAAGCGGCACACCTCGTCATGGGTGTCGTGCTCCAACTGCGCGACGGCGAAAAAGTCCGGCTGGGCCTGGATCACGTCGCCGATCGGCCGGCCCAGCAGGCCGGTGGCGGGCTGATGCAGATCCAACAGCTCACGCGCCGCATGGTTGATGGTGATGATCCGCAGCTGCGGATCGATGGCGATCACGCCCTCATAGATGGCTTCCAGCAGCGCTTTTTGCTGGCGCACCAGCAGCGCGATCTCTTTCGGCTCCAGCCAGAACATTTGGCGTTTGAGGTTTTTCGACAGTAGCCAGGAAAAAACGAACAGGGCGATCAGCAGCAGCACGATGGAACCGATAATTTGCGTTAATGTCCTGGCATTTAAATTATCGATATGCGATTTCAAATAGCCGACGGAAACGATGCCGATGACGTGATTATTTTCATCCAGAATCGGCGCCTTGCTGCGTAATGAAACGCCGATGCCACCCTTGCGAATGGAAATAATGCTTTTTCCTTCCAATACTTCTTTATTATCGCCGCCGATCATCGGCGTGCCCAGGCGGCCCTCATATTCGGAATGATAGAGATGACGGGCATGATTATCACCGATGACGATATAGCTGGCGTCGCTGCTGGCGCGGATTTTTTTCATCAACGCAGCTATCCTGGCGGCGTCGTTTTTTTCTACGGCATCCACCAACGAAGGGATAAGGGCGATTTCACGCGCCTGCACCTGGGCGCGGGCGCCGAGATCGCGGTGCAGCTGCGCATCCAGCTGGTAATAGGTGTAGGCGCCGATGCAGCTCAGCAGCAGGCAGGAGAAGGCCACCAGGCACAGAAACAGCTTGATTTGAAATGAGAGTTTAAGGCGCATGGAGGAGCTTCACCGTAAAGAGATCCTGAAGCCTTACCCTATCACGAGATACGGGGTGTGTAATATTGCGCCCGATCAACTTGTGATCCCTCACACGGGATTAGCGTGAACCGGACGAGAATTGTTCGTCTGCGATAAAGTTGATAAGCTTTAAAATAAAAACGGTATTAACGCCATTAAAACCACGCTGATTTTTACATAATCTTAATTAACCCCATAGAAACCATAACCACCATTAAAAACCCTTTTTAATTTTGAACATAATCACAGCAGATAATCCGTGCGCTTCTCTATGATGGCTGAACAAACTAATAAGAGGCCAGATTATGAGCACAACAGATGATTCTTACCTCGTAGCCAAAGACAAGGCCGCTGATATTCCTCTGCGTGAGAAATGGTGGCGGATACTGGACAATTATAAAGTAGGGATTATTCCGTTACCGTTCTTTATTCTGGCCGGCGTATTGATTCTGCTCGACTGCCTGGAAGGCAAGTTGCCGAGCGATATTGTGGTGATGGTGGCCACCCTGGCGTTCTTCGGCTTCGCCTGCGGCGAATTCGGCAAGCGCCTGCCACTGATCGGCAAAATGGGCGCGGCGGCGATCTGCGCGACCTTCATTCCTTCCGCGCTGGTGCACTATGGCCTGCTGCCGGACGTGGTGGTGGAGTCGACCACCAAGTTCTACAAATCGACCAACATTCTTTACCTCTACATCTGCTGCATCATCGTCGGCAGCATCATGAGCATGAACCGCCAGGTGCTGATCCAGGGCTTCCTGCGCATCTTCATCCCCATGCTGTGCGGCGAGATCGTCGGCATGCTGGTGGGGATGGGTGTCGGCATGGCGCTGGGCCTGGAACCGTTCCAGATCTTCTTCTTCCTGATCCTGCCGATCATGGCCGGTGGCGTAGGTGAAGGGGCGATCCCGCTGTCGATGGGCTATGCCGCGATCCTGCACATGGAGCAGGGCGTGGCGCTGGGGCGCATTCTGCCTATCGTGATGCTCGGTAGCCTGACCGCTATCGTCATCGCCGGCCTGCTCAACCAGCTGGGCAAGCGTTATCCCCACCTGACCGGCGAAGGCAGCCTGATGCCGAGCAAGCAGGGTGAAAGCGACATGAGCGCGGTGGAAAAAATCAGCGGCAAGGTGGACGTCAGCACCATCGCCTGCGGCGCGCTGTTGGCCATTCTGCTGTATATGGTGGGCATGCTGCTGCACCGTCTGATCGGCCTGCCGGCGCCGGTGGGCATGCTGTTCGCCGCCGTGGCGGTGAAGTTGGCGCACGGGGTGTCGCCGCGCATTCAGGAAGGCTCGCAGGTGGTGTACAAATTCTTCCGCACCGCCGTGACCTATCCCATCCTGTTCGCCGTCGGGGTAGCCATCACGCCGTGGCAGGAACTGGTGGACGCGTTCACCGTACAGAATCTGATCGTGATCGTCACCACCGTCAGCGCGCTGGTAGCGACCGGTTTCTTCGTCGGCAAGAAAATCGGCATGCACCCTATCGACGTGGCGATCGTCTCCTGCTGCCAGAGCGGGCAGGGCGGGACCGGCGACGTCGCGATCCTCACCGCCGGCAACCGCATGTCGTTGATGCCGTTCGCCCAGATCGCAACCCGTATCGGCGGCGCTATCAACGTTTCGCTGTCGCTGCTGGTGTTGGCCAAGTTCTTCGTATAACTCCTATAAATCCTTAGCGTTACTTTGCCTTTCCCCGCCCCCGCGGGGATTTTTTTTGCCCGCGCGCCGGCCCGACGCGCGGGCGGGGAACTGCCGGTTACGCCGCTTGCTTCATGGCGGCGTCATACCACGCGAAGTAGCGCTCTACGCCGCGACGGCCGGATTCGATCAGCGCGCGTTTCTTCTCCTCGCTGATGCCGAACTCCAGCGTGCCGACGTCGAGCGTGTCGACATACACGGTGCGCTTCCAGTCATCGCTGTCCAGATGCACCTTGGTTTGGATGTCCAGCATCACGTTGGCCACCGCCAGGGTGAAATCAAACAGGTTGTTGACCGGCGTGCGCGGGCCGGCTTGACCGGCGGCCTGAGCGATTTCACTGGCGGAGTCCAGGCGAATGCCCAGCGTGCGGGTGTTGATGCGCTGGCTGGCGCTGTCGATGTAAGGCGGCGTGGCGGAGAAGTCATAGTCGAACAGCCGCACCGGGTAGTTGTCGATCATGCCGCCGTCGATGCACAGGTCGCCCAGGGCATTTTTCTTCGCCACGAAGGCGAACGGGAACGACATCGAAATGCGCAGGCCATCCGCCACTTTCATGCGCGGCGTGGTGCGATGCGAATAGACTTCGCGCTGGCCGCTGTTGAGGTTGGCGCCGATAAAGTAAATCGACTTGAAGCCTTTCGCCGTTTTCATCGCTTCGAACTGTTCGAAGGTAATATCCGGGTTGCCGGTATATTGCTTGATAATATCGCGCGACCATTGATAGAAATAATCACCGGGCGCAATGCCGTATTGATTGAACAGGCGATAGGCGTCCTGGAGCGTGCCGAAAAAACCGCCGTTATAATCGAGGAATTTTTTAAAATCCATCGCCGACAGAATCTTGGTCACGTCGGCCGAGCTGCAGCCCAGCCCGACCAGCAGCGCGGCGATGGCGCCCGCTGAGGCGCCGGAGGTTTGCTTGATCTGCGGCATGATGCCTTTGGCCTCCAGCAATTCCAGTGCGCCGCCATAGGCGATGCCTTTTACGCCGCCGCCTTCAAAGACCAGGTTTTCGAATTGATAGCTCATCATATTTCCTTACTCGTGGTTTAGGGAGTAAGAAAAATAACGAAGCGGCGCACGAGAAAATATGGATTGGGGTTGTGTGGCTTGGCAAACAAAATTATTCATAATGAATATATTATTTATATATTTATCAAAGGCATTTATTAAACAGGCGCATCGGGCTTTTTGCGTCAATACTTAGCGCTGTTCAATTCTCACAAGGAGTCATCATGTTCTGGAAACGTTGTCTGCTGGGCGCGGCGCTGGCCGTTATGTCGTTACAGGCCGGCGCCGCCGCGCCGCAGGCCAAAACCCCGACGCCGGGATTTTACCGCATCATGCTGGGCAGCTTTGAAGTGACCGCGTTGTCCGACGGCATTATTCGCCTGCCGGCGGATAAGCTGTTACTGGGCCGTACGCCGCAGCAGATCGCCGCCGGGGTAGCCGAGCAGCATCAAAGCCTGCCGGTGGTCACGTCGGTCAATGCTTATCTGATCAATACCGGCGACAAGCTGGTGATGATCGACAGCGGTGCCGGCCAACTGCTGGGCGACGGCCTGGGCAAGCTGGTGGATAACCTGCGTGCGGCGGGCTACCAGCCGGAGCAGGTGGATGAGATCTACCTGACCCACATGCACCCGGACCACCTCGGCGGCCTGACGCACGACGGCAAGGCGGTATTCCCCAATGCGGTGGTGCGCGCCGCCAGCCAGGACGCGGACTTCTGGCTAAGCGCGGACAAACTGAAACAGGCCAGCGCGGGCAGTAAAAGCAACTTCGAAAGGGCTCAGGCAGTGATCAAGCCGTATCAGGCGGCCGGCCACTTTAAGCCGTTCAGCGGCGACGGTGAGCTTTCCCCGGGCATTGCCGCCTTTGCCGCCCACGGCCATACGCCGGGGCATAGCGTGTATCAGGTGACCAGCCAGGGCCAGAAGCTGTTGCTGTTGGGGGATCTGATCCACGTGGCGGCGGTGCAGATGCCGCATCCGAAGGTGGCTATCAGCTTTGATAATGACGCCAAGGCGGCGGTCGCTCAGCGGCTGCGGATATTTGGCGACAGCGCGCGGCAGAGCGAGCTGGTGGGGGGCGCACACCTGTCGTTCCCGGGGTTGGGGTATTTGAACCGCCAGGGCGACGGTTACACTTGGGTGCCATTGAACTACGGCGCGCTGTAATGGCGATGGCCGCCCAACGGGCGGCCATCGTAAGCGCCTTGGGGACATTGTTCGATAATTTGGGATGATGATGCCAGAGAATCGGGGCTTATTCGCCGTGATAAAGAGTGCATGATTAACGTTACCCTCGTCGTTTTCTTTAAGGATCTCCCGATGAATCAGAAAACTCCCTCCGTCGCCATCGTTACCGGCGCATCGCGCGGCATTGGAGCGGCCATCGCCGAGCGTCTGGCCGCCGATGGCTTCACCGTCATCATCAACTATTCGGGCAACCCGGCGCCGGCCGATGTGCTGGTGCGCAAGATTGAACAGGGCGGCGGCCGCGCCTTGAGCGTCAAAGCCGACGTCAGCGATGCATCTGCGGTCGCCCGCCTGTTCGACAGCGCCGAACAGGCGTTTGGCGGCGTCGACGTGCTGGTCAATAACGCCGGGGTGATCGCGCTGGCGCCGGTGGCGGACATGCGTGACGAAGACGTGGATCGCCTGCTCGACATCAATCTGAAAGGCAGCTTCAATGCGATGCGCGAGGCGGCGAAGCGCCTGCGCGACAATGGCCGCATCATCAACTTCTCCTCCAGCGTGGTGGGGTTGCTGCAGCCGGGGTACGGCATGTATGCCGCCAGTAAGGCGGCGATCGAAGCGCTGACCAGCGTGCTGGCGAAAGAACTGCGCGGCCGCAATATCACGGTGAACGCCGTCGCGCCGGGACCGACCGCCACCGGTTTGTTCCTCGACGGCAAAACCCCGGAGCTTATCGAGCGGCTGGCGAAGATGGCGCCGCTGGAGCGCCTGGGCACGCCGGACGATATCGCTGCGGCGGTGGCCTTCCTCGCGGGGGCCGACGGCGGTTGGATCAACGGCCAAACCCTGCGCGCCAACGGCGGCATCATCTGATTGACGACGCGCCGCCGCAGGATCGGGTATCCTGTGGCGGAACTCATCACATCAAGGGCAGCGTATGGCGGGCGACAATCAGCAGTTTCATCCCGGCGTCAGGTCGCCCTGCGTCAGCCTGTGTCGGATCGACGACGAAACCCAGCAGTGCCGCGGATGCCGGCGCACGCGGGCGGAGATCGCCGCCTGGCCGACCGCCAGCGACGCGGAGAAACGCGCTATCTGGCGGCGGCTAGAGCTGCGTCAATCGGTGAAATAATCCTCTGCATTATTGCGCTGCCAGACTGCATGTAGCACAATTGAGCTACATGTGATTGACCGACGTGAGGAGCGATTATGTCGACGACGACCATTCGTATTCCAGATGAGCTTAAAGCCCGAGTCGCTGCCGTCGCCGAGCAGGTTGGCGTAACGTCTCACAGCTTTATTTTGCAGGCAATAGCGGAGAAAACGCAGCAGGAAGAGTTGCGCCGCGACTTTGAGAATGAAGCGGAAAAACGCTATGCCAAGATAATTGCGACGGGAGAGACGGTCTCTTGGAAAGAGATGCGCGGTTATTTGGAAAATTACGCAGCGGGTGATACTGCCGCTGTCAAACCTCCGGTTAAAAAATTGGGGCGCTGATGGCAAATGTTGAGTTGGCGCCAGAGGTCAGGGATGATATCGAACGTATTCTCGCTCATTTGGCTCAGTATGGCGCTGCGGATTCAGGGCGGCGCATTCAGGAAATCATCCAGGCAATTGCGGTATTGGAACATAATCCATTGATCGGACGGTCCCTTGGCGCAGGGCTGCGTGAATTGATGATTGGGCAGCAAGCTCGCGGTTATTTGGCGCTCTACAAATACATTCCTGATATCGATACGGCGTTTGTTCTGGCGATCCGCAGTCAGAAAGAACAAGGGTATTGAATGCACGATACCGGCCTGAAAGACCGGCATCGCTGTCATGTCCTCAGAAATCCCAGTCCTCATCCTCGGTGTTGACCGCCTTGCCGATGACGTAGGACGACCCTGACCCGGAGAAGAAGTCGTGGTTTTCGTCGGCGTTCGGCGACAGCGCCGACAGGATCGCCGGGTTGACCTCCGCCATCGCCGGCGGGAACAGCGCTTCATACCCCAGGTTCATCAGCGCTTTGTTGGCGTTATAGTGCAGGAAGGTCTTCACGTCTTCCGTCCAGCCAACGCCGTCGTACAGTTCCTCGGTGTAGCGCACCTCGTTGTCGTACAGGTCCTGCATCAGATCGAAGGCGAAATTTTTCACCTGTTGGCGCCGTGCGGCGTCCACTTTCTCCAGCCCTTTCTGGAACTTATAGCCGATATAGTAGCCGTGCACCGCCTCGTCGCGAATGATCAGGCGGATCAGATCGGCGGTGTTGGTCAGCTTGGCGCGGCTGGACCAGTACATCGGCAGGTAAAAGCCCGAATAGAACAGGAACGACTCGAGGAACACGCTGGCGACTTTTTTCAGCAGCGGATCGTCGCTGCGGTAGTGCGCCAGAATGATGCCGGCTTTCTTCTGCAGCGCGCGGTTTTCCTCGCTCCAGCGATAGGCGTCATCCACGTCCGGCGTTTGGCACAGGGTAGAGAAGATTGAGCTGTAAGAGCGGGCGTGCACCGCCTCCATAAAGCTGATGTTGGAGTACACCGCCTCTTCGTGCGGCGTCAGCGCATCGGCGATCAGGGCCGGCGCGCCGACGGTGTTCTGGATGGTGTCCAGCAGCGTCAACCCGGTGAACACCCGAATGGTCAGTTGCTGCTCCTTCGGCGTCAGCGTGGCCCAGGAGGGGATATCGTTGGACAGCGGCACCTTCTCCGGCAGCCAGAAGTTGGAGGTCAGGCGGTTCCACACCTCCAGATCCTTGTCGTCTTCGATGATGTTCCAGTTGATGGCGCGCACCAGCGGCGCCGATGTTACGGTCGTCATAAGTTGCCTCACAGCGCGCAGGACACGCAGCCCTGCACCTCGGTGCCTTCCAGCGCCATCTGGCGCAGGCGGATGTAGTAAATGGTTTTGATGCCTTTGCGCCAGGCGTAGATCTGCGCGCGGTTGATGTCGCGGGTGGTGGCGGTATCGCGGAAGAACAACGTCAGCGACAGCCCCTGATCGACGTGTTGCGTCGCGGCGGCATAGGTATCGATGATTTTTTCCGGGCCAATCTCGTAGGCATCCTGGTAATACGCCAGGTTGTCGTTGGTCATGTACGGCGCCGGATAGTAAACGCGGCCGATCTTGCCTTCCTTGCGGATCTCGATGCGCGAGACGATCGGATGGATGCTGGAGGTGGCGTTGTTGATGTACGAGATGGAACCGGTCGGCGGCACCGCCTGCAGGTTCTGGTTGTACAGCCCGTGCATCATCACCGACTGGCGCAGCGCGCGCCACTCATCGCGGCCCGGAATGGCGATGCCGGCGGCGGCGAACAGCTCGCGCACCCGCTCGGTCTGCGGCAGCCAGTCGCGTTCGGTGTATTTGTCGAAGTACTCGCCGCTGGCATAGCGCGAGTGCTCAAAGCCGTCGAACGCGCCGCCGCGTTCGATCGCCAGCCGGTTCGAGGCGCGGATGGCGTGATAGGCCACGGTATAGAAATAGAGATTGGTGAAATCGATGCCTTCTTCCGAGCCGTAGAAGATGCGCTCGCGCGCCAGGTAACCGTGCAGGTTCATCTGGCCCAGACCGATGGCGCGGGCGCTGCGGTTGCCTTCGGCGATCGACGGCACCGAGCGGATATCGCTCATGTCGGCCACCGCGGTCAGCGCGCGGATCGCGGTCTCGATCGCCTTGCCGAAGTCCGGCGCGTCCATGGTTTTGGCGATGTTCAGCGAGCCGAGGTTGCAGGAGATATCCTTGCCGATGCGATCGTAGCTCAGATCCTCGTGATAGGTGCTGGCGCGGTTGACCTGCAGGATTTCCGAACACAGATTGCTCATGTTGATGCGCCCGGCGATCGGATTCTCTCGGTTGACCGTGTCCTCGAACATGACGTAGGGGTAGCCGGATTCGAACTGGATCTCCGCCAGCACCTGGAAGAACTCGCGCGCGTTGATGCGCGACTTGCGGATGCGCTTGTCGTCCACCATCTCGCGGTATTTTTCACTGACGCTGATTTCAGACAGCGGCGTGCCATACACCCGTTCGACGTCGTAGGGCGAGAACAGGTACATTTCTTCGTTGTTCTTCGCCAGTTCGAAGGTGATATCCGGGATCACCACCCCCAGCGACAGCGTTTTGATGCGGATCTTCTCGTCGGCGTTTTCCCGCTTGGTGTCGAGAAAACGCAGGATATCCGGGTGGTGGGCGTTGAGATACACCGCGCCGGCCCCCTGGCGCGCGCCGAGCTGGTTGGCGTAGGAGAAGGCGTCTTCGAGCATTTTCATGATCGGAATGACGCCGGAGGACTGGTTCTCGATGCGTTTGATCGGCGCGCCCACCTCGCGAATGTTGCTCAGCATGAAGGCCACGCCGCCGCCGCGTTTCGACAGCTGCAGCGCGGAGTTCACCGCCCGGCCGATCGATTCCATATTGTCTTCGATGCGCAGCAGGAAGCAGGAGACCAGCTCACCGCGCTGGCGTTTGCCGCAGTTGAGGAAGGTCGGCGTGGCCGGCTGGAAGCGGCCCGAAATCATCTCTTCCACCAGATCCTGCGCCAGTGCGGTGTCGCCCGCCGCCAGCGTCAGCGCCACCATGCACACCCGGTCTTCGTAGCGTTCCAGATAGCGCTTGCCGTCGAAGGTTTTGAGCGTATAGCTGGTGTAGTACTTGAAGGCGCCGAGGAAAGTCTCGAAGCGGAATTTTTTGGCGTAGGCCTGCTGGAACAGCTGCTTGATAAACGGGAATTCGTACTGCGCCAGCACCTGCGGCTCGTAGTAGCCTTCTTCCACCAGATAGCGCAGCTTTTCCTCCAGGTTATGGAAGAACACGGTGTTTTGGTTGACGTGCTGCAGGAAGTAGTGCCGCGCCGCCAGCCGATCTTTATCGAACTGGATCCGGCCTTCCGCATCGTAAAGATTGAGCATCGCGTTGAGCGAATGGTAATCCAGCGCGCCCGTCTCGGGCCTGGTCAGTTCTGTCGTTGCCAAAATGCGGTTACTCCCTGTCTAACGTTTTCAACGTCTTGCGTAGTGCCGAGCAGCTCGAAGCGGTACAAGAAAGGCACCTGGCATTTTTTGGCGATGATGTCGCCGGCGATGCCGTACGCTGCGCCGAAGTTGGTGTTCCCGGCGGCGATGACGCCGCGCAGGTATGAACGGTTTTGCGGAACGTTGAGAAAGCGGATCACCTGGATCGGCACCGCGCCGACGGCGCTGCCGCCGCCATAGCTGGGCACGATCAAGATATAGGGCTGTTCCATCAGCAATTTGCTGCGGGCGCCGGCGATCGGAATGCGGATCGCCGGCAGGCCCAGTTTCTCAACGAATCGGTGGGTGTTCTCCGAGCTGCTGGAGAAATAGACCAGCGGATTCATCGTCGGGCCTCAGCAGGTGAGCGCCAGCGCGCCGATTTTGTCCGGCCGGAAACCGGCCCAGTGATCGTCACCGGCGATAATCACCGGAACTTGCTGATAACCTAAGGATTTAACGTGGTCCAGCGCCTGCGGATCTTGAGTGAGGTCGATCACCTGATAATCAATCCCCTGTTTATCAAATGCGCGATAGGTGGCGTTGCACTGGACACAGTCCGGCTTACTGTAAATAATAATGCTCATGATTCGTATTTACCTTTAAGCTGAGGGAAAGGCGGACAAGTCAGAGAACGGAGCATTGTTCCTGGCGTTTCTGACGGCGTTATCAGCCGAACAATATTCCCTGCGGCTGATAGATAAAATACTATATGTTGATATTTGTTTTATCAACCACGCTATATATGGTGTTTTGTCGGGTTTTGCGCGCAGGCCGCGCCGGGGCTGGAAAAGGCGAGGGGAAAAATTTTTGCGGGTGTGAAATTCCCCCTCAGAGTCAAGAGGGGGAGGCGAGCGCATTACTGACGCATGCTGACGGCCAGCCGGTTAAAGGCGTTCATGATGCTGATGGCGAAGGTCAGATCGGCGATCTCAGTATCGCTGAAGTGCGCCTTCAGCGCCTCGAAAGCGCTGTCCGGCGCGCCGGTGGCGGCGATCAGCGTAACCGACTCGGCCCACTCCAGCGCCGCGCGTTCACGTTCGCTGAATTCATGGCTGACGCGCCAGCCCGCCAACGTATCCAGCTTGGCATGGCTGAAGCCGCTTTCGCGCAGCGCTTTGCCGTGCATGTCCAGGCAGTAGGCGCAGCCGTTGATCTGCGAAACGCGCATAAACATCAACTCGATGGTCGCTTTGTCCAGGGCGCCTTTCTCCAGCGCCATCAGCGCGCTCACCATATTTTTGTACGGGGCGGGCGCCAGCTCGGCATAGTTCAAACGTTGCTTAATCATGGTCAACCTCAATCGATAGTAACGAAATCATGGCGCTACTTTAGCGGCCTTATGGTCTATGCTATAGGGCCATAAAATGATTATTTAACCGGGCCATGATGCCGCCGTTCCTGACTTCATTGCGGCTGGACAGCCGGCTCGCCGAGCCGCTGTACCGGCAGATTTACCAGCGGATTAAAGACGCCATCGCCCAGGGCAGCCTGGCGGCGGGCAGCCGGCTGCCTTCGGTGCGCGGGTTGGCGAGCGATTTGGGCGTGGCGCGCGCCACGGTGGAAAGCGCCTACGTGCAACTTATTGCCGAAGGTTTCTTGCAGAGCCGGGGGCAGGCGGGCACCTATGTCTCGCCGCAGTTGCCGCACATGCCGCCGTGCGCAATGCCCGCTATGCCGCCGCTGGCGACGATAGCGCCCGATCCGCTGCAGCCGCAGGGCATGCTGCAGCCTTTCCAACTGGGCGTGCCGGCGCTGGATGCGTTTCCCCGCGCGCTGTGGCAGCGCATTGTCGCCCGCCAGCTGCGCGGTTCCACGGCGGCTTCCCTGGCGCTGCCGCCGGCCGGCGGCCTGCCTGAACTGCGTGAGGCGATCGCCCATTATCTGCATTTGTCGCGCGGCATCAGCTGCCGGCCGGAGCAAATTTTCCTCTGCGCCGGTTATCCGGCGTTGCTGGACTGGGTGACGGAGACGCTGTTGCACGCCGGCGACGCGGTATGGATCGAAGATCCCGGCTATCCGGTCACGCGCCCGCTGTTGCGAGCCGCCGGCGTCAGGCCGGTCGCCGTGCCGGTGGATGAACAGGGCATGGACGTGGCCGCGGGTATGCTGACGGCGCCTGAGGCGCGGCTGGCGGTGGTGACGCCGACCCATCAAAGCCCGCTCGGCGTCTCGCTCAGCCTGGCGCGGCGGGTGGCGCTGCTCGACTGGGCGCAGCAGCGTGGGGCCTGGATCCTCGAGGATGACTACGACAGCGAGTTTCGCTATCACGGGCGGCCGCTGCCGCCGCTGAAAAGCCTCGATGTTGAGGGGCGGGTGCTGTACGCCGGCACCTTCAGCAAAACGCTGTTCCCGGCGCTGCGCATGGCTTATTTAGTGGTGCCCGTCGGCCTCACGGAGGCCTTTGCGCGCAGCAGTCGGCTGCGCGGCTGCGGTTGCCCGCCGCTGCTGCAGGCCGGCGTGGCGGATTTTATCCGGCAAGGGCATTTCTATCGCCACCTGAAACGCATGCGGCCGTTGTACCGCCAGCGGCGCGAGTGGCTGACGCAGGCGTTGGAGCGGCAGCTGGGGGCGTGGCTGACGACGGTGCCGCAACAGGGCGGTATTCAGCTGTTGGCCCGGCTGCGCGACGGCTTGGCGGATGCGCCGTTGGCGGCGCAAGCCTGGCAGCAGGGGCTGGCGGTGCAGGCGTTATCGGACTGGCGAATCGACCATCCGGTGGGGCAAGGGTTACTGCTGGGGTTCGCCAATTTCAGCCGGCGAGAGGAGGCGGAGCGGGCGGTACAGGGGCTGGCGCAGCTGTTTCGCTAAAATTAAACGGCCCGCGATTTCCGCGGGCCAGACGCACATCTGTTTTATCTTTATGACTGCAGGGGTGTTAACGCCGGGCCAGCAGCACGCCGAGCACGATGCCGACGGCGGCACCGATCCCTACGCCCTGCCAAGGTTTGTCACGCACATAGCTGTCGGCTTGATCGACCGCGTCGCGCGCATGTTGTGTCAGACTGGTGGAGCCGTTGAATCGCGCTCGCGCGTCGCGCAGCACGCCTTTCGCCTTGCTGTGCAGCTCTTTCAGTTCCTCTTTGGTCTTGTCACCGGACTCGCGCAACACTTCATCCAGCGTATCGGCCAACAGAGTCACATCCTGATCGATATCGCGTTCTGTTCTTTCCGCTTTCTTAAACATTCAGCTCTCCATTTCGACACATGTCTTTTAAGTGTAGACCATGCCGAGATTTGTGTGTCCGATCACGGAAAAAAACCGCCGTCACGCAGGTGTTTGCCGGCACCTGGGCTTTGTACATTTGGTTACTCGGCGAAACCAATCACTCACGGAAACGGCCGTTTGATTCCACTAGTATCTGTTTCAACGGCTCCACCGGAGCTTACCGAAACAACACTCTGAGGATTTAAAGATGAAAAAAGTATTAGCGCTGATCGTTGCTGCCACTATGGGTCTGTCTTCTGTTGCTTTCGCTGCTGATACTGCAGCTACTGCTCCGGCTACCACCACCGCGCCAGCTGCGACCACCACTACCGCTGCGCCAGCGGCTGCTGCTGAAAAAGCGCCAGCTAAAGCAACGCACCACAAGAAAGCCAAGCACCACAAAAAAGCGCCAGCCCAGAAAGCTCAGGCCGCTAAAAAGCACCACAAAAAAGCGCCAGCTCAGAAAGCCCAGGCTGCTAAAAAACACCACAAAAAAGCGCCAGTGCAGAAAGCTCAGGCCGCTAAAAAACACCACAAAAAAGCCGGTAAAAAAGCTTAATTAAGTGATGTTTGCGGAACCGACAAGGTTCCGCACTCTACAGCCCGTATTCCAGACACCCGGTCTTTCCGGGTGTCTTCTTTTGAGGCTACTCACGATGATCCATCGCTATCTGTTTGAAGTCATTTTCAGCGCGGTAACCCTGTGCGGGGTGATCGTCGGTTGGGAACTGTTTCTGGCCGGCAGCTTCCTGTAATTATTGCGCCGCGGCGGTTTCGTGCAAATGCCGCCAGCCGAGCGCGTCGGGCAGGCGTTCAAACACCACCGTGGAGTAGCGCAGCGTGGCGCTTTGCCCCGGCAGACTCTGTTTTTCCCGGTAGCTGACTACCGCGCCAGTCGGCCATTCGGCCACCAGCTTCATCTCTTCTATCTCGATTTCCAGTCCCGGTTTGGCGGCGCGATGCGCGCGGAAAAAAGCGCACAGCGCGGTGAAATCCAGCGGGGCGCCGTTCAGCGCTATCATGCTGAAATCCGGCGTAAAGCGCGCCAGCAGCGCTTGCTCCTCTCCGGCGCCTTTGCCCAGCCAGCGTTCAATGGCGATGTGGGCGTCGATCACTTCGGTAAAATACGGGTTCATAAAGCATCCTGTTGAGCGTTGAGTTGGCGCACGATGGCGCGGTTGGCGAGGCGCAGACACAGCAACAGCGGGATAAGTGTGCTGGCGCCCGCCAGAATGAAGCAGGTTCGGTAAGCCGCCGCGGGCGGCAACACGGCCAGCAGCAGATTCAGCAGCAGGCTGAGCAGCGCCACGCCGAGGCAAAAACTGAGCTGGCGGTTGATATTCCACAGTGCGCTGGCGTCCGCCAATTGGCCGTCGGGGATCTGCAGAAACGCGCTGCTCTGCGCGGTGCTGCTGCACAGACTGCCGCCGAACCCCATCAGGGCGAAGGCGGCGATCTGCAACGCGTGCTGCCCGGCCTGATCGATCTGTGCCAACGTCAGCATGCCGGCGCCTTGCAACAGGCAGCCGGCGATCAGCAGCGGCCGCGGGCCGAGGCGATTAAAGCTTTTGCCGGTCAACGTGATGGCCAGGAACGATGCCAGCGCCCAGGGCAGCATCAGGCCGCCGACCTGCGCGGCGGGCATCCCCAGCTGGTTTTGCAAATACAGCATCGCCACCAGGCTGACGCCGATGAACAGGCCGGGAATGCACAAATAAACCGCCATGGCGTTGCGCAGCAGCGGATCGCCGACCAGCCGCAGGTTCAGCAGCGGCTGCGGGGTGCGCAGGCTATGGCGCAGATAATAGGCCAGCACCAGCAGCCCGGCGGCCAGCAGCGCCGCGCCGGAAACCTGATGACCGGCTTCGCTCAGCCGGGTCAGGCCGAGCAGCAGCAGCGTCAGCGCCGCGCAGGCGCTCAGTAATCCTGTCGCGTCGAGCGGTTTGCACGCCGCCGTCGGCGTTTCCGCACGTAGCCACAGCGCCGCCAGCGCCAGGGCCAGGGCCGCCAGCGGCAGGTTGGCGAAAAACACCCAGCGCCAGTCCAACCGATCGACGAGCCAGCCGCCCAGCGCCGGTGACAGCGCCGGCGCCAGCAGCCCCACCAACATGATGGCGGCCGACAGCCCGGCGCGTTCATGGCTGCGGTACAGCTGATAGGTCAGGGTCTGGCCGATGGGGATCAGCAAACCGCCGCCCATGCCCTGCAGGGTGCGCCAGCCGATCAGCGCGCCGATGCTGTCGGCGTTGCCCGCGCCGAGGGTGGCCAGCATGAACAGCGCCAGCGAGAGCAGAAACACCCGCCGCCCGCCGATGCGCTGCGCCAGCCAGGCGCTGAGCGGGATCACCAGCGTCAGGCCGAGAATATAGCCGTTGCTGACCCACGCCAGCTGGCTGACCGACGCCGCCATCGCCTGGCCGATGGCGGGGTAGGCGACGTTGGCGATAAACATATTGATCAGATCGACGAAAAAGCCGAGCAGATAGACGATTGCCACTTTGCTGCGATAAGACATGGTGCCTCCGGTTGAAGGCGAGCAGTGTATCGGGGGGAAAAGTGCGGATAAATCGGCGGCGGGCGATTACACTGTCAAAATGATTTTGACAATAAGGGCGGCGAAATGCTGAATTTGCAGCGTCTGGCGATCTTCGCGGCGGTGGTGGAAGCGGGCAGCTTTACCGCGGCGGCGGCGGCGCTGGGGCAAACCAAGGCGGTGGTGAGCTTTAACGTCAAGCAGCTGGAGAATGAGCTGGGGGTGTCACTGCTGGCGCGCAGCACCCGCCGATTGTCGCTGACCGATGCCGGCGAACGCTTCTACCAGCGCAGCCTGCAGCTGTTGCAGGAGGCCGAGAACGTGCTCGACGACGTGCGACGCGATCATCACGGGCTGAGCGGCGTGCTGCGCATCACCAGCACGCCTGAGTATGGCGCGCAGGTCGTGGTGCCGGCGCTGGCGGCGTTTTCGCGGCAGCATCCGCGCCTGCGCATCCAGCATGTGTCTTCCTCTTATCATGCCGATCTGATCTCTGAGCGCTTCGACGTGGCGATCCGCCTGGGCCAGCTGGCGGATTCCAGCCACCGCGCGGCGCTGATCGACAGCTTCGCCATCTTTCCGGTGGCGGCGCCGAATTATCTGGCCGAGCGGCCGATTCATTCGCTGACGGATCTGGCGCAGGCGCAGTGGATCGCCCACAGCCGGCTTAGTTCACCCCTCAGCTGGCAGGTGGCCACGCCGCAGCGCGAAGCGGTGCTGTTCAAGGTCGCGGATGCTGCGACGCTCACCGGCGACAGCGCCGCGGCATTGCTGGCGTTCGCCCTGCATGGCGCCGGGGTGGCGCTGCTGCCGGCGTGGCTGGCGCAGCCCGACATCGACGCCGGCCGGCTGCAACGGTTGCTGCCGGATCACCGTTTCCCCGAGCAGAGCATCTATGCGCTCTACCCGAACACGCGCCACGTGTCGGAGAAGGTGCGGGCGTTTATCGATTTTCTGCGTGCGCGGGTGGCGGCAAAACGTTAGCGAAATAATAATTCGTTATCACTCTCTCATTTATCATCAAATCTCGTCGGGGTATGCTGGAGGGCTTCGTCTACCCCGTCCGATGCGAGCCGCCTTCGATGACCGCAGAAAATAACCGCCAACTGAACCGACGTATTTTGTCCGTGGTGATGTTCACCTTCGTCTGCTATCTGACCATCGGCCTGCCGCTGGCGGTGCTGCCGGGATTTGTGCATGACCACCTGGGCTACAACTCGGTGCTGGCGGGCCTTATCATCAGCGCGCAATACTTCGCCACGCTGTTCAGCCGCCCGCACGCCGGGCGTTACGCCGATCAGTTGGGGCCGAAGAAGGTGGTGCTGTTCGGCCTGGCCTGCTGCGGCGCCAGCGGCCTGTTTTACGCGCTGGCGTTCGGCGTTGACGGTTGGCCGTGGCTCAGCCTGCTGCTGCTGTGCGTGGGGCGGGTGTTTCTCGGCGTCGGCGAAAGCTTCGCCAGCACCGGTTCCACGCTGTGGGGCATCGGCCGGGTTGGGGCGATGCATACCGCGCGGGTGATCTCCTGGAACGGCGTCGCCACCTACGGCGCGATGGCGGCCGGCGCGCCGCTCGGCGTGTATCTGAATCAGCAGTGGGGCTTGGCCGGGGTGGCGGCGCTGATCGTGCTGGCGGTCGCAGTGGCGCTGCTGTTGGCGAGCGGCAAGCCGGACGTCTCGATCGCCGCCGGGCAACGCATCGCCTTTCGCGCGGTGTTCGGCCGCATTTGGGCCTATGGTCTCGGGCTGGCGATGGGCACCGTCGGCTTCGGCGTGATCGCCACGTTCATCACCCTTTACTACGCCGACAAAGGCTGGAGCGGCGCGGCGTTTTCGCTGACGCTGTTCAGCTGCGCCTTCGTCGGCATTCGCCTGATCTTCAGCAATGTCATCAACCGCCATGGCGGGTTGAAGGTGACGCTGGCGTCGTTTCTGGTTGAGATCGTCGGGCTGCTGTTGATTTGGCAGGCCGGCGAGCCCTGGATGGTGCAAACCGGCGCATTGCTGGCCGGCGCCGGTTTTTCGCTGGTGTTCCCGGCGCTGGGCGTTGAGGCGGTGAAACAGGTGCCGCCGCAGAATCAGGGCACGGCGCTCGGCACCTATTCGGCGTTCCTCGACCTGGCGTTGGGCATCACCGGCCCGCTGGCCGGGCTGCTGATCGGGCAGGCGGGCGTGCCGTCGATTTATCTGGCGGCGGCGCTGCTGGTGGCGCTCGGGGTGTTGCTCACTCTGCGCCTGCTGCAGCGCAGCCGGGTCTGATTCAGGAATAGTCCGAAACCCGGATTCCTCCCCAGAAAATCATTGTTTCGGTGAATGATTACGGTAAGGTCGCTCAGCGGTCCAGAATGAGAGGAGGAATCGATGTATTTACGGCCGGATGAAGTGGCTAAAGTGTTGGAGAATACCGGCTTTGAGCGTGATTATGTCACCGATCAGGCCTATGGTTACCGCAAGGGCGCACACTACGTGTATGTGAATCGCGAAGCGCGGATGGGCAGAACCGCGTTGGTGATCCACCCGGCGCTGAAAGAGAGAAGCGTGCATTTCGCCACGCCGACCTCGCCGGTGCGCACCAGCGAGCAATATCTGGAATTTCCCCTGGATTTAAGCAGCGACGCGCCGAATCAGCGTTACGGCATCGCACACGGCTTCAGCTCGCGCGAAGCGCTGTCGCGTTACCTCTACAGCATGTTCCTGTAAACGGTCCCCCGCCAGGGGGACGCTATCAGCCGTGGGCCAACGCTTCGCGGTTGAAACGCTCGTTGTAGGCGCGGCGGAACTGCGCCAGTTCAAACGCATCGATATCCAACTCGGCGAAGTAAAACAGCGCCGCTTCGGTGTGCTCGGCGTGCAGCTCCGGCGACAGCCCGGCGCGCAGCAGCACGTCGCGCCAATGGCCAATCTGCTCGTCGTCCGCCTGTTTGATGAACGTCAGGTAGATGAACAGCAGGTAAGCGGCCTGGTGCATCTCTTCGGTATAGCCGTTGTTCAGCATGCGGATAAAGGTCTGGCTTTGGCGGCCGCCCATTTCCTGGATCATCGATTCGATCAGCATCGGTTTGACCCTCAGCAGATGGGCCAGCGAATCGATGGCTTTACGGGTATCGGACGTCAAAATGCGGTAACCGATGATGAATACGACGATCAGGGCGGCGAGGATGATCCAGGTCATTTAGGCTTTATTACACTCTCAGTACGCCAGAAGAGGGGCGGGAGGCGCTGTGCGACAGCGCCCGCTATCAATGCTGTTCGCCGCTGAAATTACCGACCGCGCTCTGTTGGCGCAGGTGGTGATTGAAGGTGGCCGCGTCTTTGGCCAGCGCGTCCAGATGGGCGCCGAGCATTTTGATCTGCTTGACCAGCGCATGCTGCTCCGGCACCGAACTGGCGGTGCTCAGTTTGCGCGCCAGTTGTTCATTCTGCGCCCGCAGCGCGGCTTCGCGCTGTTTGGCTTCTTCCAGCAGTTGCTGCAGCGCCTGGTAGCTCCGCTGCCATTCGCGGTGTTGCCGTTCGAAGCTGCTCTGCAACTCATTCATCGCATTTTGAAACTGGATTTCCAGCTCGCGCATTGTCATGGGCTCGATCCTTTGCGGCACTCAATGATGGCTTAGCAGTATAGCGAAAACTGCTCGCAAGCTCACCCGTTGACGACAATTGAGACAAATGCCGCTGACAATTCCCGGCTTGCAACCGCGCCAAGGCGTCTTACAATCGTCCCCATCCCCGGCCGTAAAGGCTGCCGTTCAAGAGAGGTGGAACATGAGCGAGCAGGAAAAAGACTTTTTTGAACAGGCGATGGCAGACGTGGTGCCGCTGGCGAGCAGGCGCCAGACGCTGTACCTCAAGCCGCAGGAGACGGTGGACAAAAGCGCGCGGCGCGAAGCGCAGCGGCTGATGCAGGAAAACTTCCTCAGCACCGATTTCCTCGAGGTGATCCCCTGCGATCGGCCGCTGGAGTTCAAAGGGGAAGGCATTCAGCAGGGCGTGCTGGACAAGCTGCGCAACGGGCGTTACCCGCCGCAGGCGTCGCTGAATTTGCTGCGTCAGCCGGTTGAAGCCAGCCGGCAGGCGCTGTTCCGCTTCATTATGCAGGCGGAGGCGCAAAACCTGCGTTCGCTGCTTATCGTGCACGGCCGCGGGCGGCAGAACGACAGCCATCCGAATATCGTACGCAGTTACGTCGCCAAATGGCTGGCGCAGTTTGAACAGGTGCAGGCGTTTTGCCGCGCCTTACCGCGCGACGGCGGCGAGGGCGCCTGCTATGTCACGCTGCGTAAATCGGCGCAGGCCAGGGCGGAAAACTTTGAGCGCCACGCCAAGCGCAGCCGGTGAAAGGATAGCCGAAATAAAATGGCCGGCGCATATCGCCGGCCATCGATGAATTATTTATTAAATATTTTATAATCCAGCGAATAACGGCCGGCGCCGGTCACCGCCAGCAGCAGCAAACCGCCAATGATGCTGATGTTTTTAAAGAAGTTGATTTCGTTGCCCATCATTTCCATGCCGGTCATTTTCCAGAACGGATGGCCGATAAACGCGGTGCCCAACACATACAGGGCAAAAATGACGCGATAGGGCGAGTAAACAGGCCGAGAATAAGCGCGATGCCGAAAATAAACTCCACCACCACGGCGACAATCGCCGCCAAATAAGGCATCGGCGTGCCATAGCCTTCCATCGCAGTGACGGTCGCACCGAAGTTGACCAGTTTCATCCAGCCGAAAATGATAAACAGAACCATCAGTAGAATGCGGGACAGCAGAATTACGCCGTCTTTTGAGCTATCACCCATTTCGAACTCCTTAGCCACTGTCGGAATTATGTTGTCTTGCTGAATAAAGATTAGAACAATTTACGGTTTTTTCTAGCGGCGACGGGCGGTTGCGCCACTTTTTTCGTTGGGTGAGACGCGTGGTGAAGCCGACGGCATTGCCTATACTTGAGCCTGGAGCAAAAACAATAAAACGGGCAATGTGAGGCCATGATGGATGAAGAATTGACCGCCGCCGGTTACCGCCGTTATTCCGGCGACAAGATTGACGTTTATTTTAACAGCGCGATATGCCGCCATTCCGCCAACTGCGTGCGTGGCAACGCGGCTATTTTTACCCTGAATCGCCGGCCGTGGATTATGCCGGACAATGCCGACGCGGCCGAAGTGAAACGCGTTATCGATACTTGCCCCAGCGGCGCACTGAAATATAGGGAGAAATAATATGGATCATAAAATACTGGCGGACGAGAAGCGTTTTTATATCAATGACGAGCACGGCAAGCTGATCGCCGAGATCTCTTTCGTGCCGAGCGGCGACAAGCTGACCATTATCGATCACACCTGGGTGGATGAGTCATTGAAGGGGCAGGGCGTCGGCAAAAAGCTGGTGGCGTTGGTGGTGGAGAAAATGCGCGCGGAGCAGCGTAAAATCATTCCGCTGTGCCCGTTCGCCAAGCATGAGTTCGATACCACCCCAGCCTATCAGGACATTCGCGCCTGAGGCGATAACGGGGCGCGGCGCGCCCCGGTCATTCAGCAGACGCCGAAATCGCCGTCTTCGTGGTACAGCGCCACCTCGTTGGCCTGCACTTCCGTGCGCTGCTCTTTACCCAGTTCATTCCAGCTGCAAACCAGGGTTTCGCCGTCGATCGCCACCACGGTCATCTTCGGGCCGCCGGTGGTGCGTTGTACAAAATCACCGATATTGAATGCCATGCGTTCCTCCACAACAGATTAAACCTCATCTATTGATAACACAGAATGGCGCCGCCGTTGGCAGGTGTTTCGTTATGTATTAAATTATACAGCGATTATTACCAGGGAGAGCAAACTAACATGCCGGGATTATTGATGTTTTATATGGGCGGTACGGCGCCGGGCGCCAATATTGAGTTGCACGACGTGCAGTTCGCGGCGGCGGATCGGCCGGAAGAAGCGTATCCGCTGCTGCGTGAAAAGTGGTTCGGCGATAAGCGTAAGGTGCATGTCGACGGCTATGCGCGCATCGACTGGGCGGACGGTTACGACGTGAGCCTGGAGCCTGCGCCGTTTGCCGGCGAAGAGAGGCTGTTTTTCGTCAACGTGGGCGGCTACCGCAGCGATGAGCTGGCGGAATTGCACCAGTTCGGCCTTTTTGTGGCGCGCTCCGCCGACGAGGCGAAGGAGAAAGCCAAACGGGCGCTGCTGACGGACAGCGCGCAGCAGCACAAAGATGATCTGGCTGAGGTGGACGACTGCCTGCTGCTGCAGGCGCTGCAGGGCTACCACGTGCATCTGCGGGCCAACCCGCACGGCAAGCCCGCCCGGCCGCTGTGGCAGGGGTATCTGCCGATCGGCGAACCCGCGTTATAACGCCGCTTCGAACACCCGCGGCAGGTTGAGATCGAGGCGTTTCCAATCCAGATGCATGATATTCATTGCCTGTTGATGAAAATGCCGTTCATGCAGCATGAGAGGCGCTGTATGCTGGCAAGCACAGCCATCAACTCACACGGGACTTGCCATGACCATTGAGATTTACCCGGCGCAAAAAAGCGACGCCAAACTGATTCTGGATATGATTATCGAGCTGGCGGTGTACGAAAAGGCGCGCGAGCAGGTGCGGGCCAGCGTGGAGGACATCGAACGCAGCCTGTTTGGGCCGGGCGCCTGTTCCGAAGCGCTGATTTGCACGGTAAACGGCGAGCCGGCGGGTTATGCGGTGTTCTTTATGAGTTACTCCACCTGGCTGGGTAAAAACGGCATCTATCTGGAAGACCTGTACGTGGCGCCGAAGCATCGCGGCGCGGGCGCCGGTAAAACGCTGCTGCGGCACATCGCCCAACTGGCGTGCGAGCGGCAGTGCGGCCGCCTGGAGTGGAGCGTGCTGGACTGGAATCAGCCGGCTATCGATTTCTACCTTAGCATCGGCGCGCAGCCGCAAGGCGAGTGGGTGCGTTATCGCATGGAGGGCGAGGCGCTGACGCACTTCGCGGCGCACGGGGCGGCGCTGCCGGTACAATAGCCGTTGGGGGGAGGCGGCCTCCCCAACTGTGGTGGTGTGAACGGTTTACTGCGGATCAATCAGGCGGATTTGCGGGCGGCGAGAATGAAGATCATCGGGCGTTCCTGCTCTTCGTCCAGCGCCGGGGTAGCGGCGATTTGCTGCGCGCTGGGGCCCCATTCGTTCAAATGCTGGATGATAAACCCTTGCTGCGCCAGCGGGTTGATATAGCTGCCGAGCGTGCGGTGCTGCTTGATGACGCCTTCCGCCAGCCAGTTGGAGACGCGCCGGCCTTCCCGTTGGTAGCCGTTGACCGGCCAGGATTTCTGCCCGTTGCCGTCGGTCAGCCAGCCCTGCTGCGCCGGGGCGGTGTAGATTGGGTGCTCGGCGGTGAAGATGAACTGCCCGCCGGGTTTCAGCGCGGCGTAAACCGTGGCGAACAGGGCGGCCAGATCCTCGAGGTAGTGCAGCGTCAGCGAGCTGTAGACCAGACCGTAACTTTCCGGCGGCAGCTTCAACTGCGCCAAATCTTGCCGACGGTACTCGATGCCCGCATCGGCGGTCATCTCCCGCGCTTTGGCCAGCATCTTTTCCGAAACGTCCAGCCCCAGCACGCTGGCTGCGCCCTGTTCGCGGGCGCTGCGGCAGAACCAGCCGTAGCCGCAGCCGAGATCGACCACGCTTTTTCCCTGCAAATCCGGCAGGATGCGGCGGATGGCGGGCCATTCCGGCGCGCCGTCCAGGCCGTGCTGCGAGCGGCTGAGCTGCGCGTAGCCGTCGAAGAAGGCCTGATTGTCATAGATATTTTGCGTCATGATGACTCCTTGGGGTGAATGACGGCGGCGGAATGCCGCTGCCATACCGTGCATATTGCTGCATAATTCTACGCTGACAACATGAATAACGGGAATGACGATGGACATGATTTCGGTGCGGCAAGCGCCCGAGCTGGCGCCGCGCGCCATTGCGTATTTTCAGCGGCACTGGGCCACGGCAGAAACGCTGATGATGTATGAAGACGCCATCAACCGCAGCCTCGGCGCCGCTAACCCGCTGCCGCAGTGGTACCTGCTGATGGAAAATGACCAGATCCTCGGCTGTGCGGGACTGATTACCAACGACTTTATCAGCCGTGGGGAATTGTATCCCTGGCTGTGTGCGCTCTACGTAGAAGAGACGCAGCGCGGCCGGGGCTACGGCGCCAAGCTGATTGAGCATGTGGCGACGGAAACCCGCCGGCTGGGCTTCCCGCAGCTGCACCTGTGCACCGATCTGGAAGGCTACTACGAGCGCAGCGGCTTCGTTTATAACGGGCTCGGCTATCACCCCTGGGGCGAAGCCTCGCGGGTCTACTCGCGGGCGCTGTGATCGCCCTCGCCGGGGGCGGGTAAGACAAACCTGACTTTTCTTTCACCTCATCGCGCATCGCGGGTTACACTGGCCGCTTGTTCGCCACCGACCGGGTTAATTCGCCGCCGCGATGAGAGTGCCACGTCAGCTACAGCAACGCTTTACCGCCTGCATCGCCATTATGGCGGTGCTGTTGCTGTTTGTGGCGCCGGTGGTGTCGAAATCGCTGATGCACCACCCGATGATGGGCGGCATGGCTCAGACGGACGCCGCCATGCCGCACGACATGCACGGGATGGCGATGCCCGCCGCCGAGCATGCCGGCCACCACGGCATGGATCCTGCGGAGATGATTTTCTGCGGCTATTGCGAGCTGCTGATCCACGTGCCGCTGCTGCTGTGGGCATTCGTCCCGCTGCTGTGGCTGATGGCGCGTATCGCGCGCCTGCCTTGCGCGCCGCGCATCGTTTCTCCGCCCCTTCGGCGCCTTACTCTGCGGCCGAGCCGCGCGGCCGCCCGGCCAGCCGTTTTTCCCTATTGCTTGATCATGGGTAACGCCGTCCGTATCGCTGCGGACGGTTTGCCTGCGCGCACAGTTTGAAAAACGAGAAAGGCCATGTCTTCAATAACCAAAAATCCACCTGCCGCATCGCCGCGTGGCGCGATGCTGAACCTGATCAGACGGCTGCATTTTTATATCGGCCTGCTGGTCGCACCTTTTATTCTGGTCGCTGCACTGTCCGGCACGCTGTATGTGCTGACCCCGCAGCTTGAAGAGGCGCTGTATCGCGATGCGCTTTTCACCGAACCGCACGGGCAGGCGAGATCGCTGGCTGACCAGATCGCCGCCGCCCGCCGTGCGGCGGGTGACGAGGCGCGCATTTACGCCGTGCGTCCGGCTCCCGGCGCAATGGACACCACGCGCGTACAGTTCACGAGTGCCGATCTGGGCGCTTCCGAGTCGCGTGCGCTGTTTGTCGATCCCTATACCCTGGCGATCAAGGGCGATATGACGGTGTACGGCACTTCCGGCGTACTGCCGCTGCGCACCTGGCTGGACAAGCTGCACAGCAGCCTGCTGCTTGGCGATCTGGGCCGTAATTACAGCGAGCTGGCGGCCTCCTGGCTGTGGGTAGCCGCGCTGGGCGGCGTGGCGCTGTGGCTGGCGACGCGGCCGAAGCGCAAGCTGAAAAGGGTGAAAGGGGGCTTCGCCGCTAACCGCCATTGGCATATCACGCTGGGCGTGGCGCTGCTGGCCGGGCTGCTGTTCTTCTCGGCTACCGGGCTGACCTGGTCGCAGTGGGCCGGCGGCAACATCGACGCGCTGCGGGCCAACCTGGGCTGGCTGACGCCGCAGGTCAACACCAGCCTGCAGGCCGATGCGCCGCAGACGCCGACCGATCCGCACGCCGAGCACCGCGGGATGATGCCGGGCATGAAGATGAGCCCTGCCGCGCAAAGCAATGCGCTGAACGGCGATTGGGATCGGGCGCTGCACGCCGCGCGCGCCGCCGGAATAGACGCCGCTAAGGTCGAGCTGCGCCAGCCGAAAGGCGAGGGCAAAGCCTGGACGGTGACCGAAGTAGATCGCAGCTGGCCGACGCAGGTGGACGCGGTTGCCATCGCGCCGCAAAGCTTCGCCGTCGTCGACCAGGTGCGGTTCGACACCTTCCCGCTCATCGCCAAGCTGACCCGCTGGGGCATCGACGCCCACATGGGCATTCTGTTCGGCTTGCCGAATCAGCTGCTGCTGGCGGCGTTCGGCCTCGGGCTGTGCTTAACGATCGTGCTGGGTTACCGCATGTGGTGGAGTCGCCGCCCGGCGGCGGGGACGCAGCATCCGGTGCAGACCCTGGTTGCCGCCTGGCTGGCGCTTTCCCTGCCTGCCCGCGCCGTCACGCTGCTGGTAGCAGCGGCGCTGGGTTATTGCCTGCCGGTAATGGGCGTGAGCCTCGCGGCGTTGCTGCTGGTGGACGTAGGGCGCTGGCGCGGCCAGCGGCAAGGGCTTCGGGACGAAACGCCGGAAGCGGCCGCCCGCCGCGCCGAGGTGCGCAAGTTCCGCGCGGCGGTGGCGACAGTGGCGGTGGCGGTCGGCTGCGTGATGGGCCGGGCGATCCTCGGCGGCACCGTCGAACAATTCCAGCTGCCGATCGGTGACTGGAGCGCGCAGATGGTGATCATGCAGAGCCTGATGGTGCTGCTGTATACGCTGGTGTTCACCCTGCTGCTTTCCATTCCGCTGTGGTATTTCTTCCTGGGGGAAAAAGAGGGGCGGTGAGGTATTTTGCGCCGATGTGATGCGTTAAACCCCGCTGCGGCGGGGTTTTTCTTGGCTATATCAGCCGGTGTGCGTGCAGTTTGACGCTTTCCATGATGCTGTCCATCGTCACCTGCACGCGGTGCGGCAACACGCCGCGCCGGCGGTAGATCAGGTAGGCCTGCATATCGATGCCGCGCTCGCGCGCCAGGCAGGGCAGCAGCGTGCCGGCATCGAGCTCGGCGGCGACGGAATAATACGGGGCGTAGACGATGCCCAGGCCCTGTTTGGCCAGCTCGATCGCCGGCAGAATGTTATCGCAGACGCTGGCGCCGTTGATCTCGACCTGTACCAACTCCCCCTGCGCACTGTAGCCGCTCCAGGTATTGCGAATGCCGCCCAGCATGCGCAAGGTAATGCAGCGATGCTGCGACAGTTCATCCAGCTCATTCAGCGGCGAGCGGGCGATGTAATCCGGCGCGGCGAACAGCCCGACGCGAAAACGGGTAAAGGGCCTGGCAATCAGGCTTTCGTTTTGCGGCTGGAAAAAGCTGATCAGCAAATCGCAGTCGCTGTCGAATACTGCGCCATATTTTTTCTCGCGTTCGTCGGGGTTGCGGGTTACCAGATCGACAGTCAGCGCCGGCGCAGCGTGCAGCAGCGGCGGCAGCAAATAGCTGGCCAGGAAAGCGTGGATGCCGATCGGCGCGCCGAGCGTGACCATGCCGTTCAGGCTGCGCTTATAGGTGCCGGCCATATCGAGCAGATCGCTATGCTCGTTCAGCAACTGCGAGGCGCGCCGCAAGAATTGTTCGCCGAACTCGGTCAGTGACAGAGTGCGCGGGCCGCGCAGGAACAGCTCCAGCCCGAGCCGCCGCTCCAGCGCGGTGAGGGCGCGCGACACGTTAGACTGCGGCATATCCAACAGCTGCGCCGCTTTGCTGACGCTCGCCGTTTCGGCAATGACGCGGACAATCCTGAGTTCTTCAATGCGGAAGTCTTTCTCTTTCACTGGCCGGCTCGTATGAGTTTGTATATCAAAAATGATATACACCTTTGGCGGCATTGTCATATGACTTATCACGGGTGGGTGGGTATCATTCGATTTGATTATTTGCTATCCACAAAAATAAAGAGAAACCCGTCAATGAAAGTGACAAGAGCGGTTATTTTACCTGCGCTGTTATTACTGGCCGCGTGCTCTTCCGCCGTGACCGAAAAAGAAAAATACTCGACCTTTCTGACCAATTATAACGATATCAATAAAGGTCAATCCGCGTCCGGCAAAGACGTTTTATATTGGAAGGATAAGAACGTCGATTTTTCCCGTTATCAATATCTGGTGTATCAACCGATGATCTATTTCCCGCGGCCGAAACCGAGCGAGATGGTGAGCCAACGCGCGCTCGACAATATCCTGAATTACACCAACCAGCAGTTTAAGCAGGCGATGGGCACCCATTTTACGCTGGTGGACATGCCGTGCGAGCATACCCTGATTTTCCGCGGCGCCATCACGGCGATCGACACGCAGAAGAAAGGGCTGCAGGTCTATGAAGTCTTGCCAATCACGCTGCTGATCGCCGCGACGCAAAGCGTCACCGGGCACCGTACTATGGAGAGCGCGGTCTATATGGAAGGCGAGTTTATCGATGCCGCGACCAATCAGCCGGTCATTAAAGTGGTGCGTAAGGCTTCGGGAGAAAATCTTAATAATGAGAAAGCACAGCTGAAAGTCACCGACGTGAAGAACGCCATCGATACTATCGCCAACGACATCAGACAATATAACACGCTATAGAGATTATTTATTTTCATTATTCTCAACCAGGACTTTACATGTTTCTTAACTATTTTGCTTTAGGCGTACTGATCGCGGTATTCCTGATATTATTCTACGGCGTCATTATTATTCATGACATTCCTTATTTGCTGGCGAAAAAACGCCGCCATCCGCATCAGGATGCGATTCACGTCGCCGGTTGGGTCAGCCTGTTTACGCTGCACGCCATTTGGCCGCTGCTGTGGATCTGGGCGACGCTCTATCGGCCGGAACGCGGCTGGGGCATGAGTGAAAGGCCTGAATCCTCAACGGATCTGCAGGCGCGCATCGCACTGCTTGAAGCGGAATTACAACGCCTGCAGGAAAAGCCGACGGCGGTTCCCGGCCCCACGGTAAGTTGAGCGTAGCCTATGGATTTGCTCATTATTCTCAGCTACGTGGCGCTGAGCTACGGCGTATTTAAACTGTTCCGCATTCCGGTCAACAAATGGACCGTGCCGACTGCGGTGCTTGGCGGAATATTTATCGTTGGCGCCTTGATTCTGACGATGAACTACAACCATCCGTATAGCGATCGGGCGCAGAAAATTGCCGTGTCGGTGCCGATGGTGCCGCAGGTCTCGGGCATGATCGTTGAGGTGACGGAGAAAACCAACGTGCTGCTGCGCAAAGGCGAGGTGCTGTTCCGGCTCGACGACAGCCGCTACCGCGCGCGGCTCACCAAGCTGGAAGCGGATCTGGCCGGGGCGGAGGCGGAGATCAGAACGCGTCGGGCAGCGCTTAGCGAGTCCGCCGCCAACGTGCAGCGGGCGAACGTGGAGTTTGAGCGCGCCCGTAAAGATTACCAGCGCTACGCGAAAGGGGCGGCCATGCCGGTCAATCCGTTTTCGGAGCAGGACGTCAGCCATGCGCAGCAGCAGTATCAGGCGCAATCCGCCGCGCTGCAGGCGGCGAAAGCCCAGTTCCAACAGGAACAGGCGCGGTTGTCCGGGCGCTATGACGGCGAAGACGCCACGATAGCCAGCCTGAAATCGCAAATAGCCGAAGCGCGTTACAACCTGGAACAAACGGTGGTGCGTGCGCCGAGCGATGGCTATGTCACGCAGGTGCTGGCGCGGCCGGGCACGGCGGCGATGCGATTGCCGTTCAAACCGGTGATGATTTTTATCCCGCAGCAAAAGCGCCAGGTGGTGGCGGTATTCCGCCAGAACGCCATCCTGCGCTTGGCGCAGGGGGATCAGGCTGAAGTGGTGTTTAACGGTTTGCCGGGACAGGTTTATGGCGGCACCGTGAGCCGGGTGTTGCCGGCGATACCGGACGGCAGCTACCAGGCCAGCGGCGCACTGCAGGGCCTGAGCGCCACGCCGGGCCGGGAAGGGGTGTACGTGATGATCGATCTGGCGGCCAACCCGGATCTGGATCATCTGCCCGACGGCGTGAGCGCCCAGGCGGCGGTCTATACCGGGCACTTCGAGCACGTCTCCGTGATGCGCAAAGTGCTGCTGCGCATGACCAGCTGGCTGCACTATCTTTATCTGGATCACTAGCCTGCATCGGCCCGGGGGAGCTCGGGCCAAGGGGTTTCCCCCTGAATGTGACAAAAACAAAAAAGCCCGCAACCGAAGTTGCGGGCTTTTTCGCTATTATCGCCGGGTCTATCTGGTTCACTGGCGACGTATTTGGTGGAGCTGGGGGGATTTGAACCCCCGTCCGAAATTACTACACCGTCGGCACTACATGCTTAGTCCAATCTTTACATTCGCCGGCCAGCTGCGGATGGACACGCTACTGACAGACTAGCCTGATTGAGTTTAACGCTTCAGCCCCAGGCAGGACATCCACGCGATCTCTTTTGGGTTTGACCTCTCTTGATCCCCGTCCTAAGAGCGGAGGCTAGGGAGAGAGGGCTCTAAGCAGGGTATTAAGCTGCTAAAGCGTAGTTTTCGTCGTTTGCGACTATTTTTTTGCGGCTTTTTACGAGGCCAACCGCCCCTCGGCATGCTCCTAGGGCTTCGCAAATCCCGTCGAATCCAGAATCAGCCCCAAGTAACTTTGTGCAGTATACCAGAAGTTTACCTCGATAAGCCAGCGGCTTAACGATTGGCGTGCTTCATGATACGGGCTTTCGCCGTCTGCCATTCGCGATCTTTGATGTCATCGCGTTTGTCGTGCTCTTTCTTGCCTTTGGCTACGCCGATCTTGATCTTGCTCCAGGCATTTTTCCAATACAGGGACAAGGCCACCACGGTGTAACCGTCGCGGTTGACGCGGCCGAGCAGGGTGTCCAGCTCGCGTCGGTTCAGCAGCAGTTTACGGGTACGCGTCGGATCGCACACCACATGCGACGAAGCCACGTTAAGCGGGGTGATGGTGGCGCCAAACAGGTAGGCTTCACCGTCACGGAACGTCACGTAGCTGTCGCTGAGGTTGGCTTTGCCTGCACGCAGCGATTTAACTTCCCACCCTTGCAGCGACAGGCCCGCCTCGAACTCTTCTTCAATGAAGTATTCGAAACGCGCGCGCTTGTTTTGGGCAATGGTGGCGGAACCGGGTTTGTGTGCTTTTTTCTTTGTCATAGTGCGTTCATTATACTGGATGCTTCAGCGAAAGAAATCCTTTCCCGTTCAGCACCTGCGCAATTTTTCGCATTTTTGGTGCCCTCATCCCTTAGCAGATTTTTTGTTTGCCGCCAGATAAATGGTATTATCTGTACGTTTTATGTCTTACAGGAAATGATATGCCCCAGATCAGTCGGTCTGCATTAGTGCCGTTCAGCGCCGAGCAGATGTATCAGTTGGTTAACGATGTTCATTCTTATCCCGATTTTCTGCCAGGCTGCACCGGCAGCCGGGTGCTTAACGCTACCTCCAACGAGATGACCGCCGCGGTGGACGTCGCCAAGGCCGGTATCAGCAAGACCTTCACCACCCGCAATACGCTGCTGGATAATCAGAGCATCAATATGCAACTGGTCGATGGTCCGTTCCGCAAGCTGATGGGCGGCTGGCAGTTCACGCCGCTGAGCGAAGAGGCCTGCAAGGTGGAGCTGCACCTGGACTTCGAGTTCACCAACAAACTGATTGAGCTGGCGTTCGGCAAGGTGTTCAAAGAGCTGGCGGGCAGCATGGTGCAGGCATTCACCCAGCGGGCGAAAGAGGTCTACAGTGTCTGACATCCAGGTCGAGGTGGTGTACGCCTTGCCGGAGCGGCAGTACCTGCGCAAGGTGAAGCTGGCCGAGGGCAGCAGCGTCGAGCAGGCGATTCAGGCTTCAGGCCTGCTGGAGCTGCGCCAGGATATCGATCTTAAAAGCAACAAAATCGGCATTTACAGCCGCCCGGCCAAGCTGGGCGATACGCTGAACGATGGCGATCGGGTGGAGATTTACCGGCCGCTGATCGCCGATCCGAAAGAGCTGCGCCGGCAACGGGCAGAAAAGGCAAAAAAATAAGGCGCTTATAGCGCCTTATTTTTTATCTGGAAACTGATTTTCTCTTCCGCGTTGCAGCCTGCGACTGTCATGAGGAACACCATGCCCCCTCATGGGCCGGAAGAGCGGGCAGCGCCGATTACTTGGTCAGCGCCGGTTTGTTCTGGATGTCGGTCAACACGCCTGCGCTGTCGAAGGTCAGCGTCAGCGTCTGCTGGGTGATATCTTCATGGCCAGGCTGCTGGCGGAACACATAGAACCATGTCTGAGTTCCGAACGGGTCTTGCAGCATTGGGGTACCCAATGTGTAAGCGACCTGTTGTTGGGTCATCCCTTTCTGAATTTTCGCCACGTCGGTCGACGTCAGGTAGTTCCCCTGGTTGATGTCAGGACGATAAACCACCTTTTCAAAAGTAGAACAGCCTGCAGTCAGCATCACAAGAACTACAGCGGCGGCAGTCAGCGTTTTACAGCGCATAGTAATCACATTCCTTTAGGGCATAGGATGCCGATGATAATAGACCTTGCGGCAGTTGGAAACCTTTATACCCTTCATCTTTCACGTTGCGACGCATTGGCTTTCCTTTAGCACCTCAAGCGCTTGGCCTTTTTCAGGCTGTTGAGATGGCTTTGGATCACCGCCGCGCCGCACTTTAGATATTTCTCGGGCCAACAGCGTCACTGTCAGACCGCAGGAAAGTGAAAAAGTTGAGCTTTTTTATGCCGCCAGCAGTTCTTTGGCGTTCGCCAACGTATTGCGGGTGACTTCGCTGCCGCCGAGCAGGCGCGCCAGCTCCTGCAGCCGGGCGCGTTTATCCAGCGGCGCCATCTGGGTTTCGGTAACCGTGCCGTCGGTCTGCTTGCTGACGAACAGGTGCTGATGCCCGCATCCGGCCACCTGCGGCAGGTGGGTGACGCACATCACCTGGGTGGATTCGCCGAGCTGGCGCAGCAGACGGCCGACGATGGCGGCGGTCGGGCCGCTGATGCCCACATCCACCTCATCGAAGATCAGCGCCGGGGTTTCCATCTTGCGGGCGGTGATCACCTGAATGGCCAGCGCGATGCGCGACAGCTCACCGCCGGAGGCGACCTTCGCCAGCGGCTGCAGCGGCTGCCCCGGGTTGGTGGAGACGCAGAACTCGGTGCGGCTGGCCCCTTCGGCGCTCAGGTGCTGCGGTTCGAAGCGCACGTCGATGTTGAATTTGCCGTGCGGCATGGAGAGCGCCTGCATGCTGTCGGTGATTAGCGTGGTCAGCTCGGCGGCGTAGTGCAGGCGTTTCTGGTGCAGCTCTTCCGCCAGCGCCAGCGCCTGCTGGTGATGCAGGGTAACCGCCTCGTTCAGGTGCTCATGGTCGCTTTCCTGCTGAGACAGCAGCTGCTGTTCATCCAGCAACTGCTGATGCAGCTGCGGCAGCTCTTCCGGCGCGACCTGGTGTTTGCGCGCCAGGCTGATTTGACGCGACAGGCGCTGTTCCAGCTCGTGCAGGCGATTGGGATCGAGATCCATGCGATCGGCGTAATGGCGCAGTTCGTCGCTGGTTTCGCTGATCTGGATAGAGGCCTCTTCCAGCATGTCCAGCAGACCGCTGAGCTTATCGTCCAGCCCGGCCAGCTCAAGCAGCAGGTGTTTGGCGCTGTAAAGCTGGCTGAGCATGTTGTTCTCGTCGCTGTCGGCCAGCAGCTGCAGCGTTTGCTGGCTGAGGGTCAGCAGCTGGCCGCTGTTGGCCAGGCGCTTGTACTCGGCGTCGGTCTGTTCGAACTCGCCGGCCTGCGGCGCGAATTCGTTCAGCTCTTTCAATTGGTATTGCAGCAGCTGCTTGCGCGCTTCGCGCTCGATGGACTGCTGCTGATGGTGCGCCAGCTCGCGGCAGCTCTGATGCCAGCGTTGGTAGGCCTGGCTCATCGCTGCCAGCAGGGCGGGTTCGTCGGCGTAGGCGTCGAGCAGCGCTTTTTGGTGCTCCGGCTTGAGCAGCAGCTGATGGGCGTGTTGACCGTGGATTTGGATTAGGCGTTGCCCCAGCTCACGCAGCTGCGACAGCGGCACGGCGGTGCCGTTGATAAAGCCGCGCGAACGGCCGTCGGCGTTGATCACCCGGCGCAGCAGGCATTCGTTGCTGTCGTCCAGCTGGTTTTGCTCCAGCCACGCGCGCGCGGACGGGGTGTCCGCCAGCGAGAAGCGGGCGCAGATGTCGGCGCGGGCGGCTCCCAGGCGCACCACGTTGCCGTCGGCGCGGTTGCCGAGGCACAGCCCCAGCGCATCGATGGCGATGGATTTGCCGGCGCCGGTTTCACCGGTGATCGCCGTCATGCCCGGTTGAAAATCGATTTCCAACTCACGAACGATAGCAAAGTTGCTGATGGTTAATTGCGCCAGCATGGGAACCTTCCTGTGTATAAACACATAACTGTAGTTTCATACAGTATAAACTGGTTTTATATACAGTAAAGTGGCCGATGCAGATTTTAGAACAATTTTTTCGACCAGCCCAACTTGGTGCTTAACGTGTTGAAATAGCTGTAGTCCTTCGGGTGAATCAGGTTCAGATGGAAGTTGCTGCGGCGGATCAGCACTTCTTCGCCTTCCTGGATCGGCAGTGCGATCTGGCTGTCGCAGCTGATCTCCAGATCGCTGCCGATCTGCGAGAATTTCAGGCGGATGGTGCTGTCGCCGTTGATCACCAGCGGCCGGGCGGAAAGGGTGTGGGGGAACATCGGCACCAGCGCGATCGCCTCCAGCGACGGGGTGAGGATCGGCCCGCCGGCGGAGAGCGAGTAGGCGGTGGAGCCGGTCGGCGTGGCGATGATCAGGCCGTCCGAGCGCTGCGAGAAGGCGAAGCGATCGTCGATGTACACCTCGAATTCGATCATGTGCGCCACTTTGCCGGGGTGCAGCACCACTTCGTTGATGGCGGTGCTGATGCGGCACTGCTGGTGCTCTTTATGCACGATGGTTTCCAGCAGGAAACGCTGTTCGTCAATGTACTCGCCTTCGAGCACGTCCGCCAGCTGCTGCAGGGCGTTGTCGGGATCGAGATCGGTGAGGAAACCGAGGTTGCCGCGGTTGACTCCGATTACCTTGATGTCATAGCGCGCCAGCACGCGCGCGGCGCCGAGCATGTTGCCGTCGCCGCCGACCACCACCGCCAGATCGGCGCGCTGGCCGATATCCGCCAGGCTGCCGGTGACGGCGTCTTTCAGCCCCAAATCATGGGCGATTTGGCGTTCGACCATCACCGAATAGCCGCGGGCCACCAGCCAGTGGAACAGCATCTCGTGGGTTGCCAGCGCTGAAGGGTGACGCGGGTGGCCAACAATGCCAATACAGGCGAATTTTTTATTCATTTGTTGTGATTTTCCTCACCGGGACCCGTTTATGCCCCACATTGTGACCGGTTGACTTGAAACCCCGGTTTTGATCCCCATAATAAGCCAAGTTGCGAGATTAATGCTAAAACGCGGAGATATTCATGAGTAGTAAAGAACAGAAGACGCCAAACGAGCAAGTCTCGGAAGAAATGGAACAACACGCTCATCACGAGGATACGCTGCCGGAAGCGGCGGAAGGCGTCGATCTGCGCGATGCGCGTATCGCCGAACTGGAAGCCCAACTGGCGGAAGCTCAGCAGCACGAGCGCGACAGCCTGCTGCGCGCCAAAGCGGAAGCGGAGAATATCCGTCGCCGCGCTGAACTGGACGTCGAGAAAGCGCACAAGTTCGCCCTGGAGAAATTCTCCGGCGATCTGCTGCCGGTGATCGACAACCTGGAGCGCGCGCTGGATCTGGCGGATAAAAACAATCCGGAACTGGCCGCGATGATCGAAGGCATCGAGCTGACGCTGAAATCGCTGCTGGACGTGGTGCGCAAGTACGGCATCGAAATCGTCGGCGACGTCAACGTGCCGTTCAACCCGGAAGTACATCAGGCGATGAGCATGATGGAATCCGCCGATCACCAGCCGAACCACGTGATGATGGTGATGCAAAAAGGCTATACGCTGAACGGCCGCCTGCTGCGTCCGGCGATGGTCGCGGTCTCCAAAGCCAAGGCGTAATCGCCCCGGCAACGGCATAAAGAAAGGCACCCGAGGGTGCCTTTTTTGTCTCTGGACTACGCCTGCGGCAGGCGCGGCATCCAGTCGATCGGCGTGAGCCCTTGCTGCTCCAGCAGCTGATTGGCCTGCGAGAAGTGGCGGCAGCCGAGGAAACCGCGGTGCGCGGAGAGCGGCGACGGGTGCGGCGCTTTCAGCACATGGTGGCGGTTGCGGTCGATAAAGTTGCCTTTCTTCTGCGCGTGCGAGCCCCACAGCAGGAACACCACGCCTTCGCGGTTCTCGTTCAGGGCGGCAATCACCTTATCGGTAAAGGTTTCCCAGCCCAGGTTGGCGTGCGAGTGCGCGCGGCCGCCTTCCACCGTCAGCACGGTATTGAGCAGCAGCACCCCCTGTTCGGCCCAGCTTTGCAGGTAGCCGTGATCCGGGCGCTCGAAACCGGGAATGTCGGTCGCCAGCTCTTTATACATGTTCACCAGCGACGGCGGCGCCGGCACGCCGGGGCGCACCGAGAAAGAGAGGCCGTGCGCCTGATTGGGGCCGTGGTAGGGATCCTGGCCGAGGATGACGACTTTGACGTCCGCCAGCTCGGTAAAGCGGAACGCGTTGAACACGTCTTTCTGCGGTGGATAAATGGTCTTACCGGCCTGGCGCTCAGCGGCAACAAAGGCGAGCGTTTCAACAAAATAGGGCTGCTCTTTCTCTTTGCCGATCACGTCATGCCAGGTGAGGGAGGTGGCCATAAACGCTCTCCTTTGTTTTCTTTAGCAATTCATGGGCTATAGCTTACCGTGTCGGCCCGCGCAGCGAAACCCGCTTTTCATTTCTCGCCGCCGTTTGCAATGCAATTATTTTTGAAAATTTACAAAATAATTGGTTTTGCCGCAGTGGGAAAATTGATATAAAACATAAATTTGCCCCTTCACGCCTTGTGCCTACCCGGTAAAAATTGACTTTAATCAAAGAACTGGCCCGGTCAGGCTGGTATACAGAACAACAAGACAACAATGGTTTTACCAAATGGCCGAAACCAGAATTGGGTTTTCTCACGATGTGAATTTTTACGCCCTTGTACGGAGGCAACATAATGATTACCGGTATTCAAATTACCAAAGCGAACGACCAGGCGCTGGTGAATTCTTTCTGGCTGCTGGACGATGAAAAAGCGGAAGCTCGCTGCGTGTGCGCCAAGGCCAACTACGCGGAAGATCAGGTTGTCGCGGTCAGCGATCTGGGCCAGATCGAATACCGTGAAGTGCCGCTGGAAATGCAGCCGACCGTGCGCGTGGAAGGCGGCCAGCACCTGAACGTCAACGTGCTGCGTCGCGAAACCCTGGAAGACGCGGTCAAGCATCCGGAAAAATACCCGCAGCTGACCATCCGCGTGTCCGGCTATGCGGTGCGTTTCAATTCCCTGACGCCGGAACAGCAGCGCGACGTTATCGCCCGCACCTTTACCGAAAGCCTGTAATCGGCGGCGCAGTCAATCAGGGAGCTTCGGCTCCCTTTTTTGCGCTTGATGGCCGAAAACTGAAGGCGGATCACATTCTGCACAAAGATAAGCATTCCTGATACAGAACTCATCCGACCTGCCGATAGCTAAATCAGCACCTATTCAGGTGCTAAATAAAAAAGTCTATCGACAAGGAGTCGGCATGAGTATGCCTTTAAGTTTTACCTCTGCAGTATCCCCGGTGGCCGCGATCCCTACACCTCGCGCCGCTGCCGAAACGGCGACGGCATCGCAGCCTGCGGCAGCGCCGGCAAATCCGGCGCCGGTAGCCACCCCTTCTCAGAATACGCTGAACGCGCAGAACCTGTTGAATACGCTGGTCGGCGATATCTCCGCGGCGGCGCCGACGGCGGTTGCGCCGGGCGTGACCCGGGGGCAGCAATCTCAGGAAGGCGATTATGCGTTGGCGCTGTTGGCCAAGGACGTTTACTCGCTGAACGGCCAGGGCGCCGCCGGGTTCAACCGTCTGAGCGACAGCGCGTTGCTCGGGTTCGGCATCGATCCCGCCAGTCTGCACGACGCGGGCAGCGGTTTCCAGGCCGGGATTTACAGCAACGACAAGCAGTATGTGTTGACGTTCGCCGGCACCAACGACTGGCGCGACTGGCTGAGCAACGTGCGGCAGGCGACGGGCTATGACGATGTGCAGTACAATCAGGCGGTTGCCGCCGCCAAAAGCGCCAAGGCGGCCTTCGGCGATGCGCTGGTGATCGCCGGTCATTCGCTCGGCGGTGGTCTGGCGGCCACGGCGGCGCTGGCGACCGGCACCGTCGCGGTCACCTTCAATGCGGCCGGGGTGTCGGATTACACCCTGAATCGCCTGGGGATCGATCCGGCGGCGGCGAAGAAAGACGCCGAAGCCGGGGGCATTCGCCGTTACAGCGAGCAATATGACATGCTGACCAGCACCCAGGAATCGACTTCGCTGATCCCGGACGCCATCGGCCACAACATTACCCTGGCCAACAACGATACCCTGACCGGCATCGATGACTGGCGGCCGAGCAAGCATCTGGATCGCAGCCTGACGGCGCACGGCATCGACAAGGTGATAAGCTCGATGGCGGAACAAAAGCCGTGGGAGGCGAAGGCCAATGCCTGAAGGGCGTCGCTTGCGGCGGGCGCTGGCGATAGCCTTACTGGCGCTGGTCGCGGTGACCGGTTTACTGATGATGGCTAAGGAGCAACAGATGGGGCAGGAGATTTCACCGTTTGATGGCCGCAGCAACCAGGCGCTGGCTCAGGCGGTGGCGCGCGGCGATGCGCAGGGCATCGCCGCGCAGGCCACACAGGAGCGCTTGCGCGAACGGGGCGATCGACAGGTCACGCTGTTGCAGTGGGCGGTGCTTTCGCAACAGCCGGCCAGCGTGCAGACGTTGCTGGAGCTCGGTGCCGACCCGGCGACGGCGGGGCTGGACGGCAACAGCGCGCTGCACACCGCGGCGATGTTGCAAGACGCGCAGTATCTGCGGTTGTTGCTGACCGAAGGGGCGCAGGTGAACGTGCGCAATGCCGTTACCGGCGCCACGCCGCTCGCGGCGGCGGTGCTGGCCGGGCGTGAGGAGCAGCTGCGGCTGCTGTTGGCGGCCGGGGCGGACACCACGTTGAGCGATCGGCTGGGGGATACCCCGCTGCATCTGGCGGCGAAGATCAACGCGCCGCACCTGGCGCTGTTGCTGTTGCAGGCCGGTGCCGATGCCCGGGCGCGCAATCAGCAGGGTTATGCGTTCCAGTTTTATTTCTCGCAAACGCCGGCGCATTTGCAGAATGACGAGCTGAAGGCGCAGTTCCGCGAGCTGGATAAATGGCTGCAGGGGCGCCGCCTGGCCACGCATTACGCGCAGCAGTAAACACCCATAAAAAAACCGCCTGTACAGGCGGTTTTTTCTTAGGCAGCGGCGGTTATTGCGCGTCGCCGGTTGGTTTGGCCTTCGCCTGACGGCGTTTGCCGACGTTTTTGGCGTCGCGATGGCGCACTTTCACCTTGGCCTTTTCTTTGTTCTTCGCCTTGTCTTCCGCGCGCTTGGCCAGCACTTTCTTCGACGGTTTACCGTTGCTCTTCTCGTTCGGCACCTTGGTTTTCGGCCGCAGTTCGTCGATCACGCGCGCTTTCAGCGGCTCGTTCAGGTAACGGCCCACTTTGCCCAGCAGCAGATGGTCGTGCGCTTCCACCAGCGAAATGGCGGTGCCTTTGCGCCCGGCGCGGCCGGTACGGCCGATGCGGTGCAGGTAGGTATCCGCAGTGCGCGGCATGTCGAAGTTGAACACGTGGGTGATATCGAGGATATCCAGGCCGCGCGCGGCAACGTCGGTGGCCACCAGCACGTTAACCCGGCCATCCATCATGCGTTTGACCGCTTCGTTGCGTTTGGCCTGCACCATTTCGCCTTCGAGATAGCAGGTGTTGATGCCCGCTTCGCGCAGCCAGGTGGCCAGTTCGTGCACGCGCTCGCGCTTGCGCACGAAGATCACCGATTTCTGCACGTCCGGCTGCTTCAGCAGGTGGATCAGCAGCGCGGTTTTGTGCTGCACGTCATCGGCGCGATAGTACCATTGCAGGATCTTTTTGCGTTCGCGGCGCGACGGATCGGCTTCCACTTCCACCGGCTCTTTCAGGATGCGCTCGGCGAATTCGCGGATCGCTTCGCCTTCCAGCGTGGCGGAGAACAGCAGCGTCTGGTTGCGCCAGCGGGTTTCGGCGGAGATGGTTTCGATGTCCTGCGCGAAGCCCATGTCGAGCATGCGGTCGGCTTCGTCGAGGATCAGGGTTTCCACCGCGCGGCAGTCGAAGTTCTCTTCTTTAATGTATTGCAGCAAGCGGCCGGTGGTGGCGACCACCACGTCCTGGTTTTCGCTGAACACTTCCGCGTGGTTCATGTAAGCGACGCCGCCGGTGATGGTGGCGATATCCAGCGAGGTATGAGCAGCCAATTCACGCGCCTGGTCGGCGACCTGCATCGCCAGTTCACGCGTTGGCGTCAGGATCAGCACGCGCGGCGGGCCGGATTTCTTGCGTGGAAAGTCCAGCAGGTGCTGCAACACGGGCAGCAGGAAGGCGGCGGTTTTGCCGGTGCCGGTCGGAGCCGAACCTAAGACGTCGCGCCCGTCCATCGCCGGCGGGATCGCAGCGGCCTGAATGGCGGTGGGGCGATCGTAGCCTTTGTCGCGCAGCGCGTCGATCAGGCGATCATCGAGTTCGAGTTCGGAAAAAGTGGTTGCTGTCATGGTCTACCTCTACTTGGGGCGCCGATTATAGACGGGTTGGCCGCGATCTTCACCTATTTAAGCGGAAAGCCGCTCTTTTCCCGCCGATCAGATTGCCTTATGCTACGCCAGTTTTATAGCCAGGTGGTGAGTGTGAGCAAGCGATCGAAAGCCGATTTTACCCCGCGCCGCGGGGGTTTTACCTTTAAACAATTCTTTGTCGCCCACGATCGTTGCGCCATGAAAGTGGGCACCGACGGGGTGCTGCTCGGCGCCTGGGCGCCGCTGGGGCAGGCACGCCGGGTGCTGGACATCGGCAGCGGCAGCGGGCTGATCGCGCTGATGCTGGCGCAGCGCAGCGGCGACGAAGTGACCATCGACGCGGTGGAGCTGGATGAAGCCGCCGCCGGCCAGGCGCGCGAAAACGCGGCGGAATCGCCGTGGCCGCAGCGCATCCGCGTGCATGCGCAGGATATTCACCATTATGCGCAGCAGCATGCCGCTGAGTATGATCTGATCGTCAGCAATCCGCCTTATTTTGAGCCGGCGGTGGCCTGCCGCGACCAGGCGCGCCACAACGCGCGCTACACCGAAACCCTGACGCACGAGGCGCTGTTAGCCTGTGCAGTACAGCTGCTGGCGGAACAGGGTACGTTCTGCGTGGTGCTGCCGCACGACATCGGCGCCGAATTCGAACGCCTGGCGCAGCAAAGCGGTTGGCACACGGCGGCGAAAGTGAACGTCAGCGATCGGGCCGATACGCCGCTGCACCGGGTGTTGCTGGCGTTGACGCGGCGGGAAACGCCGCTGCGGGAGCAGGCGCTGGCGATCAAACAGGCCGACGGCAGCTATACCGACGATTTCCGCCGGTTGATCACCGACTTCTACCTGTTCTACTGAAAAGAAAAGGGCGCCGATTAGGCGCCCTGTCGCAGAGTTTAAGGCTGCAAAATGGTCGGCAGCGCTTCCGGCAGCAAATCCGGGTAGTCCAGCGTGTAGTGCAGGCCGCGGCTCTCTTTGCGCGCCATGGCGCTGCGCACGATAAGCTCGGCCACCTGCACCAGATTGCGCAGTTCCAGCAGGTTGTTGGAGATGCGGAAGTGAGCGTAGTACTCGTCGATTTCCGCCTGCAGCGTGTTGATGCGGCGCAGGGCGCGCTCAAGGCGCTTGGTGGTGCGCACGATGCCGACGTAATCCCACATGAACAGCCGCAGCTCGTGCCAGTTGTGTTGAATCACCACCCGTTCGTCCGCATCGTCCACCCGGCTTTCATCCCAGTGCGGCACCTGTTTGGCCTGCTGGATGAACGGCAGGCGCTGCAGAATGTCTTCCGCCGCCGACCAACCGTAAACCAGGCACTCCAGCAGCGAATTCGACGCCATGCGATTGGCGCCGTGCAGGCCGGTGTAGCTGACCTCGCCGATGGCGTACAGCCCGTCGAGATCGGTGCGGCCGTGCTGATCGACCATCACGCCGCCGCAGGTGTAGTGCGCCGCCGGGACGATGGGGATCGGTTGCCGAGTCAGATCGAAGCCCAGCGTCAGCAGCTTTTCGTGGATCATCGGGAAATGCTGGGTGATGAACTCCGCCGGCTTGTGGCTGATGTCCAGGTACATGCAGTCGGCGCCCAGGCGCTTCATTTCATGGTCGATGGCGCGGGCGACGATATCGCGCGGGGCCAGTTCGCCACGCGGGTCGAAATCGGGCATAAAGCGGCTGCCGTCCGGGCGCTTCAGGTAAGCCCCTTCGCCGCGCAGCGCTTCGGTCAGCAGGAAGTTGCGCGCCTGTGGGTGGAACAGGCAGGTCGGGTGGAACTGGTTGAACTCCAGGTTGGCGACCCGGCAGCCGGCGCGCCAGGCCATGGCGATGCCGTCGCCGGAGGAGATGTCCGGGTTGGTGGTGTATTGGTATACCTTGGCCGCGCCGCCGGTGGCCAGCACCACCGTTTTGGCGCGGTAGGTTTCCACCCGCTCGAGCTCGCGGTTCCAGACGTAAGCGCCCACGACTCGGCGGGTGCCCGGCAGGCCGATTTTGTTCGAGGTAATAAGGTCAACCGCGTTGCGGCGTTCCATCACGCAAATATTGGGGTGAGCGCTTGCTTTCCCCACCAGCGTGGTCTCTACTTCCTTACCGGTAGCGTCCGCAGCGTGCAGGATGCGGCGATGGCTGTGGCCGCCTTCGCGCGTGAGGTGATAATGCGCCTCGCCCTGCGCGTTGACCTCGGTGTCGAACAGTACGCCCTGATCGATCAGCCACTGCACGCAGTGGCGCGCGTTGCCGGCGATGAATTCGACGGCCTCTTTGTCGCACAGGCCGGCGCCGGCAATCAAAGTGTCATCAACGTGTGAGGCAATGCTGTCCGTCTCATCGAACACCGCGGCGATCCCGCCTTGGGCGTAAAAGGTGGCCCCCTCGCTGAGCGGCCCCTTGCTGAGAACGGTAACCTTGCAATGCTGCGCCAGGCGCAGCGCCAGTGACAGGCCCGCAGCGCCGCTGCCGACGATCAGTACATCGCTAACATGTTCAGATGATGGTTGCATAACGTATGATGTGTGCAGAAGAAGAGTGAATTTCATGTTAGCCTAACTGTCCGGGCAAAAGCCACGGATAGGGTGACATCAACAGAAAAAACAATGGCGATATGGAACTTCGTGTTCTATATGAACTCCAAGCGAGTGCTTGCTCAGGAAAATAATGTATGGCTGGCAGTACAATTTTACGCGTGGAGACGGATTTGGGGAGAGTTTACCTCGGATGAGCGAGCAGTTAACGGATCAAGTTCTGGTTGAGCGGGTCCAAAAGGGCGACCAGAAATCGTTTAACCTACTGGTAGTGCGCTATCAGCATAAGGTGGCGAGTCTCGTTTCCCGCTATGTGCCGCAGGGCGATGTGCCTGATGTGGTGCAGGAGTCGTTTATCAAGGCCTATCGCGCACTGGAATCGTTCCGTGGCGACAGCGCTTTTTATACCTGGTTGTATCGAATCGCCGTGAACACGGCAAAGAATTATCTGGTTGCTCAGGGGCGCCGTCCGCCATCCAGTGATGTGGACGCCAACGATGCGGAAAATTACGAAAGTGCGGGCGCACTGAAAGAAATTTCGAACCCTGAGAACTTAATGTTGTCAGAAGAGCTGAGACAGATAGTTTTCCGTACCATTGAGTCTCTCCCTGAGGATCTTCGCATGGCGATTACCCTGCGGGAGTTGGATGGTCTAAGCTACGAAGAGATAGCCGCCATCATGGATTGCCCGGTCGGAACCGTACGTTCGCGTATTTTCCGCGCCCGGGAAGCTATCGATAATAAAGTTCAACCGCTGATCCAGCGTTAGCAATGGCGGGCACAGGAAGGGTACTTAGGCATGCAGAAAGAAAAGCTTTCCGCTCTGATGGATGGTGAATCGTTCGACAGCGAGCTGTTGAGTTCTCTGTCGCAAGATCGAACGCTTCAGCAAAGCTGGCAGAGCTATCACCTGATACGTGACACACTGCGGGGTGATATCGGACAAGTGATGCATTTCGATATCGCCGATCGCGTCGCCGCTGCACTTGAGAAAGAACCTGCCCGGCTGGTGCCTTCCGCCGTTCAGGAATCTCAGCCGCAGCCTCACACCTGGCAGAAAATGCCGTTCTGGGACAAAGTGCGTCCTTGGGCTAGCCAGATTACGCAAATCGGCATGGCGGCCTGCGTGTCGCTGGCGGTCATCGTTGGCGTGCAGCACTACAACCAACCTTCTGCGTCATCGAACGCGTCTGAATCGCCGGCCTTCACCACGCTGCCGATCATGGGCCAGGCCTCACCGGTCAGCCTGGGCGTTCCTGCCGACAGTTTCTCCACCGGCAGCGGCCAACAGCAGCAGGTGCAGGAACAGCGTAAGCGTATCAACGCCATGCTGCAGGACTATGAGCTGCAACGTCGCCTGCATTCGGATCAGCTGCAGCTTGAGCAAAGCAATCCGCAACAGGCTGCCATTCAGGTTCCCGGAACTCAGTCTTTAGGAATGCAACAGCAGTAATGAAGCAAATCTGGTTCTCCGTTTGTTTATTGACGGGCAGCCTGCTCTATTCCAGCATCGCCCCGGCGCAGCCGACTGCGTCCGGGGCGTTATTGCAACAGATGAGCAGCGCCAGCCGTTCTCTCAATTACGAGCTCGCCTACATCAGCATCAGCAAGCAGGGAATCGAGTCGTTGCGCTATCGCCATGCGGTGATCGGCAACGTGCCGCTCGGCCAGCTGTTGCACATGGACGGCCCGCGCCGCGAAGTGCTGCAGCGCGGCGGCGGGATCAGCTACTTCGAACCCGGCCTGGAGCCGTTCACGCTCACCGGCGATCACATCGTCGATGCGCTGCCGGCGATCGTTTATGCCGATTTCACCCGCCTGGCCAAGTACTACGACTTTATCTCCGTGGGCAGCACCCGCATCGCCGATCGGCCGTGTGAAGTGCTGCGCGTGGTGGCGCGCGACGGTTCCCGCTACAGCTACATCGTCTGGATGGACGAGGACACCAAGCTGCCGCTGCGGGTGGATTTGCTCGATCGCGACGGCGAAACGCTGGAGCAATATCGGGTGATCTCCTTCGCGGTCGGCGCCGACGTGCAGGGCGCGATGCAGGGGCTGCTCAAAGCCAACCTGCCGCCGCTGCTGTCGCTGCCGGCGGTGGAAAACGTCCAGCTGAGCTGGAGCACCGGCTGGCTGCCGGCGGGGGTAGACGAGGTGGCGCGCAACCGCCGCAAATTGCCTAACGTCGCCGTGCCGGTTGAATCCCGCCTTTACAGCGACGGCTTGTTCAGCTTCTCGGTCAACGTCAGCCCGGCGGGCAGCGGAGCCGGGCAGCAGTACTACCGTCAAGGGCGCCGCACCATCCAGACCGAAGTGCGTGCGGGCAACGAAATCACGATTGTGGGCGAATTGCCGCCGGCGACGGCCAAACGCATCGCCGACAGCATTTCTTTCAAGGTATCGCCGTAATGATGAAAGAGTGGGCCACGGTGGTTTCGTGGCAACAGGGCGTAGCGCTGCTGCGCTGCGAACCCAAGGCCGGCTGCGGCAGCTGCACCGCGCGCTCCGGCTGTGGCGCGCGTGCGTTGAACGAGCTGGTGCCGGAAACCGAGCATCAGCTGCAGGTGCATATCGATCAGCCGCTCGAGCCGGGGCAGCGCGTCGAGGTCGGCATTGCGGAAGGCAGCCTGCTGCGCTCCGCCATGCTGGTTTACCTGACGCCGTTGCTGGGCATGATGCTGGGTGGCGCGTTATTGCAATATTGTTTCGGCAGCGACGCCTCGGCGGCAGTCGGCGCCGTACTGGGCGGCGGGGCGGCCTTTATGCTGGCGCGCCGCTTGGCCCGGCGTCTGGGCGAGCAGGCCGACTATCAGCCGGTGGTGCTGCAGATTGGCTTACCGCCTACCGCACTGCGCATGCAGGCGGAAAACTCCCCGCTGATTTAAACCGACGGCCGCGTCATCGCCGGGTTGTGATAGGCGGGGATGCGGTTGTGGATCATATGTTCCAGCAGCGCGATGAACAGATCGGCGCTGAGCAGCGAATCATCGTTGATAGCGAACAGCACATTGCCCTGGCCGTCGAATAAGCGGATGCCGCGCTGCGGATGATTTTCCAACGCGCGGATCTGCTCGATAGGCACGTTGCCCCGTTCAGTGGTCAGCAGGGTGGCGCTCAGCCGCAGCGTTTCGGTCGGCGTGCCTTGCCGTTTGCCGAGCAGCAACTGCCACAGCCAGCGTGCGTCGCCCTCAACCGTGTGAAACGACACCGTCTCCCCCTGATAGAGCGCGTTCAACGCCAATGGCCCGCGCTGCTGCAGCTGCTGATCGACGATCACGTCCGCCAGTCGCCACGAATGGGCGACATTGCTGAAGACCGTGCACCAGGGCTGATCCGCGCCGGCGCGGAACGCCGTGACGTCAAACAACCCGCCAAAAGCCTTGCCGCCGCGAAAGCGATAGATGTCGCCGATTTTCTCAAACGGAATGAAACGCTCTTTGTGATGGTGGTCGTCAAAGACCCGCACGCCGTGCTCGTAGAGCCGATACGTCAACACCGGGCGCAGGTAATGCCGCAGCGCCAGCAGCGTACAGCCGAGTAAAATTGTGCCCGCGCCGGCCTGCAACAGCGTGATGACGTCGTTCTCATCAATGCTGCTCAGCAGCGGCAGCACCAACAGCGCCGCACCCACGCTGAACAGCAGCGCCGCCGCCGCCAGAATGCCCCAGTTGACCTTCGAAAAATCGTGCCGGCTCAGCATTTGCCCTTTATCGATCATAATGCACCTTCCAATCAACGTACGCAGATATGCTGGTGAACCCCGGTGGGCTGCCGATGTAGTGCCCGGAATAATGTTTTGTCGCGGAGTTCATGCCCTTTCTATCCGAGGGACGGTGGTGGCGTATATGGGGTTTTTCCTAAAGGATGTGGGGCAAAATCGAATTCTAAGAGGTTGATCCAAATATTCTTTTTCGATAATTTCAGAAGGGGTTTATTGCGCTGCGGCCGGTTATGTATTAGCGCCGGAGTTTGACGGCCACGGAGCGCCTGCAAGCCTTGGGTTCAGGCCGTATAGCCCGTGTTAACATCTGTTTTCATCAGCCGGGGCGCCCTGTAACATTTAGCTGCGCATAATAGAATGCCTTCACTGCACCGATCGCTAGGTTTTCAGTGGTGTGGCATGTAGAATGCAGCGATTCAGGTGCAAGACGGCCTAACCCATTCACTGTCGCTTTAGGTCCATGCGGGTTTCTATAGGCGAGTAATTCAGAAATACCAAGGCAGAAAAACTTTTATAATGAAGCATATACGAAATTTCTCCATTATTGCCCATATTGACCACGGTAAGTCGACGCTGTCTGACCGCATTATCCAAATTTGCGGTGGCCTGTCCGACCGTGAAATGGCTGCGCAGGTGCTCGATTCCATGGATCTGGAGCGCGAGCGCGGCATCACCATCAAGGCGCAGAGCGTCACGCTGGATTACAAGGCGCTGGATGGGCAGACCTATCAGCTTAACTTTATCGACACCCCAGGCCACGTTGACTTCTCCTATGAAGTGTCCCGCTCGCTGGCGGCCTGCGAAGGCGCGCTGCTGGTGGTGGACGCCGGTCAGGGCGTAGAAGCCCAGACGCTGGCCAACTGCTACACCGCGATCGAAATGGATCTGGAAGTGGTGCCGGTGTTGAACAAAATCGACCTGCCGGCCGCCGATCCGGATCGCGCCGCGCAGGAAATTGAAGACATCGTCGGCATCGACGCCACCGATGCCGTGCGCTGCTCGGCCAAAACCGGCGTCGGCGTGCCCGACGTGCTGGAGCGCCTGGTGCGCGACATTCCTGCGCCGCAGGGCGATCCGGATGCGCCGCTGCAGGCGCTGATCATCGACTCCTGGTTCGATAACTACCTGGGCGTCGTGTCGCTGGTGCGCGTCAAGAACGGCACGCTGCGCAAGGGCGACAAGATCAAGGTCATGAGCACCGGCCAGGTGTACAACGCCGATCGTTTGGGCATTTTCACGCCGAAGCAGGTCGATCGCGACGTGCTGAACTGCGGCGAAGTGGGCTGGCTGGTCTGTGCGATCAAAGACATCCTCGGCGCGCCGGTGGGCGATACCCTGACGCAGGCGCGTCAGCCGGCGGATAAAGCGTTGCCGGGCTTCAAAAAAGTGAAGCCGCAGGTGTACGCCGGTCTGTTCCCGATCAGCTCCGACGACTATGAATCTTTCCGCGATGCGCTGGGCAAGCTGAGCCTTAACGACGCCTCCCTGTTCTACGAACCGGAAAGCTCCACCGCGTTGGGCTTCGGCTTCCGCTGCGGCTTCCTTGGTCTGCTGCACATGGAGATCATTCAGGAGCGTCTGGAGCGTGAATACGATCTGGATCTGATCACCACCGCGCCGACGGTAGTCTACGAAGTGGAAACCACCGGCAAAGAAGTGATCTACGTCGACAGCCCATCCAAGCTGCCGCCGTTGAACAACATCCAGGAACTGCGCGAGCCGATCGCCGAATGCCACATGCTGATGCCGCAGGAATACCTGGGCAACGTCATCACCCTGTGCGTTGAGAAACGCGGCGTGCAGACCAACATGGTCTACCACGGCAACCAGGTGGCGTTGACCTATGAAATCCCGATGGCGGAAGTGGTGCTCGACTTCTTTGACCGCCTGAAGTCCACGTCGCGCGGTTATGCGTCGCTGGATTACAACTTCAAGCGCTTCCAGGCCTCCGACATGGTGCGCGTGGACGTGCTGATCAACAACGAGCGCGTGGATGCGCTGGCGCTGATCACCCACCGCGACAACTCGCAGTATCGCGGCCGTGAATTGGTGGAAAAGATGAAAGATCTGATCCCGCGTCAGCAGTTCGACATCGCGATTCAGGCGGCGATCGGCACGCACATCATCGCGCGCTCCACCGTGAAGCAGCTGCGTAAAAACGTGCTGGCGAAATGCTACGGCGGTGACGTCAGCCGTAAGAAAAAGCTGCTGCAGAAACAGAAAGACGGTAAGAAGCGCATGAAGCAGGTCGGCAACGTCGAGCTGCCGCAGGAAGCGTTCCTGGCCATTCTGCACGTCGGTAAAGACGGCAAGTAACCGCGACGAGTTCGCGAAACGAGGGAGTTTGCATGGCGAATATGTTTGCCCTGATCCTGGCGTTGGCCACCCTGGTCACCGGGATCATCTGGTGCTTCGAGCGCTTTAAATGGGCGCCGGCCCGCCGCGCGAAGATTGCGGCGGTCAACGAGCAGACCGCGGGCGCAGTAGACGATAAAACGCTGGCGAAAGTGGCTAAGCAGCCAGGCTGGGTAGAGACCGGGGCATCGGTCTTCCCGGTGTTGCTGCTGGTCTTTGTGGTGCGCTCGTTTATTTACGAACCGTTCCAAATCCCGTCCGGCTCAATGATGCCGACGCTGTTGATTGGCGATTTCATTCTGGTGGAGAAATATGCTTACGGCATTAAAGATCCGATAACCCAGACCACGCTAATTGAAACCGGTCATCCGAAGCGCGGCGATATTGCGGTATTTAAATATCCGCTGGATCCGAAGCTGGATTATATCAAGCGCGTGATTGGCCTGCCGGGCGACCGTATTACTTACGATCCGGTGAATAAGCGCGTTACGGTGCAGCCGTCGTGCAACAGCGGGCAGTCCTGCGATACCGCGCTGGCGGTCACCTACGCCGACGCGCAGCCGAGCGACTTCGTACAGCTGTTCAGCCGCAGCGGCATGGGCGAGGCCAGCAACGGTTTCTACCAGATCCCGCTGAATGACAACGTGCCGCAGGGCGGCATTCGTCTGCGTGAACGTCAGGAGAGCCTGGGCAACGTGACGCACCGCATCCTGACCGTGCCGGGCACGCAGGATCAGGTGGGCGCTTACTACCAACAGCCGGGCAAACCGCTGGCGGAGTGGGTGGTGCCGGCCGGGCATTACTTCATGATGGGCGACAACCGCGACAACAGCGCGGACAGCCGTTACTGGGGCTTTGTGCCGGAGAAGAATCTGGTGGGTAAAGCCACGGCCATCTGGATGAGCTTTGAAAAGCAGGAAGGCGAGTGGCCTACCGGCGTGCGTTTCAGCCGGATTGGCGGCATTCATTAATCGCTGATTTATTCCCTGTCAATTTCACGCCGCAGCCCGCTGCGGCGTGAAAGATTAAGGGGATATAAACACAGCATTATGTTTCCACTCGTTGTAGAATACTTTCTCGAGCGATAAAAGTTGGCTCCTGCTGGGAGCCACTGCAAACGAAACAGCTTTGGATCGGCTTTCGGCGAAGCAGGCCTGTTCCGTATGCTGCAAGTTTTTGACGCATTCTTGATCTATTGGTAACTCATGAACCCCATCGTAATAAACAGGCTGCAGCGGAAGCTGGGCTACACTTTTCAACAGCAGGAGCTTTTACTGCAGGCTTTGACTCACCGCAGCGCCAGCAGTAAACACAATGAACGTCTTGAGTTTCTGGGTGACTCGATTCTTAGCTTTGTCATCGCCAATGCGCTCTATCACCGCTTTCCTCGCGTAGACGAGGGCGATATGAGCCGCATGCGCGCCACGCTGGTGCGCGGCAACACGCTGGCGGAGATGGCGCGCGAGTTTGACCTGGGCGAATGTCTGCGGCTTGGGCCGGGCGAATTGAAAAGTGGTGGGTTCCGCCGCGAGTCAATCCTGGCGGATACGGTGGAGGCATTGATCGGCGGCGTGTTCTTGGACAGCGACATCCAGACCGTCGAGCGCCTGATTTTGGACTGGTATCGCAGCCGGTTGGACGAAATCAGCCCCGGTGATAAGCAGAAAGACCCGAAAACCCGTTTGCAGGAATTTTTGCAGGGGCGTCATCTGCCGTTGCCTTCTTATTTGGTGGTGCAGGTTCGCGGTGAAGCGCACGACCAAGAGTTTACCATCCACTGCCAGGTGAGTGGTTTGAGCGAGCCCGTGGTGGGCACCGGCTCGAGCCGCCGTAAAGCCGAGCAGGCGGCAGCGGAACAAGCGCTGAAAAAGCTGGAGCTTGAATGAGTGAAGTAAAACAACACTGCGGTTTTATCGCCATCGTCGGCCGCCCGAACGTGGGCAAATCGACGTTGCTGAACCAACTGCTGGGGCAGAAGGTTTCCATTACGTCGCGTAAGCCGCAGACGACCCGTCACCGCATCATGGGCATCGACACCGATGGCGCCTATCAGGCGATCTACGTCGATACCCCAGGGCTGCACATCGAAGAAAAACGCGCCATCAACCGTTTGATGAACCGCGCGGCCAGCAGCTCAATCGGCGACGTCGAACTGGTTATCTTCGTGGTCGAAGGCACCAACTGGACCGCCGACGACGAAATGGTGGTCAACAAGCTGCGCAGCCTGCGTTGCCCGGTATTGCTGGCGATCAACAAGGTAGATAACGTCACCGACAAATCCAAGCTGTTGCCGCATATCGCGTTCCTTAGCCAGCAGATGAATTTCCTCGACGTGGTGCCTATCTCCGCCGAGAAAGGGATGAACGTCGACACCATCGCCGGCATCGTGCGCAAGCTGCTGCCGGAAGCGGAACACCACTTCCCGGAAGACTACATCACCGATCGCTCCCAGCGCTTTATGGCGTCCGAGATCATCCGCGAGAAGCTGATGCGTTTCCTGGGTGAAGAGCTGCCGTATTCGGTGACGGTGGAAATCGAACAGTTCGTGGCCAACGATCGCGGCGGCTACGATGTGCACGGCCTGATCCTGGTCGAGCGCGAAGGCCAGAAGAAAATGGTCATCGGCAACAAGGGCGCCAAGATCAAAACCATCGGCATTGAAGCGCGCCAGGACATGGAACAGATGTTCGACGCCAAAGTGCATCTGGAGCTGTGGGTGAAAGTGAAATCCGGTTGGGCGGACGACGAACGTGCGCTGCGCAGCCTGGGCTATGTTGACGATCTGAAGTAACGCCGTGGACGGCTGGGAGCGCGCTTTCGTCCTGCATGGGCGGCCGTACAGTGAAACCAGTCTGATGCTGGATCTGTTTACCGAAGGTCATGGGCGGGTGCGCTTGCTGGCAAAAGGCGCGCGCAGCCGCCGCTCCAATCTGAAGGGCTGCCTGCAGCCCTTTACCCCCCTGTTAGTGCGCTGGGGCGGCCGCGGCGAAGTGAAAACGCTGCGCAACGCCGAAGCGGTCTCTCTCGGTTTACCCCTCAGCGGCATGATGCTTTACAGCGGCCTGTACGTGAACGAACTGCTGGCGCGCGTGCTGGAGCAGGAAACCAACTACTCGGTGCTGTTCTTCGACTACCTGCAGTGCCTGCAGGCGCTGGCGGCGGAAGACAGCTCGCCGGAACAGGCGTTGCGCCAGTTCGAGCTGGCCTTGTTGCAGCACCTGGGTTACGGCCTCGATTTCCTGCACTGCGCCGGCAGCGGCCTGCCGGTGGATGACGCCATGACCTACCGCTACCGTGAAGAGAAAGGCTTTATCGCCAGCCTGGTGGTGGATCACTACAGCTTCACCGGGCGCGAACTGCGCGCGCTGGCGGAGCGGCAGTTTCCCGATGCCGAGACGTTGCGCGCCGCCAAGCGTTTCACCCGCATGGCGCTGAAACCCTACCTCGGCGGCAAGCCGTTGAAGAGCCGCGAACTGTTTCGCCAATTCGTGCGCAAACAGCCGAATACGCCGGTCGACGACGCCTGACCTTTTCCCCTTTTGCCGTTCTGCACCCGCGTGTAAACTGCTGGCACTGAAAATCGTATTTAGAGGTTGTCATGGCTGATTTACTGTTGGGCGTCAATATCGATCACATCGCCACGTTACGTAACGCGCGCGGAACCCAATACCCGGATCCGTTCAGGCGGCATTCATTGCCGAACAGGCGGGGGCCGACGGCATTACCGTGCATCTGCGCGAAGACCGTCGCCACATCACCGACCGCGACGTGCGTTTGCTGCGCCAGACCATCCAGACGCGCATGAATCTGGAGATGGCGGTGACCGACGAGATGCTGGACATCGCCGTGGAGCTGAAGCCGCATTTCTGTTGCCTGGTGCCGGAAAAGCGCGAAGAAGTGACCACCGAAGGCGGCCTGGACGTCGCCGGCCAGCTGGACAAAATGAGCGTGGCGGTCGAGCGCCTGGCGCAGGCGGGCATTCTGGTCTCGCTGTTCATCGATCCCGATCATCGCCAAATCGACGCGGCGGTGGCGGTGGGCGCCCCCTATATTGAAATCCACACCGGCGCCTACGCCGAAGCGCAGGGCGAGCTGGCGGTACAGGCCGAGCTGCGCCGCATCGCGGTCGCCGCCGCCTACGCGGCCGAGAAGGGGCTGAAGGTCAACGCCGGCCACGGCCTGACCTATCACAACGTGCAGCCGATCGCCGCGCTGCCGGAAATGCACGAGCTGAACATCGGCCATGCGATTATCGGCCAGGCGGTGATGAGCGGGCTGCCGGCTGCGGTTGCCGACATGAAAGTGCTGATGCGGGAAGCGCGCCGGTAATGGCGGTGCTCGGGCTGGGTACCGACATCGTCGAGATGGCGCGTATCGAAGCGGTGGTGGAACGCAGCGGCGATCGTCTGGCGCGCCGCGTGCTGAGCGACGCCGAATGGGCGCTGTACCAGCAGCACCAGCAGCCGATTCGCTTTCTGGCCAAGCGTTTCGCCGTGAAAGAGGCCGCCGCCAAGGCGTTCGGCACCGGCATTCGCAACGGCCTGGCGTTCAACCAGTTCGAGGTGTTCAACGATGCGCTGGGCAAACCGAATATTCGTTTGCATGGCCGCGCCGCCGAGCTGGCGGGGGAGATGGGGGTCACCGCGATCCACGTTTCGCTGGCCGATGAACGGCGCTATGCCTGCGCGACGGTGATCGTCGAAAGCTGAAAATAGAAAGGGCGCCCTGCGGCGCCCTTGTCAGTCCTGCGGCGGGTTAAATGCGATCGGCGTGGTGCAACACCACGAACTTATCCCACAGCTGCTCATTAGTCTCGCGATGCTGCGGATCGGTAATGATGGTGTTGTCGATGGGGCAGACCTGCTGACAGGTTGGCGTATCGTAATGGCCAACGCACTCGGTGCAGCGGTCGGTATCGATTTGGTAGATCTCATCGCCCATCGAAATCGCCTGGTTCGGGCATTCCGGCTCGCACATGTCGCAGTTGATGCATTTGCGTGTGATTAGCAGGGCCATGACGTATCTCTCATTATTAACAGGGGTATTTTTCGCAGCGGCGATTATACCGGTTAAACCAACTTTTTCATCAATTGTTCGCTGTGCCTGATACGGTCGCGGGCATGATCGAGGTCGTGCTGGATCAGCGCCATAAACAGCAGGTCGGTGAGAGCGTACTGGGCGGTGCTGGAAGAGATGGCCGCGCTGCGGGTGCGGGGCTCTTCGGCGATGGTATAGAGGCAGTGATCGGCGCGTTGCTGCAGGCCGTTGGGCGAGAAGCTGGTCAGCGCCAGCACCCTGGCGCCGGCCTGGCGCGCTTCTTCCGCCGCCAGATTGATTTCACGCCGCTCGCCGCTGAAGGAGATCGCCACCAGCAGATCGCGTTTGTCCAGCGCCTGCACCGCCGCCAGTTGAACGTGCATATCCGCTTCGGCTACCGCCATCACCCCGATTTTCAGCAGCTTGAAGGAAAAATCCTTGGCCACCAGCCCGGAGGCGCCGATGCCGATCAGCATCACTCGGCGCGCCTGGCGCAGCATGTCCAGCGCCTGATGCAGCCGTTCTTCGCTGTTGATGTCCAGCGTCGCGCGCAGCGCCGCCTGCTTTTCCGCCAACAGCTTTTCACCGACGGTTTTCAGCGTGTCGCTGCTGAGAATGTGGTTATGAACGGTCACTACCGGTTCTGCCTGCGGCTGGGCCAGCGTCTCGCTCAGCGCCAGCTTCAGCGCCGGGAAACCTTTATAGCCCAGCTTTTGGGCGAACTTCACCACGCTCGACTGGCTGACGCCGGCCAGCTGGGCCAGCTTTTGCGAGCTGAGATGGCGCGCCTGTTCGGCGTTGTTCAGCAAAAAATCCGCCAGCTTGCGGTCGTTTTGCGCCAGTGTCGGATACATCTGGCGAATGCGCAGAAGGGTACTCATTGATCTTTCCCTGGAAACCAGTGGCCATTTTGCCACGCAGGCGGCGAAAACGCGCGGTGAAAATTTTTGTGAGCTCGTCGTTAAAATAGCAAATAGCGCTCGCTTTGTTGAATAAAATATTCAAATATTGATTTAATTTCGTGAATTAAAAATTCAAAGGTGAACAGATGAACTTAGGCGCACTGGTATCGGAAACCCGCAACCCGGCCACCATGGGGCTGGATGAGATGTCGACGCTGGACATGGTCCGCTGCTTTAACCAGGAAGATCGCAAGGTACCGGAGGCGATTGAACAGGTGTTGCCGGCGATCGCGCAGGCGGTCGATTTGGCCGCGGCGGCGCTGAAGGCCGGCGGGCGGCTGATTTATTTGGGCGCCGGCACCAGCGGGCGCCTGGGCGTATTGGATGCCTCCGAGTGCCCGCCGACCTTCGGCGTACCGCACGGCGTGGTGGTGGGGCTGATCGCCGGTGGGCCGGGCGCGCTGCTCAAAGCGGTGGAGGGGGCGGAAGACGACGAGGCCCTGGGCGAAGCCGATCTCCGGGCGCTGAACCTGACCGCCGTCGATATGGTAGTGGGGTTGGCGGCCTCGGGGCGCACGCCCTACGTGATCGGCGCGCTGCGCTATGCGCGCGGGCTGGGTTGCCCGACGGCGGCCATCTCCTGCAACCCGGATTCGCCGATCGCGCACGAAGCGCAGGTGGCGATCTCGCCGGTGGTGGGGCCGGAGGCGCTGACCGGTTCAACGCGCCTGAAATCCGGCACCGCGCAGAAGCTGGTGCTTAACATGCTGTCGACCGGCGCGATGGTCAAGCTGGGCAAGGTTTACCAGAACCTGATGGTGGACGTGAAGGCCACCAACGTCAAACTGGTGGATCGCGCCTGCCGCATCGTGGTGGAGGCCACCGGCGCCGAACGCGCTCAGGCGGAGGCGGCGCTGGCGCAGACCGGCTTTGAGGTCAAACCGGCGATCCTGATGATTTTAGCCGGCGTCAGCGCCGATGAGGCGCAGCAGCGGCTGCAGCGGCACGACGGCTACCTGCGCGCGGCGTTGGCGCGTTAATTCACGGTGGGGGCGGCGATGGACAAGACAACGGCATTGGCGACACAGATCCTGGCGGGCGTGGGGGGCGAGGGCAATATCCTCAAACTGGAGAACTGCATGACGCGGGTGCGCGTCGAGGTCAGCGACGAACAGCGTCTGGATCTGGCGGCCCTCAAGCAGTTGCCCGGCGTGAAGGGCTATATCAAGCAGGGTGAACAGCATCAGTTTATCGTTGGCCCGGGCGCCGCCGCCAAGGTGGTGGACGCCATGCGCGCTTTGCTGAGCGGCAGCGCGCAGCCCGCGGTTGGTGACGCCGCCCGCACCAAGGCGCAGGCCAAACAGAAATACGCGGCGCCGATGAGCGGCGCGCTGAAAAAGCTGGCCGACGTTTTTATTCCGCTGATCCCGGCGTTTATCGCCTCGGGGCTGATCACCGGCATCATCAACCTGCTGAAACGGCCCGACATCGCCGGACAGTTGGCGTTGGACTACCCGAACGCGCTGGGGCTGCTGGCGATCTTCGGCAGTGCGGTGTTCGCCATCATGAACATTCTGGTTGGGGTGAACGCCGCGCGGGTGTTCGGCGGCTCACAGGCGATGGGCGGCGTGATGGCCGGGATCCTCTCCAGCCCGGCGCTGGCGCAGATCACCCTGTTCGGCGAGGCGCTGCAGCCGGGGCGCGGCGGGGTGATCGCCGTGCTGCTGGTGGTGGCGTTGATGTGCTGGGTGGAGAAACGCCTGCGCACGCTGCTGCCGGAGTCGGTCGAACTGATCCTCAATCCGCTGCTGACCACGCTGGTGACCGCCTCGTTGGCGATCCTGATCCTGCAGCCGATCGGCGGCGCCATTTCCGATGCCATCGCCCACGGCGCCAATCTGGCGATCGACAAGGGCGGGCTGCTTGTCGGGGCGCTGCTCTCCGGGCTGTTCCTGCCGCTGGTGCTGTCTGGCTTGCACCAGGGGCTGGTGCCGATCCACGTCGAGCTGGTGCAGGCGCACGGTTCCAACCCGCTGTTGCCGATCCTGGCGATGGCCGGCGTCGGTCAGGTGGGGGCGGCGCTGGCGGTGCTGTTGAAAACCCGTAACGCGCGGCTGAAGAAGGTGATCAAAGGGGCGTTGCCGGTCGGCATTCTCGGCATCGGCGAGCCGCTGATCTTCGGGGTGACGCTGCCGCTGGGCCGGCCGTTTATCGGCGCCTGCCTCGGCGGTGCGGTAGGCGGCGCGGTGATCAGCTACTGGAAAGTGGCGACGGTGATTACCTTCGGCATTTCGGGGCTGCCTTTGGCGTTGACCATCGTCTCAGGTAAGGTGATGTTGTATCTGGCGGGGATGCTGATTACGATTATCGCCGGTTTTCTCTTCACCTGGATGATGGGGTTCAACGATCCCGAGGAGTAGCGTTTGAGCGACAAGCAGCAACCATCGGCCGCAGCAGGGCGCCGCGTGGTCTTTTTCGATCTGGACGGCACTCTGCATCAGGAGGATATGTTCGGCAGTTTCTTGCGTTTCCTGCTGCGCCGTTTACCGCTGAATTTGCTGCTGGTGATACCGCTGTTGCCATTGATTGGCCTGGCGCTGTTGCTGCTGGGGCGCGCCGCGCGCTGGCCGATGAGCCTGTTGCTGTGGGCTATCACCTTCGGGCGTACCGAAGCGACGCTGAAGGCGCTGGAGCGGCAGTTCATCGAGGTTTTCCGCCAGAAGGTCACTGCGTTTCCGGTGGTGCAAATGCGCTTGCGGCAGTATTTGGATGAGCACGATGCCGAGGTGTGGCTGATTACCGGCTCGCCGGAGCAACTGGTGGCGCAGGTGTATCGGGATTCGGCGTTTCTGCCGCGGGTGCGATTGGTCGGCAGCCGCATCGCGCGCCGCTATGGCGGCTGGGTGCTGACCTTGCGCTGTCTGGGCGTGCAAAAAGTGGTGCAGCTGGAGCAACGGCTCGGCGCGCCGCTGAAGCTGTACAGCGGTTACAGCGACAGCAAGCAGGATAACCCGCTGCTGTTTTTTTGCGAGCACCGTTGGCGGGTGAGCAAGGAGGGCGAGCTGCAGCAGCTGGAATAAACAAAGGGCGGAGAATTCCGCCCTTTGCTGTTATCGCTGCCGCGATCAGTCGTCGGTTACGTCGTGCGGCTTGCGCCCCAGCTGCCAAATCTTCTCCGCATAATGCCCCAACGCCCCCAGGCTCAGGCCGAGCAGCGCGAAGAAAATCGTCTTCGGCATGCTGTCCCAGAAAAACTCGAACAGGCGGGTATAGAGGTTGATGCCGAGAAAGGTCAGCCCGAAACCGCGCAGCATGGCGTCGTCATGCTTCAACCCCAGCCAGATGGCGGCGAAGGCGGCCAGCCCGAACAGCAGGCTCCAGTGGAACAGCTCAATCTGGCGCGCGCGGTACCAGCTGTCGAGATCGCCGTAGTTGCCGAAGATGGACAGCAGCCACAGCGCGATGAACAGGTACAGCAGGCCCATTGCCAGCGACACCCGCTGCAGGCCGCGCTGCGCCAATAGCGGCCGCAGCAGCAATGCGGCGGCGATCAGCACCGCGCCGAAGGCGATAAAGCGAATCGGGTAGCTCATGCCGAGCCAGTAGGCGCCCCAGCCGGACAGGTAGCCGGTCTCGGCGCCGAAGGCATTGCCGAGCGACAGCAGGGCGAACCACCACACCAGCCCGGAGCGGCTGAACCAGCCGATGGCGCCGTACAGCAGCGCGGCGACCAGCAGCAGCACGGAAACTCGCCCGCTGCCGTTATCCAGCCAGACGCCCAGTTGCCATAAGGCGCAGGCGGTGAGCAACACGGCGACAAACAGCGCCGCCTCATTGCCATAGCGTTTTTCCGGGTGGCGTTGACGACGACGCAGCGCCCAGACGTAGGCCAGCGCCGCCAGTACGCCGGCGATCGCCATGCGCACCGGCGCGTCGAAGCGGAACAGTTCGCTCAGCCATTCAAGCAGTGCGCTGTCGGCGAACAGGCTGGTGACGGCGATCAGCAACGAGGCCAGCGCGGCGAGAAACGCATAGCGCGCCAGCCGTCGCCAGTCGAAAGGCTGCACGTCCACATGCAGCAGCAGTTGCTGTTGTTGCTCGGGGGTCAAGGCACCTTCCCCAACCCAGCCGTCCAGCGCCTTGCGCACCACGACGGCGTTCTTTTTACTGAGTTTCATGTTTCTTGTCCCTGAATCACACGCTGATGTGGCCAGTATAGCCATTGGCGGGCGGCTACGACAAAGGGAGGCTAGTGTGTATAATGCCCGCCGCAAAAGCGCACGAGGAATTATGCGATGACTGAATATAACGATGAGTACTGGATGCGTCAGGCATTGCAACTGGCCCTGCGCGCGCAGGAAGAGGGCGAGGTGCCGGTGGGTGCGCTGCTGGTGCTGGACAATCAGGTCATCGGCGAGGGCTGGAACCGGCCGATTGGCCGGCACGATCCTACCGCTCACGCCGAGATCATGGCGCTGCGCCAGGGCGGCGCGGTGCTGCAAAACTACCGCTTGTTGAACGCTACGCTTTACGTCACGTTGGAACCCTGCGTGATGTGCGCCGGCGCGATGGTGCACAGCCGCATCCGCCGGTTGGTGTACGGCGCCGCCGACGAGAAAACCGGCGCGGCCGGTTCGCTGGTGGATATTTTGCGCCATCCGGGCATGAATCATCAGGTGGAGATCGTCTCGGGCGTGCTGGCGGACGAATGCGCCGCCACCCTGAGCAATTTCTTCCGCCTGCGCCGCGAACAGAAAAAAGCGCTCAAGCTGGCGCAGCGGGCGGCGGATAAGCCGGAATAATCAGTAGTTGAGCGCCAGTTCCGGCATCACCGTCGGATAGCCTTTTCCCAACGCTTCCTGCTCGGCGGCCGCTTGCGCCGCCTTTCTCTCTTTTTCCTGCAGATAACCCACCAGGCTGACCTGGTAGCGGCGGATGTTTTCTACATAGTTGTAGGCTTCGCGCCCGCGCGCATAGCCATAGGTCAGCTGCGGGTAGTAGCGTTTTTGGCTGAGCATCGGCAGACGCTGTTTGACGTCGACCCAGCTGTCCGGGTTGCCTTTTTGCGTTTTGGTCAGCTTGCGCGCGTCCAGCATATGCCCCCAGCCCATGTTGTAGGCCGCCAGCGAGAACCAGATGCGCTCATCTTCCGGCACGCTGTCCGGCACCTTGGCCATCAGCCGCTGCAGGTACAGGGCGCCACCCTGAATGCTCTCTTCCGGATCGAGGCGATCGTTGACCCCCAGGCCGTCGGCGGTGGCGCGGGTCAGCATCATCAGGCCGCGCACGCCGGTGGGGGAGGTGGCCTGCGGATTCCAGTGCGATTCCTGATAGGCGATGGCCGCCAGCAGCTTCCAGTCGATCTCGTTGGCGTGTTTCTCGAACAGCGGGCGGAAGTTGGGCAGCACCGAGTCGATGGCCGACAGGAAGGTTTTGGTATCCACGTAGTCGAAGCTGCCGACGTGGCCGAGGTATTTCTCTTCCAGCCGCGCCAGGGTGCCGTCGTCCACCATCTGGCTGTAGAAATCCAGCATCGCCGCGTACAGGCTGTCGTCGCCGTCGCGTTTGAGGTACCAGGTGACCGGCTCTTCGTCGGTGACGTCGAACGCCACCGCCAGCTGCGGATGGATGCGCTGCAGCAACGCGATGGTCACCGAATCGCCGAGGGTATAGTCCAGCTTGCCGTCGGCAACCCGCTCCAGCAGCTCTTTGGAGGTGAGATCGCTGGAGGACTCCCAGGCGAGATCCGGGTATTTATCCTGTTTGAGCTGCTTTAGCGTGCTGACGTGCGCGGAACCGGAGGCGACCGCCAACTTGCCTTTGATGTCGGCGAAGCCTTTTGGCCGCGGGGTGCCCAGCCGGTACACCAGCTGTTGGGAAACGGAGTAGTAGGCGGGGCCGGTGCGCGCGCGGCTGAGGCGCTCCTGGTTGTAGATAAGGCCCGCCGCCAGCAGGTCGGCGTCGTCGTCGTCCAGATCGTCGAACAGGTCATTGATGTTCTGATGGGGGATCACCACCAGTTTTACCCCGAGGTAGCTGGCGAAGCGCTTGGCCAGTTCGTAGTCGAGCCCACCCGGCCCTTGCTTGGTGTTGAAATAGGTCAGCGGTGAGTTCAGCGTGCTGATACGCAACTCGCCGCGGGAAATGATCTCCTGGAGTTGCCCGCCCTGGCCGCTGCGCCAGGTGATATTGGGCCATAGCGCGAGAGCCAGAAGCAGGGTGACAACGCCGATGAGGATGTAGTTTATTTTAAGACGTTTCAAATAGTTATCCAGTGGTGGCACAGGTACGCCGGCGACGACAACCGCGACTTTTCTCATGGTTAAATCACCAGTGCGGGGGGCATTTTGCGCAACAAAACGCCAGTGTGCAACTTTATTGACACGTTATGACAATTCGACGGTGCGGCGCGCTTTTATCAATAATCCCTACGCAAACGGTTTCGTCGGCGGCGAGGATTCTCTATAATGACGCGCGTTTTCCCCTGTTGCGCCCAATGAAGCGTCTTATCCGTCGCTTCGAAGACGAGAGAACTTTGATTATGGAAATTCTGCGTGGTTCGCCCGCTTTATCGGCTTTTCGCATTACCAAACTGCTGTCCCGCTGCCAGGACGCCCACCTGCCCGTCAGTGATATCTACGCCGAGTACGTCCACTTTGCCGATGTTAGCGCACCGCTAAGTGCCGAAGAACACGCCAAACTTCAGCGCTTGCTCAAGTACGGTCCTTCTCTCGCCGAACACGCCCCCGAAGGCCGGCTGCTGCTGGTCACGCCGCGCCCGGGCACCATTTCTCCCTGGTCTTCCAAAGCCACCGACATCGCCCACAACTGCGGTTTGCAACAGGTGCTGCGGCTGGAGCGCGGTCTGGCGTTCTACGTCAAGGCGCCTGAGCTGACGGAAGCCCAGTGGCACCAGCTCGCCGCGCTGCTGCACGATCGCATGATGGAAACCGTCTTCAGCGAGCTGCAACAGGCTGAACAGCTGTTCGCGCACCATCAGCCGGCGCCGTATCAGTCGGTCGACGTGCTGGGCGCAGGGCGCGCCGCGCTGGAACAGGCCAACGTCCGGCTCGGCCTGGCGCTGGCGCAGGACGAGATCGATTACCTGCTGAATGCCTTTACCGGTTTGGGGCGCAACCCGACGGATATCGAACTCTATATGTTTGCACAGGCCAATTCTGAGCACTGCCGCCACAAGATTTTCAACGCCGACTGGATCATCGACGGCGAACAGCAGCCCAAGTCGCTGTTCAAAATGATCAAGAACACCTATGAGCAGACGCCGGACTATGTGCTGTCGGCGTATAAAGACAACGCCGCGGTGATGGAAGGCTCGCAGGTCGGCCGCTTCTTCGCCGCGCCGGAGAACGGCACGTACGACTACCATCAGGAAGACGCGCATATCCTGATGAAGGTGGAAACTCACAACCACCCGACGGCGATCTCGCCGTGGCCGGGCGCCGCGACCGGCTCCGGCGGCGAGATCCGCGACGAAGGCGCCACCGGCCGCGGCGCCAAGCCGAAGGCCGGCCTGGTGGGCTTCTCGGTGTCCAACCTGCGCATTCCCGGCTTTGAACAGCCGTGGGAGCAGGACTTCGGCAAACCGGAGCGCATTGTCACCGCGCTGGACATCATGACCGAAGGCCCGCTGGGCGGCGCGGCGTTCAACAACGAATTCGGTCGCCCGGCGCTGCTGGGCTACTTCCGCACCTATGAAGAACGCGTCAACAGCCATAACGGCGTGGAGCTGCGCGGCTACCACAAACCGATCATGCTGGCGGGCGGCATCGGCAACATCCGCGCCGATCACGTGCAGAAAGGGGAAATCACCGTCGGCGCCAAGCTGGTGGTGCTGGGCGGCCCGGCGATGAATATCGGTCTGGGCGGCGGCGCGGCGTCATCGATGGCGTCCGGCCAGTCCGATGCCGATCTGGACTTCGCGTCGGTGCAGCGTGACAACCCGGAAATGGAACGCCGCTGTCAGGAAGTGATCGACCGCTGCTGGCAGCTGGGCGACCAGAATCCGATCCTGTTTATCCATGACGTCGGCGCCGGCGGCCTGTCCAACGCCATGCCGGAGCTGGTGAGCGACGGCGGCCGCGGCGGCCGTTTCGAACTGCGCGACATCCTCAACGACGAGCCGGGCATGAGCCCGCTGGAAGTATGGTGCAACGAATCGCAGGAACGTTACGTGATGGCGATCGCCCCGGCGCAGATGGCGCAGTTCGACGAGATCTGCCGCCGCGAGCGCGCGCCTTACGCGGTGATCGGCGAAGCGACCGAAGAGCAACATCTGACGTTGAACGATCGTCACTTCGACAATCAGCCGATCGACATGCCGCTGGACGTGCTGCTCGGCAAGACGCCTAAGATGACCCGCGACGTGACCCGTCTGCAGGCGCAGGGCCAGGCGGTACAGCGTGAGAACATCACGCTGGCCGACGCGGTGAAGCGCGTGCTGCATCTGCCGGCCGTCGCGGAGAAAACCTTCCTGATCACCATCGGCGACCGCACCGTCACCGGCATGGTGGCGCGCGACCAAATGGTCGGCCCGTGGCAGATCCCGGTGGCCGACTGTGCGGTCACCACCGCCAGTCTGGACAGCTATTATGGCGAAGCGATGTCGCTCGGCGAACGCGCACCGGTGGCGCTGCTGGACTTCGCCGCCTCCGGCCGCCTGGCGGTCGGGGAAGCGCTGACCAACCTGGCCGCCACGGAAATCGGCAGCCTGAAGCGCGTGAAGCTGTCCGCCAACTGGATGGCCGCCGCCGGCCACCCGGGTGAAGACGCCGGCCTGTACGAAGCGGTGAAAGCGGTGGGCGAAGAGCTGTGCCCGGCGCTGGGCATCACCATTCCGGTGGGCAAAGACTCCATGTCGATGAAAACCCGCTGGCAGGAAGGCAATGAACAGCGTGAAATGACCTCGCCGCTGTCGCTGGTCATCACCGCCTTCGCCCGCGTGGAAGACGTGCGCCACACCGTGACGCCGCAATTGCGCACCGATAAGGGCGACAGCGCGCTGCTGTTGATCGATCTGGGCAACGGCCATAACGCACTGGGCGCTACCGCGCTGGCGCAGGTTTATCGCCAACTGGGCGACAAACCGGCCGATGTGCGCGATGTCGCGCAGCTGGCGGGCTTCTTCAACGCCATGCAGCAGCTGGTGGCCGATCGCGCGCTGCTGGCTTATCACGACCGCGCTGACGGCGGCCTGCTGGTGACGCTGGCGGAGATGGCCTTCGCCGGTCACTGCGGCGTAGAGGTTAACCTCGATGGCCTCGGCGACGATGCGCTGGCGGTGCTGTTCAACGAAGAGCTGGGCGCGGTGATCCAGGTGAGCGCCGAACGTCTCGACGACGTGAAGCGGGCGTTCGCGCAGCACGGTCTGACCAACAACGTGCATCACATCGGCAGCGTACAGACCGGCGATCGTTTCGTCATCAATCAGCATGGCAAAGCGTTGTACAGCGAAAGCCGCAATACCCTGCGCACCTGGTGGGCGGAAACGACCTGGCAGATGCAGCGTCTGCGCGACAACCCGGCGTGCGCCGATCAGGAACATCAGGCCAAGCAGGATGAACAAGATCCCGGCCTGAACGTGAAGCTGACCTTCGCACCCGAGGAAGACATCGCTGCGCCGTACATCGCCAAGGGCGCTCGCCCGAAAGTGGCGGTGCTGCGCGAGCAGGGGGTGAACTCCCACGTTGAAATGGCGGCGGCGTTCCACCGCGCCGGCTTTGACGCCGTGGATGTGCACATGAGCGATCTGCTGGCCGGGCGTCGCGATCTGCAGGACTTCCACACGCTGGTGGCCTGCGGCGGCTTCTCTTACGGCGACGTTCTGGGCGCCGGCGAAGGCTGGGCGAAGTCTATCCTGTTCAACGAGCGGGTGCGCGACGAGTTCGAGGCGTTCTTCCACCGTCCGCAGACGCTGGCGCTGGGCGTGTGCAACGGCTGCCAGATGATGTCCAACCTGCGTGAGCTGATCCCGGGCGCCGAACACTGGCCGCGTTTCGTGCGCAACCTGTCGGATCGCTTCGAGGCGCGCTTCAGCCTGGTGGAAGTGGCGGCCAGCCCGTCGCTGTTCATGCAGGGCATGACCGGTTCGCGCATGCCGATCGCCGTTTCCCATGGCGAAGGGCATGTCGAAGTGCGCGATGCGGCGCATCTGGCGGCGTTGGAAAGCCACGGCCTGGTGGCGCTGCGTTTCGTCAACAACGCCGGTCAGGTCACGGAAGCTTACCCGGCTAACCCGAACGGTTCGCCGAATGGCATCACCGCCGTGACCAGCGCCAACGGGCGCGCAACGGTGATGATGCCGCATCCGGAACGCGTGTTCCGCACCGTCAGCAACTCCTGGCACCCAGAAGAGTGGGGCGAGGATAGCCCGTGGATGCGCATGTTCCGCAACGCCCGTAAGCAACTGGGCTAAAAACGGCCACCACCGTACAGAGGGCGCAAGCAATTGCGCCCTTTTTTATGGCCGGCATTCGGCGATTGGCGGCAGTGTCTGCATTTTGCGACAAGCGCTGGTTTGCTTGTCGCTAAATGGAGACATTTAAGCCATTGATTTTATTATCGGTAAACAGGTTTGACTTTAGTTGTCGGCGTTTGGCGACAGAGCGGCGTTTATTTCATCACTGCTCGGCGCGGAATCGGCGAATCAAACGGCAGAATTTTATTTATTTTTTAGTGAAATCAATTTGTTATTAATTTAATTGCAAAGTTGGCACGTAACGTGCATTATTCTCTGCGGTTGCTCATTCACCTTTTTATGACGGCGCCGTAATTATAAACGGCAAATCGCCTCATAAGCCTCCGAATGATGCCAAAGAAATGGTGCCTATCGTCCAACCAAACCGATAACAGACCGCGCAAGCGGCTTTATCAAGCATCGGGCGACACGTGGAGTGAGGCACCGCCTGTATCCAACTGTGATGAAGGGTTCATCAATCCTGGATACTTACGGATGCTATTCGTCCTGTTCGATGCCAGCCGCTGCGCTACATCACCCTGGGGACGAGGTTCAAGGGCATCCACACTTTCCTTGCGGCGGGGCAAGCTTATTGCCCCGGCGTCAATTCTCAACGCTGCGCTTACCCCTGTTTCGTTGCCTATGCCCTCGAACGCAGACGCTATTCCCACACTCTCGCTTTCGTACCGGTTTTTGTTACCGGGGCCGTATGCTATCGGCAGGCCAACCTTATCGGCGCGGTTCACCGATCCCGCGGCTTTTTCCTTGTGCGTTCAGGATTCTCCCTTGCCGGGCTTTTCTCTTTCCGGCGAGTCAGTTAGCATCGTGACAGGCCTGAGAGAATGAGATGATTTCGTTGAAAAAATGGCGTTTATTCCCACGTTCGCTGCGGCAATTGGTGCTGCTGGCGTTCCTGTTGGTGCTGCTGCCGCTGTTGGTGCTGGCCTATCAGGCCTACCAGAGTCTGGATCACCTGAGCGCGCAGGCGGCGGACATCAACCGCACCACGCTGGTGGACGCGCGGCGCAGCGAGGCGATGACCAGCGTGGCGCTGGAGATGGAGCGCAGCTATCGTCAGTACTGCGTGCTGGTTGAGCCCACGCTGCAGAAGCTGTACCAAAATCAGCGCAAGCAGTATTCGCAGATGCTGGACGCCCACGCGCCGATTCTGCCGGACGAGCGCTACTACCAAACGTTGCGTCAGTTGCTGACCCAGCTGGCGGCGATCAAGTGCCATAACAGCGGGCCGGACCAAGAAGCCTCCGCCTTGCTCGAGTCGTTCTCGCGCTCCAATGCCGAAATGGTGCAGGCCACGCGCGCGGTGGTGTTCTCGCGCGGCCAGCAGCTGCAGCAGGCCATCGCCGAGCGCGGCCAGTTCTTCGGCTGGCAGGCGCTGCTGCTGTTCCTGGTCAGCGTGCTGCTGGTGGTGCTGTTCACCCGCATGATCATCGGGCCGGTCAAGGCCGTGGAGCGGATGATCAACCGCCTGGGGGAAGGGCGCGCGTTGGGCAGCACCGCATCGTTTAAAGGGCCGCGCGAGCTGCGTTCGCTGGCGCAGCGCATCATCTGGCTGAGCGAACGGCTGGCGTGGCTGGAGTCGCAGCGCCACGAGTTCCTGCGCCATATCTCGCACGAATTGAAAACGCCGCTGGCCAGCATGCGCGAAGGCACCGAACTGCTGGCCGACGAGGTGGCGGGGCCGCTGACTTCCGACCAGAAAGAGGTGGTGACGATCCTCGACAACAGCAGCCGCCACCTGCAGCAGCTGATTGAACAACTGCTGGATTACAACCGCAAACTGGCCGATGGCCCGGCGGAGCACGAGAACGTCGAGCTGCGCGAGATGGTCGATTTGGTGGTCGCCGCGCACAGTTTGCCGGCGCGGGCTAAGATGATTTCCACCGAAATCGCGCTGGAAGCGGAAATCTGCTGGGCAGAGCCTACGCTATTAATGCGCGTGCTGGATAATCTCTACTCCAATGCGGTGCACTACGGCAAGGAATCCGGTAACATTTGGATCCGCAGCCGTCAGGTTGGACAACGGGTGCAAATCGACGTCGCCAATACCGGCACGCCGATCCCCGAGGCTGAAAGAGCCATGATTTTCGAGCCTTTTTTCCAGGGTAGTCACCAGCGAAAAGGGGCGGTAAAAGGAAGCGGACTGGGGTTGAGCATCGCTCAGGACTGTATCCGTCGCATGCGCGGTGAGCTGCAACTGGCGACGGTCGCCGGTGCAGACGTCTGCTTCCGCATTGAACTGCCGTTAACCGCCGAGAATGAATAAATAATGTACACATGGTCTAAACGCCTTCGTCTTTCACAGACCGAACGTTCACCGCGTGCCACGCACAGAGCGCCGCTCGGCAAACGCCCGATCACCTGGCTGGGCGCCGTTTTCTTTATGCCGTTGTTGCTGGCGGGCTGCGTCGATCGCGCCGTCAGCGGCGGATTGAGCGCTCAGCAGCAAGAGGCGATCCCGGATACCAAGGTGATCGATTACCGCACCGCGGCTTGCGATACCCTGTGGCAATTGGACGACAAGGACGCGCTGGATAACGCGCTCTACTGGCTGCGCGCGATGGACTGCGCCGATCGCATCGGCTCGACCCAGGCGCGTGCGCTGGCGAAAACGGTGCCGGGCGACAGCTGGTCCGGCGTTTTCAAACAGAGCATCCTGCTGGGGAGCGCGCAGCCTACCTCCGGTGAACGCCGCCAGATGCTCGACAGGATCAACAGTTACCGGATGGAGTTCCCCGGTTCGCTGCGTCCGTTGACGCAGCTGTGGCGCCAGCAGCAGATGCTGCAGATCACGTTGTTCGATGAGAAAGCGCGCTATCAGCATCTGCAGGAGAGCAGCGACAGCCAGATCGATTCGCTGCGCCAGAATCAGGCGCGCCTGCAGTCGCAGCTGCAGGACACCTCGCGCAAGCTGGAAAACCTGACCGATATCGAGCGCCAGCTCTCATCGCGCAAGCAGCTGCAAGGGGAAATCCCGGAAAACGGCGCGGGCCAGCAGAAGGGCGAAGCCGCCGGTAAAAGCGGCGCGGCCGCCAAAGGCGCTGAAACGCAGGACGAACCGGAAAAAGGCACCGCGCTGCCGGTTGAACCGGAAGACACCTATACGCCGCACCCCGCCAATAAGGAGTCCCACGCGCAATGACCGCACGCAAACCGGCCAACCTGTTATTGGTTGACGACGATCCCAGCCTGCTGAAGCTGCTGGGCATGCGCCTGACCAGCGAAGGTTTTCACGTCACCACCGCCGAAAGCGGCCAGGAAGCGCTGCGCCTGTTGGCGCGCGAACAGATCGATCTGGTGATCAGCGATCTGCGCATGGATGAGATGGACGGCATGGCGCTGTTCGCCGAATCCAAAAGCATCAGCCGGGCATGCCGGTGATCATTCTTACCGCGCACGGTTCGATTCCCGATGCGGTGGCCGCCACCCAGCAGGGGGTGTTCAGCTTCCTCACCAAACCGGTGGATCGCGATGCGCTCTATAAGGCCATCGACGAGGCGCTGTCGCTGTCGGCCTCTCCTGCGGGGGACGACGCCTGGCGCGAAGACATCGTCACCCGCAGCCCGTTGATGCTGCGGCTGCTGGAGCAGGTGAAAATGGTGGCCCAGTCCGACGTCAGCGTGTTGATCAACGGCCAGAGCGGCACCGGCAAAGAGGTGTTGGCGCAGGCGATCCACGCCGCCAGCCCGCGCGCCGGCAAGGCGTTCATCGCCATCAACTGCGGGGCGCTGCCGGAGCAACTGCTGGAGTCCGAACTGTTCGGCCACGCCAAGGGCGCCTTCACCGGCGCGGTCAGCAGCCGCGAAGGGCTGTTCCAGGCGGCGGCGGGCGGCACGCTGTTCCTCGACGAGATAGGCGACATGCCGCTGTCGCTGCAGGTGAAACTGCTGCGCGTGCTGCAGGAGCGCAAGGTGCGGCCGCTGGGCAGCAACCGCGATCTGGACATCGACGTGCGCATCATCTCCGCCACCCACCGCGATCTGCAAAAGGCGATGGCGAAGAACGAGTTCCGCGAGGATCTCTACTATCGTCTCAACGTGGTAAACCTGAAGATCCCGGCGCTCAACGAGCGCGCCGAAGACATTCCGCTGCTGGCCAATCACCTGTTGCGCGAAGCGGCTCAGCGGCACAAGCCGTTCGTGCGCAGCTTCTCGACCGACGCCATGAAGCGGCTGATGACCGCCAGCTGGCCGGGCAACGTGCGTCAGTTGGTCAACGTCATCGAACAGTGCGTGGCGCTGACCTCGGCGCCGGTGATCAGCGAGGCGCTAGTGGAACAGGCGCTGGAAGGGGAAAACACCGCGCTGCCGACTTTCGCCGAAGCGCGCAACCAGTTTGAGTTGCACTATCTGCGCAAACTGCTGCAGATCACCAAGGGCAACGTGACCCAGGCCGCGCGCATGGCGGGCCGCAACCGCACCGAGTTTTACAAATTGCTGTCGCGCCACGAGCTGGACGCCAACGATTTCAAAGAATGACAGATTCCCGCCGGCGCCTGCCACGCAGGTTCTCAACAAATCCGGCGGAATGATTTACACTCCGTTCTCTTTGCCGCGGCGCGCCCCGGCGTAGAGCACCATGGAACGTATTAAGCGGGATCGTACACAAATGAGCAGATCACTTTCCATCGCCCTGGCCCAGCTGAACCTGCTGGTCGGCGACATTGAAGGCAACACCGAACGCATGTTGCAAATCGTGCAGGAGCAGCAGAAGGCGGGAGCCGATCTGGTCATGTTCACCGAACTGGCGCTGTCCGGCTACCCGCCGGAAGACCTGCTGTACCGCAATGATTTCTATCAGCGCTGTGATGCGCAGCTGCTGCGCCTGCAGCAGGCTTCCGCCGAGACGGCGATCCTGGTCGGCCACCCGTGGCGCGAAGGCGACAAGCTGTACAACGCGCTGTCGCTGTTCGCCGAAGGCCGCCTGCTGACCCGCTACTTCAAACAGCAGTTGCCGAACTACGGCGTGTTCGATGAGAAGCGCTATTTCCACGCCGGCAACGACACCTGCGTGGTGGAACTGAAAGGCTACCGTCTGGGGCTGCTGATTTGCGAAGATCTGTGGTTCCCGGAGCCGATCGACGCCGCCAAGGCCGCCGGCGCGGAGATTATCCTGTCGATCAACGCCTCGCCGTATAACCGCGAAAAACCGTATATCCGCAAAACGCTGATGGCCGGCCACTGCCAGCGCACCCAGCTGCCGCTGGTGTACCTCAACCAGGTCGGCGGCCAGGATGAGCTGATCTTCGACGGCTGCTCCAAGGTCTTCGACGCCGCCGGCACCATGACCCACCGTCTGGCGGCCTTCGACGAGCAGGTCACTCGCCTGGAATTCAACGAGCTGGACGTGGTGCCGATGGCCGATCCGGCCGCCGAACTGCCGCAGCTGGCGCAGGTGTATCAGGCGCTGGTGTTGGCGGTGCGCGACTACGTGACCAAGAACGGTTTCAAAGGCGCGGTGCTGGGGCTGTCCGGCGGCATCGACTCGGCGCTGACGCTGGCGATCGCCGTGGATGCGTTAGGTAAAGACAAGGTGCAGGCGCTGATGATGCCGTTCCGCTATACCGCAGATATCAGCATCGCCGACGCCAAGGAAGAGGCGGAAATCCTCGGCGTGGAGTTCGATATCGTCTCCATCGAGCCGATGTTCGATGCCTTTATGGGCCAGCTGTCGCCGATGTTCGCCGGCACCGAGCGCGACACCACCGAAGAGAACCTGCAGGCGCGTTGCCGCGGGGTGGTGCTGATGGCGCTGTCCAACAAACGCCGCAGCATCGTGCTGACCACCGGCAACAAGAGCGAAATGGCGGTCGGTTACGCTACGCTGTACGGCGATATGGCCGGCGGTTTCGACGTGCTGAAGGACGTGCCGAAAACGCTGGTGTTCAAGCTGTCCGAATACCGCAACACCGTCTCCTACGTGATCCCGCAGCGGGTAATCGATCGTCCGCCGTCCGCCGAGCTGGCGCCGGATCAGGTCGATCAGGACAGCCTGCCGCCGTACGATATCCTGGATGCGATCCTGGAAGGCTACGTTGAGCGCGACAAGTCGGTCGCCGATCTGGTGGCCGAAGGCTTCGACGAAGCGATCGTGCGCAAGGTGATCCGCCTGGTGGACATCAACGAATACAAGCGGCGTCAGGCCGCCGTCGGGCCGCGCATCACCGCCCGTAACTTCGGCAAAGACCGCCGTTATCCCATCACATCCGGTTTTGGCCGCAAAAATTGGTAATAAGGAAAGAAGATGAAAAAGATCGACGCGATTATCAAGCCGTTCAAACTGGATGACGTCCGCGAAGCGCTGGCCGAAGTGGGCATCACCGGCATGACGGTCACCGAAGTCAAAGGCTTCGGCCGCCAGAAGGGCCACACCGAGCTGTACCGCGGCGCCGAGTACATGGTTGACTTTCTGCCGAAGGTGAAGATAGAGATCGTGGTTGCCGACGACATCGTCGACACCTGCGTGGAAACCATCATGCAGACGGCGCAGACCGGCAAGATCGGCGACGGCAAGATCTTCGTCTTCGACGTGGCGCGCGTGGTGCGCATCCGTACCGGCGAGCAGGACGAAGAAGCGATCTGATCCTCCGCAGGATCATCGGTCATCAGGGCGCAGCTTGCTGCGCCCTTGTCATTTCTGTCCCCCGCACATCGCACTTCTTCGCCTCATTGTTCCCCCCATTTTTGCCTGTCAGCATTCTAAAAAAGCGAACGCTATCTCGTTTTTGATACTTTTCCCGATCGCTTCTCTCGCGAGATCTACAATCAACGTAACTATTTTGATTAAGGTGATCCCCAATGAATTTCAAGTTGCGGCTAGGCGGCAAGGGCGTGCATCCCCAGGAGCTTACTCAAGTAAGTGACTGGGGTAAGCGAACGCAGACAACAACGCAGCGGCTTGAAAGGCGATGGGGATGATGACGTTACGCCAAATCCGCCACTTCATCGCGGTGGCGGAAACCGGGTCGATCTCCGCCGGCGCCCAGGCGGTGTTTGTCTCCCAGTCTTCGCTGACGCTCGCTATCCAGCAGCTGGAAACCGAGATCGGCGTGCGGCTGTTCGAGCGCCACGCCAAGGGCATGACGCTGACCCATCAGGGGCACCAGTTTTTGCGCCAGTCGTATCTGATCCTGGCGACGGTGGACAACGCCAAGCGCAGCCTGCAGATCGGCACTGAAAGCCTGACCGGCAAGCTGACCATCGGCGTCACCAGCCTGGTGGCCGGCTACTTCCTGGTGGAACTGCTCACGCGCTTTAAATCGGCCTATCCCAACGTCACCGTGCAGGTGGTTGAAGACGAACGCCCGTACATCGAGCATCTGCTGGTCAGCGGCGAGATCGACATCGGCGTGCTGATCTTGTCGAACATCGAGGACCGCGACGCGCTGCAGACCGAGGTGCTGATGCACTCGCCGTATCGCCTGTGGCTGCCGCCGCTGCACCCGCTGCTGGAGCACGAGAGCATCAGCCTGGCGGACGTGGCCAAACAGCCGCTGATCCAGCTCAACGCCGATGAAATGGACGTGCACGCGCGGCGCATCTGGGCGCGCGCCGGGCTGAAGCCGGAGATCGCGATGAAGACCGCCTCGACTGAGGCGGTGCGCAGCCTGGTGGCGGCGGGGATGGGGGTCTCCATCCAGCCGGACATGGCGTACCGCGCCTGGTCGCTGGAGGGCAACATGATCGAGGCGCGCAAGCTGGACGATCTGCTGGAGCCGCTGGATATCGGGTTGGCATGGCGGCGCGGCAGCGCGCGGCCGGAGCTGGTGACGCCGTTCCTCACCATCGCGCGCGAGAACGGCAGCAAACACGCCGCCGGGCTTAAGCATTCGATTTAATCGAACGCGGCGTTCAGTATTTAGAATTTGTTGCCCGCCAGAGGCTCGCTTAGGCTGATTAAAACTAACTTATTCACATTTGGTTAACGTTTTTGTCACTTAGGGGCGTCAGGCGATGGCGGATGTGCAGGTTCTCTCAGGTTTGTCCTGTCAGCAGTTCATTAACGGTCAGCTTATCGACGGCGAAGGCCAGCAGGAATGCATCGTCAATCCGGCCAACGGCGAGACGCTGATCGCCCTGACCGAAGCCTCTTCGGCGCAGGTCGGCAGCGCGGTAAAAGCCGCGCAGCAGGCGTTCGGCCATTGGTCGCGCACCACGCCGGCCCAGCGCGCCACGCTGTTGCTGCGCATCGCCGACGCCATCGAGCGGCAGGCGTCGCAACTGGCGCAGCTGGAGGCCCTCAACTGCGGCAAGCCGCTGCATCAGGCGCTCAATGACGATCTGCCGGCGGCGGTCGACGTGTTCCGCTTTTTCGCCGGCGCGGTGCGCGCTCAACAAGGGCAGCTGGCCGGTGAGTATGTGCCGGGCCACACCTCGATGATCCGTCGCGATCCGATCGGCGTAGTCGCCTCGATCGCCCCCTGGAACTATCCGCTGATGATGGCGGCGTGGAAGATCGCGCCGGCGTTGGCGGCGGGCAATACCGTGGTGTTCAAACCGTCCGAGCACACGCCGCTGACTATTCTGGCGCTGGTGCCGGCGCTGCAGGAGATCCTGCCGCCGGGCGTGCTGAACATCGTCTACGGCGGCGGTGAAGGGGTCGGCAGCCAGCTGGTGGGGCACCCGCAGGTGCGGCTGGTGTCGGTCACCGGCGATATCGTTACCGGGCAAAAAATTCTTCAGGCGGCGGCCAAAAGCGTCAAGCGCACCCATCTGGAGCTGGGGGGCAAGGCGCCGGTGATCGTCTGCGACGACGCCGATCTTGACGAAGTGGTCAACGGCATTCGCACCTATGGCTATTACAACGCCGGCCAGGACTGCACCGCCGCCTGCCGCATCTACGCGCAGGCTGGCATCTATCCCAAACTGGTGGACGCGCTGGGCGAGGCGGTCGCCAGCCTGCGCTTCGCCCGCAAGCGCGATCAGGACAACGAGATCGGCCCGTTGATAAGCAGCCGCCAGCGCGATCGCGTCGCCAGCTTTGTCGAGCGCGCGCTCAGCCAACCGCATATCGAATTGATCACCGGCGCCGCGGCGCACTCCGGGCCGGGATTCTACTATCAGCCGACCCTGCTGGCGGGCTGCCTGCAAAGCGACGAGATCGTGCAGCGCGAGGTGTTTGGCCCGGTGGTCAGCGTCACGCGCTTCGAGCATCTGGCGCAGGCGGTCGAGTGGGCCAACGACTCGGAATATGGGCTGGCTTCGTCGGTGTGGACGCAAAATATCGATCGGGCGCTGCACATCGCCGCCCATCTGCAGTACGGCAGCACCTGGATCAACACCCATTTCACCTTGGCGAGCGAAATGCCGCACGGCGGCCTGAAACGCTCCGGCTACGGCAAGGATCTGTCCAGCGATTCGCTGCAGGATTACAGCGTTGTCAGGCACGTAATGGCGAAGTTCAAAGCCAGCTTCTAGCGGTTCTATAAAGCAAAATCGGGCGGCAGCCGTTCCCTGCCGCACACAGATACGCAACACAGGGGGAATTACGATGAGAAAAACTACCGCAGTCACCACCACCGTCTCCGCGCTCTGTCTCACCGTGCTGTGCGGCCTGGCCCAGGCGGCCGATCTGCCGCAGTCGCTGGGCAAAGGCGAAGGCCGGCTGGACATCATCGCCTGGCCCGGCTACATCGAACGCGGCCAGTCCGACAAAAACTACGACTGGGTCACCCAGTTTGAGAAGCAAACCGGCTGCGCGGTGAACGTGAAGACCGCCGCCACCTCCGATGAAATGGTCAGCCTGATGGCCAAGGGCGGCTACGATCTGGTGACCGCCTCCGGCGACGCCTCGCTGCGCCTGATCTTCGGCAAGCGGGTGCAGCCGATCAACACCGCGCTGATCCCGAACTGGAAGAACATCGATCCGCGCCTGCTGAACGGCGCCTGGTATACCGTGGACGGCAAAACTTACGGCACGCCGTACCAGTGGGGGCCAAACCTGCTGATGTACAACACCAAAACCTTCCCGACGCCGCCGGACAGCTGGGCGGTGATCTTCCAGCAGCAGAACCTGCCGGACGGCAAGAGCAACCAGGGGCGGGTGCAGGCTTACGACGGCCCGATCTACATCGCCGACGCGGCGCTGTTCCTGAAAGCCACCCAGCCGCAGCTCGGCATCAGCGATCCTTTCCAGCTCAACGAAGAGCAGTATCAGGCGGCGCTGAAGCTGCTGCGCAGCCAGCACGCGCTGATCCACCGCTACTGGCACGATACCTCGGTGCAGATGAGCGACTTTAAAAACGAAGGCGTGGTGGCTTCCAGCGCCTGGCCGTATCAGGCCAACGCCCTGAAGGGCGAGGGGCAGCCGATCGCCACCGTGTTCCCAAAAGAGGGCGTGACCGGCTGGGCGGATACCACCATGTTGCACAGCGACGCCAAACACCCGAGCTGCGCCTACCAGTGGATGAACTGGTCGCTGGAGCCGAAGGTGCAGGGCGACGTGGCGGCCTGGTTCGGGTCGGTGCCGGCTTCGCCGGCGGGCTGCAAGGCCAGCGCGCTGCTGGGTGAGAAGGGCTGCGAAACCAACGGCTTCAACCAGTTCGACAAAATCGCCTTCTGGAAAACGCCTCAGGCGCAGGGCGGCAAGTTCGTGCCGTACAGCCGCTGGACCCAGGACTACATCGCCATCATGGGCGGCCGCTAAGCCGCGGGGCGCGGTTCGCTGCGCCCGAATTACATTCGTATGGAGCACAGAAAATGACCATTGCCGTGCAATTCATCGATGTTTCGCGGACTTTCGGCGATGTTCGCGCCGTGGATCGGGTATCCATCGATATTCAGGACGGGGAATTCTTCTCCATGCTCGGGCCGTCCGGCTCGGGCAAAACCACCTGCCTGCGCCTGATCGCCGGCTTTGAACAGCTGACTTCCGGCTCGATTCGCATCCATGGCCAGGAAGCCGCCAACCTGCCGCCGTACCAGCGCGACGTGAACACCGTGTTTCAGGATTACGCACTGTTCCCGCACATGTCGGTGCTGGAAAACGTCGCCTACGGCCTGATGGTGAAGGGCGTCGCCAAACGCGAGCGGCTGGCGCGGGCGCAAGAGGCGCTGGAGAGCGTGGCGCTCGGTTTCGTTGCCGAACGCAAACCGGCGCACCTGTCGGGCGGCCAGCGTCAGCGCGTGGCGTTGGCGCGCGCGCTGGTCAATCGGCCGCGGGTGCTGCTGCTGGACGAGCCGCTCGGCGCGCTGGATCTCAAGCTGCGCGAGCAGATGCAGGGCGAGCTGAAGAAGCTGCAGCGTCAGCTGGGCATCACCTTTATCTTCGTCACCCACGATCAAAGCGAAGCGCTGTCGATGTCCGATCGGGTGGCGGTGTTCAATAACGGCCGCATCGAACAGGTGGATACGCCGCGCGAACTTTACATGCGGCCGAAGACGCCGTTCGTCGCCGAGTTCGTCGGCACCTCCAACGTGGTGCGCAGCGAGCTGGCGCAGCGCCTGCTCGGCGAAAGCCGAACCTTCTCGATCCGGCCGGAACATATCCGCCTGCTGGAGCACGGCGGCGCGGCGCAGGACGAGATCCAGGTGCAGGGCACGCTGCAGGAAATCCATTACCAGGGCGCGGCCACGCGGTATGAAATCGCGCTGAACGGCGGCGAAAAGCTGCTGGTCAGCCAGGCCAATCCGCAGTGGATCGCCGAAGGGCAACAGCGGCAGATCGGCCAGCCGATCGTCGCCTGCTGGCCGCGCGCGGCGATGGTGCCGCTGCTGGAGGAGAGGTGAGATGGACATGAGCATCGATTCCCCCCCGGCGCGCGGCGGTACCGTGCGCGCGCTGTCGACCTGGCTCTATCGCCGGCCGACGCTGTATCTGCTTTTGCTGCTGGTGCCGCCGCTGCTGTGGTTCGGCGCGGTGTACCTCGGTTCGCTGCTGACGCTGCTGTGGCAAGGATTTTACACCTTCGACGATTTCACCATGGCGGTGACGCCGGATCTGACCTTCGCCAACCTCGCGGCGCTGTTCAACCCGGCCAACTACGACATTATCCTGCGCACGCTGACCATGGCGGTGCTGGTGTCGCTGGCCAGCGCGGCGCTGGCGTTCCCCATCGCCTATTACATGGCGCGTTACACCAGCGGCCGCGTCAAGGCGTTCTTTTACATCGCCGTGATGATGCCGATGTGGGCCAGCTATATCGTCAAAGCCTATGCCTGGACTTTGCTGTTGGCGAAAGACGGCGTGGCGCAGTGGTTCCTGCAGCACCTGGGGCTGGAGCCGCTGTTGGCGTCGCTGCTGACGGTGCCCGGCGTCGGTGGCAACACGCTGTCGACCTCGGGGCTGGGGCGTTTTCTGGTGTTCGTCTATATCTGGCTGCCGTTCATGATCCTGCCGATCCAGGCGGCGCTGGAGCGCCTGCCGCCCTCGCTGCTGCACGCTTCGGCGGATCTGGGCGCCCGGCCGGCGCAGACCTTCCGTCACGTCATTTTGCCGCTGGCGGTGCCGGGCATCGCCGCCGGATCGATCTTCACTTTCTCGCTGACGCTGGGCGACTTTATCGTGCCGCAGCTGGTGGGGCCGCCGGGTTATTTCATCGGCAGCATGGTGTACGCCCAGCAGGGCGCGATCGGCAATATGCCGATGGCCGCGGCCTTTACGCTGGTGCCGATCGTCCTGATCGCCATCTATCTTTCCATCGTCAAACGTCTGGGGGCTTTCGATGCACTCTGAACGCGCGCCCTTAGGGCTGAAGCTGGCCGCCTGGGGCGGACTTGTCTTCCTGCATTTCCCGTTGGCGATCATCGCCATCTACGCCTTCAACACCGAGGACGCGGCCTTCAGCTTCCCGCCGAAGGGTTTCACGCTGCATTGGTTCAACGTCGCCGCCGGGCGGCAGGACATTATCGATGCGGTGTTGCTGTCGGCGCAGATCGCCTGCCTGGCGACCGCCATCGCGCTGGTGCTCGGCACCCTGGCGGCGGCGGCGCTGTATCGGCGCGATTTCTTCGGCAAGGACAGCATTTCGCTGCTGTTGCTGCTGCCGATTGCGCTGCCGGGGATCGTCACCGGCCTGGCGCTGCTGGCGGCGTTCAAGGCGCTGAACATCGAGCCCGGCATCCTGACCATCGTCGTCGGCCATGCGACGTTCTGCGTGGTGATCGTGTTCAACAACGTCATCGCCCGGTTCCGCCGCACCTCGTACAGCCTGATCGAAGCGTCGATGGATCTCGGCGCCGACGGCTGGCAAACCTTCCGTTACGTGATCTTGCCGAACCTCGGCTCGGCGCTGCTGGCCGGGGGCATGCTGGCGTTCGCGCTGTCGTTCGACGAAATCATCGTGACCACCTTTACCGCCGGCCACGAGCGCACGCTGCCGCTGTGGCTGCTGAACCAGCTCGGCCGCCCGCGCGACGTGCCAATCACCAACGTGGTGGCGCTGTCGGTGATGCTGTTGACCATGCTGCCGATCCTCGGCGCTTACTACCTGACCAAAGGTGGGGAAAGCGTCGCCGGCAGCGGCAAATAATTTCCTTACCCGACCTCTGACAAAAGGATAACCCTATGCAAAGCCAACTGTTGATTGACGGCCAACTGGTGAATGGCCAGGGCGCGACCCAGCCGGTGTATAACCCGGCGACCGGCGAAGTGATCGCGCAGGTGGCGGAGGCCAGCCCGGAGCAGGTCGATCGCGCGGTGCTGGCGGCGGACGCCGCGTTCGCCGCCTGGGGGCAAACCACGCCGAAGGAGCGCGCCGAGCATCTGCTCAAGCTGGCGGATCTGATCGACGAGCATGCCGAGACCTTCGCCAGGCTGGAGTCGCTCAACTGCGGCAAGCCTTATCACTGCGTATTGAATGACGAACTGCCGGCGGTGGCCGACGTGTTTCGCTTCTTCGCCGGGGCCAGCCGCTGCCTGACCGGCATGGCGGCCGGCGAGTATCTGGCCGGGCATACCTCGATGATCCGCCGCGATCCGCTCGGCGTGGTGGCCTCGATCGCGCCGTGGAACTACCCGCTGATGATGGCGGCCTGGAAACTGGCGCCGGCGTTGGCGGCGGGCAACTGCGTGGTGATCAAGCCGTCGGAGCAAACGCCGCTGACCACTTTCAAACTGGCCGAACTGGCCGCCGGGCTGTTCCCGCCGGGCGTGCTCAACGTGCTGTTCGGCCGCGGCGCCAGCGTCGGCGATCGGCTGACCGGGCATGACAAGGTGCGCATGGTGTCGCTGACCGGCTCGATCGCCACTGGCGAGCATATCATCGCCCATACCGCCGCCGGCATTAAGCGCACCCATATGGAGCTGGGCGGCAAGGCGCCGGTGCTGGTGTTTGACGATGCCGATCTGCAGCAGGTGGTCGACGGCATTCGCGGTTTCGGCTTCTACAACGCCGGGCAGGATTGCACCGCCGCCTGCCGCATCTACGCGCAGAAAAGCATTTATCCCGAGCTGGTCAAGCGGTTGGGCGAGGCGGTGGCCAGCCTGAAGATCGGCGCGCCGGACGACGAGAGCACCGAACTGGGGCCGTTGATTACCGCCCAGCATCTGGAGCGGGTGGCCGGTTTTGTCGAGCGAGCCAAAGCGTTGCCGCACGTACAGGTGGTGACCGGCGGGGAGAAGGTGAAAGGGCCGGGCTACTACTTCCAGCCGACGCTGTTGGCCGGCGCGCGCCAGGACGATGAGATCGTGCAGCGCGAAGTGTTCGGCCCGGTGGTGACGGTGACGCTGTTCGACGACGAAGAGCAGGTGCTGGCCTGGGCGAACGAATCCAATTACGGGCTGGCGTCGTCCGTGTGGACCCGCGACGTGGGCCGCGCGCATCGCTTAAGCGCCCGCCTGCAATACGGCTGCACCTGGGTGAACACCCACTTCATGCTGGTGAGCGAAATGCCGCACGGCGGCCAGAAATTGTCCGGCTACGGCAAGGATATGTCGATGTACGGGCTGGAGGATTACACGGCCATTCGTCATGTGATGTTCAAACATTGATTTTACAGTAATTATCCGCACAATAGCGCGGCCTTCGAGCCGGTTCCGGCCGGCTGATGATAATAAAAATTGAAAGGAAGCCTATATGGGTATCACCAGACGCGATTTTCTCAACGGAGTGGCGATCACCATCGCCGCCGGGTTGACGCCGCTGCAAATCTTGCGCGCGTCGCCGCAAACCGCTAATCAAGCCCTGTACTATCCGCCGGCGCTGACCGGGTTGCGGGGCAACCATCCGGGCTCGTTCGAGCATGCGCACCAGTTGGGGCGCGACGGCAAAACCTTTGATTTCGGCAGCGTACCCGCCGTTGAAGAGTTCGATCTGGTGGTGGTCGGCGCCGGCATCAGCGGGCTGGCGGCCGCCTGTTTCTGGCAGCAACTGAAAGGCGAGCGGCAGCGCATTCTTTTGATCGACAACCACGACGACTTCGGCGGCCACGCCAAGCGCAACGAGTTCAACAGCAACGACGGCATGCTGCTCGGCTATGGCGGCAGCGAATCGCTGCAGTCGCCGCGCTCCAACTTCAGCCCGGTGGCGATGGGGCTGCTGCACAAGCTCGGCGTCGATATCGACCAACTGGAACAGGCTTTCGACACCACCTTCTACCCGGATTTGAATTTGAGCCGGGGCGTTTACTTCGATCGCAAGAACTTCGGCGTCGACAAGGTGGTGAGCGGCGATCCGGGGCGCACGGTGGCGGACGACATTCCGCGCGATCGGCTCAACGGCCGCTCTTATGAAGCGTTCATCGGCGATTTCCCGCTGCCGGAAAGCGATCGCCAGGCGCTGATCGCGCTGCACACGGTGGAGAAGGATTATCTGCCGGAGATGACGCTGGAGCAGAAGGTCGAGTGGCTCGATACCCACAGCTATACCCAGTTCCTGCGCGAGAAGGTGGGCCTGAGCGAACTGGCGATCCGCTATTTCCAGCAGACCACCAACGACTTCCAGGCGGTGGGTATTGATGGCACCTCGTGCAGCGATGCGCGCATCTGCGATCTGCCGGGCCTTGACGGCATGAATCTGCCGCCGCTGGACGAAGAGTCGCAGGCGGATCTCGACGATCCTTACGTGTTCCACTTCCCGGACGGCAACGCCACGCTGGCGCGCCTGATGGTGCGCCAGCTGATCCCGGCGGTGGCGCCGGCCGGCAAGGACATGAACGATGTGGTGCTGGCTAAATTCGACTACAGCCAGCTCGATCGGCCGGAATGGCCGGTGAAGCTGCGTTTGAACAGCACCGGGCTGCACGCGGCCAACGTCGGCGACAAGGTGGAAGTCACCTACATGACCGGCGAGAAGATGGCCAAGGTGCGCGCCGGGCAGGTGGTGATGGCCGGCTACAACATGATGATCCCGTATCTGGTGCCGGAGATGTCGCACGAGCAGCAGGAGGCGCTGAAGCAGAACGTCAAGGCGCCGCTGGTGTACAGCAAGGTGGTGATCCGCAACTGGCAGCCGTTCATCAAGCTGGGCGTGCACGAGGTTTATTCGCCGGCCGCGCCGTATAGCCGCGTGAAGCTGGACTATCCGGTGAGCATGGGCGGCTATCAACACCCGCGCGATCCGGATCGGCCGATCGGCCTGCATATGGTGTATGTGCCGACGCTGCCGGGCAGCGGCCTCAGCACGCGCGAACAGTCGCGTAAAGGGCGCGCGCTGCTGCTGGGCACGCCGTTTGAAGTGCACGAACAGATGATCCGCGAACAGCTGCAGGGCATGCTGGGCGAGGCCGGTTTCGACCATCAGCGCGACATTCAGGCGATCACGGTCAACCGCTGGTCGCACGGTTACTCCTACTTCCTCAACGGGCTGTTTGACGACGAAGACGAAGCCAAGAAAATCATCGAAACGGCGCGGCAGCCGATCGGCAAGATCGCTATCGCCAACTCCGATGCCGACTGGAGCCCGTACGCCAACTCGGCGATCGATCAGGCGTGGCGCGCGGTGAACGAACTGGCCTACGGCAAGGTTGCCGCCAAGGAGGGAGCATGAGTCTGCGTTCGCTGTACCTGTTGAGCCTGCTGGCCGCCGGCGGCTCGGCCCAGGCGATGTCGGCCGGGGAATACGTCGCTAAAGCCGGTGACTGCACCGCCTGCCATACCGCGCCGGGCGGCGCCGAATTGGCGGGCGGCATGAAATTCCCGACGCCGCTCGGGGCTATCTACGCCACCAACATCACGCCGGACAAGCTGCACGGCATCGGCGCTTACTCGTTCGAAGAGTTCGATCGCGCCATGCGTCAGGGGATCGCCAAAGACGGTCACCGGCTTTATCCGGCGATGCCGTACACCTCGTACGCCAAAATGAGCGCGGAAGACATGCGCGCGCTGTATGACTATCTGATGAACGAGGTGCCGGCGCAGAACGTCGCCAACCGCGCCAGCGACATCAGCTGGCCGCTGTCGATGCGTTGGCCGCTGGCGGTGTGGAACCAGCTGTTCCACGACGACCAGCCGTATCAGGCCGATCCGCAGCAAAGTGCCGAGTGGAACCGCGGCGCCTACCTGGTGCAGGGCGCGGGCCACTGCGGCAGCTGCCATACGCCGCGCGGTTGGGCGATGCAGGAGAAGGGGCTGGACGGTAAGGAACCGGTGTTCCTGAGCGGCGCCGAGCTGGACGGCTGGTACGCTTCCAACCTGCGCGGCCTGCCGCCGGAAGAGGTGACGGCGCTGCTGAAAACCGGCCGCAGCCGCCATGCGGCGGTCGCCGGGCCGATGAGCGAGGTGGTGGCCCACAGCACGCAGTACCTCAGCGACGGCGATCTGAAGGCCATCGCGGTGTACCTGCGCAGCCTGGCGCCGGACACCGTCGCCGGGGCCGCCTCGAAGGTTGCGCTGGCGGATAATCCGAGCGGCAAGGCGACCTATGCGATGTATTGCTCGACCTGCCACGGCAATAAGGGAGAGGGCACCGACTTCACCATCCCGGCGCTGGCGGGCAACGCCACGGTAACGGCGGACAATCCGCTGACCGCGCTGCGGGTGGTGCTGGAAGGGGCGCATACCCCGATCACGCAGCAGGCGATGGCGCTCGGGATGCCGGCTTACGGCTGGGCGTTGAACGATCGGCAGGCGGCCGACCTGATGAGCTATCTGCGGGGAAGCTGGGGCAACCAGGCGGCGCCGGTAACGGTGCAGCAGGTGCAGGACGCGCGCCAACTGCAGGCGAAATGAAGAGGGAGCGCGGTCTGACGGCCGCGCTCCGCAAGCATTACAGCACCTTATGCGGGCCGAAGCATTCGTAGTGGATGCGTTCGGCCTCTACGCCCATCTCCAGCAGCTGTTTGCCCACGAACTGCATGAAGGCCACCGGGCCGCAGAAGTAATAGTGCATTTGCGGATCGGCGAGGCTGCCTTGCAGCGCGCTCAAACCCATCAATCCGCGGCTGTGGTAGTCGCGGCCTTCCACGTCATCGGCGCCCGGCTCGCGGTACCACACATGGCGGCTAAGATTCGGCATGCGCCCGGCAATATCCGCCACTTCCTCGGCAAAGGCATGCACGCTGCCGTTTTCCGCCGCGTGCAGCCAGTGGACCTGCGCCTGGTGTTGGTTGTCGTGCAGGCTGTTGAGCATGCCGAGCATCGGGGTTTGGCCGACGCCGGCGGAGATCAGCGCCACCGGCGTGGTCGGCGCCACGTCGAGGAAGAAGTCGCCGTGCGGCGGGGCGATGTCGATCACGTCGCCTTCCTGCGCCTGCTGGTGCAGGTAGTTGGACACTTTCCCCTGATCTTCGCGCTTCACCGCGATGCGGTAGAACTCGCCGTTTGGCGAGGTGGTCAGCGAGTACTGGCGAATTTCCTGATGCTCCAGGCTGTCGTGCTTGATGTAGACCGCCAGGTATTGCCCCGGTTTGAAGTCCGCCACCCGGCCGCCGTCCACCGGTGCCAGCACGAAGCTGCAGATCACGTCGCTCTGCGGCTGTTTCTTCAGGATGCGGAATGCGCGCAGATCGCGCCAGCCGCCGTTGTCGGTTTCGCTCTGCTGATAAATCTGCTCTTCACGCTGAATAAACACGTTGGCCAGCACGCCGTAGGCTTTGCCCCAGGCGTCCAACACTTCCTGACCCGGGCTGAACATTTCGTCCAGCGTCGCCAGCAGGTGGCCGCCGACGATTTGGTATTGTTCCGGCTGGATATTGAAGCTGGTGTGCTTCTGCGCGATGCGCTCCACCGCCGGCAGCAGCGCCGCCAGGTTCTCGATGTTGGCGGCATAGGCGCAGATGGCGTCGAACAACGCCTGACGCTGATCGCCGTTGCGCTGGTTGCTCATGTTGAAAATGTCTTTCAATTCCGGGTTGTGCGCGAACATGCGATCGTAAAAGTGGGCGGTCAGCTTCGGCCCGGTCGCAGCCAGCAGGGGAAGGGTGGATTTTACGGTAGCGATGGTTTGGCTATCCAGCATGGGAGCGCTCCTTGGGTTGGGATCTTGACGAGAATTTTAATGATGTATTTTAAATGCATCTTATTGAGTTCCACGCCGCTTGTAAATACCCTTGTTTTCGTTGCGGTGTTCTTCGGGCGTCGATCGCGCTCACAGAACATGAAAAAAGCGCATCGTTCGCATGAGGAAATGTCCGTTGATAAACGGCGGCGTTTAGCGGATCAAAGCCTTGCGCCGCCTTATGCCAATCGTTTGCGTAAAAACCTCTGTCAAGACCTATCTTCGGTGGGGCGAAACGGTTTACACTGTGGCCCAGAACCCAAACGGGTAGTTATTTGGTGATTTTTTAGTTAGCTGATTTAAGTCAGGAGATGCCGGATGTTAAAGCGTGAAATGAACATTGCCGATTACGATGCGGAACTGTGGCGTGCCATGGAGCAGGAAGTGGTGCGTCAGGAAGAGCACATCGAGCTGATCGCGTCTGAGAACTACACCAGCCCGCGCGTGATGCAGGCTCAGGGTTCCCAGCTGACCAACAAATACGCTGAAGGCTATCCGGGCAAGCGTTACTACGGCGGCTGCGAATACGTGGATATCGTTGAGCAGCTGGCTATCGACCGCGCCAAAGAATTGTTCGGCGCCGATTACGCCAACGTGCAGCCGCACTCCGGCTCCCAGGCTAACTTCGCCGTTTACACCGCGCTGCTGCAGCCGGGTGACACCATTCTGGGCATGAACCTGGCGCACGGCGGCCACCTGACCCACGGTTCCCCGGTTAACCTGTCCGGCAAACTGTATAACGTGGTGCCTTACGGCATCGACGACAAAGGTCAAATCGACTATGACGATCTGGCCAAACAGGCGCAAACCCACAAGCCGAAAATGATCATCGGCGGCTTCTCCGCTTACTCTGGCGTGGTTGACTGGGCCAAAATGCGCGAAATCGCCGACAGCATCGGCGCTTATCTGTTCGTCGACATGGCGCACGTGGCCGGCCTGATCGCCGCCGGCGTGTACCCGAACCCGGTACCGCACGCGCACATCGTCACCACCACCACCCACAAAACCCTGGCGGGCCCGCGCGGCGGCCTGATCCTGGCGAAGGGCGGCGACGAAGAGCTGTACAAAAAGCTGAACTCCGCCGTGTTCCCTGGCGGCCAGGGCGGCCCGCTGATGCACGTGATCGCCGGCAAGGCGGTGGCGCTGAAAGAAGCGATGGAGCCTGAGTTCAAGGTTTACCAGCAGCAAGTGGCGGTCAACGCCAAGGCGATGGTGGACGTGTTCCTGCAGCGCGGCTACAAAGTGGTCTCCGGCGGCACCCATAACCACCTGTTCCTGCTGGATCTGGTCGACAAAAACCTGACCGGTAAAGAAGCGGACGCCGCCCTGGGCCGCGCCAACATCACCGTCAACAAAAACAGCGTGCCGAACGATCCGAAGAGCCCGTTCGTCACCTCCGGCGTGCGTATCGGCACCCCGGCCGTGACCCGTCGCGGCTTCAAAGAAGCCGACGTGCGCGAACTGGCCGGTTGGATCTGTGATGTGCTGGACAACATCAACGATGAAGCCACCATCGAACGCACCAAGAAGAAAGTGCTGGATATCTGCGCCCGCCTGCCGGTTTACGCATAATCCCGCTTTTGCCTGAAAAAACCCGCTGCGGCGGGTTTTTTGTGGCCGCTCGCGGCAAACTGTGAGCTGTCTGGCACTCTAACGCATTGACGTGGAATGAAGATTGCGGGCAGGTGTGAGCTCTGTCAAAGTATTGCCCTCACTCCGGAGGGATCATGGTTCTGCAATCCACGCGTTGGCTCGCGCTCAGTTATTTCACCTACTTTTTTTCCTACGGCATTTTCTTACCGTTCTGGGGCGTGTGGCTGAAAGGCGAGGGCATCGCGCCCGAAACCATCGGCATATTGCTCGGCGCCGGTTTGGTGGCCCGCTTCCTCGGCAGTTTACTGATTGCTCCCCGCGTTAAAGATCCCTCTCATCTGGTTTCCGCGCTGCGCCTGCTGGCGCTGCTGACCCTGGCTTTCGCGGTTGGCTTCTGCTTCGGCAACGGCTGGGGCTGGCTGATGCTGGTGATAGCGGGGTTCAACCTGTTCTTCTCGCCGCTGGTGCCGCTGACCGACGCGCTGGCCGCCACCTGGCAAAAGCAGATCCGCATGGACTATGGCCGGGTGCGGCTGTGGGGCTCGCTGGCGTTCGTCATCGGCTCGGCGCTGACCGGGCAACTGGTGGCGGTGTGGGGCCATAACGCCATTCTCTACAGCCTGATCCTCAGCGTGCTGGCGATGCTGCTGGGCATGTTGCTGAAGCCGAGCGTGATGCCGCAGGGCGAAGCGCGCACGCACGGCGGGGCTGAGCGTTCGCTGTGGGCGCTGTTGAAAGAAGGGCCGGTCTGGCGCTTCCTGCTGTGCGTCACGCTGCTGCAGGGCGCGCACGCCGGCTACTACAGCTTCGGCTCCATTTACTGGCAGGAGGCGGGTTATTCGGCCTCGACCATCGGTTATCTGTGGTCGCTGGGCGTGGTGGCGGAAGTGATTATTTTCGCCAGCAGCAACGTGCTGTTCCGCCGCTGGAATGCGCGCAACCTGCTGCTGCTTTCCGCCTGTTGCGGCGTGTTGCGCTGGAGCCTGATGGCCTACAGCACCGAGCTGGGCTGGCTGCTGCTGATCCAGATCCTGCATTGCGGCACCTTCACCGTCTGCCATCTGGCGGCGATGCGCTTTATCGCCGCGCGCCAGGGGCAAGAGGTGATCCGGCTGCAGGCGGTGTATTCGGCGCTGGCGATGGGCGGCGGTATCGCCGTCATGACGGTCATTGCCGGGTTCCTGTTCGAACATTGGCAGGGCGGGGTATTCTGGGTGATGGCGGCGGTCGCGGTGCCGGCCTTGTTCATCCGGCCGCCGGCGGTCAGCGTCAGCCGGTGATTAAGGGGCTTCCAGCAGCGCGCGGATGGCCTGGCGCTGGCGGTTTTCCAGCGGCAGTTCGGTATAGATCAGCGGCGGGTGTGGAGCGCTGTGCACCGCCGCGTAGGGGGTGATCACCAGCGTGACGCCCTGCGGCGCTCCGCCGCACAGATAGTCGCTCAGCGGCAGATACTTGATGTTCAGCGGCAGCAGCGTGAGCTCGCGGATCTGATATTCCACTTCCTCTTCCAACTGCGGGTTATCCAGCGTCAGCAGCAGCACCTGTTTTTCCTGCAGCGCGTTGTCCTGCATCAGCCAGGCGCCGAAGCTGATGGCCACCAGGCCCGCCTCCTCGTTGGAAAAATGCACGCCGTACTCCTGCTCCAGCGGTTTCAACGCTTCCTGCGTGGTGCGCATCAGCCGCGGGTATTTGCGCACCACTTCTTCCAGCAGCATATTGTCGATGCCGATGGCGAAACGGCAGCGCTCCAGCGCCGGCGCCAGATGGGCGAACAGCTGGCTGACCAGCTCCGCCTTGCTGCTGAAAGCCATGCCGGACAGCTGCTGGAACCGCTCGACCATGCTGTCGATCGCCGTCATCAACCGCTGCTCATGCGCCGAGTCGTTGCTGTGGTAGCTGTGGCTTTTCAACAGGGTGAAGGTCAGCGCCAGGAAATCGCGCTCGTCCGCGTGCGGCGGCTGGTTAAACAGCCGGTTGCAGGTCTGATGCAGCCAGGCGGCGGCTTGCTGCTCCGGTTTTTGCCGCAGCCAGTCGCGCTGAACGGCGTCGAAACACGGGTGTTGCTGCAGGCGGTTTTGCCAGGCGCAGTAGAGCAGATAATGCTGTAGGAATTGGCGGTCGCGCGCGTCAAAGTGACGATTGAGCAGCGGCTCGCAGGCGTCGAGCGCCTGGGCCAACAGCGATGTCAACTCGGCATCGGCCGCCAGCGCTTGCCGCAGGCGCGGGGCGAAATCGTCTTCGACGAACCGCGGGCTGCAGCGCAGGGTGCGCCTTAGCCAATGGAGCAGGCACAGGCGTTGGTTGAGCGCGCTGCCCCTCAATCGGTAGCCATGGTCGGGATCGACGGCGATCTCCAGATGGTGGAAACGCTGGATTTCACTGGCCACCTCGGCTATATCTTGCCGGGTTATCGGGGGGGCGACGCCATTGATTCGGCTGAGGGTCTCCAGCTGTAACTCGGGCTCCGGCGTGTACAGCATCAGCAGCAGATGGCAGCGCCGTTGTTGTCCGGAGAGCTCAGGCACGGGAGAGGTGTCCAGGCTCATATCACCTTCCGGCATAAAAGGTTGCGATTATGCCTAAGCATAGCAAAAGGCTTTGTGCCGGCAGGGTTAACGCGCGGCTTTTACTTCGGCTTACAACTTTCGTCACAAATATCGCCGGCAGAGGCGGGCCGTTCGATATTTATTTGTGTTACGTTATAACAAATATAGTAAAGCAGGATAATGATGAAGTTACGTCGACTTTTGGCTGCCTTTGGCGCCGTGTTCAGCGCCGGTGCGATCGCGCATCCGCACAGCTTTATCGATATGAACACCACCTTCGTCGCCAAGGATCAGCGGTTGGTCGGCCTGAAAATGGTGTGGGTGATGGATGAAATCACCTCGGCGGATCTGCTCTACGATGCGAAAAACGCCAAGAGCGATTCGGAAGTGTGGAAAAAGCTGGCGGCGGAAGTGATGGCCAACGTGCTGGGGCAGCACTATTTCACCGACCTTTACCGCGACGGCAAGCCGGTGAAATACCTGAACTTGCCCAGCGAATATCACCTGTCGCGCCAGGGCAACCAGGCGGTACTGGAGTTCGTGCTGCCGTTGGCCGAGCCGCAGCCGCTGGCGGGCAAGCCGTTCGAGCTTTCTACTTACGATCCGACTTATTTCGTGGATATGACCTATAAAGACCAAAATGCGCTGCATTTGCCGCCGGAGATGGCGCAGCAGTGCAGCTACAAGCTGATGACGCCGAAGCCGAATGCGTCGCTGCAGGCCTATGCGCTGTCGCTCGACAAGAACGACTCGCCCGGTGAAGACCTGGCGCTGGGGCAGCAGTTCGCCCAGCGGGTGACGCTGCAATGTCGCTGAATCTCTCGCAACCGACGATAAACCGGCGCCACTGGGCTTTCGGCCTGTGGCCGCTGCTGCCGTTCACGCTGGCGCTGGCGGCCGCCGCGCTGCTGGCGTGGCACTATTGGCCGCAGCTGCTGATGCAGAGCGTGGTATGGCAAAAAGCGCTGCACCAGCAGATGGCGGGGTTGTTGCAGCAGGTGAAGGCCGCGCCGCAGCAGGCAGGGTTGGCGCTGACGCTGTTCAGCCTCGGCTATGGCGTTTTGCATGCGCTCGGCCCCGGCCACGGCAAAGTGGTGATCGCCACCTATCTGGCCACTCACCCGGCGCGGCTGAAAAGCAGCCTGAAGCTGACCTTCGCCGCTTCGCTGGTGCAGGGCGGGGTGGCGATCGCGCTGGTTACGCTGATGCTGGTGGTATTGCAGCTCTCTTCGCGCCAGCTGCACCAAAGCAGCTTCTGGCTGGAGAAGGGCAGCTTTATTTTGGTGATGTTGCTCGGCGTGTTGCTGAGTTGGCGCGCGCTGAAACGTCTGTTTGCGGCGATCAAGGCGATGCGCCCGGCGCCGGCGCTGCGCATCAACAGCCTGACGCCGCTGGCGGCGGAGCATGTGCACAGCGCCGATTGCGGCTGCGGCCACCGGCATCTGCCGAGCGACAGCGAGCTGCAGGCGGGAAGCGATTGGCGCACCCAGACCGCCATCGTGCTGGCGATGGGCATGCGTCCCTGTTCGGGGGCGATTTTGGTGCTGCTGTTCTCCAAGGTGATCGGCGTGTTCGGCTGGGGAGTGATCTCCGCGCTGGCGATGGCGTTCGGCACGTCGTTGACCATCTCCATGCTGGCGCTGCTGGTGCATTACAGCCGACGGCTGGCGGTGCGCCTTAGCCGCTCGCGTGCGCCCGCCGCCTGGAGCGCGGTGGCCTGGGGCTCGTTGGCGCTGGCCGGGGGCCTGATCCTGTTGGCCGCCGGGCTGTTGCTGTACGTCAGCGCGCAGCCGGAATTCGGCGGCGGCATCCGCCCCTTCTCCCGCTAACGGGCATAAAAAAAGCGCTGCATCGGCAGCGCTTTTTTCGATTCGCTTCTGGCGATTAACGCTTCAGCGCTTCGCTCAGTTCTTCGCGCATGGTGGCCAGCATGGCTTTCACGACGCGCGGGTTGCCTGCTACCACGTTGCCGGAGCTGAAGTGGTTGTGGCCGCCGACGAAGTCGGTGACCAGGCCGCCGGATTCACGCACCAGCAGTTCGCCCGCGGCGAAGTCCCACGGCTTCAGGCCGATTTCGAAGAAACCGTCTACGCGGCCGGCGGCCACATAGGCCAGATCCAGCGCAGCGGAACCGGTGCGGCGGAAGTCCGCGCACTGGGTGAACAGCTTGCCGACGATGTTGATGTAAGGCGTGGCGTGCTGTTTGACTTTGAACGGGAAGCCGGTCGCCAGGATGGTGCCATCCAGATCTTTGGCGTTGGTGCCGCGCAGACGGTAACCGTTGAGCTGGGCGCCCTGACCGCGCGTGGCGGTGAACAGTTCGTTGCGCATCGGATCGTAAACCACGGCCACTTCAGTGCGGCCTTTGATGCGTACGGCGATGGAAACGGAGAAATGAGGGAAACGTTTGATGAAGTTTGCAGTGCCATCCAGTGGATCGATCACCCATTGCACATCGCGATCTTCGCCGATCAGCTCACCGCGTTCTTCGCTCACGATACTGTGTTGCGGATAAGACTTGCGGATGACGTCGATGATCAGATGCTCTGCATCGCGATCGACGTTGGTGACGAAGTCATTGGTCCCTTTCTGGCTCGCTTCTACAGCGTCCGGGGTTTCGTAGTTTTTGGCAATCAGGTTACCGGCCTTGCGCGCAGCGCGCACGGCGATAGTCAGCATCGGATGCATGGGTATCTTCCAACTAGGATGTTAAAGAACAGGAAACGGCGCGAAGTATAGCAGCTGTTCGGCAAATTGCCTACGGCTGTGTTAAGATGCTGCGATTTTCCGCCACGCTCAGAGTTTGTATGCTGCACAATATCCGCATTGTTCTGGTAGAGACTTCACATACCGGCAACATGGGCTCGACCGCCAGAGCCATGAAAACCATGGGGTTAACCAACCTTTATCTGGTTAATCCGCTGATCAAACCCGATTCTCAGGCCATCGCCCTGGCCGCCGGCGCCAGCGACGTGATCGGCAACGCCACCATCGTCGATACCCTCGATGACGCCATCGCCGGCTGTAGCCTGGTGGTGGGCACCAGCGCGCGCTCTCGCACCCTGCCGTGGCCGATGCTGGAGCCGCGCGAATGCGGCGTGCGCGCGGTGCACGAGGGCGAGCACGCGCCGGTGGCGCTGGTGTTCGGCCGTGAACGCGTCGGGCTGACCAACGATGAATTGCAGAAGTGCCACTACCATGTCGCCATTCCGGCCAACCCGGACTACAGCTCGCTGAACCTGGCGATGGCGGTGCAGATCCTGGCGTACGAAGTGCGCGTGGCTTACCTCGATCGCCAACAGGCGGGCGCGCCGCAGCTGGAAGAGACGCCGTATCCGCTGGTGGACGACCTTGAGCGTTTCTATCAGCACCTTGAGCAGACGCTGCAGCGTACCGGCTTCATTCGCCCGTCCCATCCGGGCCAGGTGATGAGCCGCCTGCGTCGGCTGTTCACCCGCGCACGCCCGGAAGGGCAGGAGCTGAATATCCTGCGCGGCATGCTGACCTCGATCGAGAAACAGGATAAACATCAAGGTAATTAATTGATGTGGCATAACGGTGGGCGACAATAGTATTAGTTATCCAAAGGTTATAACATGTATTTTATATACCTTTGTTCTTGCTAAGTTCAAAACGTGCTAATACTTGAGTTAATTACTAGGTTAAATAGTTGACTGTTTTACTCAGGAATGTCAGACTTTCGGCCATATTTGACCAACAGGTAACCATTGAGCTATGAGACTGACATCCAAAGGCCGTTATGCCGTAACCGCTATGCTCGACGTAGCGCTGCATTCCCAGGAAGGGCCGGTGCCACTGGCGGACATTTCCGAACGCCAGGGTATTTCGCTCTCTTATCTGGAACAATTATTCTCCCGTCTGCGCAAGAATGGCCTGGTGGCCAGCGTGCGCGGTCCGGGCGGTGGTTATCTGCTGGGTAAAGACGCGGGTGAGATCGCCGTTGGCGCTGTCATCACTGCCGTCGATGAATCGGTAGATGCAACCCGTTGCCAGGGCAAAGAAGGCTGTCAGGGCGGCGATCGCTGCTTGACCCACGCCCTGTGGCGCGATCTGAGCGAGCGCATCAGCGGGTTCCTGAACAACATTACGCTGGCTGAACTGGTCAACAACCAGGAAGTGCTGGTGGTGGCGGATCGTCAAAACAACGATACGCGCCGCACGGCCAACGGTCGTCCGCAAGAAACTATCAACGTTAATCTGCGCGCATAAGCAGCTGGCGAAATTATTTTAGTTTTTGGAAGTGATGTACGGAGCACAAGAGCAATGAAATTACCGATTTATCTGGATTACTCAGCAACGACGCCGGTTGACCCGCGCGTTGCTGAGAAGATGATGCAGTTTTTGACCCTGGACGGCACTTTCGGCAACCCGGCTTCCCGTTCCCACCGTTTCGGTTGGCAGGCGGAAGAGGCGGTAGACATCGCCCGTAACCAAATCGCCGAACTGGTGGGCGCCGATCCGCGCGAAATCGTCTTCACCTCCGGGGCGACCGAATCCGACAACCTGGCGATCAAAGGCGCTGCCAATTTCTACCAGAAAAAAGGCAAGCACATCATCACCAGCAAAACCGAACACAAAGCCGTGCTCGACACCTGCCGTCAGCTGGAGCGCGAAGGGTTTGAAGTGACCTACCTGGCGCCGCAGAGCAACGGCATCATCAGCCTGCAGGATCTCGAAGCGGCGATGCGCGATGACACCATCCTGGTCTCCATCATGCACGTCAACAACGAAATCGGCGTGGTGCAGGATATCGAAGCGATCGGCGAAATGTGCCGTGCGCGCGGTATCATCTACCACGTTGACGCCACCCAGAGCGTGGGCAAACTGCCTATCGATCTGAGCAAGCTGAAAGTCGACCTGATGTCGTTCTCCGGCCACAAAATTTATGGCCCGAAAGGCATCGGCGCGCTGTATGTGCGTCGCAAGCCGCGCATCCGCATCGAAGCGCAGGTACACGGCGGCGGTCACGAGCGCGGCATGCGTTCCGGCACCCTGCCTGTCCACCAGATCGTCGGCATGGGCGAAGCTTATCGCATCGCCAAAGAAGAGATGACCGAAGAGATGGCGCGTCTGCGCACCCTGCGCGATCGTCTGTGGAACGGCGTGAAAGATATGGAAGAAGTGTATCTGAACGGCGATCTGGAGCACGGCGCACCGAACATCCTGAACGTCAGCTTCAACTACGTTGAAGGCGAGTCGCTGATCATGGCGCTGAAAGACCTGGCCGTTTCTTCCGGTTCAGCCTGTACCTCCGCCAGCCTCGAGCCGTCCTACGTGCTGCGCGCGCTGGGCATGAGCGATGAATTGGCGCACAGCTCGATCCGTTTCTCCCTGGGGCGTTTCACCACGGAAGAAGAGATCGACTACACCATTCAACTGGTGCGTAAATCCATCGGCCGTCTGCGCGATCTGTCCCCGCTGTGGGAGATGTTCAAGCAGGGCGTGGACATCAACAGCATCGAATGGGCGCATCATTAATTCTCAGGTTTCAGGAGCAAGGTCATGGCTTACAGCGAAAAAGTAATCGATCATTATGAAAACCCGCGTAACGTGGGTTCTTTCGACAACGAAGATCCTACCGTCGGCAGCGGCATGGTAGGGGCGCCGGCTTGCGGCGACGTGATGAAGCTGCAAATCAAGGTTAACGATGAAGGCATCATCGAAGACGCGCGCTTTAAAACTTACGGCTGCGGTTCCGCCATCGCCTCCAGCTCACTGGTGACCGAATGGATGAAAGGCAAGTCGCTCGATCAGGCTGAAGCGATCAAAAACACCCAGATCGCCGAAGAGCTGGAATTGCCGCCGGTCAAAATTCACTGCTCGATCCTGGCTGAAGACGCCATCAAAGCAGCGATTGCCGACTATAAGAGCAAGCATAGCGCCAAGTAATTTGTCTGAGTCGGCCCGGCCGCGCCGGGCTTTGATGTGAAGTGTGAGGTTGTGATGTCTATTACCATGAGCGACAGCGCTGCGCAGCGTGTTCAGGCGTTTTTGACGAACCGCGGCAAAGGTCTCGGCCTGCGTCTGGGAGTGCGAACTTCCGGCTGCTCCGGGATGGCGTACGTGCTGGAATTTGTTGACGAAGCCAACGATGACGACATCGTGTTTGAAGACAAAGGCATCAAGGTGATCATCGACGGCAAGAGCCTGGTCTACCTTGACGGCACCGAGCTTGATTTCGTTAAGGAAGGCCTGAACGAAGGCTTCAAGTTCAACAACCCGAACGTCTCAAGCGAGTGCGGCTGCGGCGAGAGTTTCAACGTCTGACAGTCCATCGTGCTCCCCCGTTTCGGCGGGGGAACTTCATCCGCTAACGCCCAGAGCACGCTATGGATTACTTTACTTTATTCGGGCTGCCAGTTCGCTACACCGTGGACGGCAGCCTGCTTGCGTCCCGCTTCCAGGATCTGCAGCGCCAATTCCACCCCGATCGTTTCGCCAACCAGCCGGAGCGCGAACGCCTGATGGCGTTGCAGCAGGCGGCGACCATCAACGAAGCCTACCAGGCGCTGAAGCACCCGTTAAAACGCGCGGAGTATATGCTATCGTTGCACGGCTTCGATCTGGGCAACGAACAGCATACGATGCGCGACACCGCGTTCCTGATGGAACAGCTGGAACTGCGCGAAGAGCTCGACGCCATTGAGCGCAAGCCGGAGGCGGAAAGCCTGCTGGCCGATTTCGGCGCGCGGCTGGCCGCCTCGGTCAAACAGCGCAGCGCGCTGATGCTGCAGCAGTTGGACAGTGAACAGTGGGCGGACGCCGCCGACACCGTGCGCAAGCTGCGCTTCTTGGACAAACTCCAGCAACAGGTTGAACAACTCGAAGAAAAACTGCTGGGTTTTGAGTAACACCTTCTGATTCTGATTGTGGAAGCTTCAACATGGCCTTATTACAAATTAGTGAGCCTGGCCTCAGCGCCGCGCCGCACCAGCGACGTCTGGCCGCCGGCATCGACTTGGGCACCACCAACTCGCTGGTCGCCACGGTGCGCAGCGGGCAAGCGGAAACGCTGGCCGACGAACAGGGTCGCCATTTGCTGCCTTCGGTAGTGCATTATCAGGCGGACGCGCAGCGCGTCGGCTGGGAGGCGCGCCAACAGGCGGCGCAGGATCCGGCCAATACCGTCAGCTCCATCAAACGCATGATGGGCCGCTCGTTGGCGGACGTGCAGCAACGTTACCCGAACCTGCCGTACCAATTCCAAGCCAGCGACAACGGCCTGCCGCTGATCGTCACCGCCGCCGGCGCGGTTAACCCGGTCGGCGTCTCCGCCGATATCCTGCGAGCCCTGTCCGCGCGCGCGCAAGCGGCGCTGGAAGGCGAGCTGGATGGCGTCGTGATCACCGTTCCCGCTTACTTCGACGACGCGCAGCGCCAGGGCACCAAAGACGCGGCGCGTCTGGCCGGCCTGCACGTTCTGCGTCTGTTGAACGAACCCACTGCGGCCGCGATCGCCTATGGGCTGGATTCCGGCCAGGAAGGGGTGATCGCGGTTTACGATCTGGGCGGCGGCACCTTTGATATCTCCATTCTGCGCCTCAGCCGCGGCGTGTTCGAAGTGCTGGCCACCGGCGGCGATTCCGCGCTGGGCGGCGACGACTTCGATCACCTGTTGGCCGACTGGCTGCGCGAGCAGGCCGGCGTGGCCGATCGCAGCGACCACGGCGTGCAGCGCCAACTGCTGGATGCCGCCATCGCCGCCAAAATCGCGTTGAGCGATGCCGACAGCGTGCGCGTCGAGGTGGCCGGCTGGCAGGGTGAAGTGACCCGCGCCCAGTTTGAAGCGCTGATCGCTCCGTTGGTGAAACGCACGCTGATGGCCTGCCGCCGCGCGCTGAAAGACGCCGGCGTCGCCGCCGACGAGGTACTGGAAGCGGTGATGGTCGGCGGTTCCACCCGCGTGCCGCTGGTGCGTGAGCAAGTGGGCGCCTTCTTCGGCCGCACGCCGCTGACGTCGATCGATCCGGATAAAGTGGTCGCCATCGGCGCCGCGATCCAGGCCGACATTCTGGTGGGCAACAAGCCGGACAGCGACATGCTGCTGCTGGACGTGATCCCGCTGTCGCTGGGCCTCGAAACCATGGGCGGTCTGGTGGAGAAAGTGATCCCGCGCAACACCACCATTCCGGTGGCGCGCGCGCAGGAGTTCACCACCTTTAAAGACGGCCAGAGCGCGATGATGATCCACGTGCTGCAGGGCGAGCGCGAGCTGGTGCAGGATTGCCGTTCGCTGGCGCGCTTCACGCTGCGCGGCCTGCCGCCATTGCCTGCCGGGGGCGCGCACATTCGCGTCACCTTCCAGGTGGATGCCGACGGTCTGCTGAGCGTCACCGCGATGGAGAAATCCACCGGCGTGGAAGCCTCGATCCAGGTTAAGCCGTCGTACGGCCTGTCGGACAGCGAAATCGCCGGCATGATCAAGGATTCGATGGCCAACGCGCAAAGCGACGTGGGCGCGCGCAAGCTGGCGGAGCAACGCGTGGAAGCCGCGCGGGTGCTGGAAAGCCTGCAGGGCGCGCTGGCTACCGACGCCGCGCTGCTGAGCGAGGCGGAAAGCCAGGCGATCGCCGCCGCGACCCAGGCGTTGCAGCAGGCGGTGCAGGGTGAAGACCCCGCCGCTATCGAAGACGCCATCAAAACATTAGATGCACAAACGCAAGATTTTGCCGCGCGCCGCATGGACGCTTCCATTCGCCGCGCGCTGGCTGGCCATTCTGTGGATGAGGTTTAACCATGCCTAAAATTGTTTTCCTGCCCCATCAAGATCTGTGCCCGGAAGGGGCGGTTCTGGAAGCCGAAAAAGGGGAGTCGATCCTCAACGTTGCGCTGCGCAACGGCATTGAAATCGAGCACGCCTGCGAGAAATCCTGCGCCTGCACCACCTGCCACTGCATCGTGCGTGAAGGCTTCGATTCGCTGGAAGAGAGCAGCGAGCTGGAAGATGACATGCTGGACAAAGCCTGGGGGCTGGAGCCGGAAAGCCGTCTGAGCTGCCAGGCGCTGGTCGCCGACGAAGATCTGGTGGTCGAAATGCCGCGCTACACCGTCAACCACGCGCGTGAGCATTAATTGTTAGCCGCAGCGCCAACCCGGAGATCATAATGGGACTGAAGTGGACCGACAGCCGAGAAATCGGCGAAGCCCTGTACGACCAATACCCGGACACCGATCCGAAAACCGTGCGTTTTACCGACATGCATCAGTGGATCTGCGATCTCGAAGAGTTCGACGACGATCCGCAGGCTTCCAACGAAAAAATACTGGAAGCGATCCTGCTGGTCTGGTTAGATGAAGCGGAGTAAATAGCGTAACGGGCTGCCATGGGCGGCCCGTTTATTTTGTATCCGACATACCCGTCGTCTTTCAAACCGCAGCGTTGTTACCTGCACGATCACACCCCAGTCACTTACCTGAGTAAGCTCCTGGGGATGAGATCGCTGGGCGCCTAGCTGCAATTTGAAATCCATAGGGTATGCAATAAAGCCCTAATGAAATAATAAAGGGAACATCCGGAGTAAGAAGGCTATGACAACAGAATTCATGCAGGTCACGCTGTCGCAACAACCTGCCGACGCCCGTTGGGGCGAAAAAGCGCTGCTGAGCACCAACGGCGAAGGGATGACCATCCACCTGACCGGCGCCGACAAGCTGGGCGCGATCCAGCGCGCGGGCCGCAAAATTGACGGTCAGGGCATCAAAAACGTCAAGCTGGCCGGCGACGGTTGGGATTTGGAAAACAGCTGGGCGTTCTGGCAAGGCTATCGCGGGCCGAAAGGGCAGCGCAACGTCGAATGGGCCGAACTGCCGGAAGCCGCGCGTCAGGAGCTGGATAAGCGCCTGAAGATCGTCGACTGGGTGCGTGACACCATCAACATGCCGGCGGAAGAGCTGGGGCCGGAGCAACTGGCGACCCGCGCCGTCGATCTGATGTGCGACGTCGGCTGCGATGCCGTCAGCTACCGCATCACCAAGGGCGAAGATCTGCGCGAGCAGAACTATGCCGGCATCCACACCGTCGGCCGCGGCTCCGAACGTCCGCCGGTGCTGCTGGCATTGGACTTCAACCCGACCGGTAACCCGGATGCGCCGGTGTTCGCTTGCCTAGTCGGCAAGGGCATCACTTTCGACAGCGGCGGCTACAGCCTGAAGCAGAGCGCCTTTATGGATTCGATGAAATCCGACATGGGCGGCGCGGCCACTATCACCGGCGCCCTGGCGCTGGCGGCGGCGCGCGGCCTGAAGCAGCGCGTGAAGCTGTACCTGTGCTGCGCCGACAACATGGTCAGCGGCAACGCCTTCAAACTGGGCGACATCATTCGCTACCGCAACGGCAAAACCGTTGAGGTGATGAACACCGATGCGGAAGGGCGCCTGGTGCTGGCCGACGGCCTGATCGACGCTTCTGAGCAGAACCCGCAGCTGATTATCGACTGCGCCACCCTGACCGGCGCGGCGAAAACGGCGGTAGGCAACGACTATCACGCGCTGTTCAGCTTCGACGACGCGCTGGCGCAAGAGCTGCTGAGCAGCGCCGCCGCCGAGCACGAGCCGTTCTGGCGTCTGCCGCTGGCCGAGTTCCACCGCAGCCAGCTGCCGTCCAACTTCGCCGAGCTGAACAACGTGGCCGGCCCGGCCTACACCGCCGGCGCCAGCACCGCGGCGGCCTTCCTGTCGCATTTCGTTAAGAACTACCAGCAAGGCTGGCTGCACATCGACTGCTCCGCCACCTACCGCAAAGGCGCGGTGGATCAGTGGTCGGCCGGCGCGACCGGGCTGGGCGTGCGCACCCTGGCCAATCTGTTGCTGAGCAAAGCCAAATAATTGAACGCCCGCCGCGTCGGGCGCTAGAATGCGCATTATCTTCGGGGCCCAGCATGCTGGGCCTCGCTATTTGATCCCTGGAGTTTGCCATGAGTTCCCATCATCACGATGCCGCCCCGAGCGAGAACGAGCTTGAACGCCTGCTGAAGCTGGCGGTGACGGAGCCGGCCCACCGTCCGGCGTTCTTCCGTGAACTGCTCGACGCCACGGTGCTGATCCTCGGCGACAGCGAGCAGGTGCAGCAGGACGGCGACATCACGCTGAACGCGGATACGCCGGTCAATATCCAGCATTGGGAAAAGCAGGACGGCGGCAGCATCATTCCGTTCTTCACCTCGCTGGACGCGTTGCAGAAGGCCGTTGAGGACGAACAGCCGTTCATCGCCATGCCGGCTCGGGTGCTGTTTGAAATCACCCAGGGCGCGGATCTGTTCCTCAACCCGAAGGCGGAATACGGCAAAGAGTTCTACCCGGAAGAGGTGGCGATGCTGCTGGCGACCGGTGGCGTCGTCAAACCGGTTGAGCATTACGTCGACAAAGAGACCCAAATTCTGTTGGGGCAGCCCGAAGAGTACCCGTCGGCGATGGTGGATGCGCTGACCACGCTGTTCAGCCAGCGCAAACCGGTGCGCCGCGCGTTTCTGGCACTGATGCACGACCAGGCGGCGGACGAGAAGCCGAATCTGCTGATCGGGCTGGAAGTGGATGCAGAACCGGCGGAGATCGAGGCGTTGATCAACGAGGCTGGCAGCGTCGCCAGCGAAACGGCGCCGAATGACGAACCGGTCGATTTCTGCCTGGTGTCGGAGAAAGAGCGCGGCATCAGCCACTACCTGATCGCCCATACGCAGCCGTTTTATCAGCGCCGCTGGGGCAGCTGGCTGCGCAATTTGATTCCGTCCACCGACAAAACCCAGTAACGCGGCGCGTGGTCGGAAATGCCGCAGGAAGATCATATTTTTTTAATGAAATGTTGATTTTCCCGTAGGCAAGCGTTAACGGCGCACATATAATCTGCGCCACTTGAGAAGGCCGGCAACATTGCAGACCGGCCTGTTTTGGAAGTCATACAGAGGCCATCATGACCGTAGAACGTACCTTTTCCATCGTTAAACCAAACGCTGTAGCCAACAACGACATCGGCGCTATCTACGCGCGTTTCGAGCGCGCCGGTTTCAAAATCATCGCCGCTAAAATGCTGCGTCTGACTCGCGAGCAAGCTGAAGGCTTCTACGCTGAGCACAAAGGCCGCCCATTCTTCGACGGTCTGGTAGAGTTCATGACCTCCGGCCCAATCATGGTGCAGGTTCTGGAATCTGAAAACGCCGTGCAGCGCAACCGCGACATCATGGGCGCAACCAACCCGGACAACGCACTGGCCGGCACCCTGCGCGCCGACTACGCGGACAGCTTCACCGCTAACGCCGTTCACGGTTCCGACTCCGTTGAATCCGCACAGCGTGAAATCGCTTACTTCTTCAACGAAAGCGAAATCTGCGCACGTTAATCGTGCCGTTTCTGAGCTGATAGCCAGGCATTCACCGGCTGAAACAATAAAAATGCCCTGAATGCCTTTCAGCCATAGAAACCCGCTACTAAAATTTGTACAATGCCGCGCCCCTGATAAGACGACTTGTCAGGGGCGTGTTTTTAGTGCCGCCACCCGAATCATGCGGGCTGAAATGCACAACTTACTTTCCATTCTTTAGCGCCATAACGTGTAATAACGAGGCCAGAGATCATTATGTTAGAACCCATCACGTCCGAGCACACCGTGTCTGAAAATAATTCGCTGACTACCCCCTCCGTTAACGTGGAGCAACCGGCTGCGGCCAAAATCAACCTGCTGGATCTGAACCGCCAGCAAATGCGCGAGTTCTTCGCCGAAATGGGCGAGAAACCGTTCCGCGCCGATCAGGTGATGAAGTGGATTTATCACTACTGCTGCGACGATTTCGAGCAGATGACCGACATCAACAAAGTCCTGCGCGGCAAGCTGCAGCGCGTGGCGGAAATCCGCGCGCCGGAAGTGGCGGAAGAACAGCGCTCGGCCGACGGCACCATCAAATGGGCGATCAAGGTGGGCGATCAGCAGGTCGAAACCGTGTACATCCCGGAAGCCGACCGCGCGACGCTGTGCGTCTCCTCGCAGGTGGGTTGCGCGCTGGAGTGCAAATTCTGTTCGACGGCGCAGCAGGGCTTCAACCGCAACCTGCGCGTGTCGGAAATCATCGGCCAGGTGTGGCGCGCGGCGAAGATCATCGGCGCGCTGAAGGTGACCGGCCAACGCCCGATCACCAACGTGGTGATGATGGGCATGGGCGAACCGCTGCTCAACCTGAACAACGTGGTGCCGGCGATGGAAATCATGCTGGACGACTTCGGCTTTGGCCTGTCCAAACGCCGCGTGACCCTGTCTACCTCCGGCGTGGTGCCGGCGCTGGACAAGCTGGGCGACATGATCGACGTGGCGCTGGCCATTTCGCTGCACGCGCCGAACGACACCATCCGCGATGAGATCGTGCCGATCAACCGCAAGTACAACATCGAGACCTTCCTGTCCGCGGTGCGTCGCTACCTGGAGAAATCCAACGCCAACCAGGGGCGCGTCACCGTCGAGTACGTGATGCTGGATCATATCAACGACAGCACCGACGATGCGCATCAGCTGGCGGAAGTGCTGAAAGACACGCCGTGCAAGATCAACCTGATCCCATGGAACCCGTTCCCGGGCGCTCCGTACGGTCGCAGCTCCAACAGCCGGGTGGATCGTTTCTCCAAGGTGTTGATGGAATACGGCTTTACGACTATTGTTCGTAAAACCCGCGGTGACGATATCGATGCTGCCTGCGGGCAACTGGCGGGTGAAGTGATCGACCGTACCAAGCGTACCCTGAAAAAGAAAATGGCCGGGGAACCTATCAACGTACGGGCGGTCTGAATCCTATAGCACCTTTTTTGTTATCTAACAGCCTGTTATGCGAGATGTTGACGCTAATGGGCGTTAGCTGACGGCCGATAAGGAAATGAATGCGGGCATGAAGCTGAAACTGTGGGGTGTGTGGCTGGCGGTCGGGTTGTTGGTCGGGTGTTCCGGCTCATCGCCGGAAAAGGAAGCACAGGTCGCTGAGGCGGGCCAGACGCGGTTGCAACTGGGGCTGGAGTACCTGCAGCAAGGTGACATGGACGCCGCGCGCCAGAACCTGGAAAAGGCGCTGGACGCGGCCCCGCAGGATTACCGCACGCAGTTGGGCATGGCGCTCTACGCGCAGCGGATCGGTGAAAACGCCGCGGCCGAACAGCGTTATCGGCAAGCGCTCAAACTTGCGCCGGGCAATGGCACCGTACTGAATAATTACGGTGCGTTTCTTTGCAGTTTAGGGCAGTATGTACCGGCGCAACAGCAGTTTAGCGCTGCGGCGCTGGCGCCCGATTATGGTCAGGTCGCTGACAGCCTGGAAAACGCAGGTTACTGTTTTCTCAAGGCCGGACAAAACGATGAAGCGCGCACGCTGTTGAGCCGCGCGCTGAAAGTCGATCCGGACAAAGGCGCTCCGCTGTTGGCGGAGGCCGAAAAGCAATTTGGAGAAGGGAAGCGCGCCCAGTCGCAACTTTTATTGGATGTTTATCAGCATGTTCTGCCGGCTAGCGCCAGCAGCTTATGGTTACAGATTCGTTTCGCCGCGTTAGCCGGCCGTCAGGATAGCGTTCAACGCTATGGCAAGCAGTTAGCGCGAAGTTTTCCACAATCCAAACAGTACCAGCAGTTCTTAGCTAATGAATACTGAAGCCTCCCAAGATAAAACCGTATCCATGACGACGGGCCAGCGCCTGCGTCAGGCCCGTGAGCAACTCGGGCTGAGCCAACAGGCCGTTGCAGAACGCCTGTGTCTCAAAATGTCCACCGTGCGCGATATCGAGGAAGACAGCGTGTCCGCTGACCTCGCGTCCACCTTCGTGCGCGGCTACATCCGTTCCTACGCCAAGCTGGTGCATTTGCCGGAAGACGAACTGCTGCCGATGCTGGCCAAGCAGGCACCGTTGAAGATGGCGAAAGTGGCGCCGATGCAAAGCTTCTCGCTGGGCAAGCGCCGCAAGAAACGCGACGGCTGGCTGATGAGCTTCACCTGGCTTATCGTGTTCGTGGTGATTGGCCTGACCGGCGCCTGGTGGTGGCAAAACCACAAGGCGCAGCAGGAAGAGATCGCCACCATGGCCGATCAATCCTCCGCGCAGCTTTCACAGAATAACGAAGGGCAGTCCGTGCCGCTGACGGACGGCAACGCCGACGCCGGCACCAACGTGCCGTTGACCGACAACAGCGCCGCGCCGGCCGATACCGGCGCAGCGGCTCAGGCGCCGGCGGCGACCGCCCAGACGCCGGGCGCGGCTCAGCAACAGCCTGCCGTGGTGTCGCCAAGCCAGACCACCCTGCCGGAAACCGCGCCGGCGGCGCAATCGCCGCTGCCGACCGCCGATGCGGGCGTGGCTGCGCCGGCGGCCGATCCGAACGCGCTGGTGATGGATTTCTCCGCCGACTGCTGGCTGCAGGTGACCGACGCGAGCGGTAAAACGCTGTTCAGCGGCACCCAGAAGCAGGGCGGCAAGCTGAACCTGACCGGCACTGCGCCGTACAAACTGACCATCGGCGCGCCGGCGGCAGTACAGATCCAGTATCAGGGTAAACCGGTTGATTTGAGCCGGTTCGTTAAGTCAAACCGTGTTGCTCGCCTGACCGTCGCCGCGCAGTAATCGCGCGGCCCCGGTCGTGATGTCAGAGCAGCAATGGAGAGTAAGTAATGCATAACCAAGCGCCCATCAACCGTCGAAAATCTACACGCATTTACGTCGGCAAGGTGCCTATTGGTGATGGCGCGCCGATTGCCGTGCAGTCGATGACCAACACCCGTACCACCGATGTTGAAGCAACGGTTAATCAGATTAAAGCGCTGGAGCGCGTGGGCGTCGACATCGTCCGCGTTTCGGTTCCTACCATGGACGCCGCCGAGGCGTTCAAGCTGATCAAGCAGCAGGTCAACGTGCCGCTGGTCGCCGATATCCACTTCGATTATCGCATCGCGCTGCAGGTTGCCGAATACGGCGTGGACTGCCTGCGCATCAACCCGGGCAACATCGGCAACGAATCGCGCATTCGCTCGGTGGTGGACTGCGCCCGCGACAAGAACATCCCGATTCGCATCGGCGTCAACGGCGGTTCGCTGGAGAAAGATCTGCAGGAAAAGTACGGCGAACCTACGCCGGAAGCGCTGCTGGAATCCGCCATGCGCCACGTGGATATCCTCGATCGCCTCAACTTCGACCAGTTCAAGGTCAGCGTCAAGGCGTCGGACGTGTTCCTGGCGGTGCAATCCTACCGTCTGCTGGCGTCGCGCATCGATCAGCCGCTGCATCTGGGCATCACCGAAGCCGGCGGCGCGCGCAGCGGGTCGGTCAAATCGGCCATCGGCCTGGGCATGCTGCTGTCTGAAGGCATCGGCGATACCCTGCGCATCTCGCTGGCGGCGGATCCGGTCGAAGAGGTGAAGGTCGGTTTCGATATCCTGAAGTCGCTGCGCATCCGCGCGCGCGGCATCAACTTCATCGCCTGCCCGACCTGTTCGCGTCAGGAGTTCGACGTGATCGGCACGGTGAACGCGCTTGAGCAGCGCCTGGAAGACATCATCACGCCGATGGACGTCTCGATCATCGGTTGCGTGGTGAACGGCCCGGGCGAAGCGCTGGTGTCCACCATGGGCGTGACCGGCGGCCACAAGAAGAGCGGCTTCTACGAAGACGGCGTGCGCCAGAAAGAGCGTTTCGACAACGAACAGATGATCGACCAGCTGGAAGCGAAGATTCGCGCCAAGGCCGCGATGATGGACGAAAGCAACCGTATCACGGTCAATCTGCTGGAAAAATAAGCGTTATCGCTACACGGCGGGCCTGTTGGCCCGCTTGTTTATGCGCCTGAAGGGCGGAAAACCGCATCCGCGTTGAATACCGGGCGGCAAAGTCCCTATAATCAGGTTCATTTTTACAGACAACGGACAGAGAACTCACGTGGCAAAGAACATTCAAGCCATCCGCGGCATGAACGACTACCTGCCGGAAGAAACGGCATTATGGCAGCGTATTGAAGGCACCCTCAAGCAGGTGCTGGGCGGCTACGGTTACAGCGAAATCCGGTTGCCGATTGTAGAGCAGACCCCGTTATTCAAACGCGCGATCGGCGAAGTGACCGACGTCGTGGAAAAAGAGATGTATACCTTCGAAGACCGCAACGGCGAAAGCCTGACGCTGCGTCCGGAAGGGACGGCCGGCTGCGTGCGCGCCGGCATCGAACATGGTCTGCTGTACAATCAGGAACAGCGTCTGTGGTACATCGGCCCGATGTTCCGCTACGAGCGCCCGCAAAAGGGCCGCTATCGCCAGTTCCATCAGCTGGGCGCGGAAGTGTTCGGCCTGCAAGGCCCGGATATCGACGCCGAGCTGATCCTGCTGACCGCCCGCTGGTGGAAAGCGCTGGGCATCGCCGAGCACGTTAAGCTGGAGCTGAACTCCATCGGTTCGCTGGAGGCGCGCGCCAACTACCGCGATGCGCTGGTGGCGTTCCTGGAGCAGCACGTCGAGGTGCTGGACGAAGACTGCAAACGCCGCATGTACAGCAACCCGCTGCGCGTGCTGGACTCCAAGAATCCTGAGGTGCAGGCGCTGCTGAACGACGCGCCGCGCCTGTCCGAGTACCTGGATGAAGAATCCCGTGCTCACTTCGCCGGTCTGTGTGAACTTTTGGCGCAGGCAGGTATCCCATATACCGTTAACGAGCGCCTGGTGCGCGGTCTGGATTACTACAACCGCACCGTGTTTGAGTGGGTGACCACCAGCCTGGGCGCGCAGGGCACCGTCTGCGCGGGCGGCCGTTACGACGGTCTGGTCGAGCAGTTGGGCGGCCGCGCCACCCCGGCGGTCGGTTTCGCCATGGGCCTGGAGCGCCTGGTGCTGCTGGTGCAGGCGGTCAACCCGGAATTCAAGGCGCCGTCGGCTATCGACGTGTACGTCATCTCTTCCGGCGCGGGCACCCAGAGCGCGGCGATGCAGCTGGCTGAACAGGTGCGCGACGCGGCGCCGCAGCTGAAGCTGATGACCAATTACGGCGGCGGCAACTTCAAGAAGCAGATCACCCGTGCGGACAAATGGGGCGCGCGCATCGCGCTGATCCTGGGCGAGAGCGAAGTGGCGGCGCAGCAGGTGGTGGTGAAAGACCTGCGCAGTGGTGAACAAGAAACGCTGGAGCAAAGCGAAGTCGCTGCGCGTCTGGCTTTGATGTTAGGTTAAGGAGAAGGACACCGTGGAAGTCTATACCACTGAAAACGAACAAGTCGACGCACTGCGTCGGTTCTTTGCCGAGAACGGCAAAGCGCTGGCGGTGGGCGTGGTGCTCGGAATTGGTGCCCTGGTTGGCTGGCGTTACTGGCAGAGCCATGAAAACTCCAACATGATGGCGGCATCGCAATCCTATCAGGAAGCCAGCGATCGTCTGGCGGCCGGCAAGCCGGATGACGTGGCTGCCGCAGAGAAATTTGTCCAGGCCAACGGCAACAGCTACGGCGTACTGGCCGCGCTGCAGTTGGCCAAGCACTTTGTCGAACAGAATGATTTCGCCAAGGCGGAACAACAATTGGCGCTGGCGCAGGGCCAGACCAAAGACGACAACCTGTTGGCGATGATCGACCTGCGTCTGGCGCGCGTCCAGCTGCAGGAGAAAAAGCTGGATGAAGCGCTGAAAACGCTGGATGGCGTGAAAGGCGAAGGCTGGGCGGCGATGATGCAGGATGTGCGCGGCGATGTGCTGCTGGCGAAGGGCGACGCCAAGGGCGCGCGCGAAGCTTACAGCAAAGGCATTGAGTCCAACGCTTCTCAAGCGCTGCAGGTTCTGCTGCGCATGAAATTGAATAACTTGTCCAGCTAAGGGGAATTCCCATGCAATTGCGTAAAACACTCTTGGTCGGACTGGTTTCCGCTGCCTTGCTGAGTGGTTGCTCGCTGTTTAACAGCGAAGAAGACGTGGTTACCATGTCGCCGTTGCCGAAAGTTGAAAATCAGTTTACGCCGAACAAGGCGTGGAGCACCTCGGTGGGCGACGGTATCGGTGAGTATTACTCCCACCTGCGCCCGGCCTATCAGGACAGCACCATTTACGCCGCCGATCGCTTTGGCATCGTGAAAGCGATGGACGCCGACAGCGGCAACGAGAAGTGGAAGGTCAACCTCTCCGAGAAGACCGGCTTCTTCTCCAGCAACCTGTCTGCGCTGCTGTCGGGCGGCCTGACGGTTGCGGGCGACAAGGTTTACGTCGGCAGCGAAAAAGCGGTGGTTTACGCATTGAACACCGCCGACGGCGCCATCGCCTGGCAGACCAAAGTGGCCGGCGAAGCGATCTCCCGTCCGGTTGTCAGCGACGGCATGGTGTTGGTGCATACCTCCAACGGCATGCTGCAGGCGCTGAACGAAGCCGACGGCGCGGTGAAGTGGACGGTTAACCTGGATATGCCTTCGCTGTCGCTGCGCGGTGAATCCGCGCCGGCCGTCGCCTTTGGCGCCGCCATCGTCGGCGGTGACAACGGCCGCGTCAGCGCCGTGCTGATGCAGCAGGGCCAACTGATCTGGCAACAGCGCATTTCTCAGCCGAGCGGCGCGACCGAAATCGATCGCCTGAACGACGTGGACACCACGCCGGTGATCGTTGACGGCGTGGTCTACGCGCTGGGTTACAACGGCAACCTGACGGCGCTGGATCTGCGTTCCGGTCAGATCATCTGGAAACGCGAGCTGGGTTCGGTGAATGATTTCATTGTCGACGCGGGCCGCATCTACCTGATCGACCAGAACGATCGCGTGGTGGCGCTCAGCACCGAAGGCGGCGTGACCGTGTGGACGCAAAGCGATCTGCTGCACCGCAACCTGACGCCGCCGGTGATGTATAATGGTTATCTGGTGACCGGTGACGCTGAAGGCTATCTGCACTGGGTCAACACCACCGATGGCCGTTTTGTCGCCCAGCAGGAAGTGGACAGCTCCGGCTTCCTGTCTGCGCCGATGGTGGCCGGCGACAAGCTGATCATCCAGGCTCGCGGCGGGAAAGTTTACGCTTTCACCCGCTAACGCCGCTCGTCGTAACCCTTCTTGCACCCGAATGATTTCGGGTTGCAGCCAGGCGGCAAGCGCATGAGTCCTCGGGAGCTTAGTGAGCTAAGTGACCGAGGCGAAGGTGCGCAGACAACGCCGCTGTGGCGCGAAAGATGAAGGGGAAAACGGCTCCTGAATGTTCAGGGGCCGTTTCGTATTTTATAAGCTGCACCGACGGTGTCTATCCACAGTGCAGTAACGCATTGATTATTAAGTAATGAGGCTTCAACAATGATACCTGTCGTCGCGCTGGTCGGGCGCCCGAATGTGGGTAAATCCACCTTGTTCAACCGTTTAACCCATACGCGTGATGCGCTGGTGGCGGATTTCCCGGGGCTGACGCGTGACCGCAAGTATGGTCGTGCTGAAATCGAAGGCAATGAATTTATCATCGTCGATACCGGCGGCATCGACGGCACCGAAGACGGCGTCGAAACGCGCATGGCCGGTCAGTCGCTGCTGGCGATCGAAGAAGCGGACATCGTGCTGTTCATGGTCGACGCCCGCGCCGGCCTGATGCCGGCGGATCAGGGCATCGCCCAGCACCTGCGCAGCCGCCAGAAGGCGACCTTCCTGGTGGCCAACAAGACCGACGGTCTGGATCCGGACACCGCCACCGCCGATTTCTACTCGCTCGGTCTGGGTGAAGTGTTCGCTATCGCCGCTTCTCACGGCCGCGGCGTGACCCAGCTGATCGAACACGTGCTGGTGCCGTTCGTGCCGGAAAAACCGGAAGACGTCGAGCTGACCGAGGAAGAGGCCAACGCCGCTTACTGGGCCGAGCAAAACGGCGAAACGCTGGAAGGCGAAGAAGACGAAGAGCCGGAAGAAGCGTTCAATCCGCAGGATCTGCCGATCAAACTGGCGATCGTCGGCCGCCCGAACGTAGGTAAGTCTACGCTCACTAACCGTATCCTCGGCGAGGAGCGCGTGGTGGTGTATGACATGCCGGGCACCACCCGCGACAGCATCTACATTCCGATGGTGCGCGACGAACGCGAATACGTGCTGATCGACACCGCCGGGGTGCGCAAACGCGGCAAGGTGACCGAAACCGTCGAGAAATTCTCGGTGATCAAGACCCTGCAGGCGATTGAAGACGCCAACGTGGTGCTGCTGGTGATTGACGCGCGTGAAGGCATCTCCGATCAGGACCTCTCGCTGCTCGGCTTTATCCTCAATAGTGGGCGCTCACTGGTGATTGCGGTCAACAAGTGGGACGGCATGAGCGAAGAAGATCGCGAGCACGTGAAAGAGATGCTCGATCTGCGTCTGGGCTTCGTCGACTTCGCGCGGGTGCACTTTATTTCCGCCCTGCACGGCAGCGGCGTCGGCAACCTGTTCGAATCGGTACAGGAAGCCTACGAGTGCGCAACCCGTCGCGTAAACACCTCGATGCTGACCAAAATCATGCAGATGGCGGTTGACGATCACCAGCCGCCGTTGGTGCGCGGCCGCCGCGTGAAGCTGAAATACGCCCACGCCGGCGGTTACAACCCGCCGATCGTGGTGATCCACGGCAACCAGGTCAGCGATCTGGCCGATTCGTACAAGCGCTACCTGATGAACTACTTCCGTCGCTCGCTGAACGTGATGGGGACGCCGATCCGCATCCAGTTCAAAGAGGGCGACAACCCGTTCGCCGGCAAACGCAACCTGCTGACGCCGACCCAGATGCGTAAGCGCAAACGCCTGATGAGCCACCTGAAAAAGAGCAAGTAATCGCTCATGAGGGGCGCGGCAGTGATGCCGCGCCCCTTTTTTATTGGCCCGAAATCGTTTTATTATCTGAAGATTACCTCGCCTGTCTGAAGGAACACCATGTCCTGGGAAACCTGGAGTTTTGCGTTCGACGTCACCGTGCCGAATCTGCTGATGATGCTGCTGGGGATCCTGTTGCGCCATTGGCGCCTGATGGATGACCGCTTCGTCGATGGCGCGACCCGCCTGGTGTTCAATCTGGCGCTGCCGTGCCTGCTGTTTTTCAGCATCGCCAACAACCATCCGCAGCTGCTCGGCAATCTGCCGCTGGTGCTGTTCGGCGCGGTCGGCACGCTGGCGACCTTCCTGCTGCTGGAGCTGGCGGCCAGGTGGGTGGTGAAAGAACCACGTGAGCGCGGGGTATTCGTGCAGGGCGGGTTTCGCGCCAACACCGCCATCGTCGGTTTGGCCTACGCCATGACCGCCTACGGCAGCGAAGGCATTGCGCTCGCCTCGCTGTACCTGACAGTGACCGTGATCCTGTTCAACATACTGTCGGTCATCACCCTCACGCGCAGCCTGCAGGGCGGGCAGGGCAAGAAAATCAGCCACCTGTCGCTGCTGCGCAGCATTGTCACCAATCCGCTGATCATCGGCCTGGTGTGCGGGCTGCTGTATGCGCAAACCGGGCTGGGCATCCCGACCGTGATCCGCCAGACCGGCAGCTATATCTCCGCGCTGTCGCTGCCGTTGGCGCTGCTGTGCACCGGCGCCAGCCTGGATTTCCGCGCCATGTTCCGCTCGTCCAACGTGGCGGCGCTGTCGTCGGCGGCCAAGCTGTTTCTGGTGCCGTTCCTGATGACGCTGGCCGGCTGGCTATGCGGGTTTCAGGGGGCGGCGCTGGGCATTATCTTCCTGTTTTCCGCCACGCCGACCGCTTCGGGCAGCTATGTGATGACGCGCGCTATGGGCGGCAACGCCACGCTGGCGGCCAACATTATCGCTATCACCACCGTCGGGTCGTTCTTCACCACCGCGTTGGGGATCTATTTCTTGCGCTCATGGGGCGCGATTTAACCTGGGAGCCGTTATGGATGCGCATTGTCCGCACTGTCGTCAGACCATGAATTGGGTAGCGGGTCACTACCATTGTGCCGCCTGTCAGCGCGATTATCGGCAGCTGGCGAGCTGCCCGGAGTGCGGGCAGCCGCTGCAAGAGTTGAAGGCCTGCGGGGCGGTGGATTACCTGTGCCAGAACGGGCACGGGCTGATCTCCAAAAAACGGGTGAATTTCAGCTATCAGCCGCTGTAAGCCCTCACTCATCCACCTGACCGGTTTTCCACAAATCCACCAGCGCCTGCGGCGCGCTGCTTTCCGGGATTAACAGCACGATCTCGGTGCTCAGGGTGGGGCTGGTGTAGTTGATCTGTACGCGGTAGTAGCGCTGGTCGCCGCAGCCGGGGGAGTTGGGTTGGCCCTCTTCCTGGGCGTACGGCAGCGTCTGATTCAGCAACTGATTCAGGCGCTGCCGTTGCTCCGGCGTGATATCGGCCAGCGCAATGCGGCGCTGGCCCGCCAGTTTGGGAATGTAGGCGAAGCCTCCCTCGCGCGCCAGCTCAATGACCGTATCCTGATTGAGCGTCGGCAGCGGTTTCATTACTCCACCCCCACCTGATGCCAGGCCTGTTGCACCTTGTCCGCCACGCTTTGATCGAAACGCGCCTGCGCGTGTTTCACCGTGGCGCGGGCGAAGGTGGCGAAGTCGGCGTTTTGCGGCAGCGCTTTGTCGCACACCGTGTCATACCAGACGTAGCCGGCTTTTTCCCAGGCGAAGCCGCCCAGCGCGGTTGCCGCCAGGTAGAACGCGCGGTTGGGAATGCCGGAGTTGAGGTGCACGCCGCCGTTGTCTTCCTTGGTCTGGATGTAATCCTTCATGCTGGCAGGCTGCGGGTCTTTGCCCAGCAGCGGGTCGTCGTAGGCGGTGCCGGGCGCTGACATCGAGCGCAGCCCTTTGCCTTTGATGCCCTTGGCGAGCAGCCCGGCGCCGATCAGCCAGTCTGCTTTATCGGCGGTTTGCTGCAGGTGGAATTGTTTGACCAACGAACCGAACACGTCAGACAGCGATTCGTTGAGCGCGCCGGACTGCTGGTAGTAGATCAGCCCGGCTTCGCTCTCGGTCACGCCGTGCGCCAGCTCGTGGCCGACCACGTCGATGGCGATGGTGAAACGGTTGAAGATCTCGCCGTCGCCGTCGCCGAACACCATCTGCTGGCCGTTCCAGAAAGCGTTCTGGTACTCCTTGCCGTAGTGCACGCTGCCGACCAGCGGCAGCCCTTTATTATCCAGCGAATTGCGCCGGTAGGCCTGCCAGAAGAAATCGTAGGTGACGCCGAGATAGTCGTAGGCCTCGTCCACCGCCACGTCGTGGTTACTGGGCTGGCCCTCCTTGCGCACTTGTTTGCCGGGCAGTTGGGTGCCGTTCTGGGCGTCGTAGATATCGCGGAGCGCTTCACCGGCTCGGGCGTTTTTCTCGGTTGGTGAACGCAGCGGCTTGTTGCCGAGCAGGCTTTGCACGTGGTTCAGGGTGTGCAGCGCGCAGTCGCGCTGCGGGGCGTTACCGTGTTCAATAATGCGGCGCAGCATGTAGGGAGGAATGACGGAACGCATGCGCTGGGCTGGCATAGTGGCTCTCCTTAGGCAAAAAATTTACCTCATCGAATGAATGCACTGAGCCTAAGTGTAGTCTACTCGTCATAAAGCCTGTGGTTATGCGTGCTCACCGCCGGGGTGGTCTTGTGGGGACTGATGCGCCGCACCGAGGCGCGTACCGCCAACCGGCCATGCAGCAGCAGGTTGCACGGCGGCGCGTCGGCGCGCAGCATGCGCCGCTGCAGCAGCTGGATCGCCTCGTAGCCCAGCTCATCGCGCGGCACCTGTACCGAGGTCAGCGGCACGTCGTGTATTTCCGCCAGGTTGAAGCCATCGGTGCTCATCACCGATACGTCGCCCGGTACGCTCAGCCCCAGCTTGCTGAGCGCCTTGACCGCCCCGACCGCCATGTAGTCGCCGCCGGCCAGGATCGCCGTCGGCAGCGGGGCGCGGTTCAGGTAGGTGCTCAGCGCCTGTTCGGCCTCTTCGCTGCCGAAGCCGGAAGTGGTCACCAGATGGCGGCCGTCGTCGAACGGCAGATGATGCCGCGCGTAGGCCTGCCGGATGCCCGCCAGCCGCAGCTCCATGGTGTGGCGGCGCAGACACTGCAGGTTGAGGATATGGCTGTGCCCCTGCTGGAACAGATAGCTGGCGGAATAGTCGCCGATCAGCTGATGATCCGGCGAGACGCTGTCCAGCCGCATCTGCCGATCGGTGCAGTTGATCAGCACGCAGGGTTTGGGCAGATCGGCCGCCAGGGTATGGATGTGTTCGTCGTCGATGCCGATGATCAGCGCCGCTTCGGTGTGCGGATCGCTCATTTTTTCCAGAAACAGCGCGCCGTCGCTGTGCTGCTCTTCCAGGCCGCAGTAACGGATGCGCACCTCGTGCTGCATCAGTGCGGCGGCGATGCCCTGAATGACCTTGTAGTAGAAGATATCGGTGCGCACGTCGAACGCGCGCTGCGGCGCGAACACCATCACATTGTTCAACATCAGTCGGCCGCTGGAAATGCCCTGTAGAATGCCGTTTTGCTGCGCGCATTCCAGCACCTTGCGGCGCGCTTCGGCGCTGGTGTTGGCCTTGCCCGCCAGCACGCGGGAAACGGTGCTGATCGACAGCCCGGTTTGGCGGGCGATCTCCTGGATTTTCAGCTTTCCGTTCATTTTGTGATCTCCTTCAAATTCGTCCATGAGAATATTTTCACTGCGGCTTTTCAGCACCTTGACTGGATCCTGCGGCCATTATGACTATTTTTTCACCCGCCTGTGAAAATCTTTGCAAAAAACCCCGTTTCGCTGTGCGTGATCGCTGAGTAGTCTGCATTGGTACACCAATTTTAACGACTTGTCAGTCCAATTTTAACGGTGTGCGAAAAAGAAAACAAAAAATAAATCATGGGGTTGTGATGGACTGCCGGTCTGTTATGCGGGCGTTGGCCTGTGTTCACCGTCCCCTTTTGATAGCGCAATGTACCCTACCAATGCGCGCGTCGTTGTCACGGGCGGCCGCGGGGAGAGAACCGATGAGTGTGGAGATCAATCAGACGGTCGCGCAGAGCGGCCGGCGCAAGTTCAAATCGCTACGCTGGTGGATGCTGGCGCTGTTCTTGTTGGGCGTCACGGTCAACTACATTACCCGCAACTCGCTGGGCATTCTGGCGCCGGAACTGAAAACCAGCCTGAACATGAGTACCGAGCAATATGCCTGGGTGGTGGCGTCGTTCCAGTTGGCCTATACGGTATTTCAGCCGATCTGCGGCTGGCTGATCGACGTCATCGGCCTGAAGATGGGCTTTCTGATCTGCGCGGGCATTTGGGCGGTGGTATGCATGCTGCACGCCGGCGCCGGCAGTTGGCTGCAACTGGCCATTTTGCGCTTCTTCATGGGGGGCGCGGAGGCGGCGGCCACCCCGGCCAACGCCAAGGCGATCTCCGACTGGTTCCCGAAGAAGGAGCGTCCGATCGCCGCCGGCTGGGCGGGCGTCGGTTTCTCCATCGGCGCCATGCTGGCGCCGCCGATCATCGTCATCGCCCACGTCTCCTTCGGCTGGCAGGGCGCGTTCCTGTTCTCCGGCGGGCTGGCGCTGATCTGGGTAGTGCTGTGGTGGCTGTTCTACCACTCGCCCCAGCAGCACCCGAACCTCAGCCAACAAGAGCTGGATCTGATCCGTGAAGACAACGAGCCGGTGCTGCCGAAGCTGCCGTTCTTCACTTCACTGGCCAGCCTGTGCAAGAACAAGAAATTCTATGGCATCGCCATCCCGGCCTTTCTCGCCGAGCCGGCCTGGGCGGTCTTCAGTTTCTGGGTGCCGCTGTACCTGGCCACCGAACGCGGCATGGATCTGAAGCAGATAGCGATGTTCGCCTGGCTGCCGTTCCTGGCGGCGGATATCGGCAGCGTCGCCAGCGGCTATCTCACCACCCTATACCGCAAATGGTTCGGCTGCAGCCGCGTCAACTCGGTGGTCGCCAGCTCGGTGACCGGCGCTTTCCTGATGGTGTCGCTGGCGTTCGTGGCGATCACCCAAGATCCCTATGTGGCGATCGCGCTGATCTCGATCGGCGGGTTCGGCCATCAGGTGATCTCCTGCATGCTCAGCGCCCTGGTGGTGGAATCGTTCGATAAGAACCAAATGGCGACGGTCAACGGCATGCGCGGCTCCAGCGCCTGGATCGCCAGCTTCCTGTTCACGCTCCTGATCGGCGCAGTGTCCGACACCCTCGGCTTTAACCCGCTGTTCATCGCGATGGGCTTCTTCGATTTGATCGGCGCCCTGTTCCTGATTGCCCTGATCGCCGAGCGCGGCGGTAAGAAAACCCCTTCACACAGCTAAGTGGAATATGTATGAAAACGTTGAAAAATTGGACGCTGGCGGCGCAGCATGCCGACCACGTCGAGTTGCTGGTCGATGAACGCCACCGTTTCTGCCTGTACGTGCTGGAAGACGGTCTGTTCCGCGTGTTGATCAAACGTGAGGGCGAGCTGGCGCTGGATCGCACCTGGAGCATTGCGCCGCAGGAGGATGTGCCCTGGGAGGGGCGCGATCGGCTCAGCGTCGCTGGTTTCAGCCTGCCGGGCTATCAGCTGCGCCGGGAGGGCGATCGGCTGGTGGTCAGCACGCCGCTGCTGCGCGTGACGGTGCATCAGCCGCTGTGGCTGGCGTGGGAGTATTGCAATGCCGACGGCGAGTGGCGGCCGCTGGCGGCGGATCGGCCGACCAGCGCCTACTTGCTCAACGCGCACGGCGACGGCGTGGCGCATTACCAGCGGCGTTTCGCCGATGAGCGCTATTACGGCCTGGGGGAGAAGGCCGGCGATCTGGAACGCACCGGCCGCCGCTTCGAGATGCGCAATCTGGACGCGATGGGCTACAACGCCGCCAGCACCGATCCGCTGTACAAACACATTCCGTTTACCATCACCCGCGGGCCGGAGGCGAGCTTCGGCCTGTTCTACGACAACCTGAGCAGCTGCTGGCTGGATCTGGGCAACGAGATCGACAACTACCATACGGCCTACCGCCGCTATCAGGCCGAAGCGGGCGATCTGGATTACTACCTGTTCCTCGGCCCCCGGGTGCTGGACGTCACCAAGGCGTTCGTGCGCCTGACCGGCCGCACCCACTTCGGGCCGAAGTGGAGCCTGGGCTACAGCGGTTCGACCATGCACTACACCGACGCGCCGGACGCCCAGCAACAGCTGCAACAGTTCATTGCGCTGTGCCGCCAACATGCCATCCCCTGCGACTCTTTCCAGCTGTCGTCGGGCTACACCTCGATCAACAACAAACGCTACGTGTTTAACTGGAACTATGACAAGGTGCCGCAGCCCAGGCTGCTCAGCCAGGCGTTTCACGACGCCGGCCTCAAGCTGGCGGCCAACATCAAGCCGTGCCTGCTGCAGGATCATCCGCAGTATCAAGAGGTGGCGGCGCAGGGGCTGTTTATCCGCGATTCGCAAAGCGACGCGCCGGAACGCTCCAGCTTCTGGGACGACGAAGGATCGCATCTCGACTTCACCAATCCGGCGACGGTGCGCTGGTGGCAGCAGGGCGTCACACAGCAGCTGCTGGAGATGGGCATCGATTCGACCTGGAACGACAACAACGAGTACGAAGTGTGGGACGGCGAAGCGCGCTGCCACGGCTTTGGACGGCCGATCGCCATCAAACATCTCCGCCCGGTGATGCCGCTGCTGATGATGCGCGCCTCGATGGAGGCCCAGTTGCGCTTTGCGCCGCAGCGGCGGCCGTACCTGATCTCGCGCTCCGGCTGCGCCGGCATGCAGCGCTACGTGCAGACCTGGAGCGGCGATAATCGCACCAGCTGGCAGACGCTGCGCTACAACATTCGCATGGGGTTGGGCATGAGCCTGTCCGGGTTGTATAACCTCGGCCACGACGTCGGTGGCTTCTCCGGTGACAAACCGGACGCGGAGCTGCTGGTGCGCTGGGTACAAAACGGCGTGATGCACCCGCGTTTCACCATCCACTCCTGGAATGACGACGCCACGGTCAACGAACCCTGGATGTACCCGGCCGCCACCCCGGCGGTGCGTGAGGCGATCAACCTGCGTTACCGGCTGCTGCCGTATTTCTACACGCTGCTGTGGCAGGCCTGCGCCGACGACGAGCCGATGCTGCGCCCGACTTTTCTCGATCACGAACAGGATGCGCGCACCTTTGGCGAAAACGACGATTTTCTGATTGGCCGCGATCTGCTGGTGGCCAGCGTGGTGGAGCCGGGGCAACGTCGCCGTTCGGTGTATCTGCCGGATAACGGCGAAGGCTGGTACTGCTTCTACAGCGGCCAGTGGTTCGGCGGCGGCCAGACGGTGACGCTGGCGGCGCCGTTGGAGCGTCTGCCGCTGCTGGTGCGCGCCGGGGCGGCGCTGCCGCTGTCGCAGCGGTTGGCGCATGTGGACGTGGCCGCCGACGATCGGCGCGAGCTGCGCCTGTTTCCGCTCAAGGGCGGCGGGGCGAGCGGCGGGCTGCTGTTTGAGGACGACGGCGAAAGCGACGGCTGGCGGCAGGGCGATGCGCTGTGGCTGCGCTGGGAAATGCGCTGCGACCATCAGCGCATCATGGTGGATATCACGACGGAAGGGCATTTCCGCCCGGCCTGGCGCACGCTGATGCTCAGCCTGCCGGAAGGCGAAACGCGCGCGCTGTGGGTGAACGGTGAACCCGGCGAGCGTTTTACGCTGGAGTAGGGCTTACTCGGCCGCGCGCTTCTTGCGCGGCTTTTTGGCGACGGTGATGGTTTTCACCTCGCTTTCCACCCAGCCATCCTGCAGGCGGGTTTTCAGCAGTTCGCCGACCTGCGCCTGCTTGGTGGTTTTCAGCAGCTCGCCGCGCGGAGTTTGCGTCACGCTGTAGCCGCGCGCCAGCGTCGCCAGCGGGCTGACGGTCTCCAGCTGGCTGCACGCCACGCCGAAACGCTGGCGGTAGGCGTTGAGCTGGCGCTCCATCGCCTGCTGCAGACGGTATTCCTGCTGCTGCACGCGCTGTTGGTAGCGGTGAATGCGGCCCTGCGGCTGCACCTGCGCCAGCCGCTGCTGGATACGTTCGCTGCGGCGGGCGGCCAGGCGCAACTGCTGCTGCATGCCGTCTTCCATTCGGCGCTGCAGCTTGAACAGCAGCGTCTGCTGGCGCGCCAGGCGCAGATGCGGATGCTGCTGCTGTAAACGGTGATGAATGCGGGTGAACTGCTGCTGACGCTGCGCCAGGTAGTAATCCATCGCCATCTCCAGCCGCTGCTGCTGCGACTGCAGCTGGCGCAACAGCTCGAGCTGATTGCGGCTCACCAGTTCGGCGGCGGCGGAAGGGGTCGGCGCCCGCAGGTCGGCGACGAAGTCGGCGATGGTGACGTCGGTTTCATGGCCGACGGCGCTGACGATCGGAATGCGGCTGGCGAAGATCGCCCGCGCCACGCGTTCGTCGTTGAAGCTCCACAGATCCTCCAGCGAACCGCCGCCGCGGCCGACGATCAGCACGTCGCATTCATCGCGGCGGTTGGCGGTCTCAATGGCGCGCACGATCTGCATCGGCGCTTCCGCGCCCTGCACCGAGGTGGGGTAGATGACGATCGGCAGCGACGGATCGCGCCGCTGCAATACCTGCAGGATATCGTGCAGCGCCGCGCCGCTGGCGGAGGTGATCACCCCGACGCGTTTGGCCGGGGCGGGCAGCGGCTGCTTGAACTGCTGATCGAACAGCCCTTCGGCGCTCAGGCGCTGTTTTAACTGCTCGAACTGTTGCTGCAGCAGGCCGTCGCCGGCGGGCTGCATGCTCTCGGCGATCAGCTGGTAGTCGCCGCGCGGTTCATACAGCGTGATGCTGGCGCGCACCAAGACCTGCTGGCCGTTTTGCGGCCGGAAGGTGACGCGGCGGTTGCTGTTGCGGAACATCGCGCAGCGCACCTGGGCGCGGTCGTCTTTCAGGGTGAAATACCAGTGGCCGGAGGCGGGCTGGGAGAGGTTGGAGATCTCGGCGGAGAGCCAAATCTGCCCCATTTCCATTTCCAGCAGTTGGCGAACCGTCTGATTCAGGCGGCTTACGGTAAAAATGGAAGGCGAAACAGGTAGCGACATGTGACCCAGATCAAATTTCAAAACAATCACTTAATTGGTCGATACTACATGGCTGAAAAAGGTAATCAAGACTTTTTGTAAGAAAGTGCTGGAGGCAACCGATTCCGCTCTGTATAATGCCGCGGCAATATTTTATCTTTTTCACAGCCCACCCTGGTGAGATATTGCCCATGCTACGTATCGCTAAAGAAGCTCTGACGTTTGACGACGTCCTCCTGGTTCCAGCCCACTCCACGGTTCTGCCTAACACCGCAGAGCTCGGCACTCAACTGACCAAAACCATCCGCCTGAACATCCCTATGCTGTCCGCAGCCATGGATACCGTTACCGAATCCGGCCTGGCCATCGCGCTGGCGCAGGAAGGCGGCCTGGGCTTCATCCACAAAAACATGTCCATCGAGCGCCAGGCTGAAGAAGTCAGCCGCGTGAAAAAACATGAAAGCGGCGTAGTCACCGACCCGCAGACCGTTACCCCGGCCACCACGCTGCAGGAAGTGAAAGAGCTGACCGCGCGCAACGGCTTCGCCGGTTATCCGGTCGTCACCGAAGACAACGAGCTGGTCGGCATCATTACCGGCCGCGACGTGCGCTTCGTGACCGATCTGACTCAGCCGGTGACTGCGGTGATGACGCCGAAAGATCGCCTGGTCACCGTGAAAGAAGGTGAAGCGCGCGACGTGGTGCTGCAGAAGATGCACGAAAAGCGCGTAGAAAAAGCGCTGGTGGTGGACGACAGCTTCCACCTGCTGGGCATGATCACCGTTAAAGACTTCCAGAAAGCGGAACGTAAGCCGAACGCCTGTAAAGACGAGCACGGCCGTCTGCGCGTGGGCGCGGCGGTCGCGCCGGCGCCGGCAACGAAGAGCGCGTTGATGCGCTGGTGGCGGCAGGCGTTGACGTCCTGCTGATCGACTCCTCGCACGGCCACTCCGAAGGCGTGTTGCAGCGCATCCGCGAAACCCGCGCCAAATACCCGGATCTGCAGATCGTCGGCGGCAACGTCGCGACCGCGGCGGGCGCCAAAGCGCTGGCTGAAGCCGGCGTGAGTGCGGTGAAAGTGGGTATCGGCCCTGGCTCCATCTGTACCACCCGCATCGTGACCGGCGTAGGCGTACCGCAGATCACCGCCATCGCCGACGCGGTGGAAGCGCTGGAAGGCACCGGTATTCCGGTTATCGCCGACGGCGGCATCCGCTTCTCCGGCGATATCGCCAAAGCGATCGCCGCGGGCGCCTCTTGCGTGATGGTCGGCTCCATGCTGGCGGGCACCGAAGAATCTCCGGGCGAAATCGAGCTGTATCAGGGCCGCTCGTTCAAATCTTACCGCGGCATGGGCTCGCTGGGCGCGATGTCCAAAGGCTCTTCCGACCGTTACTTCCAGACCGATAACGCCGCCGACAAACTGGTGCCGGAAGGTATCGAAGGCCGCGTGGCCTATAAAGGCATGCTGAAAGCCATCGTGCACCAGCAGATGGGCGGCCTGCGCTCCTGCATGGGCCTGACCGGCTGCGCCACCATCGACGATCTGCGCACCAAGGCGGAGTTCGTGCGCATCAGCGGCGCCGGCATTCAGGAAAGCCACGTGCACGACGTGACCATCACCAAAGAGTCGCCGAACTACCGCATGGGCTGATGCCTTAACCTCTCCTGAGTGAGAGGCCGGGGTGGGGCGCTAAGCCCCATCCCGAAAACATACATTTTCGCTCTTTTTCTCTTGTTGCTGGAATTCGCCTCACATGACACAAAATATCCATAAGCATCGCATCCTCATACTGGACTTCGGTTCGCAATACACCCAACTGGTCGCCCGCCGCGTGCGCGAAATCGGCGTTTACTGCGAACTGTGGGCCTGGGACGTTAGCGAAGAGCAGATCCGCGAATTCAACCCAAGCGGCATCATCCTGTCCGGCGGCCCGGAAAGCACCACCGAAGCCGGCAGCCCGCGCGCCCCTGACTACGTGTTCAACGCCGGCGTGCCGGTACTGGGCGTGTGCTACGGCATGCAGACCATGGCGATGCAGCTGGGTGGCCATGTGCAGGGCTCCAACGAACGCGAGTTCGGCTACGCGCAGGTGGAAATCGTCAACGAGAGCGCGCTGCTGCGCGACATCGAAGACGCCATCAGCCCGGCCGGCAAACCGCTGCTGGACGTGTGGATGAGCCACGGCGACAAAGTGACCGCGATCCCGTCCGACTTCGTGACCGTCGCCAGCACCGATACCTGCCCGTTCGCCATTATGGCCAACGAAGAAAAACGCTTCTACGGCGTGCAGTTCCACCCGGAAGTGACCCACACCCGTCAGGGCCAGCGCATGCTGGAGCGCTTCGTACTGGACATCTGCCAGTGTGAGGCCCTGTGGACGCCGGCGACCATCATCGAAGATGCGGTTGAGCGCATCCGCGAGCAGGTGGGTGAAGACCACGTGATCCTCGGCCTGTCCGGCGGCGTTGACTCCTCCGTGACCGCGATGCTGCTGCACCGCGCCATCGGCAAGCGTCTGACCTGCGTGTTCGTCGACAACGGCCTGCTGCGCTTGAACGAAGCCAAGCAGGTGATGGAAATGTTCGGCGACCACTTCGGCCTGAACATCGTGCACGTCGAGGCGGAAAACCGCTTCCTGACCGCGCTGGCGGGCGTCGACGAGCCGGAAGCCAAGCGTAAAATCATCGGCCGCGTGTTCGTTGAAGTGTTCGACGAAGAAGCCTGCAAGCAAGAGCAGGTGAAATGGCTGGCGCAGGGCACCATCTACCCGGACGTAATTGAATCCGCCGCTTCCGCCACCGGCAAAGCGCACGTGATCAAGTCGCACCACAACGTGGGCGGCCTGCCGAAAGAGATGAAGCTGGGCCTGGTCGAGCCGCTGAAAGAGCTGTTCAAAGACGAAGTGCGCAAAATTGGCCTGGAACTGGGCCTGCCGTACGACATGCTGTACCGTCACCCGTTCCCGGGCCCGGTCTGGGCGTGCGCGTGCTGGGCGAAGTGAAGAAAGAGTACTGCGATCTGCTGCGCCGCGCCGATGCCATCTTCATCGAAGAGCTGCACAAAGCCGACCTGTACAACAAAGTCAGCCAGGCGTTCACCGTGTTCCTGCCGGTGCGCTCGGTCGGCGTGATGGGCGACGGCCGCAAATACGACTGGGTGGTCTCCCTGCGTGCGGTGGAAACCATCGACTTCATGACCGCGCACTGGGCGCATCTGCCGTATGACTTCCTCGGCCGCGTGTCCAACCGCATCATCAACGAAGTGGACGGCATCTCCCGCGTGGTGTACGACATCAGCGGCAAGCCGCCGGCGACGATCGAGTGGGAGTAATCCCGCGTCCGGCGTAGGCTGGCGTCAGTGAACCGCACATGAGAACCAAACCCGCTTAACGGCGGGTTTTTTTATGCCTGATGTTTGGCGCCCTGTGCCGTAGACGGCCTCCGATCCGCAAGAGGGCTGGGTTGAGAGAGGCGCGAATGGAGAGGACAGCCCGCGCGGAGCCGCCTGCGCTTTGCTTACGGCTCATTTTCTGAGGCGCGGCGTTTTCCATCTTGGCTTTGCGCCTATCCGCAGAACGGTATTCTGCAACCACGCGCACTTCGCCGGTGCGATGATGTCGTCGGATAACGGAGCTTTATTCACCGTATCCGCCGGGCCGCGGCATTAAAATGAATTGCCGTATTGAGGCGCGTCGACTCATCGGCATCGGGCGATGGCGTAGCTAATTAACCCTCTGCGAAAATTAAAGGACTCCGTGCGCCATTTTATGGGATTTTTCTGAAAGACTTGGTCTGACGAATAAATATATCAGAAGGATGCAGTGAATTAGTCTATTTCTTATTTTATAAATCTTTCTTTCTGTTTTTATTGGGGAAATCAGCGGTTTCATTGTTTTTAATAACCCTTCTCAAGGACGAGATCTACGTTTTATCGGCATTCATTGCTTGGAGTTGAAATTCTAATTATATGATTTTTCTTATCTTTTAATTATTGTCGTAACATAAAGTGCGAACTGTGTAATTATCTGGCATTTGATATTTTCTAAGCTATCTACATAGGCTACTCTAAATGTAAGGGTATTAAAATGCACCGCCGAGAGGGAGGCAAACGATTTATCAACGGATGCCAGGATATGCTTTCTTTTGACTGCTTAGTTGCACAACGTCAGGATGGATATTGGTCAAGATGAAAGAGACAGGAAAAGCCTTCACCAGGGAAAAGCTTTATAAGAATTATACCAATAACGTCACAAGGAGGATGCCTACCCAAAAAGAAGTATCTCTTTGTCAATCAACTATAAAAGGTTCATTGTTTTTCACATTCTAATCCTAATTGCATGATTGCGGCAGCGCTTTGTTTTTCATTTTAATGGATAAAAGCCCAATGAGCAGGTTGTCTGAGGGTGGGTTTTGTTAGGGCATGGATGTCATTATGAGTTACCAGCATAGTATCGTGGTCGAGCTAGTTAATTTGATCGAGATGAATATACAGCATGATCTCTCGATAGAAAAGTTATCGGATTTGTCTGGTTATTCGAAATGGCACTTGCAAAGAATGTTTCAGCGTTATACGGGAATGAAAATAGCGACGTATATCAGAAATAGGCGTCTGAGCAAGTCTGCCGTCATGCTCAAACAGTCTGATTTAAAAGTATTGGAAGTGGCTACTGCTATCGGCTTTAGCTCCCAGCAGGCTTTTAGCCGCGCCTTTCAACGCTTTTTCGGTGAAAGCCCAAAGGACTTTAGAACGAGCCAGGAATGGGACTTTTCCAAACATCTCCCTCCCTTTTTAATACAAAATCCGTCAGCATATCATTTTATCGAAATGCCCAAGAACATATACCTGCTTAAGGGATATAAGTTTTTTCTCTATCATTCAATGAATGCTTCCAGCTCTGGAGGAGAGGAACGACAGAAATACGGCAGCCGCACAGGGAAAAATACCGATACGTCAATGCGCACGGTAAAGTTGGCTTCATCCGGTTGGGAAGTAACGCTCAGCAAAGGGTACTACGAGACACGCAATCTGACGTTGATAAGAGGGCAGTATTTATTGTTCGAGTTTAACGGCAGGTTGAACGAATATCTGGTTTTTTTTGACAGCATCTATGACGCCTATCTTCCTTTGCTTGGCGTGCGAATAAGAAACGGCTTTTTAATTGAGTTGCATAAAGAAAAGAATTTTCAATACGCGGAAATTAACGTCAAGGTGTTGATTTATATTGGCAAGTCTTGACGCTCTTCGGGCAGTAAAACAGAGGGATTATCCCAAGGAAAAGGAGGTGCTTATCAGGGTGATTAATTAGCGCTCGGGCTGTTGCCGTTTTTATCTCTATCTATTTTAATTTTAAAAGGAAGTCAGTTATGACTGGTTCTAGTTTGAACACGTTCCCTGTGGGCTATGAGTATGTCAATTTTGTTAATTGGTCAAAAGAAATCTCCGGCAATCATATTCTGACCTGCTATCCACAAAATACGGATGAGCTCTTGGCCGTAATTAACTGGGCGCATGAGAATAAATATTGCGTGCGTCCGGTTGGCATCAAGCACAACTGGTCCCCGCTCGTTATTGCAAACGGGGAGGATAATAGCAATGTCGTGCTGATCGACCTCACCAGAAAATTCAAAAACATCTCAATCAATAAAGTGGGAGAGCATGGATACGTCACCGCGCAAACGGGGGTGACAATGCAGGCTTTGCTCACTGAATTAGAAAAAAAGAAACTCGGCTTTTACGCGACGCCGGCGCCTGGCGATCTGACCCTGGGCGGCGTGCTCGCCATCGGCGGCCATGGAACCTGCATCCCGGCAAAAGATGAGCCTCTGGCTGAGTTTGCCAGCTTTGGTTCCGTGAGCAATAGCGTGGTGTCGCTAAAAGCTGTCGTCTGGGATCAGGCGCGGTCGAAGTATGAATTAAAGGAGTTTACGCGTGATAATGCGGAGAGCTCGGCATTCCTGGTGCATGTCGGCCGGGCTTTTATCAGCGAAGTGACGCTGCAGGTGCCGCGCAACCGGCGTTTACGCTGTCAAAGTTATGTTAATGTCACCGCGGCGGATCTTTTTTCCACTGCAAGCACGACAAAAAATACCTTCAGCCATTTCTTGGATCTGTGCGGGCGCGTTGAAGTCATTTGGTTCCCGTTCACGGAAAAACCATGGCTGAAAGTGTGGAAGCAAGAAGACAGCTTCCCAAAAGTGTCAAAACCGGTTAATGGTCCATTTAACTATCCGTTCTCGGATAATTTGCCGGTTAAAATTTCCGATATCATTAAAAAAATCAATAATGGCCACCCGGAGCTGACCCCGACACTCGGCAAGGCGCAGATGGAGTTGGTCAGCATTGGTTTAGGGGCCACCGTGTCGGCGGATCTATGGGGGTGGAGCAAGGATCTGCTGTTGTATGTGAAGCCGACAACGCTGCGCGTGACGGCCAATGGTTACGCGATAATCACGAAGCGGAGCAATATTCAAAACGTATTGCACGATTTCACAAAAAAATATGAAGACATGGTGGCCGATTACCAGCGCAAGAATTCATTTCCGATGAATGGCCCGATTGAAATTCGTGTCACCGGATTGGACAGTGCAAAAGAGAGCGCGGTGGCCAATGCCATTGCTCCCGATCTTTCGGCTATTCGTCCCGTTGAATCCCATCCGGAATGGGATGTCGCGATCTGGTTGGATATTCTGACCATGCCCGATACGCCGGATGCCAATAAATTCTACAGTGAAATGGAAAAATGGATTTTTAGCCACTATGCGGGCGACTATGCGACGGTTCGCGTAGAGTGGAGTAAAGGCTGGGGTTATACGTCACAGGCCGCGTGGCAGGATAAAACCGTACTCGAAGAAAACATTCCGCGCAGCTTTAATGCCGGGGCAGGGAACAATGACAGTTGGAATCATGCCTGCAACGTGCTGAATAAGTACGATCCGCACAACGTGTTCTCCTCTCCATTGACCAAAGCGGTTTTCAAACAGAAGAGTTAGTGAGTGCGTAATTGAAATAACCACCTGATTGGGCAGGTGGTTAGCATCATTAACCTTTCAGAGGGAGCCGCTTGTTTTCAAGCACCCCATTCTTTCTCGTAATGATATTCGATACGGCTTGCATCCCCGCCCAGCAGGGAGCCTACGGCTGCAACGCTTTTAAATGCCGCATAGCCAAGCGAGTCCGCGACATTATGAACGGCGCCCAAGCCAAAACCGATCGCGTTGAACCCTTGGCCTACGGAAGAGATCAATCGGGTATTAAGCGCATCATTGGCCAATTTTACGGTATCAATGATAACATCGCCGGCAAATCCTGATACAAAGCTTGCCGTATCGGAAATAATCCCCGCACCAGAAACGATTTCGATCTCTGCAGTATTTAGCTCTTTCATAGTAAATCCTTTCAACTTTATCCCTATGCCTCAGGAACGAAACGTAAAGCGTTTCGCCGATTAATTCTCGCAGCCTCTGTGAGTGACGGCTTGATGAGAATACGATTAGATTAAAGAGGTCGGCGTTGAAATATGCAACTCATAACGCCGTCGCTAATATTAGGGTCGCACTTTTTGTGACGTTTCAGCAGTTTTGTGTTTTTTTAAGATTATTATTACTTGTGGGTTTTGCCAACAAAGACTAAATCTAAATAAGCGCCGTGTTGGGCCAGGGAAAAGATAAAAATGAACGGTGTCGTTATATATGGAGAGGTCAGAATTTGTTTAGGGAAGAGGCCTTATCGCACAGTCGTTCTAAATGGGCAGGAAAAGCATTGTTAATTGCAGGGTTGCCGGCCTGGGTCATCGCGGGCATTTCACTTTCATTCGTTTCTGTGCTGATCATTTTCGTGACCTATGGCGGTTATACCCGGCGTATCAGCGTGGGCGGAGAGGTCACGACGCTGCCAAGATCGGTCAACATATTTGCTACTCAGCAGGGATTCATTGCACAACGCTTTGTCAATGTGGGCGATCAGGTAAAAAAAGGGCAGCATCTTTATCAGATAGACGTCAGCAGGGTGACGGATTCCGGCACCGTCAGCGCAAGCACGCGGCAGGCGATAGAAAATCAACTGGCGCAGGTCGATAGCATCATCGCCAAATTGGAGGCGAACAAGAAAACGACCCTGGTCAATCTGCAGGCGCAGATTGACCAATATAAACTGGCGCACAGCCAGTCCAAACAGATGGTCGAGAATTCACGCAACGGCGTTAACTTCATGCGCGAAACCATGAAAAATTACGATGAGTATCGCAGTAAGGGGCTCATTAATCGGGATCAGCTGAATAACCAGGTTTACCTCTACTATCAGCAGCAGAGTACGTTCCACAGTCTCTATAACCAAAGCATTCAAGAGTCTTTGCAGATAACTAACCTGAATAGCGATCTCGCGACAAGAGCGTCCGATTTCGATAATCAAATCTCACAATATCAATTTCAGCGCAATGATCTCCTGCGGCAGCTGGCCGAAGCGGACGCCAGCGGCTCGTTGATTGTCAATGCGCCAGCGGACGGGCGCGTTGAATCGCTCAGCGTGACGCCTGGGCAAATGGTCAATACGGGAGACAGCCTGGCGCAATTAATCCCCAGTAATCATGCCATCTATTATTTGGTTTTATGGTTGCCCAACAGCAGCGTGCCTTACGTGAGCCGAGGCGATCACATCAACGTTCGCTATGACGCCTTCCCGTATGAAAAATTTGGTCAGTTTCCCGGCGTGATCGAAAGCATCGCTTATGTTCCCGCATCAATTCAGGAAATGTCCACTTACAGCAGTTCGCCAACTCGACAATCGGCTGAACTGGTTGAGTCGTACTACAAAGTGCTGGTGGCTATCGATAACACGCAGTTTGGCTATCAGGGAAAGAAGCTGAACCTTTCAAGCGGCATGAAGGCGCAAGCCACGCTTTTCCTGGAGAAAAGACCCATCTACCAATGGATGTTCGCGCCATTTTATGACATGAAAAACAGTGTGTCGGGGCCACTTCGTGAATAAAGTTTATGAGAATATCGTTGGCAAGCTGAACCTGTCGCTCAGAAGAAAAGTGCCGCAGGTCTTGCAAACGGAGGCCGCCGAATGCGGGCTGGCCAGTTTAGCGATGGTGTGCGGCTATTACGGCATGCACGTCGATATGCTGTCGATGCGTCAGAAGTTTGATATCTCGGCCCGCGGCGCCACCCTGAGCTCGCTGATCGCGATCGCCGAGAATCTCAATTTGAAAACGCGGGCCTTATCCTTGAGCCTGGATGAGATTCACCAGGTGAAAAGGCCCTGCATATTGCACTGGGATATGAATCACTTTGTGGTCCTGGTCAACATTCGCGGTGGGCGGATAACCCTGCACGATCCGGCATTTGGCCGCCGGGTTATCGGCCTGCAGGAGTTTTCCCTGCATTTTACCGGAATCGCTTTAGAGGTATGGCCAAGCAGTGAATTCACGCCTGTGGTGCAGAAAAATCGCCTGCACTTTAGAAAACTGCTCAGCAATGTCACCGGTCTTAAAAGCGCGCTGGTAAAAATTTTCGCGCTGTCGCTGGTCATTGAGGCCGTCAACCTGCTGATGCCCGTCGGGACTCAGTTGGTGATGGACCACGTCATCCAGGCCGGCGACCATAATTTATTGGTCATTATTTGCGTCGGTTTACTGTTTTTTATCTTGTTCCGCACCTGCGTTTCGATGTTTCGCTCGTGGATCTCCATCGTGATGGGCGCGCTGATCGATATACAGTGGAAATCAGGGCTGTTTGATCATCTGATGAAGCTCCCGCTTGCCTATTTTGAAAAGCGCAAGCTGGGTGATATTCAATCGCGCTTTGGCTCGTTGGACGCCATTCGCACCACGTTTACCACCAGTATCGTTTCCAGCATCATTGATGGCATCATGTCGGTCGGCGTATTTATCATGATGTTCATGTACGGTGGCTGGCTGGTGTGGGTAGCCTCCGGCTTTACGGTCTTATATGTTCTGCTGCGCCTTTCGACCTATCGCTATTATCGGCAAGCGTCCGAGGAGCAATTGGTGAAGTCGGCGAAAGCCAGTTCACATTTTATGGAGACGCTGTACAGCATCGCGACGCTGAAGTCGTTGGGGTTGGCGGGAACGCGTTCGCAGTTCTGGTTAAATTTAAATATCGATACGGCAAACGCCAATATTCGGGTAACGAAGCTCGATATGTTCTTTGGCGGCGTGAATGCGTTTCTTGCGGCCTGCGATCAAATCGTTATCTTGTGGTTGGGCGCGTCTTTAGTGATCGACAGTCAAATGACATTAGGCATGTTTGTCGCCTTTAATGCCTATCGGGGGCAATTCTCCGATCGCGCGTCAAATCTTATCGATATGGTCATTCGGCTGCGAATGCTGAATTTGCATAATGAAAGGCTGGCGGACATCGTGCTTTCTACGACAGAGGAAGAAAAGCCCTATCGCAAGATATGCAATCCCAACGAGGCGGTGACTTTTGAAGTGCGCGATCTGCTTTATCAATATGACAGCCTTTCGCGCCCAGTGATCCCCGGGCTCAGCCTGCAGATCGCGGCGGGAGAAAGCGTGGCGATCGTCGGGCCTTCAGGCGTCGGCAAAACCACGTTGATGAAGCTGATGTGCGGGCTGTTGGAACCGACGGAAGGGCGTTTGTTTATCAACGGCATTAACATTCATGATATCGGCATTAATAATTATCGGGAGTGCATCGCATGTGTATTGCAAGAAGATAAACTGCTTGCCGGTTCAATTGCCGAGAACATATGCAGTTTTGATGCTCATCCCGATACGGAATTTATCGTTGAATGCGCCAAGCATTGCAATATTCACGACGATATTATGAAAATGCCGATGGGATATGAAACGTTGGTGGGCGAATTGGGGGGTAGCCTTTCCGGCGGGCAAAAACAGCGGGTGCTTATCGCCCGCGCGTTATACCGAAGACCCAATATTCTGTTTATGGACGAAGCCACCAGTCATTTGGATCTGGACAATGAAAAAAGGGTGAACGAAGCCATATCCTCGTTGAAAATGACCCGCGTTATCATTGCTCATCGGCCATCGACGATTGCATCGGCAGATCGGGTAATTACTTTGCAGCCTGTAAATGCAATGGCGTAATTGTTTGATGAAATATAAAATTTTATATTTATTTCATCTTTAATTAAGATTTTCGTTATTGAGTTAATTTATCGAGCGCCTTATACCTAAAGCGTGAACCGACGGTTCATAAAAAGCAGTATTTTAAATTGATTCTTTTTAGTGAATGGAGATGAAAAATGAGAGAATTAAATTCAACAGAAGTTCAGCAGGTGAACGGCGCAACGATTGGCCTGGGTCTGGCTATTATCGGCAAAGTGATTAACAGCTGGGGAAACGCGTGGAATAATGCCTGGGGCGATTGCACGCCAAAACCGCCGGTATGTAAACCTGAGCCGCCGGTTTGCAAACCAGAACCGCCTAAATGCGATTAATCGTATTTAGATAACGCCACGTAAAATGCGGCAGGCTTAATGTTTTATTCATTGAGCCTGCCTTATTGCTGGCGGATAACCTGCGCCATCTGTGTAGTTAACTTGCCCCCCACTGCGTCAACAGCGCATGCAGCCTGGCCGGTTCCAGCGGCTTGCGCAGCACCAGATAGCCTTCCTGCTCGGCCTCTTGCAGAACTTGCGAATTGAACTCGCCGCTGACCATGGCGCCACTCACGTCCGGCAGGCGTTCGAACAACGCTTTGAGGATGTCGAAACCGCTCTCGCCGGAGCGCAGGCGTTGATCGCACAGCACGGCGAACGGCGTAAAGCCGTCGTCGACGATGGCGAAGGCTTCCTCGGCGGAGGCCGCGCAGCGCACGGTGATGCCCCAGGTGCTCATCAGGCTTTCCCAGGCGGAGGTCACCAAAGGATCGTCGTCCACCACCAGGCAGGATCCCCGCAGCGGCGCGTAGCGGGTGGGCGTGGCGGTGTTGTCGTACGTCGCCGCGATCTCCGGCGCTTTGTCTTCGCCGAGGTATTGCGCAAAGCGCATCCAGAAGCGCGAGCCTTTGCCTTCGACGGAGTGCATGCCGTACTTCACCTTCATCAGCTTGGCGCAGCGCGCTACCACTGCCAACCCCAGCCCGTGCCCGGCGCTGTCTATCTTCCACGCCAGCTCGGGGCGGTAGTAAGGGGAGAAGATTTTGCTTTTCTCTTCGTCGGCGATGCCTACGCCGGTATCCCACACTTCCACCAGGCACTCGGCGCCGCGTGGGCGGATGGCGATCAGTACGCCGCCCCGTTGCGTGTAGCGCAGGGCGTTTTGGATCAGATTGATCAGCGATTGCCGCACCAGCAGCGGATCGCCCATCACGCTGATGCGCCGCCTGGGCCGCCAGGTGCGCAGCGCCAGCGAGCGGCTGTTGGCCTCTTCGCGGAACAGGGTGATCACTGAGTCGAGCAGGGCGCCGATATCCACATGGGTGGCGGCGGTGCGCACGTTGCCGGATTCGATCTTGCTGAGATCAAGCAGCGAATTGAACATCAGATGCACCGAGCGCACGCTCTGCTGCAGATCCAGCAGCTGCGGCGTCAGGCTGTCGTCCCGGTTTTTGTGGATGATGGCTTCGATCAGAAAACCCATGGCGTGCACCGGTTGGCGCAGATCGTGGCTGGCGGTGGTCAGGAACTGGTTCTTGTCCAACAGCGCCTGTTCCGCCTCTTCTTTGGCCTGGCGGAACTGTTCCGCCAGGCGCGAACTTTGCTCTTCGAGCAGTGCTTGCTGAATAAAGAACGCATGTGAGGTTAACGCGTGGCGATAAATGGCGAAGCCGTACAGCAAGTTCAGCATCAGCACGATGAACATCACGTCTTCCAGCCGCCAGATGATGCCGATGTTCAGCAGCCCCCAGGAGGCGAAGAAAAAGCGCGTAAAGGTGCTGATGACGGGCGTCAGGTGCGTTGCGTTGGCGGCGACGATCGCGGCGATGCTGATATTGAGCAGCAGGAAAAAATCAAAGTTATGGGTCTGCGGGGTAATTAAATAGAGTGAGGAGATCCCCAGCCCGTGAATAAAGGCCACCTTATTAATGCGCGGCAGCCAGCGGCGCAGCACGGTGTCTTCATCATTTTCTTTGGCCTCGCGCAGGTAGCGCCGATGCCATATTCTGATCGCCACGGCGCATAGCAGGTAAACCATGATCCAGGCAATGGTTGGGCCAAGTTCATCCCCCAGCAAATAAATCCAGATGGCGAAAGGGATGCCGACGAAAGGTACGGCGGTAAAGCTGAACACCAATCGCATGAAGGTGTTGTCCAGCAGGCGGATCTGCGCGCGTGGTGAGATGCCATCATTTTGTAAATTCTGGAAAAACCTCATTGCGACGGCTCCCGTTTGCCGTGCAACAGCGTAATGGCTTCCACTCGGCTGTTGACGCCGATCTTTTTCAAAATATTGCTGATGTGTTCTTTGACGGTGGGTTCGGAAATAGACAGCTGCGCGGCGATCCTTTTATTGGGCAGGCCGCGCATCATCATATTTAATACGTCAATTTGTCGCGGGGTTAAATTAAATTTTTTTAAATGCTCGTGGTTGCTTTTAACGGCGAATTCATTCCCGTCAGGAAACCATTCCTGATTATCGTTCAGCGCAAAGACCGCCTTGGCGAATAATTCAGGAGGTTCGTTTTTTAATACAAATCCATGCCCGCCGGCAGTGTGCACTTTCTGCCAGATATCGTTATTCTCGTCGCCGCTAACCACCAAGATCCGCACCTGAGGATAAAGTTGCTTTACTTCTTTGAGTAATTTCAACGCCGTACCGGAAGAGAGCCAAAAATCGATCACCAGTAAACGCGGCGGGCCGTTTTCCCTAATATGACGGTAGCAATTCTCTTCTGTGGTCACCACATGCGCCTGTTTGAATCGGCAATGCGTGCTGAGAAAATTAGCGATGCCGCTTGCTACCAATGGATGGTCATCAACGACCAACGCATAATCCTGCCCCAAAAGATTCTCCTTTCGCCTTCAAATATCAGATAGGTCTGATGAGTTATTATCAACCCTCCCTACTTTAGGAGGGTTTTTTCGTTTAGGAAAGGGAAATATATTATTCGAGGATTTGGATAAGAGAAAACATAAAGCCAATCGGTAATTTTAACTGATTGGTTATAAAGGATAATTTATGAAGAAACCACTTATCGCTTTAACCGTTACGATGATGATAGCCGGTTGTTCCACCCTGAAAACCGATCAGGCCATTCCGCTGCTGCAGGCGGAAACCGCTAAAATGCTGGGCCTGGGTTCATCGGACGAAATTACCGTGACCAATGTCAATGGCGCGCAGCCGGATGCGCTGGGCGGCCAAAAACTTTCTTATCGCGCCACCACGGAAAAAGGCCGAATTTTCGATTGTTCATCGCTGATGATGCCGGGAATTTTAGGCTCCTCGCCGTCGCTGAGCGCGCCGACCTGTACACCGGTAGTCACCCATAAATAATTCGCTTTGGAGGCGGTATTGCCGCTTCCTGGTTTTCCATCGTCGGAGCGCCAGCGCCGGGGGGCAATAAGCTTTTGCTTCGACGATCAATAAACCTGCGTGCGCGGAATAACGCCTCATACCTCCTCTAGCGCATTGAGTTTTCTTATAACAATACATTCCGCGACATCACGCTAACGAGTACGGAGATAGCCCGTGAATGACACGACATCGCATTCTTTAGCGGTTAAAACACCGCTTTCCAAACTTTACCTCGCTCTATTTTCCGCGCCGCTGTTGATGCTGGCGCCCGCCGATATCGCTCGCGCAGACGATGCCATTTTTGACGGCGACTCAAAAATTACCGAATCATTGGCCTACACCGGGGACGTTTACGTCGGCCGTAACCAAAGCGGCAACCTGCTGATCGAGAATGGCAAGATCAGCGCCTATAACATCAATATCGGCCGGATGTTCAACGGCCAAATTCATGACAGCGTAGTCACGGTCCGCGGGCCGAACGCCGAGCTGAATGCGGTGAACGATCAGTTCGTGCTGCGCGGCGGCCTCAATCTGGGGCGGGGCACTTTGCGGGTTGAAGACGGTGCGCAGGCCAGCGCGAAAGAGATCGTGGTCGGCACCACCCGTGGCTATGACAGCCACCTTATCGCCACCGGCGTCGGTTCTCGCGTTACCAGCAATTTTCTCAGCGTCGGCACCGATCTGGGGGCACGTTCCACGCTGGCGATTGAAGACGGCGCGGTGCTGAACACCGCCTTTGACGCACGCATCGGCAATGGCAGCGGGCCGGGTGAGACCGATACGCTGAGCCCGAAAGCCACGGTCAAGGGGGCCAATTCCCAGTGGAACGTCGGTCGTGCGCTCACGCTCTACGGCGATCTGGACGTGCTGAACGGCGCTGCGGTCAACGTCGGTAATATTCAGGTGGCGGGCGTCTCGGGCGCGCGTAAAACCGCCGAGCTGACGATCGCCGGCAACGGCTCACGGTTTACCAGCGGCAGCAGCGTCAACGTCGGCGATTACGGCAATGGCGTGTTGGCGGTCATGGACGGCGGAACATTCTCCGCCGGCGGCAACGAAGTGGTGCTGGGCAAGACCGGTTCCGGCTCGAACCGCGGCGCGCTGATTATCGGCAGCCGCGGCAATATGGATACCGGCACCGGGTTGACCGAACCGACGCTCGGCGCGGCGGGCGCCGCTGGCGCCATCGATGCCCAGACGGCGATCGCCCTGCGGGGCGGATTGTTCCGCAGCTATGTGTACTTTAACCATACCGACGGCAATTACATTTTCAGCAACAAGATGAGCGGCGAAGGCGAGGTGATCAACAGCGCCGGGCACACGACGCTGAACGGCGATCTCTCTGAGCTGCAGGCGAACGTCACCGCGCGCGGCGGCAAGCTCATCATCGCCAGCGACATCAATACCCAGAAAGAAGACGACATCTTCGAGATCCAAACCCTCGGCGCCGAGAACGGCGGCACGCTGATCCTTAACGCGACGGCGGGTACCGACGTCAATAACGGGCTGGGCTACAGCAGCGCCGCGTCGATCAAGGCCGGCGGCACGCTGGGCGGCAACGGCACGCTGGGCCAGACCGAGATCCAGTCCGGCGGCCATATCTCGCCCGGCGACGGCAATATCGGCACGCTGACGCTGAAACGCTACCTGAACTTTATCGGCGAATCCTTCTATGACGTCGATATCGCCGGCGACGGCCGCAGCGATCAACTGCTGGTGGCGGGCAAAACCACCATCAGCGATCGGGCCAAGGTGCAGGTTACGGCGCTGGATCCGCAAACCAGCTATAAAACCGGCCAAAGCTACCGCATTCTGACCTCGGACGGCGGTATTGACGGCCAGTTCGCGTCGGCGGTCTCCAAGTCCGCCTTCCTCGATGTGGCGTTGAAGCACAGCGCCAACGCCGTGGATCTGACTATCGCGCAGAAAGACACGGGTGGTGAAAACCCAGGCGGCGAGAATCCGGGTGGGGAAAATCCAGGTGGTGAGAATCCGGGCGGAGAAAACCCTGGCGGTGAGAATCCAGGGGGCGAGAATCCGGGCGGAGAAAACCCTGGCGGGGAAAATCCGGGGGGCGAGAATCCAGGCAGCGGCAAGCCGGGCATTTTCCAAACGGTGGCCGAGAGCGGCAACCAGTGGAATACCGCCGGCGCGCTCTCTACGCTGGCGCAGCGCGGTCCTTCACTGGCGCTGTACAACTCGCTGCTGCTGCTGAGCGCGCCGGAAGCGCGCGAGGCGTTCAATCAGCTGTCCGGCGAAGTCTATCCGTCGATGCAGTCTAACCTGATCGCCGGCAGCACCCAGCTGTTCAACGTGCTGAACCAGCGCATGCTGCGCCTGTTCGACAATGACAGTCTGCCGGTACCGCCGTTGGCGATGTCGCTGGTGCAACCGGCGCAGGCGCAAAACAGCGGCGTCTGGGGCCAGACCTTCAGTTCCTGGGGCAGGAACAGCGGCAACGGCAACGTGGGCAAGCTGGATGGCAACACCACCGGCTTCCTGTTGGGGGCGGATCGCAAGCTGGCGGACCATAACGTGCGCATCGGCGGTTACTTCGGTTACAGCCGCGGCGATTATGACGTCGACAGCCGCCGCTCCAAGGCCGATACCGACAACTACCACCTCGGCCTGTATGCGGCCGGGCAACAGGATGCGTTCTCGCTGCGCGGCGCGCTGGGTTACACCTGGCACAAGATTGAAGGCAAGCGCAACGTCGATTTCAGCGGCTTCTCGGATCGGCTGAAGTCGGATTATGACGCGAACTCGCTGCTGGCATTCACCGAAGCGGGTTACCGTTTCGGCCAACCGGAGATGAACGTCGAACCGTTCATCAACCTGAGCTACATCCGCCTGCATACCGACAGCTTCCAGGAGTCGGGTGGCGCGGCGGCGCTGAGCGTGCGCAATGAAACGATGGACACCTTCTACTCCACGCTCGGGGTGCGCGGCGTGACCGAACTGCCGAAGAACGTCAGCCTTTACGGCTCGCTCGGCTGGCAACATGCCTACGGCGATAAGAACACCTCATCGCGCATGGCGTTTGCCGGCAGCGACGCGTTCGTTACTCAGGGCCAGGCCGTGGATGACAACGTGATGGTGGGCGATATCGGCGTGAGCGTGAAGCTGTCGCGCGCTGCGACGTTGGATGTTGGCTATCAGGGGCAATTCGGCGCCGATACCCGCGTCAATTCGGTCAACGCCAACCTGCGCTGGTCGTTCTGATTTTTCCTCTAGACTTCTCTGGTACTTTCAGGCCCGCTTGATGCGGGCCTTTTTTATGGTGGGCATTAAGTTTCCCGTGAGCCTGAGTAAGGGGGCGCTAAGACATTTCCCGATATGAGCAGGGCGGGATTGCCTGTATGATTAATGCTCTTATTGGTATGGGCAAGGGACTGATTTTCCAATGCGTGAATTGACAAGGCCGTTAACGATTTTCACCAGCAAGAAGCCTTTTAACGACCGTTTTGCGGATGATATGCAATATGGCGATATGGATGAACGTACACTTAAGCAACGGTATCGCTTGGGGCAAGTATCAACGTTTATCGATTGGAGTGCTTATAAATCGCCCTAGGATCATCCGGCAACGCGAAATATTCCGGCAGCAGGAAAAGAAAAGGCGGTTGCCATGCTTTTTGATGAGCTGAGAGCTGCATCGAGATACTTTTCTTTTACTGGCGTTTATCAAGGCTTGATAGTTAAGCTTTTCAATCATATGCAGTGCAATAACGGAACTGACTTTCAAGATGTTCAAATGGATTTAGCCTATAAAAGGCTGATACTGAGCGATAAATCAGAAAATAGTACGCTAATTCGAATTAAAAGTGTTCTCGACACCTTTGACTTTAACTCATATCGGCTGAATAAAGAGGCATTTGCTCTTCAGTTATCACAGAGCCGTTTGCCAAAATATGTTCGCTGGGAAGACTGCATAAATGGAATGGGAGTCAGTGTACATGAGGTCAACAGTACAGAGATCAGTGTTGATTCTTTGGTTTTTCAAGGTAATAGATATACTGCCGTGATTAGCTATAAAGCTCAGGATCATTTTGGATTGGATAAAGAAGATATTAGCAAGTTAACGTTTAATTCTATTGGTTTTTTCAGGATTTGGTTTGTACTTCAAAGGTATAAAGAGTTCGCGTTTAGACCCTTTTTCACCAACTTTGGCGCGAAGATAATAGTGACAGGTGAAAACTATGCTTAACAAGAAAAAGGTTGCGTTCTTTTCTTTGGTTGCCGTAGCGGCTTTTTGGTTGGTTTGGGTGCTTGTCAGGCCGGCTAATGTTGTGCGGGTTGATGGTGCTGCTGTTTATGTTCAATACCTTCCGTTGACCACGGAAGGTAAAATATCTTGGTGGAATGATAATAAAGATAAACTTCAGGAAAAATATCATATTATCAAAGACGAGAGTCACTTTACCGTTGCCGTAATGAATTTTGATGGCTATGTTGCCGCTCCGACGGGTAGCAATGATGGAAGTGTTGATGACTATCATTGTTTTGCCGAGGGCGATGCCAAGAACAAATGTATCTATAAGGATATAGCGATGATTATTAATGGTGATGCTAATAAAAGGATTTTTATCAGTCTGGATGGGAAGACTTTTGCTCAAGAGCCTGACGGTAAGACCACGCTGTTAAAAAAATAGTGACTCTTACTCTTACCCCCTGATTTTTCCTCGTTTTCAATCAGACTCGTCTAGGTGGTGGTCAGGGTTTCGCCCTCGCCAAGCCCGCGCAACGGCGGGCTGAGCAGGGAAGGACGTTTAACGCCCTTTTTTCTTGCGTCCTGGCTGGGTAAAGCGCTTGCGGCCGGCCGGCGCAGCGGTTTTATCGGCGCTTTTCGGTCCGCCGGCGCTCGGTTTTTTCGCCGGGGCAGATTTGGCCGGGGCTTTCTTCGTCGGTTTAGCCTCGGACGAAGAGCCTTCAATCAGCTTGAACAGCTCAATCAGCTCGTCATCGGTCAGATCGCGCCATTCGCCCAGCGGCAAGCCTTTCAGGCTGACGTTCATGATGCGCGTGCGTTCCAGCTTGGTGACCTCATAGCCGAAGTGTTCGCACATGCGGCGGATCTGGCGGTTCAGCCCCTGCACCAGCGTGATGCGGAACACGAACGGCGCTTCTTTCTTCACCTTGCACTTTTTGGTCACCGTGCCAAGCATCGGCACGCCGGCGCCCATGCCGCGAATAAACTCGTCGGTCACTGGCTTGTTGACCGTCACCAGATACTCTTTCTCGTGATTGTTGCCGGCGCGCAGGATCTTGTTGACCAGGTCACCGTGGTTGGTCAGAAAGATCAGCCCCTGCGAATCCTTGTCCAAGCGGCCGATCGGGAAGATGCGCTTGCTGTGGTTGACGAAGTCGGTGATGTTGTCGCGCTCGCCGTCCTCGGTGGTGGTGACGATGCCGACCGGTTTGTTCAGCGCGATCAGCACCAGATCTTCTTCATTGCGCGGCTCGATCAGCTGACCGTTAACCTTCACCACATCGCCGGCAAATACCTGGGCGCCAACGGTGGCGCGTTTACCGTTGATGAAAACGTTGCCCTGTTCGATGTATCGATCGGCGTCGCGGCGTGAGCAGATACCGCTCTCGCTAATGTATTTGTTCAAACGAATGGATGAGTTAGTCAGCATGGGATCTCCGTAAAACGCGGACTATACATTACCCGGATGGCGCTGCGAAGCGAATCATGCAGGAGGCGGCTGGATAAGCGTATCCTGACCACGGTTGCTACAAAGGTATTTGCAATATTTTTTTTCGTTTAATTAATTATAGAGAATCGATGGGGATTTCCCTGAAAGTCATTCAAGTTATAAATGGATTATGCCAAATGCAATTCTTTAAGAGTTCATGTATAGATTCATTTTAAAAAAGTATTAGGATATTGATAAATTCAAGGAGGGATAAATGAACGCATTGGCCGAAGAAGGGACATTACGACGTATGACCATAGGGGAAATAAAATTGGCTCGCCATATATATGGAAGCTCAATTATATATGGTCGTGTATGGATACACTGTGATAGCTATTTCCCGTTTGGCTTACAAAACAGAAGTTATGCCATGGCACCTAATGGTGAGTTATGGTTACGGAGGGAACTCTATAAATACGATTTTTCTGATAATAGGGTTCTGATAGAAGATAAACATCTTTTCATCCATGAATTGGGGCATGTATGGCAACATCAGCATGGACAATGGGTAAGAATGCGTGGGTTGTTTAGTTGGGCGGCTGAGTACAACTATCGTCTTGATAGAAATAAAATTACTGATTACTCGCTGGAGCAACAAGCTTCGATTTTTGCTGATTACTGGCTGCTGTTGGTTTATGGTATTGAAACGTGGCGTTATTATCAACGTCCTGGACGAGTGGGTAGGTACAGGGGAACCGATAGTTTGCGTGACATTCATGCACTTTATCAAAAAATTATTAGGGGATGAGAGGGAGCATGAAAAAATATGTGGTTCTATTCACGGCCTGCTTCTTGGTCGGCTGTCCGGGGCCTGGCGATAAGTTTACTCCGCGTTTCCCCGCCGTCGTCACTGCCAAAGATAACCATGTCTGCATTCTTTCTTCTATGAAGGCGGGGGATAATATCCGCTTCGTTCAGATTTATAGCGAATCAGGCGATAAGCTCATTAAAGATATCGATAATGACGCTTTTTTTATTGAACCGGGGAGGTGCATGCCGGTATTCGACTATGCTTTTCGGCCAGGGAGACGCTATTCCGTCGCCTACGATGTACAGACACCCGAAGGTTCGCATTTGATTACCGCCGCATTCATGGTTGTCTCCGACGAACGGGGCAACCTGAGGGTTAACGATTAACGTATGTTCTTAGGTTCAGTTTGTTGGGCCGCGTTAGGTTGTAGAATGAAAGGCTATGAAAAAATTTGCCCTGTTGCTCGCTAACGTATTGGCTGTTGTTGGGCTGGCTGTGCTGACAATATAGCTTTTTCCTGTACCCAGGCTAAACCAGAATCAAACCGCTTGGCTGATTGACGCCAGTGAGTTTTTTCATTTTAACGATACGGAATGGTTTGGCGCGCTCGTTTTTGGCGCGGTTTATCTGTTGGCTGGATGTCTGGAATGGTTCTTTATCCGCCTAATCTTTCAACGGGTGAGCTGAGGACACCGTCATTAACTCTCATCACCGTTCCCCCACCTTCACCACCCGGGTATTCAGCGGGGTGAGCGTCTGCCCGGCGTTGCCGATCGGCGTCAGGCGCGGCACGGGGCGGCCGCTGTCGCTTTCTACCAGCGTTGAGTGCGCTTCTCCCTCGGCGAACAAATGATCTTCCCCCCACTGGCGCAGGCCAACGATCACTGGAAACAGCGCGCGGCCTTTCTCGGTCAGCACATACTCCTGATAGGCACTGCCGTCCGCGGCGGGCACGATCTCCAGCACGCCGTGCGTCACCAGGGCGCGCAGCCGGGTGGTAAGGATGTTCTTCGCCATCCCCAGCCCTTTTTGAAATTCGCTGAAGCGGGTGACGCCGTCGAAGGCGTCGCGCACGATCAGCAGCGACCACCAGTCGCCAATCACATCCAGCGTGCGCGCCACCGGGCACGGCGCGTCTTCCAGGCTCTTACGTTTCACGACGATTATCTCCTGCTGCACATTCTGGTTGCATTATAAAACCTCTGCGCCTAAAGTTCATTGGGTTTAATAATGAAACCACATTAAGGTGTGCGATGAGCGACAAACTGCTGGAACCTCCCTGTGCGGCATTGGGGTGCCTGCCGGCCGCCCTGGTGCTGCTGTTGGCCGCCGCCAGCGCCTTTAGCGTGGCCAACGTTTACTATGCGCAGCCGCTGTTAGACGCCATCGCCCGCGATTTTTCCATCAGCCTGGCGGCGGTCGGCATGGTGATCGCCGTGACTCAGTTGGGCTGCGCGCTGGCGTTGCTGTTGGTGGTGCCGCTGGGGGATCGGTTAAACCGGCATCGATTGCTGGCGGGGCAACAGCTGGGGCTGATCGCTGCGCTACTGTTGGTGGGCTGGGCGCCCAGCGCGCCCTGGCTGCTGGTGGGGATGATGCTGGTGGGGCTACTGGGCACCGCCATGACGCAGGGCCTGATCGCGTTCGCCGCCGCCCTGGCGCCGCCGCAGGAGCGCGGGCGGGTAGTCGGCGCGGCGCAGGGCGGGGTGGTGCTGGGGTTGCTGCTGGCGCGCACTCTCTCCGGCGCGCTGGCGGACGTTGGCGGCTGGCGCACGGTGTACTTCTTCTCCGCCGGAGTGACGTTGGTATTGCTGCCGATCCTGTCGCGCCTGCTGCCAGCGCCACGCACCGTTCCCAGCACGCTGAATTATCCCGCGCTGCTGGGTTCAATGTTGAGCCTGTTGCTGCATGACCGCACGCTGCAAATTCGCGGCATGCTGGCGCTGCTGATGTCCGGCGCTTTCAGCCTCTTTTGGAGTTCGCTGGTGTTGCCGCTGAGCCGGCCGCCGTTCAACTTCACCCATGCCGCGGTGGGAGCGTTCGGCCTGGTCGGCGCGGTGGGCGCGCTGGCGGCGGTGCGCGCCGGGCATCTGGCGGATCGCGGGTTGGGGCAGGCGGCCAGCGGCGCATGTCTGCTGCTGTTGACGCTGGCCTGGCTGCCGCTCGGTTTGCTCGGCAGCGGCCTGGTTTGGCTGGTGGCGGGCATCGTGCTGCTGGATCTGGCGGGCCAGGCGATCCACGTGCTGAACCAGAGCATGATTTTCAGCGCGCACCCGCAGTCGCACAGCCGGCTGGTGGCCTGCTACATGCTGTTTTACGCCGTCGGCAGCGGGCTGGGCGCCTTTGTAGGCACCCATGTGTACGCCTGGGCGGGCTGGAGCGGCGTCTGCTGGCTGGGGGCGGGCGTCAGCCTGAGCGCATTGCTGTTTTGGCGGCTGACGCTGCGCGGGATGCCGGATGCGGCGGGTAAGGGCTAGCGGGCCGGTGAGTGCATCAGGTAATAATCTTCTTCGCCGTCGTTGCCGGTGGAGATGATGCGCCAGCCGTGCTTGCGGTAGAACGCCAGCGCTTTTTCATTTTTCACCAGGCATTTCAGCGAACCGGTGGCGGTGAAGGTGGCTTGCGCCGCATGCAGCAGCGCACTGCCGACGCCGCGCGGCGGCTGATGGGGAGCGACATACAGGTTATGAATGAAGTTATCTTCGCGGTAGACGGAGACGAATCCCAGCAGCGCGCCGCCGTCTTCCGCCACCCAAATCGCTTCGCCCAGCGTCGCGCCGTCGAAATCTTCCAACTGATAGTTTGAGGTATCGCGCCAGCCGAACGCCGCCTTGCGCGACGCCAGGTACAGCGTGCGCAGGAAGGGGCGATCGGTCTCTTGGTAGGGTCTTATCTGCATGGCATCTCCCGGTGGTTTGTGCTCACTATAGCGCATTGCGCGGCGTATGCCCGCTGGGCCAATTTAATCGCTTGTTTGTCCGCGCCGCCGCTGGCATGATCCCCAGTAGGGATTAACGCAACGTTGATCACAACCTATTGATTTTCATGACTCGGGGTGCCCTTCCGCGTGAAGGCTGAGAAATACCCGTATTACCTGATCTGGATAATGCCAGCGTAGGGAAGTCACGGCCGCTCAACCGGCGCCGCCTTCTTGAACGCCGGTTGGGAGGAATATGATCGCTCGACCTGATGCACTACCCGGCGCCCGCGCCGCGGCCTGTCTGACCCAATTCCAACAGCGGCCTCCGCTGATCCACTGCCTGACCAACGAAGTGGTGCAGTCGCTGACCGCCAACGTGCTATTGGCGCTCGGCGCCTCTCCGGCGATGGTGGTGGAGCCGCAAGAGGCGGCGCAGTTCAGCGCGCTGGCCGACGGCCTGCTGATCAACGTCGGCACCCTCAACGCGCTGCGCGCCGAATCGATGCGGGCGGCGGTGGCCGCCGCCAATCGGGCCGGTAAGCCCTGGACGCTGGATCCGGTGGCGGTCGGCGCGCTCTCCTACCGCACCGCCTTCGCCAAACAGCTGCTGGACGAGAAACCGGCGGCGATACGCGGCAACGCCTCGGAAATCATGGCGCTCAGCGGGTTGCTGGCCAGCGGCCGCGGCGTGGACAGCGGCGACGACTCGCTGGCGGCATTGCCCGCCGCGCGTGAGCTGGCGCAGCGCAGCGGCGCGGTGGTGGCGGTCACCGGCGCGGTGGATTACGTCACCGACGGCCAACGCGATTGGGCGATCGAAGGCGGCTCTCCGCTGATGACGCGGGTGGTGGGCACCGGCTGCGCGCTGTCGGCGGTGGTGGCGGCGTTTTGCGCCCTGCCGGGCGATCGCCTGGACAACGTGGCGACCGCCTGCCGGGTGATGTCCCACTGCGGCGGCCTGGCGGCCAGGCAGGCCGCCGGGCCGGGCAGCTTTACGCCGGCGTTCCTCGATGCGCTGTATCAACTGCGCGGGGAGGATCTGTGATGAAACGCATTAACGCCCTGACCATCGCCGGCACCGATCCCAGCGGCGGCGCCGGCATTCAGGCCGATTTGAAGGCCTTCTCGGCGCTTGGCGCCTACGGCACCTCGTGATCACCGCGCTGGTGGCGCAAAATACCCGCGGCGTGCAGTCGGTGTATTACATCGATCCGGCGTTCGTCGCCGCGCAGCTGGACTCGGTGTTCAGCGACGTGCGCATCGACAGCGTCAAGATCGGCATGCTGGCCAACGCCGACATCGTGCAGGCGGTGGCCGAACGGCTGCGACATTACCGGCCGGAATTCGTGGTGCTGGATACCGTGATGCTGGCGAAAAGCGGCGATCCGCTGTTGGCGCCGGAGGCGGTAGAGTCTATCCGGCGCGAGCTGTTGCCGCTGGTGTCGATCATTACGCCGAACCTGCCGGAAGCGGCGGCGCTGCTGGCGTGCGCGCCGGCGGAAGATGAAGCGCAGATGCGCGAGCAGGGGCGGGCGCTGCTGGCGATGGGCTGCCGGGCGGTGCTGATGAAGGGCGGCCACCTGAGCGAAAGCGAGAGCCCGGACTGGCTGTTTACCGCCGAAGGCAAGCAGCGCTTTACCGCGCCGCGCGTCGCCACCCGCCACACTCACGGCACCGGTTGCACGCTCTCAGCCGCGTTGGCGGCGCTGCGCCCGCGCCATGCCGACTGGGCGGCCACGGTGGCCGCCGCCAAGGACTACCTGCAACACGCGCTGCAACAGGCGGATACGCTGGAAGTGGGGCACGGCATCGGGCCGGTGCATCATTTTCACGCCTGGTGGTGAGTCAACTTTTTGCCGCCACCGTGGTCTGACTAGTTCAGGCCCGGTTTACGGGCGAAACCTGATTTAACCTAGGGAGAAGGACTATGACGGGACACCAGGCGCTGCGTTGCGCCCTCTTCGGCGCACTGCTCAGCTTCAGCGCGGGCAGCTTCGCTCAGCAGATCGTCACCACATCGGATTTGATTCAGCAGCCGGGGTATCAGGCCAGCTGGCAAAACATGGTCAAAGGCCAGGCGCGGATGCCGGGCTGGGCGCGCAAGGGCGTCGGCACCTCTACGCCGGCGCAAAACCTGAGCTGGAAGGGCAAAGAGTATCTGGTCGGCAATCTGTGCAAACCGCACGACTGCGGCAACAACTTTTTGATCGTGGCGTTCAGCGCGGATAAATCCCAGGCCTGGGGCGTGCGAGTCGCGGTGGAAGATCGGCCGGAAGCCGTCGATCATCCCAAGAAATACGCCAAGTACCAGTGGCTCGGCAAGCCGGATGACGACATGAAAGCGCTGCTTAAGCAGCAGTTCGAGAACAATCCCGACTGGAAATGATCTGACCGGGGGCGCTGACGATGCCGCCCCCGGCGTCGATCAGCCGATGCCGGCCTGATGCAGATCGTGCAGGTTGAGCGCCCCCACCAGCACGCCGTCCATGTTGACCACCGGGGCCGCGCTGATGTGCTGTTCGTGCAGCGCTTCCAGCGCTTCGCCGGCGCGCCACTGCTCCGGCAGCCGATAGCCGGGGCGGGTGATTGCCGGGCTGAGCGGATCCTGCAGGCTGTTGCCCTTCACCAGCCAGCGGCGCAGGTCGCCGTCGGTAAACACGCCCACTACCCGCTGCTGCGCGTCGCATACCGCCACCAACCCGAGCCCGGTGCGGCTCAGTTCCAGCATCGCTTCCATCACGTTGGCGCTTTCGCTCACGCGCGGCAGGCGATCGCCGGTGCGCATCAGGTGATGCACGCGGTTCAGCAGGCGCGCCCCCAGGCTGCCGCCCGGGTGCGAGCGGGCGAAGTCTTCCGCATTGAAACCGCGCTGGCGCATCAGCGCCATCGCCAGAGCGTCGCCCATCATCAGGGTGTTGACCGCGCTGGAGGTGGGCGCCAGCCCCATCGGGCAGGCTTCGCGCTCGACGCCGATATCCAGTACGCAGGCCGCGCCCTGCGCCAGGGGCGATTCTTTGCCGCCGGTGATGGCGATCACCGGAATGCCGTTCTCCGCCAGCAGCGGCAGGATCAGATCCAGCTCTTTGGCGCGGCCGGAGTAGGAGATGAACACCACCACGTCGTCGGCGCCGATCATGCCGAGATCGCCGTGCAGCGCCTCCGCCGGATGAACGAAGAACGACGGCGTGCCGGTGCTGGCCAGCGACGCGGCGATTTTTTTGCCGATATGGCCGGACTTGCCGATGCCGGAAATCACCGCTTTGCCGCGGCAGTTCAGCAGCAGCTCGCAGGCGCAGACGAAATTGTCATCCAGGCGCGCCAGCAGGCGCTGCGCTTCGGTCAACTCGATCTCCAGCGTTTCGCGGGCGAAGGCGAGCAGGGCGTTGGCGTTACTCATCGGGGTCTCCTACCAGAATGATATTGATGCCTTTCGCCTGCAGGGCGGCGAGGTAATCGGGGTTGATGTCTCGGTCGGTGATCAGCGTATCGACGGCGCTGAGTTCGCACACCACGTTCGGGCTCTTGCGGCCGAATTTCGAGGAGTCCACCAACAAAATAATGCGGCCGGCGGCTTCGCACATCGCTTTGCTGACGTTGTGCACTTCGTTGAAGGTGGTGACGCCGGCGTTGAGATCGACGCCGTCCGCGCCGATAAACAGCTTGTCGAAGCTGAATTGCTGAAACGCCGATTCGGCCAGGCTGCCGTGGAACGAAGCCGATTTTTTGCGGTAGGTGCCGCCGGGCATCAGGATGGTCTGATCGTTGTCCAGTTCCACCAGCGCGTTGACGATGGTCAGGCTGTTGGTCATCACCGTGATGTTATTGAACTGCGCCAGGTGCGGCACCATCTGCAGCACCGTGCTGCCGGCGTCGAAGATCAGCGAGTCGCCGTCGGCGATCAGCGCCACGGCGGCGCTGGCGATGCGGCGTTTTTTCTCGGTGTTGATATGGGTTTTACGGTCGATTGGCTGATCGCCGTCGTCGCGGCTGAGTACTACGCCGCCGTAGGTGCGGATCACCTCGCCTTCTTCTTCCAGCAGGGTGAGATCTTTGCGGATGGTGGTGCCGGTAGTGGAGAAATGCTCGGCCAGGGCGTCCACTGCCGTTTTGCCATGCTGCTGCAGATATTCAAGGATAGCGGCCTGCCGCTGCTTTGGTTTCATCGCGATTCCCGTTCACAAGAGTGGGGCATTTCCCTTCGCTGAATAATTCACTATGAAAGGTAATGCCTTTTAATGTGAAAATATCACGATTTGGGTTCAATCGCTAACGATAGTGCAGACTGGCATGCGCGATCCTCGGGGAAGATCACATCCGGGCGCAAATCCCGCTGATGCAAACCGTGCAAATGAGGCAGCGGGCGGGGCCGGGCGAAAACGGTCAGGCCGCGCAGCAACAGGCTGCCGCACACCCGCCGATCGGCGTCGAAGGCCAGCGCCAGCACCACCCGTGGGCGGAAACGGCCGCCGGAGCGGCCGACGCCGACGGCACCCAGTCGGCATAAGCCGTCGAAGGCGCGGTTGAAACGTTGCAGTTGCCACCAGCCGAAGGCGATTTGCAGCAGCCAGGCCAGCAGCGCGAAGGCGATCAAAGCTTGTGTCATGGGGTTCTCCTTATGCCCCCTTCCGCGGAAGGGGGCGTCGGTGGCGTCAGAACATCACCTGGCCGCCGGTGATGTTGATCGATTGGCCGGTGCAGTAAGAGGCCTTATCGCTGGCGTAGAACAGCAGGGTGTTCAGCACGTCCTGGTAGTCGCAGCCGCGCTTCAGCGGCACTTTGTCGATGTAGTACTGCTCCACTTGGTCCGGCGCGATGCCCAATTTTTGCGCGTACTGCGGCAGCAGCGATTGAAACATCGGCGATTTCAGCAGGTTGCCGAGCATCAGCGAATGCACCGTAATGCCGTATTCCGCCAGATCGAGCGCCAGCGACTGCGTCAGCCCCACGCCGCCGAACTTGGCGGCGCTGTAGCCGGAGTTGTGCTTGCTGCCGACCTTGCCGGACTTGGAGTTGATCTGAATGATGCGCCCGGCGATGCCGTCGCGGATCATCAGGCGCGAGAACTCGCGGGCGCAGAGGAAATAGCCCACCAGGTTCACCTGCAGCGAGCGGTCGAAGTCGCCCAGCGGGAAGTCGGTGATCGGCGCCGCCTTGGCGATGCCGGCGCTGTAGACCAGCAGGTTGGTTTGGCCAAATTCCCGGTCAACCGCCGCCGCCAGCGCGAGCACGCTCTGCTCGTCGGTGGCGTCGGCCTGAAAACCGCAGGCGCTGCCTGTGCCGTACTCTTCGTTGATCTGCCGCGCCACCCGATTGGCGTTGTCGGCGTTCAGATCGGCCACCGCCACCCGATAGCCGGCCTGCGCCAGCCCGTGGGACAAAAAGGCGCCTAACGTTTGGCCGCCGCCGATCACTACAGCTACTTCAGACATGGTCTACTCCTTATGCGATAAATGACAGCGTGCTGCCCAACGGGATATCGGTCGGCGTCGGGCCGGAAACGTGGATCGAGCCGGGGAATTCGGCTTCGGCTTCGCCGTCGAAGCGTACGGTGATGTGGCCGAGCTCGCGCAGATTCTGCGTGGCGACGCTGCCGACGGCGGTGATGGCGTAGCGCTGCTGCGCCAGTTCCATCACGCCGCCCACCTGCAGTTCGCCGGCGGTCGCGCCGTGGCGGTGGATGAAGCAGAACTCTTCGATATCCGCCGGCGCGCCTTCACGGAAAGTGATCAGCATGTTGTCCAGCAACGCGTCGCGGGCGCAGCCGCCGATCTGCGTGATGGTGGTATGAAAAATGGTGTGCATAAACGTCTCCCTGGAAATCATGCTATTGATAAATAAAGGCCGAGGCGGCCCAGGCGATCAGCACCGTTGGCGCGCCGGTCAGAAAGCGGCCAACCAGCACTGAAGGCACGCCGACCCGTACGGTGTCCTGTTTGGCTTCCGCCAGCGACAGGCCGACCGGAATGAAGTCGCAGGCGGCCTGCGCGTTGATGGCGAACAGCGCGGGCAGCGCCAGCTGCGGCGGGATATGGCCGAGGCCGATCTGCACCCCGACCAGCACGCCGATCACCTGGGCGATGACCGCGCCGGGGCCGAGGAACGGCGACAGCAGCGGGAATGAGCAGATCAGCGCCAGCGTCACCAGGCCGATCGGGCTGTTGGCCAGCGGCGTCAGGCCGTGAGCGATAAAGTCCCCGAGGCCGGAGGCCATGATGATGCCGATCAAGGCCGAGACGAATGCCATAAACGGCAGAATGGTCTTCAGCACGGTGTCGATAGTGTCGCGCCCGGCCTGGAAGAACACCGCCACCACCGATCCCATGCCCATGCCGACCTTCGCCAGCAGCCCGTCGCTTTGTTCGGTGATCTTCTTGCTGGTGTCGTAGTCGCGCGCCTTGGGCGGCGCTGCAACGGCGGCGGCGGGTGGGTTCTCCGTCGCGTCGATTCGGCTGATGTTGTGGTCGCGCACGCCGGAGACATAGATGTCTTCGAGGATAAACTGCGCCAGCGGGCCGGACTGGCCGGTAGCGTGGATGTTGACCGTCGGAATGCGGCGTTTCGGGTACAGGCCGCAGCGCAGGGTGCCGCCGCAGTCGATCACCGCCACGCCGATCTCTTCCGCCGGCGGCTCGCCCTCTTTGAAACCGTCGACGGCGGGCCAACCGGTCAATTCGCTGAGGCGATCGACGATGGAAGGCCGGGTGCCGGCGGTGATGTACACCACTTTTTTGCCGGGTTCTATCGGCAGTTCCAGGGGGCCGCCCCAGCCGCTGGCGCCTTTTTCAATACGGATATAAGCACTCATGCTGCACTCCACGAATTAAAGTTGCACCTGGCGATCCAGACGGATGCCCATCTTGCGTTCGAACAGACTGGTGGTGAGATCGGTGACCCAGCCGCGGAAGAAGTTGGTGAACAGCCCCACCAGGAAATAGCTCACCGCCAACGGGCCGAGCGGCAGGCCGAGGGTAGTCAGGCCGCTGGCGATGCCGAGGTAAACGAACAGTTCGCCGGGGTTGATGTGCGGAAACAGGCCGTTCATCGAGTGGCAGCTGTAGGAGGCCGCCGCGTAGTAGCTCGGCTTGTATTTCTCCGGCATGAAGCGCCCCAGGCTGAGGGTCATCGGGTTGCAGAAGACAAAGGTGCCGATCAGCGGCAGCAGCAGATAACGCGAAACGGGGTTGCCCGCGCAGCGCTGTGCCAATCGTTCGATACGTTCCTGGCCAACAAATTTGATCAGCGCGTTCATGATAACCAGCAGGCTGATCAATAAAGGCAAAATGCCGGTCACCATGCCGACAAACACTTCCCCGCCTTTCTGAAACAGGCCGATAAACCACTCGGCGCCGTGGGTGATTAGCTCAATCATTATGTTCTCCTGTAATGGACTGATATGGCCTGGAGCGAACGGCGGCTCTGTCGCCATGGGCCTTACAGTAGTCACTTTGTTGGGCTATTTGTTTTAAATAGATCACAATTTGAAAGATAAATATTTTATTTTGAAAGTTTAAAGTGAAAGAAAGAGAAGGTGAACGGCGCGAGAGGCGGGATAACGGGCACAAAAAAGCCCGGTGAACCGGGCTTTGGGACAGGCGGTCTGTCACATCAGGCGATGGTGACCTTCTTGTCCAGGTAGGCGTCTTGTACGGCGTTGATCAGCGCCACGCCGTCTTTCATCGATTTCTTAAACGCTTTACGCCCCAGGATCAGGCCCATGCCGCCGGCGCGTTTGTTGATCACTGCGGTGCGCACCGATTCCTGCAGATCGTTCTCACCGGCGCGCCGCCGGAGTTGATCAGCCCGGCGCGGCCCATGTAGCAGTTGGCCAGCTGGTAGCGCACCAGATCGATCGGGTGATCGGTAGTCAGCTTGGTGTAGACGCGATCGTCGGTATAGCCGAATTTCACCGCGCGGTAACCGCCGTTGTTTTCGGCCATTTTCTGTTTGACGATGTCGGCGCCGATGGTGGCGGCGATGTGGTTGGCCTGGCCGGTCAGATCGGCGCTGGAGTGGTAGTCCACGCCGTCCTTGTTGAACGCCGGGTTGCGCAGATAGGCCCACAGCACCGTGACCATGCCCAGCTCATGCGCGCGCTCGAAGGCGATCGAGATCTCTTCGATCTGGCGGCGCGACTGCTCGGAGCCGAAGTAAATGGTGGCGCCGACCGCCACCGCGCCCATGTTGAACGCCTGCTCGACGCTGGCGTACAGGGTCTGGTCGTACTGGGTCGGGTAGCTCAGCGTTTCGTTGTGGTTGAGTTTGACCAGGAACGGAATTTTATGCGCGTAGCGGCGCGATACCGACGCCAGAACGCCGTAGGTGGAGGCGACGCAGTTACAGCCGGCTTCAATCGCCAGCTCGACGATGTTCTTCGGATCGAAATACAGCGGGTTGGCGGCGAACGAGGCGGCGGCGGAGTGCTCGATGCCCTGATCGACCGGCAGGATCGACAGGTAACCGGTGCCGCCCAGGCGGCCGTGGTTGAACAGGGTTTGCATCGAACGCAGCACGCTGTTGGGGCGGTTGTTATCGATCATTACGCGCTCGACGAAGTCGGCGCCCGGCAGGTAGAGATTCTCGGCGGGGATAGTGGTACAGCGGTGTTGCAGCAGATCTTCCGCTTCCTTTCCTAGCAACTGCACAATATCAGTCATGATTCACTCCCGATTAAGCTTCTTCATACACCGGCAATGCAAGGGTTTTTGACCACCGGCGTAGTAAAAAAGCGGTGATTGAAGCTGTAAAGCGATGCTACCGAACTTGATCCGGCAAGGACAAACAATAGATGCGATTGAGAGGAAATGCCATTGGCGAGGCCAAATACGCGGGGACGATCGCCCCCGGCGCGTTAAGTGCTTGATTGTTCGATCTCGCCTGCCTTGGCGTTCCGAGCGGCGAGCGGGCGCAGAGCCGGATTAGCCCAGCAGGGCGCAGTTCGGCGGCAGGCGGCATTCGATGGCCTGCGGCACCACTTCGATGCGGAAATGGCGGCCTTTGAGCGGCTCGCCGTCGAGGTTAAAGGTCATCTCATGCGGCGCGTCGATCTCCAGCCACGGCAGCGCGGCGCTGAGGATGCTGTTGCTCTCTTCGTCGTTGAACAGGGCGGCCACCAGCGCCGGCAGCAGTTCATCGGCGATCAGCAGGCGCAGCTGCAACTGCCCGTCGTTAATCAGCGCGTTGGGGCACAGTTCCTGGCCGCCGCCGGCCTGTTTGCCGTTGCCGATGCCGATCACCAGCGCTTCGCCGGCCCAGCGGAAGTCCGGCCCGCGGATTTCACAGCGGTCGGCCTGCAGCGTATCCATGCGCAGCAAGCCGTGAACGAAGTAGGACACGCCGCCCAACGCCGCCTTCAGCTTCTCCGGCGTTTCAGTGGTGATACGGGTGCCGAAGCCGCCGGTGGCCATGTTGATGAAGTAGCGCTCGCCGTTGACCTTGGCCAAATCGATAGGCACCGAGCGGCCTTTGATCGCCAGCTGCAGCGCCTGCTCGGGCGAGAGGGGAATGTTGCAGGCCATGGCGAAGTCGTTGGCGGTGCCGAGCGGCAAAATGCCCAGCGCCGGCCGACCTTGCGCCGGCAGTTGCGCCAGCGCGGCGGCCACTTCGTTGATGGTGCCGTCACCGCCGCCGGCGACGACGGTGCCGACGCCGAGCCGAGCGGCTTCCGCGACGTAGCGCGCGGCGTCGCCGTGCTCCCAGGTGACGCGCACGTGCAGCGTTATCTGCTCTTCGCGCAGCCGGTTGACGGCCTGGCGCAGCTCTTCGTTGCCGGCGCCCTTGCCGTTGATGATAAGCAGTGCTGGTGCATGTGAGTGTTGAGGCATTGCCGAGCTCCTCCGGCGGAAAACCAATAATGCCTCAAGATAAACCAGCCCAGGCCGCCAAGCCATCAGAATATTCAGCTAATTCCGGTTATTTCCCATTGCGCCGTGAATATGAGGACGATGCGAATTTATCTGAATTTAACCTGACAATAAGCGCAATTTTAATGGCGGCAGGATTAATCGCTATAGCGTTATTTATATATCGATGTGGCGTTATTATTTTTATTAAAATGGATAACGGGAAAACGTAATGAGAAATAGGCGCGCGGCGGCAATGGCGGGCCCATAAAGAAAAAGCCAGCCCAAGGGAGATTGGGCCGGCTAAGGAGGTGGTTCCTAGTATTGCTATGCAAATATTTTCGTTGTTCGTTTTAAGCAGCGTGATAGTAACCAAGCTGCGGGCACATTGATGTGATCCAATTCTAATATTTGCTAAAAATCGCCGCCGAATGACGGCGATTCATTGTTAGGCTCCGGCGCTATTTTCTTCCGCCAAATTGCGGATCAGCAAAGCATAATTGAGATCGATATCCTGCGGGATCGGCAAATAAACGATATGGCCGTTGCCCGGCGCGACCTCAATCGGCTCGCCTTTCTTATTTTGCATGCTTTCGAGGGTGAACAGCACGTTGCCGCCCGGCGTCATCATCTCGACGCTGTCGCCGAGTGAGAATTTATTCTTCACGTCGACTTCCGCCCAGCCTTCGCGGCGCACGCCGGTGAACTCGCCGACGAACTGCTGGCGCTCGGAGAGCGAAGAGCCGTAGTCGTAGTTCTGCTGCGCTTCGTGCACGTGGCGGCGCAGGAAGCCTTCGGTATAGCCGCGGTGCGCCAGGCCTTCCAGCGTGGTGAGCAGGGTCGGATCGAACGGTTTGCCGGCAACGGCGTCGTCGATGGCGCGGCGGTAGACCTGGGCGGTGCGCGCGCAGTAGTAAAAGGACTTGGTGCGCCCTTCGATCTTCAACGAATGCACGCCGAGCTGCGTCAGACGCTCTACGTGCTGGATGGCGCGCAGATCCTTGGAGTTCATGATGTAGGTGCCGTGTTCGTCCTCGAAGGCGCTCATATATTCGCCTGGTTTTTGCGCCTCAGACAGCATGAATACCTTGTCGGTCGGCGCGCCGATGCCCAGCGTCGGCTCGACGGTCTGCACCGGGATCGGCTCGTGCAGGTGCACGATATTGCCGGTGTCGTCCTCTTTGCCTTCTTCCGCCTTGTACTGCCAACGGCAGGCGTTGGTGCAGGTGCCCTGGTTGGGATCGCGCTTGTTGATGTAGCCGGACAGCAGGCAGCGGCCGGAGTAGGCCATGCACAGCGCGCCGTGGACGAAGATCTCCAGCTCCATGTCCGGCACTTCGGCGCGGATCTCGGCGATCTCTTCCAGCGACAGTTCGCGCGACAGGATCACGCGGGTCAGGCCCATTTGTTTCCAGAACTTCACCGTCGCCCAGTTAACGGCGTTGGCCTGCACCGACAGGTGGATGTCCATCTGCGGGAAGGCTTCGCGCACCATCATGATCAGGCCAGGATCGGACATGATCAGCGCATCCGGGCCCATATCGACTACCGGTTTCAGATCGCGCAGGAAGGTTTTCAGCTTGGCGTTGTGCGGGGCGATGTTGACCACCACGTAGAATTTTTTGCCCAGCGCGTGCGCTTCGTTGATGCCCTGCGCCAGATTCTCGTGGTTGAACTCGTTGTTGCGCACCCGCAGGCTGTAGCGCGGCTGGCCGGCGTAAACCGCATCGGCGCCGTAGGCGAAGGCGTAACGCATGTTTTTCAGCGTTCCGGCCGGGGAGAGAAGTTCCGGTGTAAACATAGTGTGTCTCGGTCTGATTTCAGGTCAGCACCACGCCACCTGATGGCGCAGTAAAAGCGGGGGATTGTAGCCGCGGCGCGGCAAAAAATCAGCAGTTAACCGGATTTATTCAAGGGAGATTGATCCCGGTCAAACGGAAAACGCGCGATGGCGGCCACCGCGCGGGCGAAACGGGGGATCAGGCGCTCAAATCGCGAATATCGGTGGTCGGGCCGTTTTTAATCACCGACTGGATACCGTTTTTGGCTGCGCTTTCGGAGCTGTACATTTCGCTGACGCCGATCACCTGATGGTTCTTGGCCTTCAGCACAAAGTAGGGCTGGTTGCTGGTGCTGTGCTTCAGCTCAAACTGCGCTTCATGCGGCGAATTGGTCTGCACCGAGGCGATGCCGTTCTCCGCCGACGCTTTGCTGGCGTACATCTCGCTGGCCAGAATGATCTCGCCGTTACTGGCTTTCAGGTTGAAGTGGTACTGTCCGTTCTTTGCTTTTTTCAGCTCGTAATGACCGATTGCCATGGTTCTTCTCCTGTAGGTTCCGATTCGTGATGTAAGTGTAGCCAATCGCTTGAAAATCGGTGGCTAAACCTCACAGCAGCTTAGTCGAAAAAATGCGCAATTTTTTTGCGCCGGCGCGGAGTTTTCGCCCGAGAAGCCCGGCGCCGCACGGGAAGCTAAGAGAGGGGCGGTGATTGCGCAGTGCAGTATTTGGGACGTCTAAGCCGTGTAACACTCGCGATTTCATCTTGGCGGGTTCACCTCGCAGAGATAAAATAGGGTAAATTTTGCACAGGAGCGCCAAGGATGGAAAAAATCGAACGGTCAGTAGGAAATGATAAAAGCGAGGGCAGCGATAAAGATTGGGAGCCTCTGTTGAGAATGATCGCTAACACAGCCCTACCACACGACTTCCTGCTGTCGGATGAGCGACAACAGGGTGTGGCTGACCGCGCGCCTTGGTGGAACGCGGTCGATTCTCTCCCCTAAACCCCATTCACCAGCCGGCAGGGCTCGGCTTCCCAGCGGTAACCGACGCCGTATACCGAGCGGATAAAGGATTTTTGCCCGTCGATCAGCTCCAGCTTGCGGCGCAGGTTTTTGATGTGGCTGTCGATGGTGCGGTCGGTGACCACCCGATAGTCGTCATACAGGTTGTTCAGCAGCTGCTCGCGCGAAAATACGTTGCCCGGCTGGCTGGCCAACGTTTTCAGCAGGCGGAACTCCGCCGGCGTCAGATCCAGCAACTGCCCCTGATAGCTGGCCTGGAAACGCGGTTCATCGATGTGCAGCAGGTCATCTTCCCGCGCATTCTCCTGCGGCCGATAGCTGCGGCGCAGAATGGTTTTCACCCGCGCCACCACTTCGCGCGGGCTGTAGGGTTTGCAGATGTAATCGTCGGCGCCGATCTCCAGCCCCAGCAGGCGGTCAATCTCTTCGATTTTCGCCGTCACCATCACGATCGGCACGTCGCTGAAGCGGCGCAGCTCGCGGCACACCGTCAGCCCATCGGCGCCCGGCAGCATCAGATCGAGCAAGATCAGCGCCGGCGGATGCTGGTGCACGGTCGGCACCACTTCGTTGCCGTTGGTCAGCCAACGGGTGGCGTAGCCCGCCGCCTGCAGATAATCCACCAGCAGCTGGCCCAGCTTGGGCTCATCTTCAACAATCATGATCTGCACGGGTTGATTCTGAATGTCCATCAGGGCGCCTTATTTTTTATCGGGGTAGCAAATTCTACTGTAATGCGCACGCCGCCTAAAGGCGAATGCTCGGCGCGGATTTTTCCGTCGTGCGCTTCCACGATGTTGTGGCAGATCGCCAGCCCCAAACCGGAACCGCCGCTGGCGCGGTTGCGCGAGCCTTCCGCCCGGTAGAAACGTTCGAAAATGCGCGTCAGTTGCTGATCGCTGATGCCTGGCGCGCTGTCCTGCCAGCAGAGGGATAGCCGCCCCGGCTGCAGCTCGGCACTGATTTCCAGCCGGCCGCCGGCATCGGTGTAGCGCAGGCTGTTTTCCAACAGGTTATTGAACAGTTGATTCAGGCGATCGGGATCGCCGAACAGCGGCGCCTGGGGCGGCAGATGGGTGACGATCTCCAGCCCTTTGGCGCGAAAGCGCTCGCGGAAGGCGGCGACGGCGATCTGCAGCAGATGCACGCAGTCCACCGACGATTTGCGATAGGCCAGCGCGCCGAGATCGGAGAGCGAAAGCTGGTGCAGGTCGTCGACCAGTTTGGTCAGGGTGGACACCTCGGCCTGCAGCGAGCTGAGCGACGCGGGCGTCGGCTGGCGCACGCCGTCCTGCAGCGCCTCCAGCTCGCCGCGCAGCACCGCCAACGGCGTGCGCAGTTCGTGCGACACGTCGGCCATAAAGGCGCGGCGCATCTGTTCATTTTTCTCCAGCGAGGTGGCCAACTGGTTGAAGTCGTGCGCCAGCCTGCCCAGCTCATCCTGGCTGCTGACCGCCACGCGGGCGGTGAAGTCGCCCGCCGCCAATCGATGGGTGCCCGCCACCAGGCGTTTAACCGGGGCCAGCATGCCGCGCGACAGTAGCCAGGTCACCGCCGCCGCCAGCAGGGTGGAGAGCGCGACGATGATCCAGCTGGTGCGGCGCTGCTGGCGATCGAAGTTGATGTCGGTATTGCGCGTCAGGCGTTCGACCGGGGTAGTGAGCACCCAACCGACGATCTCGTTGTTGTAGCGGATCGGGTGGCGCGGCCCCTCTTTCGGCAACGGGCCGGAATGCCCGACCAGCCGATTGAACTGGCTGTCCACCACCCAAAACTGGGTGCGCCAGCCTTTGGGCGGCAGGTTGTGGCTGCTGTCGCTGTTCTGCTCGAACGAACGCATGATTTGGTAGACCACCTGATCGTTGTTGCGCAGGAATATCCAGTTGCCATGATGGCTGTACTGCTCCTCCAGCGCTTCGCTCAGCATGTTGATGCGCTGCTCGTTACTGCTCTTGATGTAGTCGATAAAACCGCGCTCAAAGCTGACGCGCACCCCCCAGTGCATGGTGATCAACACCAGCATGCAGGTGGCGAAAATGGCCAGGAACAGCTTCCCGGTAATGCCTATCTTCATTGCAACCTCGTTGAGCCGGTGCCCGGCTCTTTGGCCAGCGTGCGGTTAGGCGCGCTATCCGCCGGCACGCGCGCGAAGGCCAGCGCGGGCAGGGCGATAATCAACGCCATACAGCAGTAGCTGTAAATAAATGCGCTGTGGATGGCCGGGCTGTCGGCCACCGCCTGGTGATGGGCGAAGCTGCCGATCAAGATGCCGGCGACGCTGACGCCGAGGCTCATCGACAGCTGCATGACCATCGACAACAGGCTGTTGCCGCTGCTGGCCAGGCGGTCCGGCAGGTCTTTCAGCGTCAGGGTATTCATCGCCGAGAAGCGCAATGCGTTGACCATCCCCTGGAAGAACAGTATCACCGGCAGCAGCCACAGCCAGCCGAGCATCGCCGCCAGCAGGAAACTCAGGCTGACCAGCGCCAGCAGCAGCGTGGCGGCCACCAGCACGTTGCGGTAGCCGAAGCGGTTGACCACCTGCACCACGATGCGCTTCATGCCCATGCTGCCGATGATCATCGGGATCATCATCAGCCCGGCGTGGAACGGCGTGAAGCCCATGCCCACCTGCAGAAACAGCGGTGTCATGAACGGCAGCATGCCGCTGCCGATGCGCCCCAGCAGACTGGCCAGCAGCCCGATCTTGTAGGTCGGGGTGCGCAGCAGCCGCAGCGAGAACAGGGCGCGGCTATTGCCGTAGGCATGCCAAACATACCCCAACAACGCCGCCGCGCCCAGCGCCACCAGGCCGGCGATGGCGCCGCCGGTCAGGCCCATGCCTTTGTGGCCGTCGAGCGCCAGCGTCAGCGACGCCATGCCGATCGCCAGCAGGAAAAAGCCGCTGAGATCGAAGCGGCGGGTCTGCATTTGGTAGTTGGGCATCAGCAGCAGCGTGGCGATGGCGCCCACGATGCCCACCGGAATATTGATCAGGAAAATCCAGTGCCAGCTGGCGTATTGCACCAGAAGTCCGCCCAGCGCCGGCCCCATCAGCGGGCCGATCTGGCCCGGCAGCGTCACGAAGGTCATCGCCGCCATGTACTGCTCGCGCGGCACGATCTTCATCACCGTCAGTCGGCCGACCGGCACCATCATCGCGCCGCCGATGCCCTGAAGCACGCGCGAGGCGATCAGCTCGTTCAGGGTTGCCGAGCGGGCGCAGAGGAAGGAGCCGAGGGTAAACAGCACGATGGCGCTGAAAAACACCCGCTGTACGCCGACCTTGTCCGCCAGCCAGCCGCTGGCCGGCAGCGTCACCGCCACCGTCAGCACATAGGCGACGATCACCGACTGCATGCGCAGCGGGTTCTCCCCCAGGCTGGCGGCCATCGAGGGCAGGGCGGTATTGACGATAGTGGTATCCAGCGTTTGCATAAAGAAGCCGAACGCCACTATCCAGAGTTGCCAACGTACCGTGGCGGTGTGTTTCATCAGCATCGGTCGGCCATTAGTGCGGCAGCGGGGCCAGCTGCTTGTTGCGGCGGAACTTCGCCTGCAGCCGGTCGAAGTAAAGATAGACCACCGGCGTGGTGTACAGCGTCAGCAGCTGGCTCATCACCAGACCGCCGGCGATGGTGATGCCGAGCGGCTGGCGCAGCTCCGCGCCGTCGCCGCTGGTCAGCACCAGCGGCAGCGCGCCGAACAGCGCCGCCAGCGTGGTCATCAGGATCGGCCGGAAGCGCAGCAGGCTGGCCTGGAAAATCGCCTCGCGGGCGCTGATGCCGCCGTTGCGCTGCGCCTCGAGCGCGAAGTCGACCATCATGATGGCGTTTTTCTTCACGATGCCGATCAGCAGCATGATGCCGATCAGCGCGATCAGGCTGAACGGCGCGCCGAACAGCTCGAGCGCCAACAGCGCCCCCACGCCCGCGGAAGGCAGGGTGGAGAGGATGGTCAGCGGATGGATATAGCTCTCGTACAGCACGCCAAGCACGATATACACCGTGGCGATCGCCGCCAGGATCAGGATCAGCTGCGACTTCAGGGTGTCCTGGAACACCTGGGCGGTGCCGGCGAAGGCGCCGCGCACCGTGGACGGCACGCCGAGCTGAGTCATGGTGCGTTCGACAGCGGCGGTGGCGTCCGACAGGCTGCCGCCGTCCGGCAGGTTAAAGGAGATGGTCGAGGCGGCGGACAGCCCCTGATGGTTGACCGACAGCGGCGCGTTGGCCGGTCGCCAACTGGCGAAGTAGGAGAGCGGTATCGCCTTGCCTTCGTTGTTGATGATGAACATTTTGTCCAGCGAGCTGACGTCCTGAGTGTAAGGCGGCGCCACTTCCATCACCACTTTGTATTGGTTGAGCGGTTGATAGATGGTCGAAATCTGTCGCTGGCCGAAGGCGTTGTTCAACAGGTTGTTGGCGTCGGACACCGAAATGCCGAGGCGCGCCATGGTCTCGCGATCGTAGACCAGATCCATCTCCGAGCCTTTATCCTGCTGATCCGAGTTGACGTCCGCCAGCTCGGGCAATGCCGCCAGCGCGGCGCGGATCTTCGGTTCCCAGTCGCGCAGCGCGGCGAGGTCATCCGCCAGCAGCGTATATTGGTAGCTGGCGTTAGCCTGGCGGCCGCCGACGCGGATATCCTGCACCGCCATCAAGAACAGGCTGGCGCCCGGTTCTTTGGCCAGGCGAGCGCGCAGGCGGGCGATCACTTTCTGCGCGTCGTCGCTGCGCACCGACAGCGGTTTCAGTGAGATGAACATCGAGCCGCTGTTGGTGCGCGAGCCGCCGGTAAAGCCGGTGACGTTTTCCACGTCCGGATCTTCGCGCACGATTTTCATGAAATCTTCCAGTTTGCCGCGCATCGCCTGGAACGAGATGCTCTGATCGGCCTGGATAAAGCCCATCAGGCGGCCGGTATCCTGTTCGGGGAAGAAGGTTTTCGGGATGCTGATATACAGCCAGACGTTGAGCGCAATGGTGGCGAGGAACACCGCCAGCACCCAGCGCGAGTGGCCAAGCACCCAGTTCAGCGAGCGTCCGTAACCCTGCTGCAGCGCCAGCAGCATTTTGCCGAAGCCGCGCGCGCGCCGCTGCGAACGCGCCGGCTGGTGGCGCAGCAGATAGGCGCACATCATCGGCGTGAGCGTCAGCGAGACGATCAGCGACAGCCCGATCGACACCGACAGGGTGACGGCGAATTCGCGGAACAGCCGGCCGGGCAGGCCCGCCATCAGAAGCAGCGGGATAAACACCGCCACCAGCGAAACGCTCATCGACAGCACGGTGAAACCGACTTCCCGCGCGCCCAGCAGCGCGGCGTTGATCGGTTTCATGCCGGCCTCGACGTGGCGGGAAATGTTTTCCAGCACCACGATGGCGTCGTCCACCACAAAGCCGGTGGCGATGGTCAGCGCCATCAGCGACAGGTTGTTGAGGCTGAAGCCGCACAGGTACATGGCGGCGAACGAGCCGATCAGCGACACCGGCACGGCGACCGCCGGGATCAGCGTGGCGCGGCCGGAGCGCAGGAAGATGAACACCACCAGGATCACCAGCCCGATGGCGATCGCCAGCGACTGTTCGACCTCGGCCAGCGACGCGCGAATGGTCGGCGAGCGATCCTGCGCGACGTTGAGCGAGATTGCGGCCGGAATGTTTTCCTGCAGCGCGGGCAGCTCGGCGCGAATGCGATCGACGGTTTCGATGATGTTGGCGTCCGGCGCGCGGCTGATGGCCAGAACGATCGCCGGCTTGGCGTCGGTCATCCCGGCGTTGCGCACGTCCTGCACCGAATCTTTGACCTCGGCCACGTCGCCGAGCCGCACCGCCGAACCGTTGTTGTAATGAACGATCAGCGGGCGGTAGGCGTCGGCGGTTTTCAGCGCGTCGTTGGCCTGGATTTGCCAACGTTGCTGCGGGTTTTCGACGGCGCCCTGCGGGCGGCGCACGTTGGCGTTGCTGATGGCCTGCCGCACGGCATCCAGCGAAACGCCCTGATTGAACAGCGCCGAAGGGTTCAACTCCACGCGCACCGCCGGCAGCGAGCTGCCGCCCACGGAAACGTCGCCGACGCCTTCGGTCTGGCTGATCTTCTGCGCCAGCTGGGTGGACGCGAAGTCGTAAAGCTGCCCCTGGCTGTAGGTGTCCGACGTCAGCGTCAGGATCATGATAGGCGCGTCGGAAGGGTTGACCTTGCGATAGCTGGGGCGGCTCGGCATGCCGGTCGGCAACAGGCTTTGCGCGGCGTTAATCGCCGCCTGCACGTCGCGCGCGGCGCCGTTGATGTCGCGGCTGAGATCGAACTGCAAAATCACCCGGGTGCTGCCGAGCGAGCTCATCGAGGTCATTTCATTGACCCCGGCGATGCGGCCCAGCGCGCGTTCCAGCGGCGTCGCCACCGAGGAGGCCATGGTTTCCGGCGAGGCGCCCGGCAGCGACGCGCTGATCGAAATCACCGGAAAATCCACCTGCGGCAGCGGCGACACCGGCAGCAGGCGAAAACCGATCGCGCCGCTGATGGCGATGGCCAGCGTCAGCAGGGTGGTGGCCACCGGCCGGTGAATGAACAGGGCGAAGAATTTCACGGCAGCTCCTGCGTATCCGGCTGGCGATGCGTGTTGCGCGCCAGTTTGTCAAACAGCAGGTAGATCACCGGCGTGGTGAACAGCGTCAGGATCTGGCTCATGATCAGGCCGCCGACCATACAGACGCCGAGCGGATGCCGCAGCTCCGCGCCGACGCCGGTGCTGAGCATCAGCGGCAGCGCGCCGAGCAAGGCCGCCAGCGTGGTCATCAGGATCGGCCGGAAACGCAGCAGGCAGGCCTGATAAATGGCGTCGCGCGGCGATAAGCCCTGTTCGCGTTCCGCCGCCAGCGCGAAGTCGATCATCATGATGGCGTTCTTCTTCACGATGCCGATCAGCAGGATGATGCCGATGATGGCGATCACGTCCAGTTCGCTGCCGGCCAGCATCAGCGCCAGCAGCGCGCCGACCCCGGCGGTCGGCAGGGTGGAGAGGATGGTCACCGGATGAATGAAGCTTTCATACAGCACGCCCAGCACGATATACATCGCCACCACCGCCGCCAAAATCAGCCACAGCGTGCTGCCGAGCGCCGCCTGGAAGGCCAGCGTCGCGCCCTGGAATTGGGTGGTGATGTCTTTCGGCATGGCGAGATTTTTTTCCGCCTGGGTGACCGCGTCTACCGCTTCGCCGAGCGAGTAGCCGGCGGCGACGTTGAACGAGACGGTGGCCGACGGGAATTGGTCGAGGTGGTTGACCGACAGCGGGCCGAACCGTTCTTCGATTTTGGCGATGGCGCTCAGCGGCACCACGGCGCCGTCCTTGCCGCTCAGACGGATCTCATTGAGCGCCGCCAGCCCCGGCGTCGCGCTGACGTCGTGCTCCAACACCACCCGGTATTGATTGGCCTGGGTGTAGATGGTGGAGATCAGGCGTTGGCCGAAGGCGTTGTACAACGCATTGTCCACGTCGCTCATGGTGACGCCGAGGCGCGAGGCCGAATCGCGATCGACGTTGACGTAGGCGACCAGCCCCTGATCCTGCCAATCGCTGGTGACGTCCGCCAGCTGCGGGGTTTGTTTCAGCTCATCCATCAGCTGCGGCACCCACAGGCTGAGATCGTCCAGCGACATCGCCTGCAGGGTGAACTGGTACTGGGTGCGGCTGACCTGGGTATCGATGGTCAGATCCTGCACCGGCTGCAGGTACAGCTTCACGCCGGGGAACTGCGCCGTTTGCTGCTGCAACCGGCTGATGATCGCCGGAATGCGGTCGCTGCGTTCGCTCAGCGGCTTCAGGTTGATCTGCAGCCGGCCGCTGTTGAGCGTGGCGTTGCTGCCGTCGACGCCGACGAACGAGGTCAGGCTCTCCACCGCCGGATCTTTGAGGATCTGCGCCGCGACCTGCTGCTGGCGCTCGGCCATGTTGCTGAACGAAACGCTCTGCGGCGCCTCCAGCGTGCCCTGAATGATGCCGTTGTCCTGCACCGGGAAGAAGCCTTTCGGGATCAGCAGGTACAGCAACACCGTCAGCGCCAGGGTGCCCACGGCCACGCCGAGCGTCAGCCAGGGGTGGTTAAGCACCGTTTTCAGCCACTGGCCGTATCGCGCGATCACGCGCTCGAAAAAGCGCTCGGAGGCGGCGGAGAAGCGGTTCTGCTTGCGCAGCGATTCGTGGCTGAGCATGCGGGCGCACATCATCGGCGTCAGCGTCAGCGATACCACGGCGGAGATCAAAATCGCCACCGCCAGCGTCACGGCGAACTCGCGGAACAGGCGGCCGACGATGTCGCCCATGAACAGCAGCGGGATCAGCACCGCCACCAGCGAGAAGGTCAGCGAGATGATGGTGAAGCCGATCTCGCCGGCCCCTTTCAGCGCGGCGTCGAGCGGCTTTTCCCCTTTCTCGATGTAGCGCGAGATGTTCTCGATCACCACGATGGCGTCATCCACCACGAAACCGGTGGCGATGGTTAATGCCATCAGCGTCAGGTTATTGATGGAGAAGCCGAGGAAATACATGGCGGCGAAGGTGCCGACCAGCGACAGCGGCACCGCCACGCTGGGGATAATGGTCGCCGGCACGTTGCGCAGGAACACGTAGATCACCATTACCACCAGCGCGATCGCCAGCAGCAGCTCGAACTGCACGTCGCTGACCGAGGCGCGGATGGTGGTGGTGCGATCGGTCAACACCTTGACGTCGACCGACTTGGGCAGGCTTTTAATCAGCGTCGGCAGCATTTCGCGGATGCTGTCGGCGGTGGTGATGACGTTGACGCCGGGCTGGCGCTGAATGTTCAGCACGATCGCCTGTTGCTGGTTGGCCCAGGCCGCCAGTCGGGTATTTTCCGCCCCTTGTTCGATGGTGGCGATATCCTGCAGGCGGATCGCCGCGCCGTTCTGATAGGCGACGATCAGCTGGCGATAGTCGTCGGCGGATTTCATTTGGTCGTTGGCGGACAGGGTGACCGAGCGGGTCGGGCCGTCCAGGCTGCCTTTCGCCGAGTTGACGTTGGCGTTGCTGATGGCGGTGCGGATGGTTTCGCTGTTCAGGCCATAGGCGGCGACCGCCGCGGCGTTCAGTTTTACACGCACCGCCGGGCGTTGGCCGCCGGCCAGGGTCACCAGGCCGACGCCGGTCACCTGAGAGATTTTCTGCGCCACGCGCGTCTCCACCATGTCTTCCACCTGCGTCATCGGCATGGCGGTGGAGGTGACGGCCAGCGTCAGGATCGGCGGATCGGCCGGGTTAACCTTGCTGTAAATCGGCGGGTAGGGCAGATCGTTCGGCAGCAGGTTGGTGGCGGCGTTGATCGCCGCCTGCACTTCCTGCTCCGCGACGTCGAGCGGCAGCGCCAGCTGGAATTGCAGCGTCACCACCGAGGCGCCGCCGGAGCTTTGCGACGCCATTTGCTTCAGGCCGGACATCTGGCCGAACTGGCGTTCCAGCGGCGCGGTAATGGCGGAGGTGACCACGTCCGGGCTGGCGCCGGGGTACAGCGTCACCACCTGGATGGTCGGGTAGTCCACTTCCGGCAACGCGGAAACCGGCAGCGCGCGATAGCCGATGATCCCCGCCAGCAGTATCGCCACCATCAGCAGGGTGGTGGCGACCGGGCGCAGGATAAACAGGCGGGAAGGGCCGCCGCCGCGGGTCGGTGGCATCACCTGCATCAGGACTTCCTCTGAACGTCAGGTTCGCGCTTGGCTTTTGACGCCGCAGGCGCGTCGTTCGGCGCCAGCACTTCCACCTGCATGCCTTCGGTCAGGCGATCGATGCCGTCGGTCACCACCCGATCGCCGGCGTTGAGGCCGGCGCTGATCACCACCTGCCGGCTGTCCTGCACGCCGGCGGTGACCCGGTGTTTGCTGACCTTGTTGTCTTCGCTGAGCGTCCAGACGAAGTTGCCTTCGTTGCCCATCTGCAGCGCGGCTGTCGGGATCACCACCGCATCGTGCAGGGTATCCACCTGCAGCCGCGCGTTGACGAACTGGTTGGGGAACAGCGCGTCGTCTTCGTTGGCGAAGCGCGCTTTCAGCTTGATGGTGCCGGTGGCGGTATCAATTTGGTTGTCCAGGCTCAGCAGCGAACCGGTCGTCAGCTTGTTCTGGTTGGTGCGATCCCAGGCTTCGACGCTTACCGGCCCGGCTTTTTGCGCCTTGAGCAGATCGGCGATGTTGCCTTCGGGCAGCGTGAACACCACGTCGATCGGGTGCGTCTGCGTGATCACCACCAAACCGGTGGTGCTGCCGCTGGTGACGTAGTTGCCGACGTCGACCAGTTTCAACCCGACGCGGCCGTCGATTGGCGCAGTGATGCGGCTGTAAGTGATCTGCAGTTTGGCGCTGTCGACCGCGCCCTGATCGGCTTTGATGGCGCCTTCGGTTTGCTGCACCAGCGAGGCCTGCGTATCCAGCTCTTGACGGGAAACCAGATTGGTTTTCACCAATTGCTGGTAGCGCGCCAGATCGCGCCGGGCATTGGCCAGCGTGGCCTGATCTTTCGCCAACTGCCCCTGCGCCTGGGTCAACTGAACCTGGAACGGCCGGGGATCGATTTCTGCCAGCAGATCGCCGGCTTTGACCTGCTGGCCTTCGGTAAAGTGGATCGCCATCAGTTGGCCGTCGACCCGGCTGGTGACGGTGACGGTATTGGCGGCGGTGGCGGTGCCCAAGCCGGAAAGATAGCGCGGCACCGTCTGTTGCGTGGCCGTCGCGGCCTGCACCGGCGACATCGGCGCGCCGCGCCGCCCGCCCGCCGCGCGACCGG
>NZ_JADNRO010000011.1:0-184492 GCF_019913725.1 Serratia sp. EWG9
GCAGGCATAGCGCATTAGGAGAAACCGCCATGGACGGCGGTTTCAGGTGAGACAGGCAGGGACGCCTGTCGCAACCGGCCTCAATGCGGTATGGCGGAGGGAGGGAAGTTGGCAAAGCCAACCGTCTGATAGGGCAAAGGCGCGGGTTGCCAGGGGCCGCGCCTTCGGCCCCTGGCTCGGTCGAGGTGCGGGAGTCTCATGATGCACCTCTCATTTATCGACCGAAAGCGTCACGAGTACTTCAAAAAAACGCTAACTGACACGCATTACGGCATCGCCGGGCTTTTTTTATCGCGCAGCGCGGTTCAGTGCTTCGCTCACGCGTTCGACGACGTGCTGGGCGGTGACGATGCCGCCGGACAGATAGACCTCGGCCGCCGGCAGGTAAACCACCTGGCCTTTTTTCACCGCCGTGGTTTTCTTCAGCGCGGTGCCGGTGAGGATTTTCTGCGGCGCCACCGCGTTCGGCCGACCGGTCGCGGCATCTCTGTCGATGACGAACAGCCAGTCCGGGTTCAGTTTGGCGACCTGCTCAGGCGTCAGCTTATTGCCGCGCACGTCTTTTTCATCGGACTGCAGCGCGGACGAGAAGCCGAGGGCGTCATAGACGAAGCTGAAACGGCTCTTGGGGGCGTAAGCGCTGATCTTGCCGCCGGAGAACAGCACCACCAGCCCGCGTCCGGCCTGGGCGGCCTGCGGTTTGACCGCCGCGATCTGCGCATCCAGCTTATCGATCGCCGCCTGCGCCTGTTGCGGTTTATCGAACAGCTCGCCCAGCTGGCGGGTGCGCTGTTTCAGGCTGCCCAACTGATCCTGCTGATCGACGGACATGTTCAACGTCGGCGCCAGCGCGTTCAGCTCGTCATAGGCTTTGGACGCCCGGCCGGCGATCAGGATCAGATCCGGTTTGGCGGCGCGCAGCACGGCCATATCCGGCTCGAACAGGGTGCCGGCATTGAGGTATTTGTCATCCTGATAGCGCTTCAGGCTATCCGGCAAGTTCTTACGGTTGCCGGGCAGCGCCAGCGGCTCGACGCCCAGCAGCTGCAGCGTTTCCAGCGAAGCGTAATCCAGCACCACGATGCGCTGCGGGTGCTTCTTCACCTCGGTGCTGCCGTTCAGGTGCTGGACGTTGACGGTGGCCGAGGCCGCCGGCGCGTCGGTTTTGCTGTGGCAACCCGCCAGCGCCATCGCGGCCAGCAGGGCGATCATCAGGGGGGAGCGGCGTAATCTCATGGGGCTTCCTCTCGGTGATGGAATGAAAAGGGCGCGCAGCGCGCGCCCGGGGGCATCAGAAGTTGTAGGTCATGCCGACGGTGTAACGGCGGCCGTCCAGCGTGGTGCGGTAGTGATCGTAATCCACGGTCTTGTCGAGAATGTTGTAGACCCCGCCGGTCAGCTGCAGGTTTTTCGCCGCCTGGTAGCTCAGGCCCGCATCGACGAAGGTGTAGGACGGGGTGCTGGTCTCCATCGACGTGCGGCTCAGGTAGTCTGAGGTGCGGCTGCGGAAGTTAACGCGCGACCACAGGCTAAGGTCTTGCGTGGCCTGCCAGTCCAGCACGGTGTTGATCATGTGCTTAGGCATCTGGTTCAGCGCCTTGCCCTGGAACTCGCCGCTCTTCTGCTCGGAAGCGGTGTAGGTGTAGTTGGCGTTCCACTTCCAGTCTTTATTGATCTGCCAGCCGAAGGTGGCCTCTACGCCGCGCATATTGGCTTTGTCGACGTTGACGCGATCGCTGATAAAGTCGTAGACGTCATTGCCGATCTTACAGTCCGGCGTGTCTTCGCAGCGGCGCACTTCGGTGATCTTGTTCTTGAAGTCGGTGTTGAAGACCGTCACCCCGGCGTTGACGCCTTCCAGGCTGTCCCACATCAGGCCGATCTCTTCGCTCAGGCTCTTCTCCGGCTGCAGATCCGGGTTGCCGACGATGATGCCTTTACGCACGCCGCCGCCCGTCGCCTGGCCCCAGCTGGCGGAGGATTGGCGCAGATCCGGCGAACGGTAGCCGGCGGAGACGCCGCCTTTCATTGTCCACTGTTCGGTCAGGTGCCACACGCCGTACATGCGCGGCGACCAGTGGCTGCCGAAGTTCTGATCGCGATCCATACGGATGCCGCTGGTCAGACTGAAGTCGTTGGTCAGCGCCCATTCGTCCTCGGCGAACAACGCCCAGCTCCAGCGCGTCAGCTGGTTGACGTCTTGCGCCGAGCTCAGCTGGTTGCCGCTGTCGCCCAGTTTCTCATAGCGGTATTGGCCGCCGAGGTTCAGCATGTGGGCACCCAGCTCGAACTGGTTCTGGGTGTTGAAGATGGTGTTGTACATCTTCATCTTGCGGCCCGGGTTGTTGGTCTCTTCGCGCTGAACGTAGCTGGTGGAGTTGCCGAAGTCGTAATAACCGTTGTGGGTCAGCGAGTAGTTGGTGCGGGTGTAGAGATCTTCGCTGCGTGAGGACGGTTTGCACTTGCCTCTGCTGCAGCGCTCCGCCGCCACCGATTTGCCCGGCGTGCTGTTGCGATCCTGCAGCGAGCGGCCGATTTCAAAGTCGAATTCGTTTTTCTCGTCCGGGGTCAGGGTGAACACCGCGGTGCCGCTGCGCATGCGCTGTTCGTTGTAACCGTTGACGATTTTATCTTCCGCGCGCGCGACAGCAGGCCGTTGACCCGCACGCCGAGCAGGCCTTCAATCAGCGGACCGGACGCGTAGGCGTTGGTCTGGAACAGATCGCCGGAATCGCGGTTTTCCTGAAGGGTGGCGTCGCCGTGCAGCGAGCCTTTCCACTCGGTGCGAGAGGTCTTGCGGGTGATGACGTTGATCACACCGCCCATGGCGTCGGAACCGTACAGCGAAGACATCGGCCCGCGCACCACTTCGATACGTTCGATGGCTTCCATCGGCGGCAGCCAGCCCTGTTCGATGCCGGCGTTATCGCTGTTCGGCCGGGTGCCGCGGGTATCGACGCGCTTGCCGTCCACCAGAATCAGCGTGTACTTGGAGGACATGCCGCGGATGCTGATGTCGCTGCTGCTGGCGCCGCCGGTGACGACCACGCCCGGCACGTCTTTCAGCGCATCGGTCACATCGCGATAGGCTTTATCTTCAATTTGCTGGCGCGGGATCACTGAGATGGAAGCGGCGGAGTCCTGAATTTTTTGCTGAAAGCCGGAGGCGGTGACGACCATGGTGTCCTGGGCGTCAGTCTGCGGCGCGGCCAGCGCGGCGGTGGCGCTGAGCGAGGCGATGACCATGGCGGCGAGCTTGCTGTAACGTGGCGTTTCCATGAGGTAAACCTTTCCTGGATTGAAGTGAAAGTAATTAACCAATTGAATTTCTAATGAAATTATTCATCGTTCGCTGAGAAATCCGGTGCTTCGTCAGCGTTGCGTGAGGGTATTGTAAGGATTTTTTACTTAATGTAAACGCTAATGATAATTCATATCATTTGTATGATTGTTATTCTGGCGGGAAAGAGTAACCGGATGAATTAAAGGGAAAACCGGCGCAGCGGATGTGCGCCGGGGAGGATCAGCGTTTCTGGATGTAAGTGATGGCCAGCGCCAGCGCCAGCACCAGGCCTTTGATAATGTCCATGGCGTAGTAGGGCACCGACAGCATCACCAGGCCGTTTTGCAGCACGCCGAGGATCACCGCACCGATCAGGGTGCCGAGCGCATTGGGTTTGCCGGAGCCGGCCAGCGAGAAGCCGATGTAGGCCGCCGCCACCGCATCCATCAGATAGCCACCGCCGGCGTTGACCTGCGAAGAGCCGATACGTGACGCCAGCAGGATGCCGCCAAGCGCCGCCAGCCAAGAAGAAATGACGTAAGCGGCAACCCTGTAACGCACGGTGCGAATGCCCGACAGGCGTGCCGCCTCGGGGTTGCCGCCGATGGCGTACATGCGGCGGCCGTGCTTGGTCAACGACAGGAACAGCTGTACCGCCACGGTGACCGCCAGCATGATCAGCACGATCACCGGCACCTGGCCGAGGGCGGAAAACACTTCCGGGATCAGGCCTTCGGCCATGTCGCCATTCGGCAGCACCATGTTTTGGGTGATGGAGCCGCCGTAGCTGTAGGTCATCGCCACGCCCTGGATCACGAACAGGCTGGCCAGCGTCGCCAGCATATCGGGGATTTTGAGCACCACGATTAGCAGGGCGTTGAACAGGCCGACCAGCGTGCACAGCAACAGCGTCACCACGATGGCGCCGGTGGTGCCGAACCCGTGCCAGACGAACAGGGAAATCACCAGCGCGTTGGCCAGCGAGGCGGTCGAGCCGACCGACAGATCGAAACCGCCGACCGACAGCGAGATAGAGACGCCGATGGCGATCACTGTCACGATGGCGATCGAGCGCAGGATATTGATGATGTTGTTGGCATCGAGAAAGTTGTCCGACGCCAGGCCAAACAGGGCGACCAGCGCCGCGACGGTCAGCAGCATGCCCCACTTGTAGAGGAAATCAAACAGCTGTTGGCGCCAGGGCAGCGCAGGCCGCAAGGCAAATTCTTTACTCACGCAGGGGTTCCTCCGGTGGAATAGAGCAATAAGGTTTCTTCGTCGGTATCGGCGGCGTTCAGCTCCGCCACGATGCGGCCATCCCACAGCACGCAGATGCGATCGCACAGGCCAACCAGCTCGGCGAACTCGCCGGAGGCGTAAATCACGCCTTTGCCGGCGCGGGCCAGGCCGTCGATCAGGCTGAACAGTTCCTGTTTGGCCTTGATGTCCACGCCCTTGGTCGGCTCATCGAAGATCAGCACGTCGGCGTCGCCGCGCAGCCACTTGCCGATCGCCACTTTTTGCTGATTGCCGCCGGACAGGCGCGCCAGCCGCTGTTGCGGGCCGGAGGCGCGAATGTTCAGACGCTGCATGATCTCGCGCGCCCAGCGCAGCTCTTGCCGCCGGCTGAACAGGCTCCAGCGCGAGAAGCTGTCATCGGCGCTGACGCTCAGGTTCATCGGGATCGCCTCATCGATAAAAATGCCTTCTTTGCGGCGTTCTTCCGGCACCAGCGCCAGCCCCTGTTCGACCGACAGATGCGGCGCACGCGGCGCCCAGGGCTGCCCGCGCAGTTCGCCGCGTTCCAGCTGCGCGGCGCCGGCGCCGAACAATGCCTTGCACAGCTCGCTTTTCCCGGCCCCGGCCAGACCGGCGATGCCGAGGATCTCGCCTTCATGCAGCCGCAGCGAAACGTCGCGCAGCTTATGGCGATCGCGCAAGCCCTCCACCTGCAGCAGCGTACGCTCCGCGTGCGGCGGGCGCGGCGGCGGGAAAATGTCGTCCAGCCGGTGGCCGAGCATTTTCTCTACGATCTGTTCGCCGCCGAGGCCGCGCATGGCGTCTTCGCTGACGCGGCGGCCGTCGCGCAGCACCGTCAGCCGATCGCAAATGTCGCTCAGTTCGTGGATGCGGTGAGAAATGAATACGATGCCGATGCCTTCGGATTGCAGGCGGCGCACCACGTTGAACAGGCGCTCGCTCTCGGCGCGATCGAGCGGCGCGGTCGGTTCATCGAGCACCAGAAAACGGCAGCGGTGCGACAGCGCGCGCGCCAGCAGCACCTGCTGTTTTTCCGCCAGCGTGCAGTCCGCCAGACGTCTGCGCGGATTGAGCGGCAGCGCCCATTGCTGCAGCAGCTGTGCGGCGCGGCGGTGCAGTTCCGCCCAGTTCAGCCAGTGGCCCGGTTCGTTCAGCCAGTCCAGCATGATGTTTTCCGCCACCGACAGCGTGGGGATCAGCGCGACATCGACTTCTTGCTGCACCACGTGGATGCCGTGGCGGCGCGCCTGCAGCGGGGAATGAATTTCCACCGCCCGGCCGTCGATCAGGATCTCGCCGCGGTAGTGATCGTGGGCGCCGGAGAGGATCGCCATTAGCGTCGACTTGCCCGCGCCGTTGGCGCCGACCAGCGCGTGGATTGAGCCGCCGTGCAGCGTGAAGTCCACGTCCTGCAGCGCGTTGAAGCCGGCGAAGGCGATCGAGATATTGCGCATCTCGAGGCGCGAAGGCGTTGCGGTTGACATTGCGTAGTGAGGCCGTTTAGATGTTTAGATGGCTGTTTTGCTCTGTTGTAACACAGATTGCGCCGTTGGCAACCAACAAAATGGCATAACGGCGATGAAAGCGTGGGCGGACAGGGGCGCAACCCGCGTCAGGCTGCGCCGGAGCGATAAACGGTCAGAAGGTGGTGGGGGTGTGTGCGCTGACGATGCGGCAGATGCGCGCCGACGTATTGCTGAAGCTGTGCGGAATGCCGGTGTTGATGGCGTAGCTCTGACCGGCGGTCAGGCAGTAACTCTGGCCGTTGATGGTCAGCACGATCTCGCCCTCCAGCAGGGTGCCTATCTCTTCGCCCTGATGCTTGATCTTTTCGCCGGTGGTGGTGCCGGGCTGGTAGGTTTCCAGCATCATCGCCAGGTTGCGCGTCGGGCTGCCGTTGTGCACCAGCTTCATCGACACCCCCTGGCTGCCGATCTCAATCAGGTCCTCGGCGTCGATCACCACGCGCGGTTCGTCGACGGCCTCCGGTTCGGCAAAGAATTCCGACAGCGACAGGCCATACACCTTAAGCAACTTTTGCAGCGTGCTGATGGCCGGGCTGACTTTGTCCTGTTCGATGGTGCTGATCGCACTGTGGGTTAACCCGGACAGTTCGGCGACCCGGCGCTGCGACAAACCCAATTGCTGGCGGATCTGCGACAGGCGTTTGCCCGGTGCCAAGCTGGCTTCGCTCATAGCGGTACTTCCTTCTGGTAAGGGCGACAGGCTGAAATGACGATCGGTATCGGGCGCCTGCCTGGTCGATAACGATGCTGCATGATATCGGTAGTTAGGGTAGGTTTGGAAAATATATTGCCCATGCTCACCGTCAGCGCGGCGGACAAAATAGTTGACGTAAAATGGCATCAAGGCCTTTTCGGTCAATATTTTATCAATTTAGCAGCCGGTGGCGAATAATCAAACAGGATTGTAACATTTGCAAACCCATTCTGTTAAGACTATGTTTCATGTTGTGGATGTTATTTTGAGCGCCCGGCGGCGGCGCGACCTGGCGAGAAATCCAATCATGTGTTGAATCGAACGGCGGACGGGCGCCAACGCGCCTTAAGAGCATAATGGCGGGTGACGTATGCAAACCAATAGCGCAGCAGTTGAACATTTTGCACAGCATCATGAAGAGAGGCGAAGTAGCGCGTTCCAAAATGAGGTCGCTCATTATTTGGAACGCCATCCCGCCACGCAGTATATCGATATCCTTCTCACCGATCTCAATGGTTCCTTCCGCGGCAAACGCATACCCGTCTCAGGGTTGAAAAAACTGGAAAAAGGCAGCTACTTCCCCGCGTCGGTGTTCGCTATGGACATCCTCGGCAACGTGGTGGAGGAGGCGGGCCTTGGGCAGGAACTCGGCGAACCGGATCGCGTATGCCTGCCGGTGCCCGGTTCGCTGACGCCGTCGGCGGCCGATCCGCAGCACATCGGCCAGGTGCTGCTCACCATGCTGGATGAAGATGGCACTCCCTTTGACGTTGAACCCCGCAATGTGCTGAACCGCGTGTGGCAGGCGCTGCGACAGCGCGGCTTGTTCCCGGTGGCAGCGGTAGAGCTGGAGTTTTATCTCATCGATAGGCTGCGCGATGCGGAAGGCGATCTGCAGCCGCCGTGTGCGCCCGGCACTCAGGAGCGCAACACCCAAAGCCAGGTGTATTCCGTCGATAATCTGAACCATTTCGCCGAGGTGCTGAACGATATCGACGCGCTGGCGAAGCTGCAGGGGCTGCCGGCGGACGGCGCGGTGGCGGAGGCGTCGCCGGGGCAGTTCGAGGTCAACCTGCGTCATACCGACGACATCCTGCTGGCCTGCGACCACGCGCTGGCGCTGAAGCGGCTGGTGCGGCTGGTGGCCGAGAACCACGACATGCACGCCACCTTTATGGCCAAACCCTATGAAGATTACGCCGGCAGCGGCATGCACGTGCATGTCAGCATGCAGGACGGGGCGGGCAACAACCTGTTCGCCGACGCCGAAGGCGAGGATTCGCCGCTATTGAAACAGGCATTGGCCGGGATGATCACCCTGATGCCGGCGTCGATGGCGCTGCTGGCGCCGAACGTCAACGCCTACCGGCGCTTCCAGCCGGGGATGTATGTGCCGATCCAGGCCGCCTGGGGCCACAACAACCGCACCGTGGCGCTGCGCATTCCCTGCGGCGAACCGGAGAACCACCGGGTGGAGTACCGCGTGGCCGGCGCCGACGCCAATCCCTATCTGGTGATGGCGGCGATCCTGGCCGGCATGCTGTACGGGCTGGACAACCTACTGCCGCTGCCTGAGCCGGTGACCGGCAACGGGCTGGAGCAAGAGGGGCTGCCGCTGCCGATCCGCCAGAGCGACGCGCTGTACGAGTTTGAACATCAGCACGCGCTGACGCACTATCTCGGCGAGCGCTTCACCCGCGTTTATCACGCCTGCAAGACCGACGAACTGCTGCAGTTTGAACGGCGAGTGACGGAAACCGAGATCGACTGGATGTTGAAAAATGCCTGAATAGGCGTATAAAGTAAGAGGTATGTGCGGGCGACTGGCCTGCCGGCAGCGGATTAATTCGACTGCTGGGCTGGTTTTCCGTGCGATCGACAAAAAGAATTTGTATTTGAGGGTTTCCGGATCTTGTCATTCGGAGGCATTCTGGTGCAAAATATCTCAAATGCAGATAGCCGACGTTTTGAAAGCGTCGGTTATTTTTTTTGCATTATGTTTTACCAACGTAGCGTTTCATACACCAAGCGAGGCCGGACACCGATCCGGATAGATAAATAGTTTCGTGCACGATCAAACAAAACTTTATGGTCGTGACTCATGAGGATTAGAAAGATGGGGCAATTTTTCACTTTAGCGCCGGTGCCCGCCGGTTTCCGCTGTGGCCGCAGCGACTATGGAGCAGCCGAGGTTACCTCGACCCGTTATCCAGCTTACAACCCCCTTCTTTTAGAATTAAGTCGCTCGTTGCGAAGTTTCCCCGCAACCTTAAGTCTTGGCGTGTCCGCCATCCGCAAGGCTCAAGGTAAGGGGGGGCTGAACAATGTCCGATAACACCATCAACGCCGCTCCGGCTCAGCGCACTCAGCTGCGTAAAACCCTGACTTTAGTTCCGGTAGTGATGATGGGCTTGGCTTACCTGCAGCCAATGACCATTTTCGATACCTTCGGCATCGTATCCGGCCTGACCGATGGTCACGTCGCGACCGCGTACGCCTTCGCTCTGCTGGCGATCCTGTTTACCGCCCTGAGCTACGGCAAGCTGGTGAAGAAGTTCCCTTCCGCCGGTTCCGCCTACACCTACGCCCAGAAAGCCATCAGCCCGCACGTCGGCTTTATGGTGGGCTGGTCATCGCTGCTGGACTACCTGTTCATGCCGATGATCAACATTTTGCTGGCCAAGATTTACCTGGAAGCGATCTTCCCGGGCGTACCGTCCTGGATCTTCGTGGCGGTGCTGGTCGGCTTGATGACGATTTTCAACCTGCGTGGCATCAAGCTGGTGGCTAACCTGAACTCCATCATCGTGGTGGTGCAGGTGGCGATCATGATCGTGTTCCTCGGCCTGGTGATCAACGGCATTTACCACGGCGAAGGCGCCGGTACGCTGGTCAGCAGCCGCCCGTTCTGGTCCGATAACGCTCACGTGGTGCCGATGATTACCGGCGCGACCATCCTGTGCTTCTCGTTCCTGGGCTTCGACGGCATCAGCTCGCTGTCCGAAGAGACCAAAGACGCGGAAAAAGTGATCCCGAAAGCCATCTTCCTGACGGCGCTGATCGGCGGCATCATCTTTATCGTGGTGTCTTACTTCGTGCAGCTGTACTTCCCGGACATTTCGCGCTTCAAGGATCCGGACGCGTCGCAGCCTGAAATCATGCTGTACGTGGCGGGCAAGTTCTTCCAGTCGGTGATCCTGGTGTTCTCCTGCGTGACGGTATTGGCGTCGGGCATGGCGGCGCACGCGGGCGTTTCGCGTCTGATGTACGTGATGGGCCGCGACGGCGTGTTCCCGACTCGCTTCTTCGGCTATGTGCATCCGAAGTGGCGTACCCCGGCGCTGAACGTGCTGCTGGTAGGCGCCATCGCGCTGTCCGCAGTGTCGTTTGACCTGGTGACCGCGACCGCGCTGATCAACTTCGGTGCGCTGGTGGCCTTCACCTTCGTTAACCTGTCGGTGATCTCGCAGTTCTATATTCGCGACAAGATGAACCGCACCGTGAAGGACACGTTCAACTACCTGATCCTGCCGGTGATGGGCGCACTGACCGTCGGCGCGCTGTGGATCAACCTGGAAGCCAGCTCGATGACGCTGGGCCTGGTTTGGGCGGCCATCGGCCTGATCTACCTGGCCTTCGTCACCCGCAGCTTCCGTCTGCCGGTGCCGCAAGCGAGCGAAGACGCCGCCTAAGCGCGAGCCGTCTCCTCAGCCACAAAAAAGGCCGCTTTCGCGGCCTTTTCCTTTTCTGCTGCGGCGGATTTTATCCCACCAACTCTTTGCCGTAATCGAACAGCGCTTTCAGCAGGGCGGTTTTCTCTTTGTCGCCTTCGTGCAGGTTATACAGCGATTCGAGCTGCAGCAGATAGCTCTGCACGCGCTCCGCGCTCAAGGCTTCCTGACGATGTTGCAGCCAGCGGCGCTGCTCGGCGTCGTCCAGCGTATTCGGGTAGTTGCGCGCGCGGAAGCGGAACAGCAGCTCTTTCATGCGGCCGTCGCTGAAGGCCAGATCCAGCGCCGGCAGGTTCTGCGGCTTGGTCTGCTGGATAATCCTCATCGCCGCCTTGTCGGCGTCGCTGAAGAAACCGTCGTACAAGCGGGCGTCGACGTCCTCGGAACCTTTGAACGGCTCGGCTTCGGCGAACAGCGCGACCACTTTCTCGCGCACTTCCGGATGCTGTTTCAGCAGCTGCAGATTTTGCAGGCACGCCTGACGATCGATGCCCAGCCGCTCGGCGTTCTCCGGCAGCAGGGTTTTGGCCGGCGCCAGCACCGGGCATTTGTTGATGTGCACCAGCTTGATCGGCACCGGCGCCTGATCCGGCGCCAGATCGTCGCGGCGGGTGTACAGCCGCTCACGCAGCTGCTCGGCGCTCAGCGTCAACAGCGGCGTCATGTCGCCGGCCAGATCGCACATGATCACCGCGTTCTTGTTGTCCGGGTGCCAGGCCAGCGGCGATACCCAGCTGGTATTGCCGCGCGCCGCGCCGAACATGCCGGAGACGTGCACCAGCGGCGTCATGTCGGCGACGTCGATCAGGGCGTTCAGCTTGTGTTTATTGCGGTGCTGCAACAGGAAATCGAACAGCCGCGGCTGCGCCTGCTTGACCAGCTTGGCCATGGCGATGGTGGCGTAAACGTCCGACATCGCATCGTGAGCCTGCGTGTGCTCGACGCCGTTGGCACGCGTCAGGTGTTCCAGGCGGAAGCTGGGGAAACCGTCTTCGTTTTCCGGCCAAACGATGCCGTCCGGGCGCAGAGCGTAGCAGGCGCGCATCACATCCAGCAGATCCCAGCGCGAGTTGCCGTTTTGCCAGCTGTAGGCGTAGGGATCGTAGAAGTTGCGATAGAAGATATTGCGGCTCACTTCGTCATCGAAGCGGATGTTGTTGTAACCGAGAATGCAGGTGCCGGCCACGCTGAAGGCCTGATGGATTTGGCGGGTGAATTCGGCTTCGTTAACGCCTTTGGCGCGCGCCACCTGCGGCGTGATGCCGGTGATCATCACCGCCTCCGGCTCCGGCAGGTAATCGTCGGCCGGGGCGCAGTAGATGACCAGCGGCTCTTCGATAATGTTGAAATCCATATCGGTGCGCACGCCGGCGAACTGCGCCGGGCGGTCCAGCGACGGGCTCTTGCCGAAAGTCTCGTAATCGTGAATATAAAATGTGGCCGTTGCCTTGCTGCTCAAAATCGCGTCTCTTCAGTGGCGGATACAATATGCCTCTATTGTAACGGCGTGGGGAGCGATGCCAAGCGGCGGTTAGCGAAATGCGCGCAATTACGCACGGCGATAATAATTCAGCCGTTGATGAAAGTAGGGGAGCAGGTGGTCGGGAACCTGTTGTTCTGTTTCCGCCTGAGTGGAGGCGATGCCGTAGCGTTCGTTGTAGATCACGCTGATGGCCAGCAAATCGGTTTCTATTTTCTCGCGTTGCGCCTGCGGTAAGCTATCCAGCTTTCGAGCCATCGTTATCTCCCTGTTAACCTTAGGGCATAATAGGATCGTTAGCGGATATTGTCCCTACCCATTCCGGGGGGCAGTCGACGCCTGAGCGCCGGGTTGCGCGCAAGGCGCCTGGCTGTGGCGGGCGGCGAACTCGCTCTCTGCGTGATGTGCCTGGAAGCGATCCACGCGTTGATACAGCGAACAGGCGCCGCCGATCACCGCCACCCAAAACAGGGTGCATAGAAGCAAAACCCCCAACCAGATTTTTTGGTTATAGGTCATAAGTCCTCCACGGACGCTAAGAGAAATAACATTGACCATTAAATTAAATCAGGGGTTACATCAATGGTATTTAAACAGTAGGGATTAATCGTAATCTTGTCCCGACTCTTTTGTTACTAAACCCATGATGGATGTTTCAAAAGATTCCTTAAGATAATATTAAGAAAAGTGTTTAAGGGCGCCGTAATTCTATTTAATAATTGTTTAATTATCCGCAGATACAATCTTCCACATTCAATGCCAATGTGGGTGACAATTATGAAAACGCTGCTGTTGACCGGCGCTACCGGCTTTCTCGGTGGTGCGGTTCTTGAAAAATTATTGATTGAAAATCAGTCTATTAATTATCTTTTACTGGTGCGTGCCGACGATGCGCAGCAAGGGCTGGCCCGTATTCGCGCGAATATGGAAAAATTTAATATCGACGCGAATCTGCTGTCTAAAATTACGATAGAAAATATATTGTTGGGCGACCTTTCCGAGCCGGCCGACTTTTTAACTGACGCACGCATTAACAAAGTCACGCACGTTATTAACTGCGCGGCCGTTGCTTCTTTCGGTAATAACCCGCTCATTTGGAAGGTAAACGTAGAAGGCACACTGGCCTTTGCCGAAAGAATGGCGCAGGTGCCGGGATTAAAACGCTTCCTGCACGTCGGTACCGCCATGTCCTGTTCGCCGGAGCCGGGTTCGCTGGTGTCGGAGAGCGGCGAGTTTGAGGAAGACGCCGAGCACCTGGTGGAATATACGCGTTCCAAATCCACCATCGAACAGCTGATGCGCCAGCGCTGCCCGCACATGCCGCTGACCATCGCCCGTCCGTCGATCGTCGTTGGCCACACTCGCCTGGGCTGCCAGCCTTCCAGCAGCATTTTCTGGGTGTTCGGCATGGCGCTGATGCTGCGCAAGTTCATGTGTTCGCTGCAGGACAATATCGATGTGATCCCGGCGGACTACTGTGCGGATGCGTTGGTGATGCTGATGAACAGCGAAACGCTCGAGAACGACGTTTATCATATCTCCGCCGGTGAGGAGAGCAGCGTCAGCTTTGCCGAAATCGACCGCGCCATGGCGGCGGCGCTGGAAAAGGCGCCGGTGGGCGATGAGTATGCGCAGGTGACGTATGACGCGCTGGTGAAAATGCGCCGTCAGCTGAAAGACATTTTCGGCCCGTGCAACGAGCGGCTGATGCTCAAAGCGATGCGCCTGTACGGATCGTTCGCCATGCTCAACGTGCGTTTCAGCAACGAGAAAATCCTCAAGCTGGGCATGCCGAAACCGCCGCGCTTCACCGACTACATCGCCGGCTGCGTGCAGTCGACCCGCGGGCTGTCCATTCAGCAGCAGATGGTGGTGGACTTCAAATAACCGCCGGGCGCCCTGGGCGCCCGACGCTGTGGTCCGTTACCAGGACGAAGATGACCAGAAGACGCGGCCGAGCACCACCAGTTGCTCTTTGCGCTGCTGATAGCTGAGATGCTCGTCCTGGTACTCTTCCCGGTTGAGGGAGCGGATGATGACGCCGCCGTCCGGCTGTTCGATAAGCACTTTCACCCGCAGCAAATTGCCGTGGCGGATGGCGTAGGTCTTGCCCTCGCGGATGCGCGTGTCGTCGGTGTTGATGCCGACCACGTCGCCGTCCTGCAGGCGCGGCTCCATGCTGGAGCCGGAGATGCGGATAATGCGCGCGGCGTTGACCGCCACCCCCATCTTGTGCAGATAGTAACGGCGAAAGATCAGCGAAAACTCCTCGCGATCGACGATTTCGTAGCAGCCGTCGCCGGCGGAAAAATCGATATCCAGCAGCGGGATCTCCACAAACTCTTCCTTGTCTTGTTCGGTATCTTCCCATACCACCGGTTTCAAGCGGGCGGGTTGGAAGTCCGACTCCGCCGCCACGTTGTCAAACGGGCGCACCAGCTGCTTTTCATGAAACACGTCGAACCAGCCCTTGGGCAAATTCAGCTTGGCCTCGATCCGCCTGGCCAGATTGTCGCCAAGATTGCGGGAGGATTTCTCCCCGATGATTTGGCTCAGCGTCGGCGCGGAAGACTCAACCAGCGTGGCGAATTCATTCTGGTTGACGCCTTGCCGGGCGTAGCGGGCCATCAATTCGCGCAGATTGTTGCGCCTGATTTCTTTAGTTTCCATCGTGCAATGATCGCACTCTTTAGCAAAAAGGTAAATAACGATTTTGCTAAAAAATACTTGCGCATGATTTAGCAATTAGCTAAAACAAAAAGGGTGGGCCAAGGGTTCACCCGTGCGGGGCGGTCTGTCATGATGAGGGGCCGCTCAGTGAAATCAAACGAGAGAGGGACTTTACGATGTACAAGATTGATTACAATAGCTACCGATCGGTCGCCAGCTTCGGCCACCGCGTGCGCTTTCTGGTGCTGCACTACACGGCGCAAAACTTCGCCGACTCGGTGAAGTCGTTGACCGGAAAATCGGTCAGCGCGCACTATCTGGTGCCGGATCCGACCGAGGCGACCTATCAGGCGGCCGGCTTCAGCGGCGTGCGCATCTTCAACCTGGTGGACGAGAATGAGCGCGCCTGGCATGCCGGCAGCAGCCAATGGGGCACCCGCAGCAATATCAACGACACCTCGATCGGCATCGAGATCGTCAACCTGGCGAGCGGCGACGGTGGAAACATCACCTTCCCGCCGTTCAATCCGCAGCAGATCGAGGCCGTCACCCAGCTGGCGCAGAACATCCTGCAGCGTTATCCGGACATCTCGCCGGTGAACGTGGTGGCGCACTCCGACATCGCGCCGGGCCGCAAGAGCGATCCGGGCCCGCAGTTCCCGTGGCAGCAGCTGTATCAGGCCGGCGTCGGCGCCTGGTATGACGAAGCGACCAAGCAGCAGCGCCAGCAGGAATACTGCAGCCAGGGCCTGCCGACGCAGGCCGATCTGCTGAAACTGTTCGCCCAATACGGCTACGACACCTCGGCGGCGAACACCGCAGAAGGCTATCGCCAGCTGGTGCGCGCGTTCCAGCTGCACTTCCGTCAGCAGAAGTATGACGGCGTGATGGATGTTGAAACCGCCGCCGTTCTGCGCGCGCTGGTCGACAAGTACGTCGCCTGAGCCTGAAGGTGAATGGGGGACGCCTCATTCGCCTTTTCCTCGCCGGGCTTCCTCCGCTAAAATAGCGGCCTGGTTGGTCTTTATCGGAGGCACTGTGCGCCTCGATCGAAAAATCTCTTCCCTTGAACTGCTGACCTATCGCCACTATCGCATCGTACACGGCGTGCGCATCGGGCTGGCGTTTATCCTGACCTTTCTGCTGATCCGCCTGCTGGCGGTGCCCGAAGGCACCTGGCCGCTGATCACCCTGGTGGTGGTGATGGGGCCGATCTCGTTTTGGGGCAACGTGCTGCAGCGCGCGCTGCAACGCATTGCCGGCACGGTGTTCGGCGCCGCCTCCGGCCTGATCGCCCTGTATCTGGAGCTCTATTCGCTGCCGCTGATGCTGGTTTGGTGCGGCGTGGTGATGTTCGTCTGCGGTTACCTGACGCTAGGCAAACGGCCGTATATGGCGCTGCTGGTGGGGATCACGCTGGCGGTGGTGTGCGGCGCGGGCGCTGGCGACATGCACACCGCGCTGTGGCGCAGCGGCGACGTGATCTTCGGCTCGCTGTTGGCGCTGCTGTTCACCAGCATCTACCCGCAGCGCGCCTACATTCTGTGGCGCATGCAAATGGCGGACTGCCTGCAAACCGCCGCCCGCCTCTACGGCGCGTATTTTTCGCCGAACGTTATCGAGCGGCCGCGGCTGGAGCCGCAGCTCAAGGATCTGTTGAATCAGGTGGTGAAGCTGCGCAGCCTGATCGTGCCCGCCAGCAAGGAAACTCGCATCCCCAAAGCGGTGTTCGAAGCGGTGCAAACCCTCAGCCGCAATCTGGTGTGCACGCTGGAGCTGATGGCCGATGCTTACTGGGCCTCGCGCGAAACGCACTTCATCATGCTGAATGCCCGCACGCTGCGCAGCACCCAGCTGCTGACGCTGAGCTCGCTGGAGTCGCTGGCGGTGCTGATGCGCGAAGGGCCGCAGGCGCAGCGCCAGGCAGCGGCGGGGCAGCTGGCGGAAATCGCCGGCGAGCTGAAAATGCTGATGCAGGAAGTCAGCGTCGGCCAACACGGCGAAGCGCCGATTTACGGCTACGTTTGGCTCAGCATGGAGCTGGCGCAGCAGCTGGAAGAGCTGGGGGATTTGCTCCAGGTTTGCACCGCCGCCGGGCGCGAATAAGGGGTCAGATCATGAAGGCGGCGCTTTGGGTTTTGGCCGCCGGGGCAAAGTGGGTAAGATAAGCCAATCACTGTTGTGCCGGACCGCCACAAACCTGTATCTTGGTGCCATGTGGCCGTAAGCAAATGAATCTGTGTATTACTAAAGCAAGGGTATAAAGATGGATAATGCAAATAAGCCGAGTTTCCAGGACGTGCTGGAGTTTGTGCGTATGTTCCGCCGCAAAAACAAACTGCAACGCGAGATCGTCGACAACGAAAAGAAAATTCGTGATAACCAGAAGCGCGTGCTGCTGCTCGACAACCTGAGTGAGTATATCAAGCCCGGCATGAGCATTGAAGACATTCAGGGTATCATCGCCAACATGCGCAGCGACTACGAAGATCGCGTTGATGACTACATCATCAAAAATGCCGATCTGTCCAAAGAGCGCCGCGAGCTGTCCAAAAAGCTGAAAGCGATGGGCGAAGTGAAGTAACCCGCTTTATCGGGCCGGGCGCGATGCCTGGCCCGCATTCCTGCCAATCATTTTCTTCCCGCCGTTTCGATCATCTCCCGATCCTCATCGATCTTGTAAATGGGATCGCGATCCGCATTTGTAGCATTTTTAGCCGCAATGTTAACGAACTGTGATTTTGCTCAAACAATTCTTTTTGCAGCTTTGGTTATATGTCGATCAATGTTCACGTTGTCATTTTGAGTTTTCGGGATGTGTGATGATTAATTCATTGAAATTTAACATGTTGTGTCGTTACTCATTTTTTGTTGAATAAAAATGACAACGTCAACATTAATAGAATTCAAGCGTTTAACGAATGTATTGGAGGAAGAGATGAGCCAGTTGCCGGAAAAAATGCGCGCGGTCGTTTGCCATGGCCCGCAGGATTATCGTTTCGAACAGGTGCCTACGCCGCTGCCGAAGGCGCGCGAGCTGGTGATCAAGGTGGAAGGCTGCGGCATCTGCGCCGGCGACTGCAAATGCAAGAACGGTGCGCAGATGTTTTGGGGGGAGAACCCGTGGGTTAAACCGCCGGTGGTGCCGGGCCACGAGTTCTACGGCCGCATCGCCGCGCTGGGCGAGGGCGCGGAAGGCAAATACCGGATCGGCGAGCGGGTGATCGCCGAGCAGATCGTGCCGTGCTGGGAGTGCCGCTACTGCAAATCCGGCAGCTACTGGATGTGTGAGACGCATAACATTTACGGTTTCCAAAAAGACGTGGCGGAGGGCGGCATGGCGGAGTACATGCGCTTTTCCGAGAACGCCATCGTGCACAAGATCCCGGAAAGCCTGAGCCATGAAGACGCGGTACTGATCGAACCGATGGCCTGCGCCATCCACACCGTGGCGCGCGGCGACATCCAGCTGGACGACGTGGTGGTGCTGGCCGGCGCCGGGCCGCTCGGGCTGTGCATGGTGCAGGTGGCGCGCCTGAAGACGCCAAAGAAACTGATCGTGATCGACGCCATCGACGAGCGACTGGCGCTGGCGAAGGAATTCGGCGCCGACGTGGTGATCAACCCGCTGAAGGAAGACGCCGACCAGATCGTCAAATCGCTAACCGGCGGCTACGGCTGCGACGTGTATATCGAGGCCACCGGCGCGCCGATCGGCGTCACCCAGGGGCTGCAGATGATCCGCAAGTTGGGCCGCTTCGTGGAGTTCAGCGTGTTCGGCAAGGAAACCACCGTCGACTGGTCCATCATCGGCGATCGCAAGGAGCTGGACATTCGCGGCGCGCACCTGGCGCCCTACAGCTATGAGATCGCCATCGATCTGTTCGAACGCGGGCTGGTGACTTCCAACGGCGTGGTCACCCACAGCTATTCATTGAACGACTGGGACGAAGCCTTCGCCCTGGCGGACTCGACCGACTCCATCAAGGTGATCCTGGTTCCCTGACCCTCCCGCCGTACCGCTGTTGCAGTCACGACCGTCGGCCCGCTCGCAATGGGGGCCGGCCGGTCGGCCAAACGTAAAGACATGCTGTTGCTCTGATAACCACAACAAGAAGCTTCCCTACAGGAGAATTGGCTATGTTTTCATTATTCAAAAAGACCCTGCCTTTTATCGTCGCCGGTGGAATGTTGGCGGCCAGCCAGGTGGCGCTGGCCAAGCAAATCACGATCGGTATGTCGTTCCAGGAAATGAACAACGACTACTTCGTCACCATGAAACAGGCGCTGGATCAGGCGGCGGCGGATATCGGCGCCAAGGTGTACGTGGCCGATGCGCGCCATGACGTCGCCAAACAGATCGGCGACGTGGAGGACATGCTGCAGAAGAAGGTGGATATCCTGCTGATCAACCCGACCGATTCGGTGGGGGTGCAGTCGGCGGTGATCTCCGCCCATAAGGCCGGCGCGGTAGTGGTGGCGATCGACGCGCAGGCGGAAGGGCCGCTGGATTCATTCGTCGGCTCGGAAAACTACGACGCCGGCTTCCAGGCGGGCGAGTACCTGGCGAAAGCGCTGGGCGGCAAAGGCAAGGTGGCGATCCTCGACGGCATCCCGGTGGTGCCGATCCTGGAGCGCGTGCGCGGCTTTGAAGCGGCGATGAAGAAATACCCCGACATCAAGATCGTCACCAAGCAAAACGGCAAGCAGGAGCGGGACACCGCGCTGACCGTGACCGAAAACATGCTGCAGTCGGCGCCGGATCTGGCGGGCATCTTCAGCGTCAACGACGTCGGCGCGCTCGGCGCCCTGGCGGCGATCGAAAGCAACGGCGCCAAGGTCAAGCTGGTGAGCGTCGATGGCCAGCCGGAAGCCATCAAAGAGATCCTCAAGCCGAATTCGCCGTTTATCGCCACTTCGGCGCAGTTCCCGCGCGACCAGCTGCGCATTGCGCTCGGCATTGCGCTGGCCCGCTACTGGGGCGCCACGGTGCCGAAAACCGTGCCGGTCAAAGTGAAGCTGATCGACCGCAGCAATGCGGCCGGCTTTAGCTGGTAACAGCGGCCAGGTTCGCCCCGCTGTGGCGGGGCGTTCGGCGCGGAGGGCAATGCGGTGACACCTTTACTGGAACTGAAGCGAATAAAAAAGAGTTTTCCCGGCGTGAAGGCGCTGGACGGCATCGATCTGGCCATTCAACGCGGCGAGGTGCACGCCCTGCTGGGCGAAAACGGCGCCGGCAAATCGACGCTGGTGAAAATCATGTGCGGCATCTATCAGCCGGACGAGGGCGATATTTTTATCGACGGCGAGCAGCGCCGCTTTAACAACTATTGCCAGGCGATCGAGGCCGGCGTCGGCATTATTTTTCAGGAATTCTCGTTGATTCCCTACATGAGCGCCATCGACAACATCTTCCTCAACCGGGAGATCAGGAACCGCTGGGGTCTGCTGGATCGCCGGGCGATGCGGCGCAAGGCCGAGGCGATCTTCAAGCGGCTGACGGTGACTATCGATCTCGATTGCCCGGTGGAGCAGCTGAGCGTGGCGCAGCAGCAGTTCGTTGAGATCGCCAAGGCGCTGTCGCTGGAGGCGCGGGTGCTGGTGCTGGATGAACCGACCGCCACGCTGACGCCGGGCGAGGCCGAACACCTGTTCAGCGTGATGAACGATCTGCGGCTGCTGGGCGTCGGCATGGTGTTTATCTCGCACCACCTGGACGAGATCTTCACCATCTGCGATCGCATCACCGTGCTGCGCGACGGCGCCTACATCGAAACGCTGGCCACCGGCGACACCAACGTGGAAGAGCTGGTGCGGCTGATGGTCGGGCGCAAAATCGAGAACGCCTTCCCGGTGAAGCAGCACCCGGTAGATACCGCGACGGTTCTGCTGGAGGCGGAGATCCAGCGCGAGAAGCACGGCGCGACCGACCGCTTCCACCTGCACAAGGGCGAGATCCTCGGCTTCGCCGGGCTGGTGGGCTCCGGGCGTACCGAGACCGTCTCGGCGCTGATCGGCGCCAGCCGCTGCCACCGGAAACGCGTCCGCCTCGGCGGCCAACCGGCGGCGCTGCGCTCCCCGGCGCAAGCGCTGGTGCAGGGCATCGGCCTGCTGCCGGAGAGCCGCAAAACCGAGGGCCTGGTGCTGCCGTTTTCGGTGGCGCAGAACATCACCCTCAACCGGCACCACCGGCGCGGCAAGATCTTCGTCAGCGCCCGCAAAGATCGCGACGTGGTGCAGCGGCTGATCCGCGCCGTGGGCGTGAAAACCCCGGACGCCGAGACCGCCGTCAGCACCCTGAGCGGCGGCAACCAGCAGAAGGTGGTGATCGCCCGCTGGCTCAACAATGACTGCAACATCCTGATCTTCGACGAGCCGACGCGCGGCATCGACGTGGGCGCCAAGGCCGAGATCTACCAGCTGATGCAGCAACTGACCCAGCAGGGCATCTCCATCATCATGATTTCTTCCGAACTGCCGGAGATCATCGGCGTGTGCGACCGCGTGCTGGTGTTTCGCGGCGGCCACATCGTTGCCGAACTGACCGGCGACGACATCGAATCCAACCACATCATGCTTCACGCGACCGGGAGTGCCTTATGATCGGAATTGAACAACCCGCCGTGGCGCGCCGCGCCGCCGGCCCCAGCCTCGGCAAGCGCTGGGAAAAACTGCTGCATCACCCGGCGGTCTTGCCGTTTATCGGCTTCGTTGTCCTGTTCGTGCTGATGAGCCTGTTGAACGACAGCTTCCTCAGCGTCAACAACCTGACCAACGTGGCGCGCCAGGTGTCGATCAATGCCATCATCGCGGTGGGCATGACCTGCGCCATCCTGACCGGCGGCATCGATCTCTCGGTGGGGCCGGTAATGGCGCTGGCCGGTTCGGTCGCCGCCGGGCTGATGCTGGCGGCGGTGCCGATCCCGCTGGCGATGGTGGCGGCGCTGGCGCTCGGCGCGCTGTTCGGCCTGGCCAACGGCGCCTGCATCGCCTACCTGCGCATGCCGCCGATCATCGTCACCCTGGCGTCGATGGGCATCGCCCGCGGCCTGGCGCTGCTCTATACCGGCGGCTACCCGATCTCCGGCCTGCCCGACGTCTTCTCGTTCTTCGGCCGCGGCACGGTGCTGGGCATTCAGGTGCCGATCCTGATCATGCTCGGTGTGTACCTGCTGGCCTGGCTGATGCTCAACCAGCTGCCGTTCGGCCGCTACGTCTATGCCATGGGCGGCAACGAAGAGGCGGCGCGCCTGAGCGGCATCCGCGTGCCGCGCTACAAGATGCTGGTGTACGTGATCAGCGGCCTGACCGCCGCGCTGGCCGGGCTGGTGCTGACCTCGCGCCTGATGAGCGGGCAGCCCAACGCCGGCGAAGGCTTCGAGCTGGACGCTATCGCCGCCGTAGTGCTGGGCGGGGCGGCGATTTCCGGCGGGCGCGGCGCCATCGTCGGCACGCTGGTGGGGGCGATGATGCTCGGGGTGCTCAACAACGGCCTCAATCTGATGAACGTATCGCCGTATATCCAGAACGTGGTGAAGGGCGGCATCATCCTGGCCGCCATCTACCTCAGCTCCGTGCGGCGCAAATAGGAGGCGCGATGTCAGTCTTTCTTGGCATAGACGTCGGCGGCACGGTGATCAAGGCCGGGCTGTACCGGGCAAGCGGCGAAGAGCTGGCAGTCGCCGAGCGCGACGGCGCGGCGATTGCCGCCCAGCCGGGCTTTAGCGAACGCAATATGGACGCGCTGTGGGATGACGTTTGCGCGGCGATCCGCCAGACGCTGCATGCGGCGGGGCTGGCGGCCGGGCAGGTGCGCGGCGTCAGCTTCTCGGCGCACGGCAAAGGGCTGTACGCCATCGACCGCCACGGCAAACCGGTCGGCAACGGCATCCTCTCTTCGGACAACCGCGCGGCGGCAACAGTGGCTGAGCTGCGCCGCGCCGGCGTGGACGCGCAGACCTACCCGCGCAGCCTGCAGCCGCTGTGGCCCAGCCACCCGGCGCTGCTGCTGCGCTGGCTGAAGCAGCGGCAACCGGCGCAGTACGCCGCCGTCGATCGCATCCTGATGGCGCACGACTACCTGCGCTTTCGCCTCACCGGCGAGGCGGCTGCCGAAGTGACCAACATCTCCGGCAGCAACCTGTTTAACCAGCGCAGCGGCGCTTACGATCCGGCGCTGATGGCGGCCTTCGGCATCGAAGAGGCGCAGGAGAAGACCGCGCCAACGATCGGCTCGGCGCAGCTGGCCGGGCGGGTGACGGCCGCTGCGGCGGCGCAGTGCGGCCTGCGAACGGGCACCGCGGTGTACGGCGGCCTGTTCGACGTGGTGGGCGCGGCGCTCAGCTCCGGCGTGGCCGACGATCGCACGCTCAGCGCGGTGGCTGGCACCTGGTCGATCGCCACCTGCGTGACCGAGCGCATCATTCCTGCCGACTATCCCTACGCCTGGGGGCGCTACTGCATCGACGGCCGCTATTTCGTGCACGAAGGCAGCCCGACCTCGGCCGGCAACCTGGCCTGGTTCCTGCGCCAGTTCTGCGCCGACGACCGGCAGCGCTACGCCCAGTTCAACGCCTGGGTGGCCGAGCGCCGCGAGCAGCCGAGCGGGCTGCTGTTCCTGCCTTATCTGTACGGCTCCAACCTCGGCGGCAACACGCCGGGCGGGCTGATCGGCCTGAGCGCCCACCACGAGATGGCGGACGTGGTGCAGGCGATCTACCAGGGCATCGTGTTCTCGCACCTGATCCATCAGGAGCGCATGGTGCAGCTGAACCCGCGCATCGAGCGGGTGCGCATGACCGGCGGGCCGACGCAGTCCGAGGTGTGGATGCAGATGTACGCCGACGCCGGCAACCTGCCGCTTGAGGTGGTGGAAACGCGCCAGAGCGGCTGCCGCGCCGCCGCCCTGTGCGCCGCCGTCGGCGCCGGGGAGTACGCCGGGTTCGCCGAAGCGATCGCCGCCGCGCCGCCCAAATTGCGCTGTTATTATCCCGCGACCGCCGCCCATCGGCGCCTGCGCGCCCAGCAGGCGCGCTATCTGGCGGTCGCTCAGGCTTTGAGTGAGGTGACTGATGCAAACGACTAACGCCGCCTGTCTGGGGCTGTATGAAAAGGCGCTGCCCGCCGATCTGAGCTGGCCGCAGCGGCTGGCCACCGCCGCCGAGCTGGGCTTTGAATTTGTGGAGATGTCGATCGACGAGCAGCCGGCGCGCCAGCAGCGGCTGGACTGGGATCGCCGCCAGCGGCTGGCGTTTATCCAGGCGCGGCTCGACAGCGGGGTGACGGTGCCGAGCCTGTGCCTGTCGGCGCACCGGCGCGATCCGTTTGGCAGCGCGGACGCCGCCACCCGCGAACGGGCGCGGGTGCTGATGAGCAAGGCGCTGGAACTGGCGACGGATCTCGGCATCCGCAACATCCAGCTGGCGGGCTACGACGTCTATTACGAACCCGCCGATCGCCACAGCCGCGAACGCTTTATCGAGGGCATGCAGTGGGCGGCGGCGCAGGCCGCCAGGGCGCAGGTGATGCTGTCGGTGGAGGTGATGGACACGCCGTTCATCAACAGCATCAGCAAATGGCGCGACATCGCGCGCCACGTCAACAGCCCGTGGTTCACGGTGTATCCCGATCTCGGCAACCTCAGCGCCTGGGGCAACGACGTCGCCGCTGAGCTGGCGCTGGGCATCGGCAGCATCACCGCCGTGCACCTCAAAGACACCGTCGCGGTGGGGCCGGGCAGCGCCGGGCAGTTCCGCGACGTGCCGTTCGGCGAGGGTTGCGTGGATTTCGCCCACGCCTTTTCCGTGCTCAACGCGCTCGGCTATCGCGGCCCCTACCTGCTGGAGATGTGGGCGCGCGAAGACGGGCAGGATAAGCAACGCATCGCCCAGGCCAAGGCCTGGATCGAACAACAGATGAATGAGGGAGGCATCGCATGCTGAACGAACTCAAGCGGCAGGTGCTGGCCGCCAACCTCAGCCTGCCGGCATACGGGCTGGTGACCTTTACCTGGGGCAACGTCTCGGCGATCGATCGCCAGAGCGGGCTGGTGGTGATCAAGCCTTCGGGCATCGCCTACGAGGCGATGACGCTGGCGGATCTGGTGGTGGTGGATCTGGAGGGCAAGGTGCGCGAAGGGCACCGCAAGCCCTCATCCGACACCGCCACCCACCTGGCGCTGTACCGCGCCTTCGCCGATATCGGCGGCGTGGTGCACACCCACAGCCGCAACGCCACCATCTGGGCGCAGGCCGGGCAGCCGATCCCGGCGCTGGGCACCACCCACGCCGACTACTTTTACGGCGACATTCCCTGCACCCGGCCGATGAGCGAGGCGGAGATCGCCGGGGATTACGAGGGGGAAACCGGCAAGGTGATTATCGAGACCTTCAATCAGGCGGGGCGCGATCCGCAGCAGGTGCCGGGGGTATTGGTTTACTCCCACGGCCCGTTCGCCTGGGGCAAGGACGCGGCGGATGCGGTGCACAATGCGGTGGTGCTGGAAGAGGTGGCGATCATGGCGATGGCGACGCGCCAGCTGGCGCCGGCCATCGCCCCGATGCAGCCGGAGCTGCTGGACAAACATTTCCTGCGCAAGCACGGCAAACACGCCTACTACGGGCAATAGCGCCCGTCAGCGATTCAACAGCGAGCCGGTGAAGAACTCTCTGCGCACCGGCAACTCGCCGCGCGGGCTGTTAATGGCGCTGAACAGCAGCTCCGCGGCGATCTCCCCCAGTTTCTGCGTATCGTGATACACACCCGGAATGTGCAGGCCGTAAGCGCCGGCGCGCGGCGGCTCGTCTATCGAAAAGAACTTCACCTGCTGATAGAGCCCCATCTCGTGGCAGATGGCGATGGCGCCCAGCGTGATGATGCCGTTCAGGCCGATGATGTAATCCGGGCGGTTCTCCGGCTGCGCCAGATAGTCGCGCACCTCGCTCTCTTGCGAGGTGAAATCATAATCGCCGTTGATGATATGAATCTCACGGCCGCTGCCCTGCAGCGCCGCGACGATGCCGGCGGTGCGCGTTAGCGTAATTTCCGAATCCGCCGGGCCGCCAATAATCAGCAGCTTCTGCTCCGGCTGCTCCGCCAGATAGCGCCCGGCCAGCACGCCGATTTCGCGGTTATCGAGGAACACGCCGCTCAGCTGCTGATCGTAGAGATCGCGGTCGATCAGGATCAGCGGCACGCCGTACACCTCGGCCAGCTCGAGATAGGCGGGGCGATAGCGCTTGTCGTCGCGCACCGCCGAAAGCAGGATGCCGCGCGCCTTGTAGCCGAACAGCGCCTGAATGGCGCGCATTTCCGCCTCTTCGCTGCCGTCGGTGTCGAACAGCATGATCTGGTAGCCCTGCTGGCGCGCAATGCGCGACACGGTCTTGATCAGGCCGGAATAGAACGGGTTATACATGCTGCTGGTGACGATGCCGATAATCTGGCTGCTGCTGCTTTTCAGCCCCTGCGCGAACGCGTTGGGCACATAGTTCAGCTCTTTGGCGATGGCGTGAATGCGCTCGCGGGTTTCCGGCTTGACCAGCTCGGGCTTATTGAAGGCGCGGGAAACGGTGATATTGGTCACCCTGGCGCGGCGGGCGATATCCACGATAGTGGCGTTGGGATTGGCTTTCGACACCGTCTTTCCTTGCGTTATGCCTCAACAGACCCCTTATTGTAGGGAAAGGGCGGGGGCGGTGCTAGGGGGGAGTTGGGGGGAGATTTGTTCGTGGGAGGGGAAATAATGGAATAAAAATAGATGTAATAATGTCGTCGGTTTATTAATTATGAATTGAATCATTTTATGCGGCTATATTTTGTTGAAGGAGAGTTTGGTAAGGTGTATCGCATGGTCGAGGTTAGGTGTTAATGGCTGCTTTGTGCCAGCAGCGGAAGTTGGAGTGCCAGAGACTCTCTAAAAGTTGATGGTTCTTTTTGCTGGGATACTTACATGTTGACTAAGGTGATCATTAATTAGCAATAATTTCATTTGCGCTGAAAAGGATTGCAGAATAACTATTAAGAATGAGGTGTGAATGAGTTGGATGAAGGATGCTTCGAATCGGTTCCGAAAAGATGAACTCAGACGGTCAATCTCTAATATTAACTGGTATACATTTAAACCGAAGCTTAAAGAACAATTAATTCAGCTAGCAAATATACTTTCAGATGAAGACAATGAACTATCTGTAATTGACATGGATGATAATCCTGACGGTTATGGGTTTGATTGTTTGACACTTTGTTTTAGGGACCGTATGACTGGAAATATGCGTCAGGAGATTACTAAGGAATACACAAGATATAATTATCATTGGCAAAAAGGGGCTGCATTATCAATTACCTATAGTGCAACGGGTGCAGTCCATATGATTATATTTCCTTCTACTTCTGAAGACTCGCTAGCTAAACATGACTCATTGATTTTGCATCATTCATACAATGTAAAAGATATAACACCTAAAAAGTTAGAGAAAGCTGTCAAAAACTTACTTCATTTCCATCGTGTAACAGGTGTTTTGCATAAGGCAACGTTAATAGAAGTTTTAATAGTAAAAATCTTGAGACTAAAAATGTATTTCATTCAATATGCAGATAAAGAGAGCAAATTTAAAAGAATTACTGCTCTGTATATACCTTTGTTGAGCCTGCTAGTTTCACTATCTGCTGCTATTGCTAGCATATTTGCATTGATAATAACTATGAAAACTTCCGGTTGAGGTAATGATGAAAGTAATAAATAATATATTATTCAAAGAGTTGGCTTTACATGGTCCTGTATACTACGCGAATTGCTCCCCCCATTGCTAATGGGTAGGTGTGAGGGGGAGTACTCAAAATGGTAACTCTCCCTGTTCATAAAACTATCCATTCTCATGATGCTGCTTAAGTACTCAGATAAAAAACTTTCGAGTACTGAGCATATTGCTACAGTGCATGCCGGTAAAAATACCGGCATGCGATAACTGTATCGACAATTATTCGTAGATAAATTGAAGAACAGATCGTAATTTACCCTCGCAGATTGGGTTTAAAGCAATAGAACCATCAATATAAGAGCGAACCCTTTTCCATGCATTGAAGGGTTTTCCTCCTTCAGATGGAGCATTGCCATCAATCACAGGGTCCCATAGCAGATGTTCAAATGTGTCATTTACACGAAATACATTAGCATCACCAACGATATCTCTAATTTTGTCATTTGCTCGGAAAGCATTAATAGCAGAAATATTTGCAATTTGCTCTTCTGTCATTCCTTTGCGGTCGGTGTCATGGACAACTTTGAAAGGTATACTCAGTTTAGATAAAATTCTTGCTATAGCTAGTATCGTCCACTTTCCTCCTGCGGAGACTATAGTTGTATCTTTAATTAAATTCTTACTTATCCCTAATTTATCGCATAACTCAGATGAAAATCTAAGTATGGCAACTTCGGTGTCACCTTCGACAACAACAACTCGCTTGGCAAAAAATGCTTCACATACAGTCGGGTGAAAATCTAATGCTGCTCTAAGCATTTCCCTTTCATCATATTCTTCACCTACATGAAAAATTGAATCATCAATTTCATGTACCGTCCTTGTTCCCTCATTATTATCTTTTATGAGTTTTAGGGATGATGGATTTTCAGCGATATCAATTAAAAAAGGTGAGTGAGTACTTACGATAACTTGATAAGAGGAATCTGAAGATTTATCTCTAAGTTTATCTCTTAATAATCTCATTAGATGCGGATGGATGTATAACTCTGGTTCTTCGTATAAAATTATAGTAGACCTTTGAGACTCAGTCACTTCGAACAATGCATTAGATTCTAAAAGTGCATATGCCAGAGCCCTTTGAACCCCACTTCCCTGATACTCAAGTTGAGTTTCTAATTTATCTTCAATAACTAACGTCGCTGCTTTCATCAATGCAGAATTAATATCTATATCAGTGAGACTCAATTTTACTTTGGATTTCAAATCCATAACTTGGTTAAGTGAATCAGTAATTGATTCCATTAACTCCTGAAGTCCTTCGATAAGCTCGCCATCCAATTCACCTTTCATTTTTTTATGTAGCTGGTCAAGTGAGGATGTATATTGTTCGAATGATGAATCAGCCTGTAAAACAGGATATACTCTATTTGAAAATAAAAATCCAAACGGAGTGCCTTTTTGAGATTTAAGATCATCCTCAATTTTAAAGCACGCAGGGATGTATAGAACGTGTGGTAATGCTTGTTGTAAGCTATTTTTAAAATTAATACCATCTGACGTCCAGCACAAATCAGATGAGACTTTTTCAGGGTGTCTTTCTTTAATTATGCCAATAACATCATTTTGCATTTCTTTGTAGGCTTTGCTGTTATTGCAATCAAGTTCGCGAATAATATCCAAAAGCCATGGGATAGATCTTGCTGCAACGATTGATGTCGTGAAATCTTCTATGCTTTCTTTATTATAATAAGCTTCATAAGAAGGAACACCCATACATTCATTATCATAATCCCATTTGGTCCTGACTCGAATTTTTAATTCACCATCATGAATTAAATTAGATATTGCGGGCTTCGATCTTTCAGAGTCTTGAATATCAGAAAACGTACCGGTGATGATCATCTCATCATTACTTGCTGTACGGAATGGCCAATCTTCAGAAGTGGGGTTGGTCGTATCAACGAGAATTTTAATTGCTTTAAGTATTGTCGATTTCCCAATATTATTTGAACCAATTAAAGTTGTAAAATTCTCAAGGTTGATTGAAGCAGAAGATATGCCTCTAAAATTTTGAATATCAATGCGAATTAGTTTCATATTTTAGCTGTGTTTAGATAAAAAGGGAGTTATTTCATTAACATATTCTTTGAATCGATGCTCGGGAATCGCTTAAAAGTGTGATGTGTGTACGATTTTATTAAATGCTGCAGTTGTTGTATAAGATGCTACGAATTCGATTTCTAGTGTCATGTAGAGTAAGCTATACCCTTATAGGTACTCCCAGCCCGATTCCCTGCCCGCGAGTTTTCGGCACCGAATGCTTTCAATCATATGCGATAAAATCAATCGTCCCGCACCGCATTTAAATTACTGCAAAGCCAATCCTACTATCAGTGCAATCACATTCGACTTCATCACCGCAATAACAGAGTTTAGTTACTTCGTGATTAACTTTCATACATAGTCCTTGCTTCCGCATGTCCGCTCTCCGCTCAAAGCTGCCCCTTAATGCCACCGTTCAAAGCAATAAACCAGTACCAGTAGCTGTGGAACGGAAGCGTTGTGGGGCTCATTGAGGAAAACAGAAATCCCCGCTTAAGAGCGATCAGATCGACAACGCAGATGATGAACCCTACGCTCGACTACCGGTAACACTACCTCTAATTTAGTAGCGACTTTTCACCCCCCAACCCCCTCTCCACAACCCCGGCAACAACCCCAACGTCTCATCAATCAGCGCCCGTCGGTCATTGCCTGGCTTCCAGATGGTGACCATGGTTTGGCTGATCCCCTGGCTGCCCACTTCGGTGCGCAGTGTGTTAACGTTTTTCCACTGTTCGGCATGCATGTGCGTCGGCAGGAATCCCCAGCCGCAGCCCTGTTCGAGCAGGGCGCGCAGCATTTCCAGCTCGTTGGTAAATATTGTATGCCCTGAAATTTGCAGGCGGCGCGCCACGGGTTCGTCAGAATCCGGGTGCATGATCACCTGCGGCGCGAGCGAGAGCTCCAGCAGCGAAAGCGGCTGTTCCGCGTTGGGGAAAAGCGTTTCGGCGGCGTAAAAATCCATCTCTATCGCCCCTAAGGCGCGCCACTCCATGGTGTCGCCCACGCTGCGATGGCGCGCCTGGCAGATGCCCAGATCGGCCTGGCCGCTTGCCAGCAGCCTTTCTGCTTCGTCGCGCGAGGCGTTAATCAGGCTCAGGCGCGTGTTGCGTTGGGCCATGGCGGCAATCAGCGCCTGCAGCAGCGCGCGGGGTGTGAAGGGATCGTAGACCAGCGAGATTTCCTGCGCCGCGCTCTTCGGTACGTCTTTGGCAAACGCCTCAAACGCTTTCACCTGGCGCATCAGCAGGTGCGCCTGGCGCTGCAGCTGTTCGCCTTCCTGCGTCAGGTGCAGGCTGCGCCCCTCGCGCAGGAACAGCGCATAGCCCAAGCCATCCTCGAGAAAATCAATCAAATCGCGCAGCGTCGTGCGGTCTTTGCCCAGCTTGAGCGCGGCTTTCGCCAGGCTGCCGTGCTCGGCCACGGCGGTGAAGGCTTCCAGTTGGGCAAAGGAATAAATCAGGCTCGGCACGCGGTTCCCCCGTCGATTTTGCGGGGGATTTTCCCCCATCAGGCGTTTTTTATTATAGGCCGCGTTTTTTTAAGCTGAACGCCTTCCTGAGCTAAGCGAGAAAAAATATGAAAAGCAAAGTGTTTAACCGCAGCCTGCTGGCGGGCGTTGTCATCAGTCTCTGCAGCGGCCTGCTGGCGCCCGCCGCGCTGGCCGCCTGTGCGGGTACCGAACTCAGCGCCTGTCCTGCGCCTTTCGATGCGCAATTGCCGGACACGCACAAGATGCTCACCTGGAGCCAGAGTGACCGGGTGATCGGTTTTCGTAACGACTACCGCAACTATGCCGGGGATGTGTTTCATCACGGCAATGCCACACCGCTGCCGGCTGCCGCTAAACAGCTAACCGATGCCAGCTATCGGGTGAATGGCAAAACCTACCACCTGCAGGATTACCTGCAGCGCCAGAACGTCAGCGGCATGCTGGTGCTGAAAGACGGCAAAATCGCCTGGAAATATCTGGGGCAGGGCAATACCGACGCCACGCTGTGGACGTCGCGCTCCGTGGGTAAATCCGTGGTCGCCACGCTGGTGGGCGTGGCGATTAAACAGGGCAAGATCCACTCACTCGACGATCTCATCACGCAATACGAACCCGATCTGAAAGGCACCGCGTGGGACGGCGTGACCCTCAGGCAGCTGATCACCCACACCTCCGGCGTGGCGTGGAATGAGGATTACACCAACCCGAAATCGGACTTCGCGCAGCTGACCGAGTGTGAAGCCAAACCCGGTACTTATGCTTGCGTGCGCAAGCTGGTAGCCGGTTTGCAGCGTGCGCATCCGGCTGGGCAGAACTGGTCTTACTCCTCCGGCGGCGCGTGGCTGCTGGGCGACGTGCTGGAGCGCGCTACCGGCATGCCGCTGGCGCCTTATCTGGAACAAAGCATCTGGCAGCCGTACGGCATGGCGAACGACGGCGTGTGGCATGCCTACGCCAAAGGCCAGCACGACGTGGGCGCGCACGGCTTCAACGCCACGCTGGAAGACTGGGGGCGCTTCGGCGAATTCATTCTGCATAACGGGAAGCTGCCGAACGGCAAACAGATCTTGCCGGCCGATTGGGTAGCCCAGTCGTCCAACTGGACGCGGGCGGCGGGCTCGGTATCGGCGGCGCATCCTGACGGCATTTACGGCTTTCAATGGTGGAACAACGAAGTGCCGGTGAATGCGGCCAACGTAGAACCTACTCCGCAGGCGTCCCTGAAACATTCCCTGTGGGCGCTGGGGATCTTCGGCCAGATGATTATGGTGAATCAGGCGGAGAATCTGGTGATCGTCCAGTGGTCTACCTGGCCGCAGGCGGAGCCTTCTTTCAGCGCCCAACCGCTGGAGGCATCGCTGATGTTTAGCGCGATAGCCAAGGCATTGCGTTAACGTCGGCTGGGCAAGCAGGGGCTGGATGGCGGTTGCCATTCTGCCTCTGAGCGGCATATTCCATGTCTTCGACGCTGACCTTAAGGGAGTCTCAATTCTCTACAGGTAGAGGAGGCCAGTCTCCACCGTTTTTAATTAATAACTCTTTTATCTTGTTAATTTTCTCTTTATCCTCGGCATCGCCTACCCCTCTATCTATAAAGCGTTGGAGCTGATTGCCCATAGTCCAACCAAACTTACCCTTGATTTTATTATCTGCACCTCTCTCCAATAAGAGAATCGTATGATCAAACGAACGAGAATCCAGGGAGCTTATTAATATGGTATTCCCCAATGAATCCATTGTGTTTATATCCGCACCATAATCCAGCATCACCTTTAACGTTTCAGTGTTTTTCGCGTCTAACGCTTCGAATATAATGGGTTGGTTGAATACCTTATCTTTTGCATTTGGCGGTAAACCACCGTCGAGCATGGCCTTGATCCAAATTCCCTTGTCGGCTTTCATGACAAATTCTGCCGGGCTGCTTCCCCCTTCCGGTCTGGGCTGCAACGGGTCCGCACCCGCTTTAACCAGGTCGGTTATTATTTTCAGCCTTTCCGGCGTATTTTTATCATAGATTGCGTTTAACACCGACCAAAAAAGCAGGGTCATGTCTGCTTTCACCGGTCGATTCAGTTCTTCCTTGCTTATAGAGGGAAGCTTCTCTTTCAGTTTCACCTCATCACCATCATAAATCAGCTGTGCGATGTCCAGTTGACGACCTTCAAAAAAATCCTGTGGCTCATATTCCATGCTTTTGTTGCATCCTTGCACCATGAGAACAGTAAACAGTAGCGCTATCGCCATTATCAATTTTCTCATCTTCTCCCCCTGAGAATGGTGGCATCCTCGTCTCTTCAATCCGTTTTATTGCGTAGTCTATAGCGTGTTTATCGAAAGCCAGATGTAACCTGACAGCTTCAGTATAAATAACCGGCAGCTGTCAGATCTGCGTTGATGAAATTACGGCGTTTCCTTTGCTCCTTTCAAAAGCATGATCTCGAGTATTTTCTTACACTGTTCATTGTATTCTGAGCCATCTTGGCTGTCTTTTATTTGCCGATTCACTGCTGTTAACAGCGAAAGATTGTTTATATTTACCGGGTTAGGATTCGCACCCCGATTGAGCAGTAGGGTCATGTGCTCAAAGGCTGAGCTAAAAAAAGCATCCATTAATAAGGTTTGTTGCAAGGAGTCTCTGATATTTATGTCCGCGCCATAATCCAGCATCACCTTTAACGTTTCAGTGTTTTTGGCTTTGATTGTTTGGAATACAATGGGCTCATTGAATACCTTATCTTTTGCGTTTGGCGGTAAACCGCCGTCGAGCATGGTTTTGACCCAAATTCCCTTGTCGGCTTTCATGACGAATTCCGCTGGGCTGCTTCCTCCCTCTGGTCTGGGCTGCAACGGGTCTGCGCCAGCTTTAACCAGGTCGGTTATTATTTTCAGCCTTTCCGGCGTGTTTTTATCATAGATTGAGTTCAACACCGACCAAAACAGCAGGGTCATGTCCGCCTTAACCTGTCGATTCAGTTCTTCCTTGCTTATAGAGGGAAGCTGCTCTTTCAGTTTCACTTCATCGCCATCATAAATCAGCTGCGCGACTTCCAGTTGACGGCCTTCAAAAAAATCCTGTGGTTCATATTCCATGTTTTTTTTGCATCCTTGCATCATGAAAACAGTAAACAGTAACGCCATGGCCATTATCAACTTGCTCATATTCTCCCCCTGATAGTGGCGACATCCTCGTCTTTCTGATCTTCAATCATCAGGCGAAATAATATCATCGGCGATATACAGCAGTTTCAAACTGGAAAACATAGCGTGTCTCTTCCTTTGCTTGCTGCGTCTTGGCCAATTCAGGCGGGCGCTCGCACTCCTTGCACTCGATGGCGCCCTGAGGGGGCATGTTATCGAACGGCAATCAGCGATAGCTAACGGCGCATAGGACACCAGATAAGGGATGATAACGGCTCAGGCCAATTTGTAAAGCCGGCCAAAGGTTAACCGGAAAGTTCTTGTTTTCCAAAGTTTGATACGGTGTTTTGAGCTCATCTCCCAGTACAACTGCCCCTTCGTACTGGCGGAACACCCCCAACGGCATCTACGGCTATCAGTAGTGGAACAACGAAGTGGACTGACCCCATTAAGAGCATTGTTTACCATTGCATCTATAGGGAGCAGGCATTCTGTAGTAGTTCTAGGCTATGTGAGCGGACCTGCCAAGAATTAAGTTTTATTGCCTTGTTAATTAATTAAATATCAATTAATTATTGGTGATAGGAATTTTTGTTGGTCTTCTGGACCGTGTGAATGTCAATGAAGTAAATTGAGAAAAACTTAAAGGAAATCCATGCTCGCCTATGGCAATTTTGCTAAGGTCATGAATTGATTTTTTAGTGGGAGACACTGGGGACTGAGATGGGACGCAGATCGGGATTTGAAGGTTTTATCCGCGCGACAGCTAGAGCCGTAGCAGCAGCAGAGCGAGAGCGCAAGAGATCAGAGAGAAATCATTTTGCAGAGATTCGACGGTTAGAACGTGAAGCTAAAAGAGAAAATGCTCAGATATTACGTGTGCATAAAGCAGCTGAAAAAGCAGCTAAGGTTGCGTATTTAGAAGGGCGACTCGATGAAGTGTCCGACCTGAACGCTGAGTTGGAAGAGGTTATCATTGCTCTTTCAACCTTGCTTGAACATACACTCGAGTTTGACGATTCGATAGATTTCTCCGCCTTAAAAAAAACTCCTCAGTTCGAAGATTTCAAAACGCCTGGACACCTATTACCAGAGGCAGAGCCTGAACTGAAAATTGTTAATTCTCCTCCCGCATGGAAAAATATTTTCCCATGGGTGAAGAAAAAATATCAACGTGAGTTAAAAAGTGCTGAAGAAATTTTCGCTAGAAGAAAAGAAGAATATCTGCGAAGAACCTCTAACCAGAAGGCTGAGCTAAATACGTTGGTTGAAGAATATCAAAAGCATAGAGTGGCCTATTTTGACGAGCTTGAAAAACAACATGAGGAAGTTAATCAGTTTGAGCTAGACTATCTGGAGTGTGTTCCTGACAGTGTGCTGGCTTATTGTGAGATGGTTCTGACTCGTTCTGAATATCCGGAAGTTGGTTTCCCTCAATCATTTAGACTCGCATACTTACCTGAAAATAAAGAATTGGTAGTTGAATATAGCTTGCCAGACATATCTATTGTCCCAAATCAGCTTGAGTATAGATACGTTAAGACAAGAGATGCTATCGAATCAAAGGCGAGGAAGGCTAATGAAATCAAAGAAATATATCAAAATGTAATTGCGGCAATTACGCTTCGAACTTTGCATGAGTTATTCGAAGCAGATAAAGCCTCAGCTTTAACTTCTGTTCTTTTTAACGGTGTTATCGAGACCATTGATCCGACTAGTGGCCATGACGTCGTTGTTACGTTGGTTTCAGCTCGAGCGCACAAAGATGATTTTATGCAAATAAAACTCGAACGAGTTGAAAAAATTGCATGTCTCCGAAGCCTGGGGGCCCAAGTTTCAGGACGACCTGATGAACTCCAGGCAGTCAAACCTATTCTTGAGTTTGATATGGTTGATAAACGCTTTATTGAGCAGGGGGATGCTCTTTCTGGCCTTGAAACTCGCCCAAATCTTATGGAGCTTTCCCCATCTGAGTTCGAAGTATTGGTTTCAAACCTATTCACGCAAATGGGTTTAGATACAAAACTTACCAGAGGTACAAAGGACGGTGGTGTTGATGCGGTTGCATTTGATACACGTCCAATTCTGGGAGGCAAAGTTGTTATTCAAGCCAAAAGATATAAAGACACAGTCGGGGTCAGTTCTGTAAGAGACTTGTACGGTACAATGATGAATGAAGGAGCAAACAAAGGGATTTTGGTCTGTACCAGCCAGTACGGCAAAGACGCTTATCGGTTTTGTGAGGATAAACCCATAGAACTCATTGATGGTGGGGGCCTTCTTTATCTTTTAAAGGAACACGCCGGCGTATCTGCCCGTATTAATCCAAATTTTTAAGTAATTTTAAGAAGCTCATAGTTGAATGGTAGCGCTTTCGTTAAGTCGATTGCCTTATCTGAGTTGTGGCGTATCGATTAGCATCAAGAGCTATTAGTATCTGATGCTCCTAAACCTTAAGTGGACTGATAAGCCCGTCTTTGCAGACGGGCTTATCTCACACATCTGTGCTCATCCCTGCTTACTCCCCCCCTAACCCCGCCGATCAAACCGATAAACCAGCGCCAGCGCCAACGCCAGGAGCAACAGCGGCGGGGCAAGGGCGGTGAAGGGCGCGTTGAGGGCGAACAGCAACCCCAGGTTGAGAACGATTTGGTAAGCGATGTAGGTCAGCAACCCGATGATGACGCCGAGCGCTAATCGGCTGCCCATGCCGGGCGCACGTGGGGCGGTGAAGGTAAACGGGATGGCCAGCAAAATCATCGCCAGCACCAGCAGGGGCTGGCCGAGTTTTTTCCACAGCGCCAGGCGGTATTCGGTGCTGAGTTGCCCAGAGCCCTGCAGATAATCGATATAGCGATCCAGCTGTTGGAACGAGAAGCTGCCCGCCGGCAGGGTCAGCTCTTTCAGGCTAGGCACGGCGAACAGCGAGCGCCAGAGCAGGCTGTCTTGCCGCGCAATCGTCTCCTTTTTGCCTTGCCAGCTTTTTTGCATCACGTTGTGCAGCAGCCAGTTGCCGTCGGCGGCGGTGCTGGCGCTGTCAGCGTAAAGGTAAGATTCCAGCGCGCGGTTGGCCTGATAACGGAAGATCTCAATGCCGTGGGGCTGGTCGTTCTCATCGACGGTTTTGACCGTAACAAACTCGTTGCCGCGCCGCGCCCATAGCGGGTTCACGGTGACGTCGTTACTGTTCGACTGCGCCAGCGCGTTGTTCTTCATCTGCAGTGCGCGTTGCTGCAGCGGCGAAGCGGCCCATTCATCGAGGGCGCCGAGTGAGAGGTTCATCAGCAGCCCGGCGGCGAGCATCACCAGCGCAATGCGGAATATCGACATCCCGGCGGAGCGGATCGCCGTCAGCTCCAGAGTTTTCGACAGCTGCCCCAGCCCGACGATGCCGCCGAGCAGCGCGATAAATGGCCCCAGATCGACCAGGCTGCGCGGCAGGGTCATCACGGTCACCAGCAGCGCCTGCTGCCAGCGGTAGCCGCCCGGGGTCACGTCCTCCAGCTCGTTGATCAGCGTGAAGGTGGTGAACAGCGGGATGAGCAGCCCGGCCGCGGCGGCGAAGCCGATGAACACGTTGCGCATTAGGTAGCGGCTAAAAATAGTCATCGGGAGGGTTTCCGCAGCAGTGATAAGTCGCGCGCCAGCAGCAGGGCGATGCCGACAGCCATCGCTATCGGCACCAGCCAAACGCCGGGGATCGTCGACAGAGAGCCGTTGGCCACCAGCGTGCGGCAAATGTTGCCGCCATAGAAAATCACGGTAAACAGCACCGTCAGGGGCAGCAGCGCGGCGTAGCGCCCCTGTCGCGGTTTGATGCGGCTCAAGGGGATCGCCAGCAGCACCATCAGCACGGTGGTCAGCCCGCGGCTCTCGCGCCATTGCAGTTCGGCGGCATCGCCCGGATCGGCGGAGCGCGCCAGCTCCGCCGGCGAGGCCGACTTGTGCCGGCTCTCGGCGCTGGGCACGAACGGTTTGAGCGCGATGTCAAAGTTGTCGTAATTCTGGCCGTTGTCGTCGGCACCCTGGCGATCCAGCACATAGGCGGTGCCGGTTTTCAGCCGCACGGCGGGGCTGGCGGGAGAGGCGTCGAGCACTTCCACCGACTGCGCGCGGTACAGGTTGGTGTGATGGCCGCCGCGCACATAAATCAGGGCGTCCGTCAGGTGGTTGGCCGTTTTATCGACGTGATTGGCGAGGATCATGCGGCCGTTGCCGCTGACGTTGAATTTGTCGGCCTGCAGGTGGCTCACGTCCAGCACCGACTGCGACTGTTGTTGCAGCTGATAAATATTGGCGTACGCCCAGGGCCTGCCATACAGCGACAGCAGCGTGACCGCGATCGCCAGCGGCACGGCGAGCAGCAGCACCGCCTTGTACAGCCGCAGCGGGCTGGCGCCGGCGGCCAGCATGGCGGTGATCTCCGCATCGCTGTACATCTGGCTCAGCGCCACCGCCACCGAGACATACAGCGCGACGGGCAATATCATCTCCAGCGCGATCAGCGATTTATAGAACACCACGTCGGCCACCACCCGCAGCGCCAGCGTGCCGTTGGCGGCGTCGGTCAGGTAGCGCTGGGCGGAGTAGCTGGCGAACATGAAGATCAGAAACCCGGCGATCATCATCACCAGGCGGCGGATCTCAACCGTGATATAGCGTTCAATCAAAGGCATGCGTCATCGGCTCCCGGCGGCGTGCGCTTCATGGCGTCTCCTGCGCGATCAGCGCGTGCAGCAGGGCGATCACCTGGTCAACTTCCTGCGGGGTGAGTGCGCCGTCCTTCGCCCACTGCACGCGCCCGGCCTTGTCCAGCACTACGATGGTGGAGCTCTCCTCCGGCAGCCGCCAGGCCATGCGCCCCAGCCCGTCGCTGTCGACGATGAACTGCGCCCAGGGATAATGGCGCTTGTTTTTCTCGATCTTGCCGCGCACGAAGAAGCCGGAGCCCGGTATCGCGTCGTCGGTGTTGACGATGGTGGTCGGCTGGAAGCGATCGCCCGGCAGGTTCGCGTCCTTGACGGCGTTGATCAGCAGCGAGTTCTTCTTTTTGGCGGAGGTGCGCCCGGCGATGTACTGGATCACCCGCACCTTGCCCGCCAGTTTTGCGCTGTTCCATGGCCGGTAGCTGAAATCGCCGTTGCGCAGCAGCAGCTCGCCGCGATCGGCGATGGCGATCGGCGCCACCGGCCGGCCCTGCACGAAGTTATGCGCCGGCGCCGCCAGCGGCGACAGCAGCAGGGCGAGGGCCAGCAAGCGAGGTAACGTCATCATGGCTACGGGCAACGCGCTTATCTGCCGGCCGCGACGGCCGACGGGGAAAACGACAGCGGAAAACGCGCCAGCAGCAGCTCCAGGCGCTGGCGGATGTCGATGTCCAGCGTCGCCGGCCGGTCATAGATATCGCCGCCGGCCAGCTTGTCCGCCACCATCACGTCGTGCCGGTCGCCCATCAGGCCGTTAATCGCCGCCAGGAAGCGCGAGATCTGCCGGGCCTCGCGGTTGTCCGGATCGATCGATCTCAGCGTGTCGTAAAACGATACCTGGCGGCTGACGATTTTGCGCACGTCGTGGAACTGATGCCCGGTCAGCGCCGGGCCGGCGATCAGCGTCTGCAGCTGGCGCATCTGCTCCTGGCGGTAGGCGATAAAGCCCTGTGCGCTTTCCAGGCGGGTGTGGCGCAGCGCATAGCGCACGTAAGACCATACCGGTTTGCTGAGCAGCAGCCGCAGCAGGTTGCCGTAAAGCGTCAGGTTCTTCTGGTTGCCGTTGCGAAACGCGTCCTGAAAATGGCCGAGTACCACGGTAGTGGTGTGGAACAGGCGGTTGGCGCGGTGGGGCGCGCCGTACAGCTGCTGGGCGAAGCGCAGGTGCTTATAGCGGGCGCGGATATATTTGTAGCGCATGCGCGTTGCCGCCGCCAACTGCGGGTCTTGCAGGAAACCGTTCACCAGTTGCAGCAGCTCGCGGCGGGAAAAGCCGTCTTCCCAAAACTGCAGGCACAGCGCGTAGTTGTCCCGGATGCTCTCGGGGGAGCATTCCAGATCGATCTGCTGCGGCAGGCTGATATTCGCCTCGACCAGGTCATCCTCTTCCACGGCGACAAACAGCGCCTGGGTGGTTTCGGCGGAGAACTTCTTCCAATTCGTGTTAGCGGTCATTGATTACTCTCTTTGGGCACATTCAGCCCCAACATAAAGCGATTGCGGTAGGCGCCGATCGTCGGTATCAGGGATAACAGCACGTCTAAACATTGCCCCAGTAAATAAGCGAAGGCGGCGCCCTGCACGCCGAAGGCATACGCCATCGACACCAGCAGCGCAATGTAGGCCGCCGAGGCCGTCGCCTGCGCGATCAGGAAAGCGCGCTGCTTGCCCGCCATAAACAGCAAGGATTCCTGCGGGAAGCCCATCATCGAGACGATGATCGCGCCCAGCATGATTTGAATCAGGTCATAGGCTTCCAGGTATTGCTGCCCGAAGACCGCGGAAATAAGCGGCTTGCCCACCAGCAACATCAACACCGCGACGGCCAGACCGATGCCGCCGGCCAGCAACGAAGAGCGCAGGCCCAGCAGCCACGGGGTCTTGGTGCGCGGATCCAAACGCATGATCTCGGGATAGAAGCTTTTCTCCAGCAGCTTGGCCGGGGTGCCCGTCGCATCGAAGAAGGTCATGGCGATCTTGAACAGCCCGGCGGCGGCCGGCCCGAGCACCACGCCCACCAGCACGGTGGTGCAGGAGTTGCGCGCGGCCCAGATGGTGTGGGCGATGTTGGTGGTCCAGACGAAGTTCCAGGCGCCCTCGATGCGGCGCGCGACGTTGAACAGGCGCGGCCTCAGCGCGCCGTGGATATCGCGACGGCGCAGCTCGCGCGCGGTGAACCACCAAAACAGCGTGCCGCCGATCAGGTTAGAGGCGTACCAGGTGACGATAAAGCCGGGGAACCCCAGATCGAAATAATAGGAGATGACGCTGCCCACCGCCTGCAGGAACGGCTTGATCGCCTGCTGGATGGCGATGAGATCGAAGCGATTGAAGGCGCGCAACACGCCGGTGGGCGTGGACGAGGTCATCGACGGGATCAGGGTGCAGTACAGCATGGCGAGCCAGAAGCTTTCGCTGTCCAGCCCCAGGGCGTGTGACAAGAACGGCAGCATGATCATGCCGCCCAGCACGGCGATGACGCCGCTGGCGATATCCAGGCCGAAGGAGAACGCGACGACGTCGCGGAAGCGCCCGGTATTTTGATGCTCCAGCGCCGGGGTGCCGAATTGCACCACAAACTGCCAGGTTTGGAATTTGATGAAATCGCTGACCGCTTTGGTATAGGCCTGGATCACCACCAGCACGCCGAACATTTCAGGCGACATGCCTTTACCGGCGCAGGAGAGCGCCAGCAGGCCAAGCAGTGCGCTGGCGACGCTGCCGGAGCCTAAATAGGCGGCATTACGTAAAATGGAACGAAACGCGCCATCGGAAAACCATCGTTTCATAACTTAAACCAGCCATCATCGTTATTTTTGTGCATCTTGTGTTCCGCACTCATGCGCTTGCCCTGTCTCTTTTTAATAAACCTGAGTTTCTTTACCGGCGTTTTCGCCGGGTTGCCCGATGTCGCTCTGTGGGCGCTTCGCGGGGTTCACCACGGCGGAAATGGCGTTGAGCGCGTTGCTCAGCACCTCGTCGTAAGGGGCTCTGGCGTCCAGCTCGATGATGCGCGCGCCGTTGTACTGCAGGCGCACCATGGCGGAAATTTTGTCTTTCAGCTCTTCATAGCTGTGATCGGGCTTGCGGGAAAACGCCGTATCGACGTCGATATCCAGGCGAATGATCAGCTCCGGCCGATAGACGGCCATGCGTTGATATAAACGGCGTTCGCGTGCCGCCAGGCGGCGCAATAGCCGGCCTTTTGCGCGTTCCACGCCGATGCCGGGCCCATCGTAGTAAAAACCGGAAATTTCCGCCTGCGGGTAGCGATCGCTGATCACCAGCACGCCGCTCTGCGCCAGCCGCCGCACCTTGCGCAGGTTGGCGGCGCGCCACAGCGAAAAGCCGTACATGATCAGCGCCGCCCACAGCGCCGGCGGCCTGTTGCTCATGCGCTGGGTTTTATCGGATTTGGCCGCCAGGCGCCGCTCCAGCCACACGCCGATGAACGGCAATTTCTTGATTTTGTCGCCGTCTTCGCCGGAGATCAGCCCCAAATAGCGGCGCTGCGTGGGGCGATGCTGCTGTAGGTTTTTCACCAGATCGGCGGTCAGCGTGGACTTGCCCGTGCCGTCGCTGCCCACCACGGCAATCAGCCCGGTGATGCAGCCGTGAGAGGTATCCTGCTCGGCAGTGAGTTTATTTTTTTTCATCTGTTTCGGTACGAAAAGGTTATTTGGCGGCTAGGCATTGGCGGCCCTCAGCGATATTTTAACGGCGCGCAGCGAAGCATCGAAAATATGCTTGGCCGGCTCGCGGCCGTCCAAATCCAATATGTTAGCGCCGTTAAACGTCAGGTGTGGGATGACGGCGATCTTTTCACGCAACGCCGCCAACGAGTGATCGGGTTTGCGTGAATAGGCCGTTTGCTCGTCAATATCCAACCGAATTAATAATAAGGGCTGATAAGACGCCATCCAGTGGTACAGACGTTGTTCGCGTTTTCTCAGCCAGCGTATCCAGCGATTGCCGCCGGCGGTTTTCGCCAGCTGCGGGCCATCGAAACGAAATCCCGCCACTTCGGCCTGCGGATAACGATCGGTAATCAGCAATGCGCCGCGGCGACTTTTCTTCAGCATGCGGCGGAATTTAAAAACGCGCCAATAGGAAAGTAAAAAGATCACCAGCGCCGTGGCATTATCCGGCGGCGTAGCAGGGCGATCGTGCACGCGCTGCGATTTCTTCAGCAAATAACGCCCGAAGGGCGCGCCAATAATCGGCAGCGAACTGATCCATTCGCCGATACGCCCGGAAGACTGGCCGAGATAAAGCAGTTCGGCAGGTTCTTGCGCCGATAAGGCCTCGACCAGACTGGCGGCCAGGGTGGATTTTCCCGAGCCGTCACAGCCGGTTATCGCTATTACGCGCACGGGCGAGCGATCAGATGAAGGTCTTATCTGCTGACTCACAATAATTAATCCAATGCGAAAAAAACTATTGTATTCCAATACGCCTTGGGTTCAAGATATTTATTGTGCTTTGCCGCGATAAAATAATGGGTTCGGTATTCCTGTTGGTTATTTGAATTGATATTTATGGCTTTCGTTCTTGTTATTTTGTGCTAATTGGCCGGGCGTGAGTCGGTTTCGCTTTTTATGTTAACTTTCGGCCTGGCTCACGGCGAAAAAAGAGCAGAGGTTTTCCATTTTCGCTTAATCTTTTGTGCGGTTTGGCGCGGCGTCATGGCAATTATCTTCGCGCTGCCGTCGCGGCCGTGAGCGATATTTCGTTTCAAATAGGGCATGCCGTTTCTGGTGTATTGAAAGAGAGTTTGATTATGAATGCAAAATTTCCGCCGCTGATTGCGGTTATCGGCAGCGACGGATCGGGTAAGTCCACCGTTTGTGAACATCTGATCGAATATGTGAAACATTATGGCCCGGCGGTGCAGGTGCATCTGGGCAAACAGGCGGGCAACGTCGGGCGCGCGGCGGCGAAACTGCCGCTGCTCGGGCGCTCGGTGGGCAAGGCTATCGAAAGCAATACCAAAAAAGTCAAAACGAAGAAATCCCGCATCGGCCTGTTGCCGTCGGCGGTGATCATCGCCTTCGTGGGGCGGCGGCTGCTGCGGTTTCGCCGCATGCTGGCGTTTCGGCGGCAGGGGTTCATCGTGCTGACCGACCGTTTTCCGCAGGCGCAAATCCCCGGCGCTTATGATGGCACGGTATTTCCCGTCGATGTCGAAGGCAGCCGTTTCGTCCGTTGGCTGGCGGCGCGGGAGCGGGCGGCGTTTCAGTGGATGGCGAAGCAAAAACCGGATCTGGTGCTCAAGCTGAATGTCAGTCTGGACGTGGCCTGCGCCCGTAAACCCGATCACCGCAAAGCGGCGCTGGAGAAGAAGATCGCCGTCACGCCGTTATTGACCTTCGAAGGCGCCGACATCGTGGATCTCGATGCCGATCGGCCGATCGAGGAGGTGCTTTCGGCGGCGGAAAAAGCCATTGGGGAATTTATGGCGGCGCAGGGTTATCGCTATTCGGCTGATGAGGCATCACCGGCTGCGCACTGAGGTGCGCAGCGATTCGGCAGGGCGGCGATGGCGTTTTCGCCGCCGCCGCGGCCGAGAGGGAAGGCTTTATTTTTTCAGCGCCGCAAAGGCGCGCACGATGGCGTCTATCTCTTCATCGCTGTGCGCGGCATTGACGCTGCAGCGCAGCAGGGTGACGCCCGCCGGCGCGGCCGGCGGCAGCACCAGATTCACATACACGCCGTGGGCGATCAGCTCGCGCCAGAAACGCAGGCCGTCCTCCTTCGAACCGATCATCACCGGCACTACCGGGCTGATGCGCGGCCCCAGGGTATAGCCCAGCTCTGCGAGGCCGTGATACAGGCGGTGCGCGTTGCTCCACAGTTTTTCCCGCAGCTCGGGTTGGCGCGCGATTTTTTGCAGCGCCGTGCGCACCGACGCGATGCTGGACGGCGACGGCGAAGCGGTAAAGATATACGGCCGGCTGCTGTAGCGCAGCACGTCCATCCCCTTGCCGCCGACGGCGAAACCGCCGATCGAAGCCAGGCTTTTGCTGAAGGTGCCCATGATGATATCCACGTCTTGCTCGACGCCCAGCGCTTCGGCCAGGCCGCGGCCGTGTTCGCCCATCACGCCGAAGGAATGCGCTTCGTCGACCAGCAGATACCCGCCCAGCCGCCGTTTGATATCGACGATTTCCACCAGCGGGGCGACGTCGCCCAGCATGCTGTAGATGCCTTCCACGATAATGAGCGCCTCGCGGGCGCGTTCGCCCAGGCGCACCATGCGGCGCTCCAGATCGGCGGCGTCATTGTGGCGAAAGCGAATAATCTCCGCGCCGCCGAGGGCGCAGGCGTCGTAAATGCTCGCGTGGCTGTCCGCGTCGATCAACACCACGGATCCCGGCCCCGCCAGCGTGCTGATGACGCCCAGGTTGGCGGTGTAGCCGGTGGAGAACACGATGGCGCTCGGGCGATCGAAGAATGCCGCCAGCTCCCGTTCGATCGCCAGGTGCGATCCGTAGCTGCCGTTCGCCATGCGCGAGCCGGTGGTGCCGGTGCCGAGCGCGGCCAGGGCCGATTGGCCGGCGGCGATCGCCTGCGCATCGAACGTCAGGCCAAGGTAGTTATTGGTGCCGGCGAGGACAATCTTTTGATCGCCGATGCGCCCCTGGGTGGCGGAATAGACTTCGTCGATGCAGGTACCGAACGGATTCAGGCCGGAGGTTTGAAACTGTTCGCGATCGCCCGCGAGCCGCGCAAACTTATCATACAGTCCCATGGTTTTTCTCCAGATAAGGGCGCAGCGCGTCAAGCAGTTGCTCAGGCGTTCTGACATCAAGCAATATATTGATCGGAATGGAGATATCTAATTCATCTTCCAGCATCATCAGCAGATCCAAGACTCTGATGGATTCCAGGCCAAGATCATTGACGAGATCGCTATCAGGTTTTATTTCCACTCCGCCTTCGACGATACCTTGCAAACACGTCAGGATATAATCCATTACAGCATCGCGATTTAGCATAAGAACGTTGACACACCTCTACTTGGAATAATTAAAACAGCCCTTCACGCAGCGCGCGTTCCAAACTCACTTGTGGAAACCAATTAATCTGTTGCGACAGCGCCTGATTGTTGGCGGACCAGTCTTGATGGGTTAATTCGCGTATTTTGCTGCGCGTCAGCATCGGCTCCTGTTTTATCAGGCGGTTCCACAGCACGCTGATATCCGCCAGGGCTTTCAGCAGCGGCAGCGGAATGCCCACCAGCCGCACCGGCCCGTGACGCACGGCGGCGCCGATGTCCCGCAGGCGCAGCCAGTCATAGCCTTCGGCCACGCCGTCGCACAGTTCGTAAATATTCGGCTGCGCGGGCTGCGCCAATAACCATTGGCCGACTGCCTTCGCCAAATCGCTCACGTGCAGAAAAGAGAGCCTGGCGTCAGGCGCGCCCAGCCGGGGCAGCACGCCGCGCAGCAGGCCGTTGAACAGCGGTTTCAGCTCTTTATCGCCCGGCCCGTAAACCGCCGTCGGGCGGAAAATCCCCAGCGCGATCTCGCCCGAGGCGGCGATCAACTGCTGCTCGGCGGCCTGTTTTGAATGGGCGTACCAGGACAGCGCCGGATGGCGCGCCGCCAGCGATGACATGAACAAGAAACGATTGCAGCGGCCGTTTTGCCTGGCCGCCTGCATCAGGTTCAGGCTGCCGGTCACGTTGCAGCGGGTGAACACCGCTTCCGCATGTCCGCGCACCTGGCCCGCACAGTGCACGACGCACTCGGCGCCGCGCACCAGTTCGGTGAGCGAAGGCCGATCTTCCAGCGCGCCGGGGATCCACTGCAGGTTGTCCGCGGCGGCTTTGTCGGCTTGCCGCGTCAGGGCGCGCACGCTAAACCCCTGCGCCAGCAGTTCCCGGACGATATGCCGGCCGATAAAGCCGGTCGCGCCCGTCACCGCCACGGTGCCGCTCATTGCGCGAAACCGGCCAACTGCGGCATTTGCGGGTAGAGCGAAGCGCTCAGCCAGCGTTTCTTGGCTTCGGCGCGGGCGGGTTTGCCCGACGACGTGCGGGGAATGCTGTGCGGCGGCAGCAGCTCAATGTCCACCGCAATGCCGAATTCGCTTTGAATGCGCGCGCTCAGCGAATGCACGATCTGCTCCCGGCGCTCTTCCGAACTGACTCGGCATTGGATCTGCAAAATGATCCTGGCCGCTTCGTCGTGTTCTTCGGTCACGAAGGCGATCGCATCGCCGGAACGGATTTCCGGTTCGGATTCCGCGACGTACTCGATATCCTGCGGCCAGATATTGCGGCCGCGAATGATGATCAAATCCTTCTTGCGGCCGGTGACGTATAGATAGCCGTCCAGCAGGTAGCCCAGATCGCCGGTATCCATCCAGCCGGTCACCTGAATTTGCTGCTGGGACTCAGCATCACAAAAATAGCCGTTCATCAGGCTGGGGCCGGAAATCGTGATATGGCCGACCTGGCGCTCCGGCAGCGGTTGCCCGGTTTCGCTGCGGATCTCGATGCGGTGGCCGGGCAGCGCACGGCCGCAGTTGACGAAGGTCGAGACGGCGCGGGTTTTTTTGCCCGGCGCGACCGCTTTACCCTCGTACTCCAAAATATCGCGGTCGACCGCGTTGGTTTGCGGGCCGGAGCAAGGATCGGAAAAGCTCACCGCCAGGGTGTTCTCGGCCAGCCCGTAGCACGGCATGAAGGCTTTGCTGTCGAAGTTGATGCTGCTGAAGTGTTCGCCAAACTGGCTGAGCAGCTCAGCCGGGATCGGCTCGGCGCCCACGCCGGCGACCCGCCAGCTGGAAAGATCCAGATCGGCCAGCTCTTTGGCGTTGCTGCGGCGCAGACACAGATCGTAGCCGAACGGCGGGGCGACGGACACCGTGCCGCGATTCTTGGCGATCAGCTTCAGCCACTGCATCGGGCGCATGGCGAAATCTTGCGTGCGCAGATAATCGACGGACAGCTGGGTCGCCACCGGCGTCAGCAGGAAACCGACCAGGCCCATATCGTGATAGAAGGGCAGCCACGACACGCAGCGATCGCCCGCGCGCAGCTTGATGCCGTCGCGACTGATCGCATTCAGGTTTGCCATCGCCGCCCGCTGGGTGATGATCACGCCGCGCGGGAAGCGGGTGCTGCCCGAAGTGTATTGGAGATAGGCGATATCGTCGGGCGAAGGCGCCGGCAGCGCGATCTCCGGCTCCGGCAATGCGTTGAAATCCGCGTCGCTGAGGATGTGCATCGCTGACGCGTTTTCCGTGGCGGAGGCGATGAGCGGCGTCCACTCTTCGCTGCTGATGATAGCCGCCGGGTTGCAGCTGGCGATCAGCCCTTTCAGTTTGGCGGTGTAGGAGTCGCGCTGGCCCACGCCCATCGGGATCGCCAACGGCACCGCCACCAGGCCGGCATATTGGCAAGCGAAAAAGGCTTCGACGAACCCCGCGCTGGTTTCGGCGATAAGCGCCACGCGATCGCCTTTCTTGAGCTTCAGGGACAATAAACGCCGCGCGCCCGAGATCGCTTTTTGCTGCAGCGTGCGATAATCGAGAACGGTCACGAGTTGATTGCGCCGATCGTAAAAATTCATTCCCGTATTACCGAGCGCCGCGTAATCCAACGCGTCCACTAAAGTGGGGAAGTCCGCATAGCGCATGGGAAGAGAATGAACGGAACTTGTTTCAGACATAGACAAACTTAGCCATAGATTAAAAATCACCAAAAGAGTTAAATCACTCTTGGCGAGGTAATTGATGTTTTACTATGAATAGGTTTTGAATAAGTTTGTTATTCAACCATCTTCATTCCGCGAATTGCGTATATTGCCGTACTTGAGCGGTACGCCGGTTATTAACCCGGTAGCGCGTGAGCGGCCTGCATTATCAGCCTTGAGCGGCGACCTGGAGATATACGAGAGGTGATTGTAATACCCGAGGTTCGCCGTTCTTTAGTCTGCATCTGTCGGGCAGGAAATACCTGTCTGCTCATAGGTTATGACCTCATGCATGGCTATCTTCGAACTTAAACACTTCCTAAACAGTATGCCGCAAGAAATCAAAAAGTGAATGCCTCATTTAAGTTGATTCTTAAAAAGAGCATTAAGTGGTAAAAATGGCGCGCGCCACCTGATTAAAGTCGGTACACTTAAAGCGGCGGGTTTCTTTCGCCCAAATAGCACTAAATAATAAAATAGCACGCATAGCGTAGCATGTCAGCGCCGCGTTGGGCTTTCCTTTTTTTGTTTAATCACGCCGCCTCAGTGCGCGTGATAGGCAAATAATGCGCTGGTTCACAGGGGGAAATATTCGGTTTTTCTTATCGTTGAACCGGAGGCGATACACAATCCAATAAAAGAGAACAGCATAAAAAATGCTAAAGGCGTTGTCGCGCTCATATTTAATTATTTTATTAAAACGTAAGGCTATTTATGATCCGTATTGAGAAAGTTCTGGATAAACGCGAACTTAAAGAATTTATTGCTTTCCCTTCGTTACTGTTTCGTGATGACCCGAACTGGATTGAGCCGCTGTATTTAGAGCGCGAAGAGCACCTGTCAAAGAAGAATCCCGGCACCGATCATATCGAATGGCAGGCGTGGGTGGCGAAAAAGCAGGGGAAGGTCGTCGGGCGCATCACCGCGCAAATCGATTCTTTGCACCGGGCGCTGCACGGAGAAGATACCGGTCACTTCGGCATGATCGACGCCGTTGACGATCCCGCCGTGTTCAGCGCGTTATTCACGGCGGCGGAGGAGTGGTTGCGGTCCAAGGGCACGCGGAAAATCACCGGGCCGTTCAGCCTCAATATCAATCAGGAAAGCGGCCTGCTGGTCGAAGGGTTCGACACGCCGCCGTCGGCCCTGATGACCCATGCCAAACCTTACTACGCGGCCCAGATAGCGCAGCAAGGGTATAGCGAAGGGATTGATTTGCTTGCTTATTGGATGAAAAGAACCGACCTGCATTTTTCGCCGTCGCTGGCCCGGATGATGGATCAGGTGCGCAAAAAGGTGACCGTTCGCCGCCTCAACCGCAAGCGCTTTCGCGAAGAGATGCAGGTGCTGCGCGAGGTGTTCAACTCGGGGTGGCAGCATAACTGGGGGTTTGTTCCGTTCACCGAGCATGAGTTCGCCACCATGGGGGATCAGCTGAAGTTCCTGGTGCCCGACGATATGATCCATATCGCCGAGGTGGATGGCGCGCCCTGCGCCTTTATCGTCGGGTTGCCGAACATTAATGAGGCGATTGCCGATCTGCAGGGGCGGTTATTGCCGTTCGGTTGGGCGAAGTTATTGTGGCGGCTGAAAGTCAGCGGCGTTCGCACCGCGCGCGTGCCGCTGATGGGCGTTCGCCAGGAATATCAATTCAGCCGCATCGGGCCGATTATTGCATTGCTGTTGATTGAGGCGCTGCGCGAGCCGTTCGCCAAGCGCAATATCGACGCGCTGGAAATGTCCTGGATCCTGGAAACCAATACCGGCATGCGGACGATTTTAGAACGTATCGGCGCGGTGCCTTATAAGCGCTACCGTTTGTACGAAAAGACGCTTTGATCGACTGATATCGCATCGCCTTTTAACGCCATCAGGATAATAAGCGCATTGCGTGCGGCGCCGTTCGTTTGGGGTGACTGAGCGTGAGTGAAAGCATTGTCCCCAGAGTGGAACGGTTAAGGCCGTTAATTAATAAACCCGAGATAAATTCACGGCGCGTGATTTATTGAACCGCGATCGCCGTGATGCTGAAGAGAGCAGAATGCATGCCTGTGGAAAAGAAAAAGGGAATAAGCCGATTAACCTACAGCATAAGGAACTCCTGGGCCGGCTTTATTGACGCCGCGCTGACCGAAAATGCGTTTCGTGAATTATTGGTTATTAACGCCATTTTACTGGTTGTTACATTTACTTTGGATATTACAAAAATGGAGCGGCTGTTATTAATCGCCTGCAGTTTCCTGCTGCTGGTGGTTGAGCTGCTTAATACGGCGATTGAAACCGTGGTCGATCGCATTTCGCTGGCGTTGCATCCGTTATCCAAACGCGCCAAAGATCTGGGCGGCGCAGCGCAGCTGGTGGCGGTGATAATGACCATCATTATTTGGGGGACGGTGCTGCTGGGGGGATAACGGCGAGGCGCGCTCCGGCGTTAAACCGGTTGCTGCGGCTAAATAAGCGGCTATTATCGTTGCTTTACGCCTTTGGCGCCATGGTAAGGATAGGTTGCCGTTATGCCCGTGAATTTTGATCTCAACGATCTTTATGCGTTTCGCGCGCTGGTGGAGTACGGCAATTTTCGGCTGGCCGCAGAGTCCATCTGCCTGTCGCAGTCGGCATTGAGCCGCAGGATTGAGAAGCTGGAAAACGCGCTAGGCATCAAACTGTTCGATCGCACCACCCGGCGCGTGACCTTGACGCTGTACGGGCAGGCCTTCGCCGAACGTTCGGAGCAGCTGCTGATGAACGTCGAAGCGGTGATGGCTGATATCGATAAGGTCAGCCAGGAGCGGGTGGGGCTGGTCACCGTCGCCACGGTGCCGTCGGCGGCCTACTATTTCATGCCTGACGTGATACGCCGTTTCCGGCTTCGCTATCCGCGCGTGCGCGTTAAACTGATCGACGGCAGCGCAGGCAATGTCATCGAGGCGGTCACCGGCGGCCAGGCCGATTTCGGCATCTGCTTCGCCGGGCGGCTGCAGCCTAATCTTGAGTTTGTGCCGTTGGTGGGGGACGTCTACGTGGCCGCCTGCCGGCGCGACCATCCGCTCGCCGGTAAAAAGAGCCTCAGCTGGAGGGAGTTTTATCAGCAGGATTACGTGTCGCTGGATAAAACCTCCGGCAATCGCAATCTGCTCGATCAGCGCCTGGAACACATCGTGCCGGAACGCCCCAGCGTGTGTGAAACTCGCCATGTGACGACCATGCTGGGCATGGTTGAGGCGGGCATCGGCATTGCCGCCGTGCCCGCCATGTCGATGCCCGCTTCAGAGCACTCGGTGTTGACGTCGGTGCCGCTGGTCGAGCCGGTGGTGAAACGCACCGTAGGCCTCATCAGACGCGGCGGCCGCATGCAGTCTTTCGTCGCCGCCGAGCTGGAAAAGCTGATTACTGAACAGTATCACTCTGCCTGACTGGCTGCGGCGCCGGCACGGTTCGCATGCCGGTCGCGCGAATGGTCGGCTGCGCCTGAGAGGAGGCGAGGAAGTCCAGCAGCGCTTTGCCTTCGCGGCGGTGTTCCGCCCTGGCGGTCACCGCGCCCGCGAAGCGGGTGATGTACTGCACGTTTTCAGGCAGCTCGCCGATAAAGGTCACGCCCGCCACGGGCAGCAATTCGCTGACCTGCTGGAAGCCCAGCGCGTATTTCCCCTGCGCTACTTCAGAGGCCACCGGAATGCGCTCAACCTTATGCGCTTTCCCTTTCACCTGTTCCTCGATGCCCAGCTTTTTGAACAGTTGGCCGCTGACATAGCGGCCGCTGGCGCTGTCGGAATAGGCGAAAGAGTCCGCCTGCAGCAAGACATTGCGCAGGTCGGCATCCGTTTTTATCACCGGCTTGGGCGCACCCTGTTTGACCACCATACCGATCGGCGAATCGGCCAGCTCCACGCGCGAACCCGGCTGGGTCCAGCCCTCTTTTTCCAGTTGGGTGAGCGCGTCGCCCACCATGATCAGCACATCGGCTTGCTCTCCGCGCGCCAGCCGCGCGGGGATCGCCTGCGGCGTTTTGCCCATCGAGGGGCCGGACACCAGAATGATTTTGTCGCCGCTTTGGGCTTCATATTCCGGGGCCAGTTTCTCCAGCGCGGCTTTGAAGCCGCCGGAGATCATGACGGTCACGTCTTTGGCCAGCGCCGCCGTACTGCAGGAGGCGCACACCAGCGCGGCGAGGATCGAACGAGTGAGTTTTTGCATGGCATCATTCCTTTTGAGATGGCGGCTTAGCGCGCGGTTTGCAGCGGCATGGCGATGCGGCGATACATATACAGCGTCGCCAGCAGGGCGCACAGCGCGGCGAAGCTCATCCAGTAGCCCGGTGAAGCCTTGTCGCCGGTGTATTCGATCAACGCGGTGGAGACTACCGGCGTAAAGCCGCCGAACACCGCCGTCGCCAGGCTGTAGGCCAGCGAGAACCCGGCCACCCGCACTTCCGTTGGCATGATCTCCGTCAAGGCCGGGATCATGGCGCCGTTGTAGAGGCCGTAAATGAAGGACAGCCACAGCAGCACGGCCAGCATCATGCTGAAGCTGGGCGCGGCGGCGAGCAGGCTCAGCGCCGGGTAGGCGGTGGCCAACGTCAGCAACGTCATGGCGACCAGCACCGGTTTGCGGCCGAAACGGTCCGACAGCGCGCCGCCGATGGGCAGCCAGATGAAGTTGGAGATCGCCACCAGCAGGGTGACCAGCAAGCTGTCGGAAGCGCTGAGCAGCAGCACCTTTTTGCCGAAGGTCGGCGCATAGACGGTGATCAGGTAAAACGCGGTGGTGGTCATGGCGACCATCAGCATGCCGGCGATCACCACCGGCCAGTTTTTCAGCAGGGTTTTAAACACGTCGCGCATCGCCAGGTGGTGACGGCGAGCGGTAAATTCCTGCGTCTCTTCCAGCTTGCGGCGCAGGAAGAAGATAAAGGGAACGATCAGGCAGCCGAACAGGAAAGGCAGGCGCCAGCCCCATTCGCGAATGGCGCTTTCTTCCAGCGCCGCATTGAGCGCGAAGCCCATGGCCGCCGCCACCATGATAGCCACCTGCTGGCTGCCGGACTGCCAGCTGGTGTAGAAGCCTTTACGGCCCGGCATGGCGATTTCAGCCAGATAGACGGACACGCCGCCCAGCTCCGCGCCCGCCGAGAAGCCTTGCAACAGACGCCCGCACAGCACCAGCAGCGGCGCCCAAAGCCCGATGCTTTGGTAAGAGGGGATCAGCACGATCAGGAAGGTGCCCGCGGCCATGATCGACAGGGTCACGATCAACCCTTTGCGGCGGCCGACTTTATCGATGTAAGCGCCCAGCACGATGGCGCCGATCGGGCGCATCAGAAAACCTGCGCCGAATACCGCGAAGGTCATCATCAGCGAGGCGAACTCGCTGCTGGCCGGGAAAAAGGTGTGTGCGATGTAGGTAGCGTAAAAGCCGAACAGGAAAAAATCGAACTGCTCTAAAAAGTTGCCGGAGGTGACGCGCAGTATCGCGCCGGTTCTGGCCCGGGTGGTCATGGGTGAGGTAGAGGAATGCATCTTTATCTCCAGTTTGTTATTGGCGCTTGACGCCGCGCCTGTTGCTGAAGACTCGCTCAGGAAAATAAAGTAAATAAGCGCAATAAACTCATGGCGCGATGCGTTTGACGCATTAATCGGCATTAACAATGTTGCCTAACCCGATGTAACGTGGCGTTAACAAGTTTGTCGCTCATCGCCCGCTGCGCAGAACGCCGAAAACGTTATGCGCTTTTTGTGACAGGGTTCATAAAGGGGCGGCGGGGAAGCGCCCCGTGCCTCTGAACGATTGTTCGATACCGTACGTAAAAAGGTGAATGCCTCGCACTGCGTTTGCAAAATACGTGGATGCACGTTCAGCCTTGCAGTCACCACGCATGCCTTTGCATGCTATCCCAGCGCCTCTCTGCTATAGCTTTACATCTATATAGTTACTGATCTATATTTTAGGGAGGTCCCGTGTGGGAAATTAAAACAACGGATGTATTTGATCATTGGTTCAGATCACTTAGCGATGCCGATCGGGCCGGCGTACTTGCCGCATTGATGGTCCTGCGGGAAAAGGGGCCGGGGCTGCCCAGACCCTATGCCGATACGGTTAAAGGCTCACGTTACAGCAATATGAAAGAGTTGCGCATTCAGTGCCGAGGCGAACCGTTGCGGGCATTCTTCGCTTTCGATCCGTACCGTATTGGCATTGTGCTTTGCGCGGGCAATAAAGCCGGTAATGAAAAGCGTTTTTACGATCGGATGATCCAGGTTGCCGATCGGGAATTCACGAACTGGCTGAACACATTAAACGAGAAGGAGTGACGCGATGGGCAGAACGTTGGAACAGCTTATTGCGGATGAAAAGCCCGAGGTCGTGGCCAAAGCGCAGGCGCTGGCGGCGGACATCATGCTGAACATTCACCTTGCCGAGCTGCGTGAAAAAGTACAGAAAACGCAGGTTGAAATGGCGCAGGCGCTGGGGATCAGGCAGCCGACCGTTGCCGTGATGGAAAAACCGGGCCGCGATCTGAAACTGTCTTCGCTTAAACGCTATGTTGAGGCGGCCGGCGGCAAACTGCGCCTGGACATTGAACTGCCGGACGGCTCTCACTACGAGTTTGTGCTGTAAGCGCTAACGGCAGAAAGGCACAAAGCCCGCTCAGATTCCCCGGTGCGGGCTTTGTGCTTTGACACAAGCAGGCGGCCGTGAAAGCAACGAGGCTCAAGACGGGCAGGCTGTCTGAGCGCTTTCGTTTGGGCCGGATAGCGTTAAACAAGCCACCCGCACTCCCTTCGCGGTGTCTTGCTTGCCCGTAACTGTCTCCTTGCTCCTTAGCTGAAACGATACAAATTATGTTGATAAGCAGCTCGTTTTGTGTGCAAAAAATCAACGTCTTTCATTAAAACTGCGATGAAATTCGTATTTTTATCGCGCTATTTCTTCAAATACTCACCCGGTGAAGCTCATCACATTTCTTTAACCTGCTTAACAGTAGATTTTCCTTGCTTAGAAAAAAATCGATTCAGCTAAAGGGGAAGGGAAATGAAAAAGGCATGGGTTATGGCGGTGTTTTCGGCCCTGATTTCAGGGCAGGCGGCGGCGCAGAGTTGGGTGCTGACCAGCGCTGAAGATGGCGTGGAGAAAGGAAACTGGAAGATTTCGAGTGAGGCGCTGAAGGTGAAGGATAAAACGTTCAGCATTGAGCAGAAAGTGTTGCACGGCGGCAAGCAAGAAGGCAGCAAAGTCGTCATTATCCGCAGCGAGGATGGCCTGACCATCACGCTGAGCCCCACCCGCGGCATGAACCTCCTGCGGGCAGAAGGCTTTGGCGCGAAAATGGGATGGGATTCTCCGGTCAAAGAGGTGGTCAACCCCGCCTTTATCAACCTGGAAAGCCGCAATGGGCTCGGCTGGCTGGAAGGTTTCAATGAGATGATGGTGCGTTGTGGCTATGAGTGGACCGGGCATCCGGTGACCGACGCAGGGCAAATTTACACGTTGCACGGCAAAGCGGGCAATACGCCGGCCTCGCGGGTTGAGGTTGAGGTAGCGGATACGGCGCCGTATGAAATTCGTATTCGCGGCCTGATCAAAGAGAGCACATTCAAAAAAGCCGATCTGCAAACCCTGACCGAATTGCGCTATGTGCCCGGCAGCAACAGTTTCAGCCTGCATGATGTGTTAACCAATCGGGCGGATTATCCCCATGACTACCAGATTATTTATCACAGCAATTTCGCGCGCCGATTCTGGAAAATGGTGCCCGCTTCCTGGCGCCGATCGCCAGCATCAGCCCGTTTAACGACTATGCCAAAGCCGGGCTGAAGACCTGGGGAACCTATGCCGGGCCAACCAAAGGGTTCGATGAAATGGTCTTTAACATTAAGCCATTATCGGATCCGAATCATCAAACGCTGGCGGCGCTGGTCAATAACGCGGGCGACAAAGGGGTGGCAATTCAGTTCGATACCCGCCAGCTGCCCGTCCTGACGCTGTGGAAGAATACCGATACGTTAAAACAGGGGTATGTGACGGGGATTGAGCCGGGCACCAGCTATGCCTACCCGGTCACTATTGAGCGCGAACAAAAACGCGTTAAGCAGCTGCAGCCTGGCGCCAGTGCGCAGTTTGATCTGACCTATACCTTGCTGCACAGCAAAGCGCAGGTGGCGGATCTGGAGAAGAAGATTGCGGATATTCAGGGCAAGGTAAAAATTGAAGAGAATGACGCGCCGATAGCCAAGGAGTAACGCTGCCTGTCCATGCATTCAGCGTTAAAGCAAAAAGCCCGCTTAAGTTTCCTTAAGCGGGCTTCTCTAAATATGGCTCCTCTGACTGGACTCGAACCAGTGACATACGGATTAACAGTCCGCCGTTCTACCGACTGAACTACAGAGGAATCGTTGGAACGGGGCGAATAATAGCGGGGCATCCGGGGTTTGTCAAAGCGCTAAACTGCAAAAAAAGCGCGTTTGCTGAGGGAATGAGCACCTTGCGCTGTTTTTCGGCATTTTCCATCGCTATGCGTTGATTTTTGCATCCCCAATCGTTTTGACGCCGCTTGCACACGCCTTTGCACGGCGATGGTGCAGGGCCGTTCTCCCACCCATACTTCCACTCGCGCTAACCGTATTGGCCAGATCCTGGTTAACGCCGCCACACGCCGCGCCGCAACTGATATGTAGGATGAATAAGCAAACAATATGTATTCGTCGTCACAATGGCTGGATTTTTGCTTACCCATTTTTGGGGAATGCGACTGCGCTCTCAAGAAAATTATTTTCCCCGTCTACACATAAAGTGACTGATCCGCGCCCCAGGGCGTTTCGCTACAACAGTGCTGAGGAAGATAACAATGTCATCGAAATTGATAAAAAGTCCGCTCGCTGCTTTGCTCATCGGTTGTCTAGGTACGGCTTTTTCCGCGCAGGCCGATATCGTCATCGGCGTTGCCGGGCCGTTCTCCGGGCCGAACGCCACCTATGGCGATCAGTATTGGCGCGGGGCTTCGCAGGCGGCGGCGGACATCAACGCCGCCGGCGGGATCAAAGGGGAAAAAATCAAACTGGTGCAGGGGGATGACGCCTGCGAACCGAAACAGGCGGTCGCGGTCGCCAACCGGCTGGTGGATCAGGACAAGGTGTCGGCGGTGGTCGGCCACTTCTGTTCCTCATCCACCATGCCCGCCTCCGAGGTGTATGACGAGGCCGGCATCATCGCCATTACTCCCGGTTCCACCAACCCGCAGATCACCGAGCGCGGCATGAAGACCATGTTCCGCATGTGCGGGCGCGACGATCAGCAGGGCGTCATCGCCACCAACTACATGCTGGATACCCTGAAGGCCAAACGCATCGCGGTGATCCACGATAAAGACACCTACGGCCAGGGGCTGGCGGACGCCGCCAAGGCGGCGATGAACAAGCGCGGGGTTAAAGAGGTGCTGTATGAGGGGCTGTCGCGCGGCGAGAAAGACTTCAACGCCCTGGTGACCAAGATCGCTTCGGTCAAGCCGGACGTGGTCTACTTCGGCGGCTGCCATCCCGAAGCCGGGCCGCTGGTGCGCCAGATGCGCGAGCAGGGCGTGACCGCCAAGTTCTTCTCCGGCGACTGCGTGGTGACCGAAGAGCTGGTGACCGCCGCCGGCGGGCCGCAGTACACCAACGGCGTGCTGATGACCTTCGGCAACGATCCGCGCCAGATCGCGGAAGGCAAGGCGGTGATCGCCAAGTTCCGCGCCAGCGGCTTTGAGCCGGAAGGGTACACACTTTACTCCTACGCTTCGATCCAGGCGATCGCCGCCGCCTTCAACGCCACCGGCGGCAAAGACAGCGCCAAGGCCGCCGAATGGCTGAAGTCGCACGATGTGGACACCGTGATGGGTAAAAAAGCCTGGGATCAGAAGGGCGATCTGAAGGTCTCGGATTACGTGGTCTATCAATGGGATGACAAGGGCAAATATCACCAACTGTAAACGGCCGAACATTGAGGGTGTGACCCTATGACCGACGGGCCGCCGCCTTGGCGCGCCCGTTCCGCGACTACCTTTGGGCCGCGTCGGACTGCGTTGGCGGCCTTACCAGGCGAGACTGCTCATTATGGATGTATTCTTTCTGCAACAGCTGATCAACGGCCTGACCCTCGGCGCGGTGTATGGCCTGATCGCCATCGGCTACACCATGGTTTACGGCATCATCGGCATGATCAACTTCGCCCACGGCGAGGTGTACATGATCTCCGCCTACCTGTGCGCCATCGGTCTGGCGCTGCTGTCGTTCTTCGGGCTGCAATCGTTCCCATTGCTGATCCTCGGCACGCTGGTATTCACCATCGTCATCACCGGGGTGTACGGCTGGGTGATCGAGCGTATCGCCTACAGGCCGCTGCGCAACTCTACCCGCCTGGCGCCGCTGATCTCCGCCATCGGCATGTCGTTAATCCTGCAAAACTATGCGCAGATCAGCCAAGGGCCGCGTCAGCAGGGCATCCCGACGCTGCTGAGCGGCGTGTTCCGCCTGGAATTCGACGGCGGCGTGGTACAGATCACCTACACCAAGGTGTTCATTCTGGTGGCGTCGCTGCTCGGAATGGCGATCCTCACCTACATCATTCAGCGCACCCGGCTGGGGCGCATCTGCCGCGCCACCCAGCAGGATCGCAAAATGGCCTCGATTCTCGGCATCAATACCGATCGGGTGATCTCGCTGGTGTTCGTGATTGGCGCCGCCATGGCCGGGCTGGCCGGGGTGCTGATCACCATGAACTACGGTACCTTCGATTTTTACGTCGGCTTTATCATCGGCATCAAGGCCTTCACCGCCGCGGTGTTGGGCGGCATCGGCTCGCTGCCGGGCGCGATGCTGGGCGGGCTGCTGCTCGGCGTGGCGGAGGCGCAGTTCGCCGGCATGGTGAATTCGGATTACAAGGACGTGTTCTCCTTCGGGTTGCTGGTGGCGATCCTGATCTTCCGCCCGCAGGGCCTGCTCGGCCGGCCGCTGGTCGCCAAGGTTTAAGGAGAACGCCATGTCGCAATCCGTAATCAACGGCGGGCTGAACGTCAAACGCAGCCTGCTGGATGCCGTTTTGGCCGGGCTGATCGCCCTGATCGTGTTCGGGCCGATCGTCGGCATCGTGCTGAACGGCTACAGCTTTAACTTCGAGCCGCACCGGCTGGTGTGGATCATCGTCGCGGTGATGGCCGGGCGGCTGCTGCTGAGCCTGTTCCTGCAAACCGTGCCGGGCCGCAAGGTGCTGGCGCGCTTCGACGGCGGCAACGACGGCGTGTACGTACGTCCGCTGGGCTATAAATCCAATCTGCGCTGGTTCCTGCCGCTGATGGCGGCGATCGCGCTGCTGTTTCCGTTCGTCGCCACCAAATACCTGCTGACGGTGGCGATCCTCGGCCTGATCTACGTGCTGCTCGGCCTGGGGCTGAACATTGTGGTCGGGTTGGCGGGGCTGCTCGATCTGGGGTACGTGGCGTTTTACGCCATCGGCGCCTACGGGCTGGCGTTGGGCTACCAGTATCTCGGGCTCGGTTTTTGGGCGATGCTGCCGCTCGGGGCGCTGATGGCGGCGTTGGCGGGCGCGCTGCTGGGCTTTCCGGTGCTGCGTATGCACGGCGACTATCTCGCCATCGTCACGCTCGGGTTCGGCGAGATCATCCGGCTGGTGCTGAACAACTGGATGTCGCTCACCGGCGGGCCGAACGGCATTTCGGTGCCGGCGCCGACGGTGTTCGGCCTGGAGTTCGGCCGGCGCGCTAAAGACGGTGGGGTGCCGATCCACGAGTTTCTCGGCATCGATTACAATCCCAATCTCAAGTTCATCTTCATCTACGCGATGCTGTTTTTGGTGGTGCTGCTGGTGCTGTACATCAAGCACCGGCTGACGCGCATGCCGATCGGCCGCGCCTGGGAGGCGCTGCGCGAGGACGAGATCGCCTGCCGCTCCCTCGGGCTGAACCACGTGCTGGTGAAGCTGTCGGCGTTTATGTTGGGCGCCTCCACCGCCGGGCTGGCGGGGGTGTTTTTCGCCACTTATCAGGGGTTCGTCAACCCGACTTCGTTCACCTTCTTCGAGTCGGCCCTGATCCTGGCGATCGTGGTGTTGGGCGGCATGGGCTCCACCCTCGGCGTGGTGTTGGCGGCCTTTGTGCTGACGGTGGCGCCGGAGCTGCTGCGCAGCTTCGCCGAATACCGGGTGCTGCTGTTTGGCGTGCTGATGGTGGCGATGATGATCTGGCGGCCGCGCGGGCTGGTGCGCATCAGCCGCGTCAGCTTTGCGGAACGCAAGGGGGTGGCGCCATGAGCGACGCCATTTTGCGGGTGGAACACCTGATGATGCGCTTTGGCGGCATCAAGGCGCTGAACGACGTCAATCTGGAGGTGGAGCGCGGTTCCATCACCGCCCTGATCGGCCCCAACGGCGCCGGCAAGACCACGGTGTTCAACTGCCTGACCGGTTTCTATCGCGCCACCGGCGGCGCGATCCTGCTCAATACCCACAAGCGGCCGACCGACGTGATCCAGGTGCTGGGGCAGAAGTTCCGCGCCGGCGACTGGATACGCCCGAAGCGGCTCGGTTCGCGCCTCTATTACAAGATGTTCGGCGGCACTCACCTGGTCAACCGCGCCGGGCTGGCGCGCACCTTCCAGAATATCCGCCTGTTCCGCGAAATGTCGGTGGTGGAGAACCTGCTGGTGGCGCAGCACATGCAGAGCAACCGCAATCTGATCGCCGGGGTGCTGAATACGCCGGGCTACCGCCGGGCGGAAAGCGCCGCGCTCGATCACGCCTTCTACTGGCTGGAGGTGGTGGATCTGGCGGACTGCGCCAACCGGCTGGCGGGGGAGATGTCCTACGGCCAGCAGCGGCGGCTGGAGATCGCGCGCGCCATGTGCACCGCGCCGGAGATGATCTGCCTCGACGAACCGGCCGCCGGGCTGAACCCGGTGGAGACGGCCGCGCTGAGTCGCATCATCCGCTTCCTGCGCCAGCATCACGGCATCACGGTGCTGCTGATCGAGCATGACATGGGCATGGTAATGGAGATCTCCGATCGGGTGATCGTGCTCGATCACGGCGATGTGATCGCCCGCGGCACGCCGCAAGAGATCCAGCACAACGAGGCGGTGATCGCCGCCTACCTGGGCGCGGACGAAGAGGAGCTGGCGGGATGAGCGAAGCGATGTTGGAATTTCGCGAGGTCGATGTGTTTTACGGGCCGATCCAGGCGCTGCGCCAGGTGTCGCTGCAGGTGAACGCCGGGGAGACGGTGGCGCTGATCGGCGCCAACGGCGCGGGCAAGTCCACGCTGTTGATGTCGATCTTCGGCCAGCCGCGCATCGCCGGCGGGCAGATCCTGTTTGGCGGCGAGGACATCAGCCGCCGCTCCACGCACTTTGTTGCCAGCAGCGGCATCGCGCAGGCGCCGGAGGGGCGGCGCATCTTTCCGGACATGAGCGTGGAGGAGAACCTGTTGATGGGCACCATCACCGTCGGCAATCGCTACCTGGAGGAGGATTTGCCGCGCATGTTCGAGCTGTTTCCGCGCCTCAAGGAGCGGCGCAACCAGCGGGCGATGACCATGTCCGGCGGCGAGCAGCAGATGCTGGCGATCGCCCGCGCGCTGATGAGCCGGCCGAAGCTGCTGCTGTTGGACGAGCCGAGCCTGGGGCTGGCGCCGATCGTGGTGCGGCAGATCTTCGGGGTGCTGCGCGAGCTGACCCGCAGCGGCATGACGCTGTTTCTGGTGGAGCAGAACGCCAACCATGCGCTGAAACTGTCCGATCGCGGCTATGTGATGGTCAACGGCCAGATCCGCCTCACCGGCAGCGGGGAAGAACTGTTGAACGATCCGCAGGTGAGAAAGGCGTATCTGGGCGGCGGCTGACAGCCGCCTGCGGGCAGGGAAGCCCGCGTTCATTTTTCGGCGTCGCGCTCTTGGCTATCGTAGTGCGAGCGGGCCGCTCTGAAGGCGTCGGCGGAGGCGATAATCCACGACCAGAGCGGCAGCATGTTGAGCAGCATCTCTTCCCCGGCCTCGGTGATGGTGTAAACCACGCGGGGCAGTTTTTCCTGATAATCGCAGCGCGATATCAACCCATCCCGCTCGAGATGGCGCAGCGTCCGCGTCAGCATTCTCTGCGTCACGCCCGCTAATTGGCGGCCTAGTTCGCCGTGGCGCAGCGGCCCGTGGGTGCCCAGGATATGCAATACCCCCAGCGACCAACGGTTGCCCGCATGTGCGAGGATCTCGCGCTTCAGCCCTTCATCGTCGTTGCTCAATGCTTCACAGAACGCCTGCGAAAATTGCAGCAGCGCTTCCCGATCGCTCGTCATATTCCTCTCCGGTATCACGCGTGTACCTAATTGAACCCGTTTTTGTCAGCTGTCAGGATGACGCAGTGTCAAGACAGGAGGCAAGCATGAAATCCACCAATCCATCCATCAATACCGTGCTCATACTCGGCGCCGGTGAACTGGGGCTGCCGGTATTGCGTGCGATGAGCCGGCAGGCTCGGCTATATCCATCTTTAAAAATCAGCGTGCTGCTCCGGCCGGAGGCCGCCCGCGCCGTCAACGGCCCGCTCCGGGCGCGGCGGGATGCGCTGGCGCGGCTCGGGATCGCCGTGGTGGAAGGCGATCTGCAGCAAAACGGCGTGGAGGCGCTGAGTGCGCTATTCCGTTCCTTCGACGCGGTGATCAACTGCAGCGGCTTTGTCGGCGGGCCGGGCACGCAGATAAAGATCACCCAGGCCGTCTTGCAAGCCGGCGTGGCGCGCTACTTCCCGTGGCAGTTCGGCGTGGACTACGATGTCGTCGGTAAAGGCAGCGGGCAGCCGGTGTGGGATGAACAGCTCGAGGTGCGTCACCTGCTGCGCGCGCAGAGCGCAACGGAGTGGGTGATTGTTTCCACGGGCATTTTCACCAGCTACCTGTTTGACTCGGGTTTTGGCGTGGTGGATGCGGAACGCAAAACCGTGCGCGCGCTGGGCGATTGGCAGTATGCGGTGACGCTGACCACTCCCGAGGACATTGGCCGGCTGACGGCCGCGATTTTTTTCCATCGGCCCGCGTTTCGCAACCAGGTGGTCTATATCGCCGGGGACACGCTGACCTACCGTGAGCTTGCCGATCTTATGCAGGCGCACTGGGGCGTGGAGGTCAACAGAGTCCTGTTGGACAAAGAGAGGCTGCAGGCGGAGGTGCGGAATCATCCGCATGACGTCGGCGCGAAATACCGGTTGGCTTTCGCCCGACCCGACGGCGTGGCCTGGGATAAGGCGAACACCTTCAATGCGCGCCAGGGCATGGCCGCCACCACCGCCGGCCAGTGGCTGGCTTCTCAGGGCGGTTAATCGCCTGTGCGCCGCAGTCAGAACTGGCGCTGCATCCAGCGCACGTTCAGCCGCACCAGCGCGATGATGGCGCTAGAGAGCAGCCGCAGCCCGCCGGGCATGTCGCGACGGCGAATGTCCAGCAGCAGCACGGTGCGCACCTGCGGGCTGTCGTTCCATACCTCGTGCTCGAAGGTATCGTCCCACAGCATGAACTCCCCCTCGTGCAGCCGATATTCGCGGCCGTCCACCTTCAGCACCGCCGCCGGCGCGCCGTCGGCGCGTTTGGGCATGTCCAGCACCAGATAGCCGCGCAGAATGCCGCGGAACGGGCCGCGATGGGGCGGCACCTGTTTGCCGGGCGCCAGGAAGGAGAGCGACGCGGACAGCACGTCCGGCGAGGAGGCGATCAGCGCCGCCAGCGTCGGACAGCGTGCCAGGTTGCGGGGGATGGGCTGGCCATAGGCCTTCATGATGAACATGCGCCAGTCGCGCGCGTCGTTGGCGGAGATGGACGCCTGCTGGCTCATGATCTCGTGGAAGCGCGGGATATTGTGCAGATCGTGGGCGACCGTCAGCGCCTCTTCGCGGATCTGCCGCCATTGGGCGGTGAAGCGTTCGGCGTCGGGGAAGAGGGCCGCGCTGTCGAGCACCGGCTGGCCCTGGATGCGGCGATCGTAAACATTGCGCAGGGCAAGTACGGACCAATCATAAATCGCGGACATCATAATGACCTCGCCTCAGGAAACGCCAAAGGGACACTGCGCGGGTCTTCGGCGCGGCGCGTGGGCGGCCGGGGAAGAGCGGCAGGAAAAATTGGTACGCTTCAATAGATTAGCACAGCATTTTGGCAACCGTGCGTCGGTGAGCGTGTCGATGGGCGGTGAAAAAAACCACACAATTAAAATGTGACGCGTATCGCATTTAGCGGGCCGGTTGGTTAAAATATCGCGACTTGCCCGCACCTGTCCGGATTTTTTTTACCATGGAACACGCTCCCGTTTCCCGCTCAACCGCCTGGTTGCGCGTGGTCATCCTCGCCGTCTCGGCCTTTATATTCAACACCACCGAGTTTATTCCGGTCGGTCTGCTGAGCGATATCGCCGCCAGCTTTTCGATGCAAACCGAACAGGTCGGCTTGATCATTACCATTTACGCCTGGATCGTCGCCGCCGCCTCGCTGGCGTGCATGCTGCTGACCAGCAAGATCGAGCGCCGCAAACTGTTGATCGGCGTGTTCATGCTGTTTATCGCCAGCCACATATTGACCGCCGTGGCCTGGAACTTTACCACGCTGGTTATCTCGCGCGCCGGCGTGGCGCTGGCGCACTCGGTGTTCTGGTCGATCACCGCCTCGCTGGCGATCCGCGTGGCGCCGCCGGGCAAGAAAGCCCAGGCGCTGAGCCTGCTGGCGGGCGGCACCGCGCTGGCGATGGTGCTCGGGTTGCCGCTCGGGCGGGTGGTCGGGCAGTTGCTCGGCTGGCGCATGACCTTTATCGGCATCGCGGTGTGCGCCACCCTGGCGCTGGCGCTGCTGTGGCGCCTGTTGCCGGTGCTGAAAAGCGAGCATTCCGGCTCGCTGGCCAGCGTGCCGCTGCTGTTCAAGCGCCCGGCGCTGGTGGCGCTTTACATGCTGACCATCATTGTGGTGACGGCGCACTTCACCGCCTACAGCTACATCGAGCCGTTTATCCAGACCGTGGCCGGGCTGTCGGAGAACTTCACCACGCTGATGCTGCTGCTGTTCGGCGCCGCCGGCATCGTCGGCAGCCTGCTGTTCAGCCGCTACAGCGAGCGTTTTCCTTCCGGCTTCTTTATCGGCGCCATTACGCTGCTGGCCCTGAGCCTGCTGCTGCTGTTGCCGGCCGCCGGCAGCGAAAGCCATCTGACGGTGCTGTGCATCTTCTGGGGCATGGCGATCATGGCGATCGGCCTGTCGATGCAGGCCAGGGTCTTGAGCCTGGCGCCGGACGCCACCGACGTGGCGATGGCGATCTTCTCCGGCCTGTACAACTTCGGCATCGGCAGCGGCGCGCTGCTGGGCAACCAGGTGAGCCTGCATCTGGGCATGGGCAACATCGGCTTCGTCGCCGCGCCGCTGGCGCTGATCGCCCTCGGCTGGTGCTTGCTGAGCGCCTACCGCAGCGAACGGCTGCAGCACCACCACAGCCGTTAAGCGGCCGCGTTTCCCTGTCTTCCTGAGCCGGCGGCGACGCCGGCTTCTTCAGCAAAAAAACTCGCGATCATGCGAAAATTATTCCGTTATCACTGCCTTTGCGCCTGCCGTACTGTTAACCCGTCCAAAATCCAATTCGATACCGAGCGGGGAACACGTCATGAGCACTCTTACCGCGCCCGATGGCGCACGCATTTTCTATAAGGATTGGGGCCGCGGCCAGCCGATCCTGTTCTCGCACGGTTGGCCGCTGTCCGCCGATGCCTGGGACAACCAGATGCTGTTTTTCGGCCAGAGCGGGTTCCGCGTGATCGCCCACGATCGCCGCGGCCACGGCCGTTCTGATCAAACCTGGCACGGCAACGACATCAACCAATACGCCGACGATCTGGCCCTGCTGATCGAAACGCTGGATCTGCGCGATCTGATCCTGGTCGGCCATTCCACCGGCGGCGGCGAAGTGGCGCGCTACATCGGCCGTCACGGCAGCGATCGGGTGGCGAAAGTGGTGCTGGTCGGCGCCGTGCCGCCGCTGATGCTGCAGACGCCGGTCAACCCAGAGGGCACGCCGATGGCGGCGTTCGACGGCATTCGCAGCGGCGTGGCGGGCAACCGCTCGCAGTTCTTCAAAGAGCTGGCGGTGCCGTTCTACGGCTTCCACTGCGACGAGGTGGAGAGCAACGCGGGGCTGATCGACAGCTTCTGGCTGATGGGCATGCAGGGCGGCGTGAAAGGGCAGTACGACTGCGTGCGCGCGTTCTCCGAAGTGGATTACACCGCCGATCTGCTGGCGATCGACAAGCCGACGCTGCTGGTGCACGGCGACGCCGATCAGATCGTGCCGATCGGCGCCTCGGCGCTGAAAGCCGCTAAGCTTATGCAACAGGCGGAGCTGAATGTTTACGCCGGCGGCTCTCACGGTTTGGCGCAGGCCGATCCCGATCGCTTCAACGCCGATCTGCTGGCCTTCATCCAGAATTCGCCGTTTTAAGGGGGCGCGATGAACCTGACTGTTATCGCCGCCCGCTGCGCGCAGCGGCTGCACGCGCCTGCGGTGCGCTGGGTGCTGCTGCTCGCGATCTGCGCCGCCTATATTCAGGGCGGGCTGGTCAAGGCGCTGAACGTTGAGGGCGCCATCGCCGAGATGGCCCACTTCGGCCTGCAGCCGGCGGCGCTGTTCGCCGTGCTGGTGACGCTGCTGGAACTGGCGGCGTCGGCGCTGATCCTGAGCGGTTTTTATCGCTGGCTCGGCGCGTTGGCGCTGGCCGGTTTTACCCTGATGGCGACGCTGATGGCCAATCCGTTCTGGCAGTTCGACGGGGCGGAGCGCGGCCAGATGATGAACGGATTTTTTGAACACCTCGGGCTGGCCGGCGCGCTGTTGCTGGTGGCATTTAACGATTTGAAGGAGCGAACGGATGGCTGAACAGACGGAAAACAAGGCGGCGGCGGGCGGCTTCGCGCCGCTGAAAATTCCATTATTTGCGGTGCTGTGGGGCGCCACGGTGCTCGGCAACGTCGGCAGCTTTATGCGCGACGTCGCCAGCTCGTGGCTGATCACCGACCTGTCGAGCAACCCTTCGGCGGTGGCGTTGATGCAAACCGCCGCCACGCTGCCGGTGTTCCTGCTGGCCATCCCGGCCGGGGTGCTGTCGGACATTCTCGATCGGCGACGCTTTCTGATCTTCGTGCAAATTCTGCTGGCCTGCGTCAGCGGCAGCCTGTTGCTGCTGTCGCAGACCGGCGCGCTGACGGTGGAATACCTGCTGGCGCTGACCTTCGTCGGCGGTATCGGCGCGGCGCTGATGGGGCCGACCTGGCAGGCGATCGTGCCGGAGCTGGTGCCGCGCGCCGAGCTGAAAAACGCCGTGGCGCTGAACTCGCTGGGCATCAACATCGCCCGCTCCATCGGCCCGGCGGCCGGCGGTTTGCTGCTGGCCAGCTTCGGTGCCGGCGCGGCCTACGGCGCGGACGTGATGAGCTATGTGCTGGTGATCGCGGCGCTGCTGTGGTGGAAGCGGCCGAAGGTTGAGGACAGCGGGCTGTCTGAACACTTCTTCGGCGCCTTCCGCGCCGGGCTGCGCTATGCCCGTTCCAGCCGCGAGCTGCATGTGGTGCTGCTGCGGGCTGCGGTGTTCTTCGCCTTCTCCAGCTCGGTCTGGGCGCTGCTGCCGCTGGTGGCGCGCCGCATGCTGGGCGGCAGCGCCGGTTTTTACGGCGTCTTGCTGGGGGCGGTGGGCGCCGGGGCGATCCTTGGGGCGATCGTGCTGCCGCGCCTGCGCCAGCGGCTGAACGCCGACGGGCTGGTGTTGCTGGCGGCGGTGCTGACGGCGGCGGTAATGGCGGCCCTGTCGCTGGCGCCGCCGCAGTGGCTGGCGGTGGTGCTGCTGTTGGTGCTGGGCGCCGGCTGGATCATTGCGCTGACCACGCTCAACGGCGCGGCGCAGGGCGTGCTGCCTAACTGGGTGCGCGGCCGCGGCCTGGCCATCTATCTGATGGTGTTCAACGGCGCGATGGCGGCGGGCAGCCTGTTGTGGGGGCTGGTGGCGCAGGAGCTGGGCGTGGCCGCCACGCTGCTGGTCGGCGGCGTCGGCCTGTTGGCGGCGGGGCTGCTGTTCCACCGCCTGCGTCTGCCGACCGGCGAGGCCGATCTGCAGCCGTCGAACCATTGGCCGGAGCCGTTGGTTAACACGCCGGTCGAGAACGATCGCGGCCCGGTGATGATTCAGGTGGAGTACCGCATTCGCGAGCAGGATCGGCCGCAGTTCTTGCGCACGCTGCTGATGCTGGAGCGGGCGCGTCGCCGCGATGGCGCTTACGCCTGGGGCATCACCGAGCACACCGGCGATCCGGAATGCATCATGGAGTGGTTCCTGGTGGAATCCTGGGCGGAGCATCTGCGGCAGCACCAGCGGGTATCGCACGCCGACGCCGATCTGCAGCAGGAGGCGCTGCGCTTCCATATCGGCCCTGAGAAACCGGTGGTGCATCACTTCCTGTCGCTCGACCGGCGTCAGGTGAAGCATTAACTGCACGGCCAGGCGGTGAGAAGGTGCTATGCTTTTGGTCGGTTCGGCGGCGCGGCCGCCGTAAGACGAATGTAGTCAGCACAGGGAGACATATTGATGACGGCACCTTCTGCTTTTGCCCGCGAGCTTGGGCTGCGCTATCCGATCGTTCAGGGGCCGATGAACGGCGCGTCGCCGCCGGCGCTGGCGGTGGCGGTGAGCAACGCCGGGGCGCTGGGATCGTGCGCGGCGGCGCTGTTTTCCCCGGCGGTGATCCTCGAGCGCGTGCAGCAGATCCGCGCGCAGACCGCCGCGCCGTTCAACATCAATCTGTTTCTGCTCGATGAGCAGCACCCGGATCTCGCCGAGCTCAAGCGCGCCCAGCACCTGCTGCGGCCGTTCCGCGAAGCGCTGGGGCTGAGTGAGCCGCCCATGCCGGCCCAATTCGCCGAAAACAACCGCGACCAGATCGCGGCCCTGCTGGAGGCTGCACCGCCGGTGGTCAGCTTCACCTTCGGCGTGCTGCCGCGCGCGACGGTCACGCAGTTCAAGAAGGCCGGCTCGCGAGTGATCGGCACCGCCACCACGGTGGCGGAAGCCCGCGCCTGGGAAGAGGCGGGCGCCGACTTCGTCTGCGTCTCGGGCGCGGAGGCGGGGGGGCATCGCCCGACCTTCCTTGGCGACATCGAGCAATCCTGCGTCGGCCTGATGGCCCTGTTGCCGCAGGTGGCGGCGGCGGTGAAGATCCCGGCGATCGCCGCAGGCGGCATCATGAACGGGCGCGGCATCGCGGCGGCGCAATTGCTGGGCGCGCAGGCGGCGCAGCTGGGCACCGCGTTTCTGTGCAGCCCGGAGTCGGGCATCGCCGAAGCCTGGCGAGCGGCGCTGCGCAACGCCGGCGATGACAGCACGCGCCTGACGCGCGCCTTCAGCGGCCGCCCGGCGCGCGGCATCGTTAATGATTTCATGCGGCAGATGCGCGCGGAAGAGGCGCAGATCCTGCCTTATCCGGTGCAGAACGCGCTCACCGGCGATATTCGCCAGGCGGCGGCCAAGGCCGGACGCGCGGAGTTTATGTCGCTGTGGGCCGGGCAGGGCGTAGGCCTGGCGCGGCCGATGCCGGCGGCGGAGCTGGTCGCCACCCTGGCGGCGGAGCTGGAAGCGGTGTGACCTCGTCGGCGCGATTTATTGCTGTGGCAATGTAAAAAGACGCCGGGGTGAGGCCTGAGAGAGATAAACAGTCCGGCGTGAAGGCCGGACTGCGGGTTTGCCTTGGCTAGACGAGAATATCGGCGGAAGCGTCGACATGCCCAACGATTTTGACAAGGAAATCAGGCAATTGATTGCCGGAGAGATTGATGGCCAGATCGGTGACATTCTGCTGCGCGTCATAATTCAGCGCCGCTTCATACAACGAGCCGCTTAAACTATCCACGAAGTGCAACTCGCCCCCCTCGGCCTTAGCCGTCTGGTTGAGCCACGACAGGTCGATTTTATCCACCGCCGTCTGGAAATCGCGGATCCAATCCGGCGCGGCGGCTTGGCTGTCGCCGGCTTCGCGGAAGACGAAGGTGTCCGCGCCTGCATTGCCCCAGAGCTGATCGGCGCCGCCGGCACCGTAAATGATGTCGTTGCCTGCACCGCCTTTTAACGTATTGTTCAGCGCGTTGCCCACAAGAATGTCGGCGCCGCTGCCGCCGATGATATTTTCAATCTGCGCGCCGTAGGCGATGGCGATATTCGCCTTCAAGCCGCCGACATCAGAGAATGCGCCTTCGTTAATGTTGATGCGCTGATCCTGGCTGTAGCCTGAAAAATCCAGCGTGTCATTGCCGCCGGCATCCCAGATAGCCGCCACGATTTTGTCCGTGGACGCCTTAACGCTCAAAAAGTCTCTGTCCGTATTCGAGTTGAAACCATAGGTGGTATCGCCGGTGCGCGTGGTGGTATTCGCGCCGTAAAGCTTCTGTATGGCGGTAATATCATCCAGCTGCGGCCCCGATGGCCAAACGCCTTTATAGTCAGCGCTGGTGTATTGTTCGTTAAAATAGCTCATCAAAGAATATTGATGGTCGTCTTCATAATACTTCGCCGAGTTGGCGTAGGTGGGGTAGGTGGCATTTGACGCATCATAATTGCCGGGATGAGAAAGCCCCAACGCATGCCCTATTTCATGGGTGAGTGTATCCCTGGCGTAATTATTGGTTTGCGGATTGGAGGCGTCGTAGCCGTTATTGCCGCTGATCCAAATGGTGCTTTTGAGATTGCTCTGCGTACTTTCATACGAGGTGTAATTGCCCCCGCTGGCCGCCTTATAAAAACCAAACTTGATATCTGCATTTTTCGCGTCGTTGCCTTTAACCTCGGTGAACGTGATGTTGGCCACATCCGACCAGGATTGCAATGAAAGCTTGGTTTGGGCTTGCTGGGCGGCGGTAAGCTGCGCGGCGCCCGTCTTGTCGCTGCCCGTATAGACGGGGAAAGAGTAGGTCAAGGTAGCCGCATGGTCGGTCACGCCTTTGCCATTGGCGGAATAATGGCTCCTCAGCAGCAGATCTGAAACCTCTTGCGTGGTATATGACGGTTTACTGCTCCCCGCGTGATCGCCTCTTTCATAACGGGTTAAATAATCGGAAATCTTATCGGTCGCTAATGACATATCAAACTCCTTTGGACGTTGACAATATTGCACCTAACGCTCTATATGCTCGTACACAGGTTTGAAAATCAGGGGTAATTAAAGTGATATCATTGGCTTGCCTCCTTGGTCTGGCTTGAATATTGCGTTCAAGCGGAATATATCCTTATCATTAATCACGGTGAGGAATTAATTGTGCACTGTGATTGAGTTAAAGCAGTATAAACACAATTATTTTATTAATGAGTTATTCTTATATGAATCTTTTACATAAGATATGAGTAAAAGACGTGTTTAAATAACTCGTTGGAATTAAATCTTTATTTAATATTTCTCTGTAATCGGCGCGCGGCGTTTGCGTCGCTGATTTATCTTTCTGCTTTTCCAGCTTTTTATCTGTGAAATGCGGTGAGTAGCCGCCATTGCCGTAACGCATAGAGGCGGCCGCACGCCGGCTGTCGTCATTAATCGGATACGGGATTATTGAGGGCGCCCGCGTACACCGATTAACTTGCCTGATACTTAAAAACTGTAGGTGCCCTGCGCCAGGACGAAGTTCATGTTTTTTAGCCCGGCATGGTGCTGCAGGCTGTTGCTGACGTCGAAGTAGACATAGGCCACCTTGAACTGAAGATCGCTGCGCGGTGTCCAGGTTGTTTCGACCTGATACTGGTTGCCGATAAAGCGCGAGCCCTGCGCGCTGCCTTTCACCGGGCGCATCGGCCCGAGGTAGAAGGCATCCTCGCGGCGTTGCCGCCATAGCGCGTCCCAGCTGAAGTCGATGGACAGGGTTTGCCACGGCGTGATCGTGACCGAAGGATGGATGGCGATCAGGTTCGCCGGCGCCACCAGCCCGTTCTCGGTCAGGTAGGGCAGCTTGGGGTACATGGCGTTAAAGGTATTGAGCTGTCCGTCGTGACCGTTTTTATCGCCGCTGGCGATGCCAATCTTGCCGCCGAAGCGCGGCCGCCAGCGCCAGTCGTTCGCCGTATAGCCGGCGTGCGCCGACGCCGACCAGGCGCGGATGTCGCGCTGTTCCGCGCTGCCGAACTGCCAGGCGGCCTCATTGTCCCAGTCGAAGCCCTGCGCCGCGCCGAAAATGCGCGCGCCGACGGTGTAGCGCCGCTCTTGCCCGCTGAGCTGCGCGTAGTGGGCGTCGTTATCTTCAAAGCCGAAGGTATAAAGATCGAGCGAGGAAGCCAGCGGCGTCAGCGGCGTGGTGCCGTACAGACCCCACACCTTTTGGCTGTTGTCGGTATCGTCGTCGAAACTGCCGGTCTTGAGCGTAATGGGGTGGCCGATAAAGGCGTCGAGGCGGTTTTTGTCCTTGACCCAACTGGCGCGGATAGCGTCGAAGGAGCGGCGCACGTTGGGGCCGTCGCGGGTGCCCAGCAGGTGCAGCGAGCCCAGGGCAATCTCCTGGCGGCCGATCCGCAGGGTGCCGAGGCCGTAGGCGGTGGGCAGTTTCATATCCACATAGCCCTGGCCGAGGTAGGCATGATCTTCGTCGGTCGGCTTGCGCCCGCGGTCGCGCGGCGTGGCCAGCGACGATCCCACCTGCACATAGGCGCCGACATAGTCGCCGTAGTCGAGGCGCGCGCCAACCAGCAAGCGCTGCATGAAGGTGTCGTCGCGTCCGCCGTTCAGATCCCGCTGATCCGTCCATTCATAGCGCTCGCGCAGTGAACCGTCGAAAGACAACGTGGCCGCATCGCCCAACGGGATGTTTTTCCAGGGGGAAGCGGCGGGCTCCACCGCCAGCGCGGGGAGCGTGGAGAACAGCAACAGTGCGGGTAGCGTGCGTTTCATCATGGATATCCGAAGAAAAAAGCGCGCCGCAGCGCGCCTTGGGTTTATTTAGCCGTCTGGTGAATTTCGGCGATATAGCCGCCGGGGAAGCTCACCAGCGCCGAGGCGCGGCGTTCCGCCGCCGTCGAATGCCACAGCACCTGCGCGCCGCTGGCCGTCGCTTTGGCCAGCGTGGCCGACAGATCGTCGACGCCATAGCCGGTGCGCTCATGGCCGAACGGATAAGGCAGATGCCCGTCGGTGACGAAAATGCGCGTTTTGCCGAAGCGGGAGTCCAGTTCGATCTGGCGGATCTTGCCGTTGCCGTTACGGCCGATCGCCGCATCGCTGACTTGCGCGTCGCTCGCCACCTTGGCGTGCGAGAACGCCTGGTAGCTTTTCAGGAAATCGTCGACGCGGTAGGCGGAGAGATACAGGCGGTTTTCCGGCACGCTCAGCAGCGGCTTGTAGTCAGGCGCTTTGGTGTGCCAATAAAGCTGCATGTTGACGCCGCCGGGCCACTGGATCACTGCGTCGCGGCCAATCGGATCGTCGAAGGGTTCGACCTGCACATCGGCGCCGGCGGCCTTGGCTTGCCGGATGGCGGCGTCCATATCCCTGACCAGAAAACCGTTGCGCTCAGCGCCAAACGGATGCGGGATCGGCGTTTTGAAATCGAACACCGAGAAGCTGCCGGCCGGCGTCAGTATCAGCTGGGAGTAGGTTTCGCTGGGCGTGGGCGTGACGTTGACCAGCACGCGTTCGGTGCGGGTGCCGCCGAAGGTTTTCAGGATGCTGTCGACAAAGGCATCCATCTTGCCGCGTTCGACGTAGACATGGGTGGTGTCATACTGCGGCCCTACGGCGACAGACGCCGTATCGGCCGCCCATGACATCGCCGGGAGCAGCAGCGCAAGGGCCGATATCCTCAGTCGACGAGAAGAAATGCCGATAATATGTTGCATGTTGACCTCCAGGTAGCGGTTATTTTCCTGAGTGAAGCGTAATTTTCCATGAGCTTTCCCGTCGGCTGAAAAATAAAAACCAGAAGCGCAATGCGCGCCGTGAAACATTAACGAAGGGCGAACGTCAGGCGCCCAGGCGAATATCGCGCAGGTGCATAACATCTATTTTTATGGCGTAAAACGATGGGGCGCCTTTGCCGGCCAAACCCGCTGCCGCTAAGGGACGGCGATGATGAGACCCGCCTCGCCGCGTGTTGAGGTGTATCGAGGATAATCCATAACGGTCATCTCCTTGATGGGATATATCGCATTAACGATGTGAGTTTACGCTCTTCATTGCCCTCTAAATATAAATACAGCATTAAAAGAATTGCCGCCCATCAAATTTTTATATGACTTGTTGAGTAAATACGAATAAGCGGGAAAAGAGAATATCGCGGCGCCTGACAGGGCTCGCCGAAGCAGGCCGTTGAGGGGGCTTACGCCAGGTTTGGGCGATCGTCGTAAGGGTTGTTGAGGTTCTTTGCGGGAAGGAACAGCGCGAAGATCAGCATCACATAGGGTGTGAAGCAGAACCAGGTCAGGCACCAACCACCGGAGTAACCCGCATCGTGCAAACGGCGCACATTGGCCGCTAGCATAGGCAGCAAAAACGCTGCGAGCGCGAAAATGGAAATCTCATTCATCTTGCTGGCGATAACAGCGAGATAAAGCAGAAACCAAACGTGCTGGCACAAAAGCAGCATTGAATAAGGCCCACGGCTTTCGCGACCTGAGTAGGTGAAGGTCTTTTTGTAACAGTTGAGTAGACTATTCAGGATTCTCGGTTGTTTAGACATTGCGTGCTGATTGTCCTGACTTGTTGACGAGCCATAGCGACGAACAGGTTAAAACCAGAGAAATAAGCGCTGGGCCAGCAAGGTTAAACTGTTCAATAGCAATTGCATCCATCGGGATTTTGTTGAGAGGTTCCAGGAACTTGCTCTTAAGTATCAAGATGACGAGAAGGTAGACGAAGTGGATACCCACCCAAGTGCTATAGATAACGGCATATCGTCTAACGGATTTTGATTTTTTTGTCAGTACGATCTGCGTCAGGATGATGACACCGCACAAAATGAAAATCCCGGCGGCCTTAAACTGGGTAACGACCGTTGCTGCAACGTCAGAAACAAACAATGTTTTCCCGGCAAAGTAGAGCTTTGCCATTGGGAGGTGCAGAAAATAACCAATAAAACCATAAATGACTATCAGACTAATGAACAGCATCGTTTTCTTCATTTTTTTAGCTCCTTGGCGCTGCTCAAGGATAACATCAAATTTTTCATTTCTAGTTCAGTACGAATCATTATCAGATTCTTGGTCGTCTTGTTGTATTTTGCCATTGCAGTAGGGGCTGATTGTCCACCGTTGCTCATAATGAATGAGACGTCTTTCCTGCCATAGAGCTTCATCTCTGGGATAGGATCTTGGCCATAAATGTAAGGTGTGGGTACGTTAATCTTATAGGATTTTCCTAAAAATTCGGGGAGGGGTGCTTTTGCTCCATCCAGAGGTGTTATTCTTGTTTCAAATCCGGCGAACTCCAGTGAATAGAGCGTGCTGCCCCCTTGTTTGTCTCTACTGACCAAGTCGTTGCCCATCAGTATCTTAAATTTTTCCCAAATGCCGAGCTGTGTATAGTCGATCTTTCGTCCCTCCCAAAAAACCTCTTGTTCCTTACGCAATTGGTAGACGTAGCGCTGGATTTGTACAGCAGAAGGAGAGAAGTGTCCTATGGACGGGAGTCCATTTTTGCTGAAAATTTGTTCTTTAATGATAAATATTCCTGTTTCTCCGTAAACATTAATATCGTCCATGATTACTCCTATTTTATTGATTTTTAATATTTTTAAATTGTCTTTGTATACATTTAATCGCCTAACCTATCATGGGGTTATAAATTTTATCAATCAGTTAGTCATTTTTATGTGTTGTGTCGTCGGTTTTTACCCTCAAATAAAAAAGCCCGCCGACTTACCGTGGCGGGCTTTGTGCTGTCGCTAAGTTACGCCAGATCGAAACGATCGAGGTTCATCACTTTGTTCCAGGCGGCGACGAAGTCGTGGGCGAACTTCTCTTGCCCGTCGGCGCTGCCGTAGACTTCGGCCAGCGCGCGCAGCTGCGCGTGCGAACCGAACACCAGATCGACGCGGGTGCCGGTCCATTTGACCGCGCCGCTGCGGCGATCGCGGCCTTCGAACAGGCCGTCTTCACCGACCGGGTGCCAGGTGGTGCCCATGTCGAGCAGGTTGACGAAGAAGTCGTTGGTCAGCGCCTGCGGGCGATGGGTGAACACGCCGTGCTGTGTGCCGCCGACGTTGGCGTCGAGCACGCGCAGCCCGCCGACCAGCACCGTCATTTCCGGCGCGGTCAGGGTCAACAGCTGCGCCTTGTCGACCAGCAGCGTTTCGGCCGGCACGCGGTATTTGCCCTTCAGGAAGTTGCGGAAACCGTCGGCGAGCGGCTCCATCGCCTCGAAGGAGTCCACGTCGGTCTGTTCCTGCGAGGCGTCCATGCGGCCCGGGGCGAACGGCACCGTCAGGGTGAAACCGGCGTTCTTCGCCGCCTGTTCCACGCCCGCCGCGCCGGCCAGCACGATCAGATCCGCCAGCGAGACGCGCTTGCCGCCGGTCTGCGCATCGTTGAAGGCGCGTTGGATGCTCTCCAGCTTGGCCAGCGTCGCGGCGAGCTGCGCAGGTTGGTTGACCGCCCAGTCCTTTTGCGGCGCCAGGCGAATGCGCGCGCCGTTGGCGCCACCGCGCTTGTCTGAGCCGCGGAAGCTGGAAGCGGAAGCCCAGGCGGTGGAGACCAGCGCCGACACCGACAGGCCGGAAGCCAGCACGGCGTTTTTCAGCGCGGCGATGTCCTGCTCATCGATCAGCGGATGATCGACCGCCGGGATCGGATCCTGCCAAATCAACGCTTCCTGCGGCACTTCCGGGCCGAGGTAGCGCGCGCGCGGCCCCATGTCGCGGTGGGTCAGCTTGAACCAGGCGCGGGCGAAGGCGTCGGCCAGCTCCTCCGGGTGCTCATAGAAGCGGCGCGAAATCTTCTCGTAGGCCGGATCGAAGCGCAGCGACAGGTCGGTGGTCAGCATGGTTGGGCGGCGTTTTTTGTTGGGATCGAAGGCGTCGGGAATGGTGTCACCGATGTCTTTCGCCACCCACTGGTGCGCGCCGGCCGGGCTTTGGCCCAGCTCCCATTCGTATTCGAACAGGTGGCGGAAGAAGTCGTGGTTCCACTGGGTCGGGGTGGTGGTCCAGGTGACTTCCAGGCCGCTGGTGATGGCGTCTTTGCCGACGCCGGAGCCGAAGGTGCTGTGCCAGCCGAGGCCCTGCGCTTCCAGTCCGGCGGCTTCCGGATCGGCGCCGACGTGAGACGCCGGGCCGGCGCCGTGGGTCTTGCCGAAGGTGTGGCCGCCGGCGATCAGCGCCACGGTTTCTTCGTCGTTCATCGCCATGCGGGCGAAGGTTTCACGGATGTCGCGCGCGGCGGCCACCGGATCGGGATTGCCGTCCGGGCCTTCCGGGTTGACGTAAATCAAGCCCATCTGCACCGCCGCCAGCGGGTTTTCCAGATCGCGGTCGCCCGAGTAGCGGCTGTTCGGCCCGCCGCTCAGTTCCAGCCAGATCTTCTCAGAGCCCCAGTAGACGTCGTCCGGCTCCCAGGTGTCGGCGCGGCCGCCGGCGTAGCCGAAGGTTTTGAAGCCCATCGATTCCAGCGCCACGTTGCCGGTCAGGATAATCAGGTCGGCCCAGGAGATGTTGCGGCCGTATTTCTGCTTGATAGGCCACAGCAAACGGCGCGCCTTGTCGAGGCTGACGTTGTCCGGCCAGCTGTTGAGCGGGGCGAAGCGCTGCTGGCCTTCGCCTGCGCCGCCGCGGCCGTCGCCGATGCGGTAGGTGCCGGCGCTGTGCCAGGCCATGCGGATGAACAGGCCGCCGTAGTGGCCGAAGTCCGCCGGCCACCATTCCTGCGAGTCGGTCATCAGGGCGTGCAGATCCTGTTTGACCGCCGCCAGATCGAGGCTGTTGAAGGCATCGGCGTAGTTGAAGTCTTTATCCATCGGATCGGACAGGGGGGAGTGCTGGTGCAGCGGTTTCAGGCTGAGCTGATTAGGCCACCAATCCTGATTGGTGGGGCCGTTCTGCGGTGCGGGCTGCTTGCCGCCCGAAAACGGGCATTTGCTTTCAGTTGTCATAATGCGCTCTCTGCTTCCGTAAAGATGCTCCAGCCGCCGGGCGTGGAGCGGTTAACAAGGCATGCGGGTAAGGCTTGCGTCGGGTGTTGCGCTAAATAACTGAACTCAATCGATTTACGTCACCCTCGCCGCCAACGGGCAAAGGGGGACATAGGGCTAAGCTTAGTCAGCGGCGGCGGAGAGATAAAATAGGAATGAGTGAATATTGTGATAGCTTGCGGCGATTTATGGGTGTGCTATTGATAGTCAACACGCCGCGTTATCGGCGCCGCAACATGAACGCGAGCACCGCGTCCGCCAGCTTGCCGAACGGCGCGCGCAGCAGGTCGGTAAAGCGCCAGCGGCTCTGGATGAAAACGCCTTTGGCGTGGCTCAGCGCCCGAAATCCTTCGATGCCGTGACAGGCCCCCATGCCGCTGGGGCCGATGCCGCCGAACGGCAGATCGTCCTGGGCGAAGTGCAGCAGGGTGGCGTTGATGCTGACGTTGCCGGAGGCGGTGCGCGCCAGCAGCCGGTCCCGATCCTCGCCCGGCGGGCCGAAGTAGTAGAGCGCGAGCGGGCGGGGCGCGGCGTTGATAACGTCGATCGTTTCATCAAAGGCGGCGTAGGTGCGCACCGGCAGCAGCGGCCCGAAGATCTCTTCTTGCATGATCGCGCTGTCATCGGGGGCGCCGACGATAAGCGTAGGGGCCAGCGTGTTCGGCCGTTCAGACGCCGAGTCCGGGCGGTGGCCGACCGGATGGAGTTGCGCGCCGCGCGCCTGTGCGTCGGCAAGCAGCGCTTGCAAGCGGTGGTAGTGCCTGTCGTTGATGATGGCGCCGTAGTCGTCGCCGGTTGGCCCGTCGGGATAAAAGCTTTTAACCGCCGCGTCATAGAGCGCCATGAAGCTTGCCAGATCGTCCTGATGAACCAGCAGGTAATCGGGCGCGATACAGGTTTGGCCCGCGTTCGACAGCTTGCCGAACGCCACGCTCTTGACGTTTCTGGCGTTAACCGCGCCGCGCGCCATGACGGCAGGGCTTTTACCGCCCAGTTCGAGCGTTAACGGCACCAGATGTTTGCCGGCCGCCTGCATGACCTGACGGCCGATCGCCGTGCTGCCGGTGAACACCAGATGGTCGAACGCCAGCTCGCTGAATCTGGCCCCGACGTCCGGCCCGCCGGTCACGACGGCGACCTCATCGGCGGGAAACAGCGCCGCCAGCATCGTTTCGATGAGGCGGCTGGTATGCGGCGTGAGCTCCGAAGGTTTCAGCATCACGCGGTTGCCGGCGGCCAGGGCGGTGGCCAGCGGGATGAAGGTCAACGAAAACGGGTAGTTCCACGGCGCCATGATGCCAATCACGCCCTTGGGCTGATATTGCACATAGGCGCGTGCGGCCTGATACGGCAGGGCGACGTGGCGGCGCTCCGGCTTCATGAAGCGTTTCAGGTTGCGCAGCAGGTAATCGATCGCCTGAACGGTGACCAGAATCTCCAGAATGTCGGTTTCGTAAGGCGAACGGTGGCCGAAGTCCGCGCTGACGGCCGCCGCCAGCGCGGCGCGCTGGGCCAGAATGGCGCTCCGCAAGCGGCGCAGGGCGGCCTTGCGCTGTTGCATCGTCGGCGCGCCGTCGCGCAGGAAGGCGTGGCGCTGGGCGGCAAGCCGCGGCGCCATCGTCATGAGGATGTCATCTCCCTGCACTTGAATTCTCCTGATGCCGAGTGAAAGCGGGAATGCGGTTTGCCGAATGGGGTTTGACCTTAAAGTGAACTTTAAACCTATACTCGTTAAACGATCAACGCAAGATCGTCGGCCAACCGGGATGAGGGAGCCAGAGATCCCGGCGCCGTGCGCAGTATAAACCTTCTTTTTTAACCAGAGTGTAAATGGGAGAAACGACATGGGTTATGTAACGACCAGCGATGGCGTCGAGATTTTCTACAAGGATTGGGGCCCAAAAAACGGCAAGGTTATCTACTTCCACCACGGCTGGCCGCTGTCCAGCGATGACTGGGATGCCCAGATGCTGTTCTTCGTGAACAAAGGGTTCCGCGTGGTTGCGCACGATCGTCGCGGCCACGGCCGCTCCAGCCAGGTGTGGGAAGGGCACGACATGGATCACTACGCCGATGATGTCGCCGCGGTGGTAAAACACCTCGGCGTACAGGGCGCCATGCACGTGGGCCACTCGACCGGCGGCGGTGAGGTGGTGCGCTACATCGTGCGCCACGGCGAGGACAAGGTGTCCAAAGCGGTGCTGATCAGCGCAGTGCCGCCGCTGATGGTGAAAACGGACAGTAACCCGCAGGGCACCCCAAAATCGGTATTCGATGATTTCCAGGCGCAGCTGGCCGCCAACCGGGCGCAATTCTATTACGACGTGCCCGCCGGCCCGTTCTACGGCTATAACCGTCCGGGCGCCAAACCGTCGGAGGCCATTATCTGGAACTGGTGGCGGCAGGGCATGATGGGCGGCGCCAAGGCGCACTATGACGGCATCGTCGCCTTCTCGCAGACCGATTTCACCGAAGATCTCAAGAAGATTGCCATTCCGGTGCTGGTGATCCACGGCGACGACGACCAGGTGGTGCCTTATCAGGATTCCGGCGCGCTGTCGGCCAAGCTGGTGCAAAACGGCACGCTCCATACCTATAAGGGCGCGCCGCACGGCATACCGACCACCCATGCCGATCAGGTCAACGCCGATCTGCTGGCGTTCGTGAACAGTTAAGCGCGAACAAGCACTTTTGCTCCGCCCTGAGTGGGCGGAGTTTTTTTCATTGCGATGAGGAACGCCAATGCAAACGATCCTGGGCGCCAGTGGCCAGATCGCCCAAGAGCTGGCGCGTGAACTGAAGCGCGCGTACACCGATGATTTAAGATTGGTCAGCCGCAACCCGAGGAAGGTCAACGACAGCGATACGCTGGTCGCGGCCGACCTGCTCGATGCACAGCAGACCCTGGCGGCGGTGAAGGGCAGCGACGTGGTGTATTTCGCCGCCGGCCTGCCGCCGGATTCGGCGCTGTGGGAGCGGCAATTTCCGACCATGCTGCAGAATGCGTTGGACGCCAGCCGTACCGCGGGCGTGCCCTTTGTTTATTTCGACAATACCTATATGTATCCGCAGAACGGCGAGCCGCAGACGGAATCGACGCCGTTCGCGCCTCGGGGGCGCAAGGGACGGGTGCGCGCCCTGATGACCGAGAAGGTGCTCGACGAGATGGAGCGCAAGCAGATCCCCGTGCTGATCGGCCGTGCGCCCGAGTTTTATGGGCCGGGAAAAACGCAGAGCTTCACCAATGCGCTGATCGTCGACAGGCTGAAAGCGGGGGAAAAACCGCGCGTGCCGGTTCGCGACGACAGGCTGCGCACGCTGATCTGGACGCCCGACGCCAGCCGTGGGTTAGCCCGGCTCGGCAATACGCCCGACGCGTTCGGCCAGACGTGGCATCTCCCGTGCTGCGACGAGCGGCTCACCTATGCGCAGTTCGCCGCGTTGGCCTGCGAGGTGTTTGGGAAGGACATTTCATATTCCGTTATCGGCAAATGGGCGTTGATCGCCGCGGGGTTGGTTTCGTCCGGGGCGCGAGAGATGCGCGAGCTGCTGCCGCGCTACGAGCACGATAACCTGTTCGACTCGACCAAGTTCAAACAGCGTTTTCCCGACTTCGCCGTCACGACGTATCGCGCCGGGCTGGAAACGATTTGGCGGGAGTGGAAAAACGCGCAAGCGCCGCGCTGAGGCGTCCGTCGCGCCATGAGCAGGCGCATTCGGCACCCTGTCATCACTCTGCCCTCATGATCCTCTCGCACCGTCTCGATCGGCGCGAGCGAGCCTCGCCCTTCACCGGGCGGGGCTTTTTATTGGCTGCGGCAGCGCGTCACCAGTGATAGCTGATGCCCATATCGAGTTTGTCCGACGCATCGACGCCGGGGGCGTGCCGAGAAAGGTTATTGAATTCATAGTTAATAAACACCTGCATGTTGCTATTGAGCAACCAGGTCACGCCCAACTCCTCGTAGTTCAATAAGTCGGTGTTGCGGCCTGCCCGGGCCTGTATCAAACGGGTATAGCCGATGTTGGGCTGAATATGGTCCGTCAGCCGGTATTTGGCGAGCGCTTCATAACTGGACGCCGAGCCGCGGTTAGCGGTTTGTTGCGGGCTGATGGCGTTGTCGCTTTGGGTGAACACGGCCGCGAGATAGATTTTTTTCGACGCATAGAGAACCCCCTCGGCCAGCGTATCGATGCGCCGACGATAGCCGGCGGCGCGTTGCTGCCGCTGCGTGGTTTGAGACGCCGAAGCGGCGGCGATGAGGCTGAGCGTCGGCGTCAGCACATAGCGGAAGGAGGCGCCGAACCCGTTGCCGTTTTGTTTGCCCAGCGCCTGTCGATCGTCGCCGTCTTTGAACTGATACTGCAGCGCGAGGGCGGCGTGCCGCTGAAACAGGCTGAAAGGTTTGCGGTAAGTGAGCAGGTTGTGCGCCCGGCCGCGCATAAAGTTGTCGATGTAGTTGTAGGCCATTTCTCTGAACAGCGGGGAGCGATCGGTCAGGGCGGTCACATCATAGAGCACGCCCCAGTTGCGGCCGATATCGAGGCTGCCCAGAGCGGCGTTCTGCACGCCGAGGTAGGCGAGCCGGGTGCTGTTTCGGGTGGCGTCGGCGAAGCTGACGGTATATTCCCAATGGGCGTAGGCCCGCCAGCGCGGCGCGATCTTTTTTTGCCGATCAGGCCGAAATAGAGATAGCTGCGGTCGCCGTCGTCGCGTTCGCTTTGGCCGCTGTAGCGTCTGGCGATAATCGTGCCGTAGAAATTCAGGCTGCTGTGTTGCGATACCGTCAGCGGCACGGCGAAGGCGCTGCGCGGCAACAGGGCCAGCAGCGGGAGCCACAGGCTCGCCGAAAAAGCGCGAGGATTGCATTTTATCATGATGACGCCGTCCCTGTGCGCGGCAAGCCGGCCGGCTTGCCGTCCTGGTGAAGCTTAAGCGTGCGTGACGTGTTTAAAGTAGCTGACGATCCCCTGCGTGATGGCGGTGGCGATTTTATTTCGGAATGCAGGGGTGCCCAGCAGCCTTTCTTCCTCGGGGTTGGTGATGAACGAGGTTTCCACCAATACCGAAGGAATGTACGGGGATTTCAACACCACGAAGGCCGCCTGTTCGGTATTTTTGGCATGCAAATGATGGATGGGCGCAATATGTTGGATCAGGTGCGAGCCCAGCGTCAGGCTTTCTTTGATGGTTTCCGTTTGTTCCAAATCAAACAGTATCTTCTGCAAATAGCGATCTTTCTTGATGACGTGGGGGCCGGCGAGATCGTCCGCCGCGTTTTCACTGTTCGATAAGTATTTCGCCATCGCGCTGCTGGCGCCCTTAGTGGAAAGCGCAAAGACCGAAGCGCCGCAGGCGCTGGGGCAGGTAAAGCCGTCGGCGTGAATCGACATGAAAAGATCCGCGCCGTGCCGGTGCGCGATCTCCACTCGATCGTACAGCGGAATAAAAACGTCGCTGTCGCGCGTCAGGCGGGCATCGATGCCGTGTCGATCGAGCTGCGCCCGCACGTTTCTGGCGATCGCCAGAACGACATGTTTTTCCAGCGAACCGGTGTGGCCAATGGCGCCGGAGTCGATGCCGCCATGGCCGGGATCCAACATGACCAGGAATCGTTTTCGCGCACCCTGAGGGCCCGCCTGTTTTTTGGGGCGTGGCAAGCCGTGGGCGCTAGCCAGCGGAGAAACGGCGCTATTGAGCGCCAGAGCCGCCAGCCCGGCCAGCATCATTCTGCGGCGGGACAAGCGCGTGTTCAAAAGGTCCTTCTTAGCCATAAGGTTAACCCGCATAAAGGGAAGGTTGATTTGTTATAACATAACAATTTATGCCGGCATCATCGTTGTCTGTTAGCGCCTGTTACTTTTAATGTCATTCTATAAATCAACCGGTTTTTTATACCGAGTATGGTTATTTAATTGGGTATTTATATTGTGATTTATTTGTATTGCATTTGTTAATTCTTATTTTGAAACACTATGCAATCCAATATTTCAAATGAGATTTATTACCATCCAGTAATGATATGTTATAACGTAATTACAAAAATTGATAAAAACGGCGTCTTTGCCGCCGGCATGCCGGCATAAAGACACCCACGTTTTTGGAGCGTTAACATGACTTTTAAACACCAGGAAAAAGAGACGCTAAATCTATTCGCGGTTCTCGCCGTCTCGTTAAGCACGGTCATCGCCATGCTCGACAGCACCATCGCCAACGTAGCGCTGCCGGTGATCGCGAAAGATTTCGCCGTTTCCGAATCGGCTTCCATCATGATTATCAATGCCTACCAGTTTGCCGTCGTCGCGTCGTTGATGCCCTTTGCGGCGCTGGGCAGAGCGGTGGGCAATAAAAAAATCTTTATGGCCGGGGTGGTGCTGTTTGCTTTCTCCTCGTTGGGTTGCGCGCTTTCCGACACGCTGGCGATGCTGACGGCGTTCCGAGTGATACAGGGCTTCGGCGCGGCGGCGGTGCTCAGCGTCAATGCGGCGCTGATCAAGGAGATCTACCCGGCAAGGCTGCTGGGGCGCGGCCTGGGGATTAACGTGATGGTGGTGTCGGTTTCCGCCGCCGCCGGGCCGTCCATCGCCTCGGCGATACTTTCTCAAACGAGCTGGAACTGGCTGTTCACCATCAATGTTCCCATCGCCTGCCTGTCGCTGCTGCTGAGCATGATATTTCTGGGCTCCCGCGAGCGGCGCAGCGTTGGCTTCGACAGCGGGGGCGCCCTGTTGGTGTTTGTGCTGTTTATCGCTTTCTCGCTCAGCACGATGAGCATGACCACCCGCCATCTGCCGGCGGCGGCGCTGAGCTTTGCGGTATTCGCCGGACTGGCCGGGTGGCTGTACATCAATCAGAAAAGAAAGGCCAACGCCGCGCTGATCCCGGTCGCGATGCTGCATAACCCGACGCTGTCATTGTCTTTGCTGATGTCGATGCTGTCTTACAGCACCCAGCTTTTGGCTTTTGTATCGCTGCCTTTTTATTTCCACAATGTCCTGCAAAGAAACGTGGTGGAAATCGGTCTGCTGCTGACTGCCTGGCCGCTGGCCACCATGGTGTCGTCGTTGATTTCCGGCGATTTGACCAAGAAATACGATCCCAATCTCGTCGCCCTGTCAGGCCTCGCCTGCTTGTTGGCCGGCATGCTGCTGATGGCCAACCTGCCGGGCGATCCGTCGAATGGGGCGATCGTATGGCGCGTGGCGCTGTGCGGCATCGGTTTCGGCCTGTTTCAATCACCGAACAACCTGCTGATCATGACTTCGGTCTCTCATGAAAACAGCAGCATCGCTAGCGGTCTGTTGGGCAGTTCCCGGTTGATTGGGCAAATCGTCGGTTCGGCGTTAGTGGCGATTTTCTTCAATATGCGCGGCGCGCAAGCGACGACTATCAGCTTAATGGCGGGGGCGGCGTTCTCGTTTCTCTCTCTGGCCGTGAGCTATATGCGCTTCAAGTCCGCCGTTACGTTAAAAACCAGTAAATAAGCACGTTCGAGGTTTCCCATGCGATTCATCCACCTGGTGCCGCTCATTATCGGGATGGCGGCGTTTTCCCTCAGCGGCTGCTCGACCTACCACGACGTGGCGCTGCAACAAAAAGAGGCGGGGCTCAATAGCCCGTATTATCTGTTGCAGCCGCCGGTGTATGTCGGCGATCGGCTGAAATACGGCCTGAAGGACGGCAGCGGCGGCGAGCTGACGGTTGCGAAGGTTGAACCGAAAGACATCGTTGCCGACAGCGGAAAAATCATTCCCCTGTCGCAACTCTCTTTCCTGCAGCGAAAAGAGATTTCCGAAGGAAAAACCGCCGCGTTGGTCGGCGGCGGCGCGGTCGCCACCGCGGCGATCGTTTTCGTTGCCGGGATCACCATCATGGCCGCCGGCATCGCCGCCTCGGCCTGACACCATTCATCGACGCGCGCCATTGCGCATGCGCGCAGGAGGCCTCATGGCCGTAAAACTGACATTCATCGCCACCGCCTTGCTGGCGATAGCCGCTTTGCCGATGCTGCCTTGCGCCGGCGCCAGCCAGCCGGAAGCGGCCGCGCTGCCGCAGAGCGCGGCGGCGCAAACGCTGCCCGGCAGCTATCCGCGGATCGTTATCACCGGCAACTGCCCCTTCGGCGTGATCCTGGCCAACGAGGCGGCCTATCGGCACGTCGTCGGCGTCGGCCCCTGGGCATTCATGCATGCCGATATGCATGTGTTGAAAGACATGAAGCCTGACATCGGCAGGATCACGTCCGATTTCATCAATAAGGACTATCGGGTCAACATGGAGTCGTTAATGAATCTGCGGCCCGACATCATTTATTACTACGGCAAAAGCCAGGACGATCGGCTGGAAAGGGCGGGCGTGATGACGGTCGATCTGGACGCCGGCGGGAAGACCAAATACCAGCCGATGGTCACCCAGGTGTATTGGGAAAATACCTTCGCCGACACCCTCGGCCTGCCGCGCACGCATAAATTCAAAGACGCCTGGGAAAGGACCCTGAAGCAGATCCGCCCCTATGCCGCAGCCATCCGCGCGCAGCACGTCAGGGCGTTATATCTGGAAGAAAGCGACGGCAGGCAGTTGAAGGTGAGCGGCCCGCACACCTACGGCGACACCTATCTGAAAATGGCCGGCATGGATAACGTCGCCGGGGATTTGCCGGTGAAGGGCGATGCCGGCAGATACATCAACGTGTCGATGGAGCAGATCATGGCCTGGGATCCGGATGTGATTTTCGTGGTGTTCGGCAGCGCAAAAGCGCTGCTGCACGGGGGGATCCCCGGCCAGGCGTGGGAGACGCTCAGGGCGGTGAAAAACGGCAAGGTTTTCTCGACGCCGGTGGGCATTCACAACTGGGGGGGCCTGTCGGCGGAAACGTCACTGTTGCCGCTGTTCATGATCAACCGATACGCGCCCGAAGACATTAGCGACAAGACGCTGCGGCAGGAGACGCGTCGTTATTATCAGACGATGTTCTCCTACGCGATCCCGGACCGGTTGCTGGATGAGGTGCTGGCGCAACGCTAGCGCCACGGTTGAATAGCGTTAATCCATTGGAGGAGCTTGGGGATGCCGGGCAGAGGAAAATATGCGGCGATCATGGCGGGATTGTTCATTTCGCTGTGTGCAGTCGCCTTCGCATCGCTGTTTGCCGGCCGCTACGCCTTGTCGGCCCATGATGTGGCGCAGATTTTATGGCAGGGGAACATGCCGGGGGAAAACCAGGCCCGCTATTCGGTGATTTTTAACCTGCGCGCGCGCGGGTAGTGGCGGTGATGCTGGTGGGCGGCGGGTTGGCGGTCGCCGGCGCGACCTTTCAGGCGGTGCTGAAAAACGCATTGGCCAGCCCGGACGTGCTGGGTACGTCTTCCGCCTCCGCCTTTGGCGCTGCGCTGGGCATTCTATTGAGTTTGCCTTTTGCCCTGAGTTCGCTGCTGTCGTTTCTTTTCGGCGTGGTGAGCCTGTTGCTGGTGCTCGGCATCTGCCGCCTCAAACGCCGGCAGGATGCGCTCACCACGATTTTGTCCGGCATGATTATCGCGTCGCTGTTTATCGCGTTTGTCTCGGTCATAAAATATGTCGCCGATCCGCAGGATACCTTGCCGGCGATCGTCTTCTGGCTGATGGGCAGCTTCGCTTCGGTAGCGAAAGCGCAGGTTTATTGGCTGATCCCGCTGTTTGCGGCGTGTTACCTGACTATCTACCGGCTCAGGTGGAATATGAACATTCTCTCTCTTGGGGACGACGAGGCGCGCATCGCCGGTCTGAATCCGCCTCGGCTGAAGATCCTGTTGCTGATCGCCGCCTCTCTGCTGGTTTCCGCCTCGGTGAGCTTGGCCGGCGTGGTGGGGTGGGTCGGCTTGGTGATCCCGCATTTGGTGCGAAGCGTATTGGGGTATAACCACGGTCGCCTGATCCCGGCTTCGGCGCTGAGCGGGGCGCTGTTTTTGCTGGTGATCGACAATATCGCCAGAGGCGCCACCTACGCTGAAATCCCGATCGGCATCCTGACCGCGCTGATCGGCGCGCCGCTTTTCGCCCTCCTTTTTATTATGAGCAGCAAACATGATCACCGTTAGCCAGTTGACCCTGGGGTTCAAAGGGTGCGAGCCCATTCTCGACAACGTCAGTTTTCATCTGAAACGCGGTGAGATCCTCAGCGTGCTCGGGCCGAACGGCGCCGGTAAAACCACGCTGCTGAGACATGTCGCGGGCCTGTGCCGGCCCTTGTCAGGCGTGTGCCAGATCGGCCATATCGACAATCGGCCCGCCCGACTGGCCTATGTACCGCAGGCGAAAACGCCGCATTTCGCGTATGGCGTGCTCGATTTTGTCACTTTCGGCTGCGCTCGCCAGGCGGGGTGGTTCGCCGGGCCGCGGCGGCAAGATTTCGCCAAGGCGCAGGCGGTGTTGCACGCGCTGGAGATCGCGCCGCTGGCGCAGAAAAACATCAATCAGATCAGCGGCGGGGAACTGCAGATGTGTTATTTCGCCAAGGCGCTGGCGGCGGACCCCGACGTCATGATCCTCGACGAACCGGAGTCGAACCTGGATTTTTACAATCAGGCTAAAATGATCGAGATGCTCTGGCGCCTCGCCAAAGAGCGGCAGATGACGATCGTGCTGAATACGCATTTTCTGCATTACGCCGATCGCATCTCCGACAAGTGCCTGCTGATGAATAAGCGACAGTGCGTGTTTGGCGATAAAAACGCCTTGCTGCAAGAGGATATCCTGGAGCGCTACTTCCAGGTGCCGGTGAGAAAGTGCCGGTACGAATATGCCGGCGTCAGCGAAGAAACGTTCATTGTTGCGCTACGGCACCCCGCTTGAGCGCCGCCAGTGCGAGGGCGATTGAGGGATATCCCTCATTGCGGCCCCGCCGGCGGTTATTTAAGCTGAAAGAGAAATGCAACGGTGAATATGGAGATAATCATGACTGATTCAGTATCCAACGATCGTAATCCCACCCCGGATGTGGCGGAAGACAACGCGTTCTTCCCATCACCTTACTCCCTCAGCCAGTACACCTCGTCCAAAACCGACTTCACGGGCGCCAGCTACCCGAACGCCTATCGCGGCGGCAAGTGGAAGGTGCTGATGATCGCCTCGCAGGAGCGCTACCTGCTGATGCAAAACGGCAAGTTCTTCTCCACCGGCAACCATCCGGTCGAGATGCTGCTGCCGATGTATCACCTGGATCTGGCCGGTTTCGAGATCGACATCGCCACGCCGTCCGGCGATCCGGTGAAGCTGGAGATGTGGGCGTTCCCGCATGAAGACCCAGCGGTCAAGGCCACCTATGAGAAGTACCGCAGCCAACTCAAGCAGCCGAAAAAGCTGACGGAAGTCGTGAAGGATCTGGATGGCGGCAACTACCTTGGCGTTTTCATTCCCGGTGGCCACGGCGTGCTCAATGATATCCCGTTCAGTGAAGAGGTGAAAAAGACGCTGCACTGGGCCCATGACAACGATCGCTACGTGATCTCGCTGTGCCACGGGCCGGCCGGTTTGCTGGCGGCGGGCATTGGCGAGAGCAAAGACGATTTCCTCTATCGCGGCTATGAGATGTGCGTGTTCCCGGATGCTCTCGATACCGGCGCCAACATCGACATCGGCTATATCCCCGGCCCGATGCCCTGGCTGGTGGGCGAACGCCTGCGTGAGCTGGGCGTGAAGATCGTCAATGCCGACATCACCGGCAAGGTGCATAAAGATCGGCGCCTGCTGACCGGCGACAGCCCGCTGGCTTCCAACAACCTCGGCAAACTGGCGGCGGAGACGCTGCTGGCCGACGTCGCCGCGCGATGAGCGATGAGATCGCGCAGCGCGCTTTCCAGACGGCGTTGGCGATGGACCACGAGCGAACCCTGTCCGCCATTCAGGGGCGGGTTCGCGCCTTCGCCGCGCCGTTCGGCTTCGATCGCTTTGTGCTGTTTTCCGCTTCCGCCACGGCGGAGGCGGGGATCGAGCATATCTATTGGGTCGAAGGCGACTGGTTCGGCGAGGGGGAGGCGGTCGATGCGCTGACCTACGTGCGGCACTGCCCGGTGACTCGCCACATGCTGCGGGCCAGCGAGCCGTTCTTCTGGACCAAGACCCGGGCGCAGCAGGGAGAGCGCTACCGGATTGTGCGCACGCCGCGCGGCGCGGGCCTGCACGGCGTGCAAATCCCGGTGTTCGGCCCCGCCGGCCTGGAGGGTGCCGTCAGCCTGGGAGGCGAGCGCATCGACGCCTCGCCGCCGGTGCGGTTGGCGCTGTCGCTTGTGGGCACGGCGGCCTTTTTGGCGGCGCGGCGGTTGTTCGAACCGGCGGCCGGCAAAGAAGAAGGCCGGCTGTCGGCGCGCGAACGTGAGGTGCTGAGCTGGACCGCCATCGGCCGACGACAGGCGGATATCGCCGCGATGCTCGGCCTGTCTGAACGCACGGTGGAAAACCACCTGCGCCGCATTCGCCGGCGCCTTGGCGCCGCCACCACCGCGCAGGCGATCAGCGTGGCGATCCGCCTGGGCGAAATTGCCCCCGAGAGCCGTTAGTCTGCCGCCATTTGCCGCAGCAGCCACTCGCGCAGCGCAATGATATCGGGGCGCTGCGCGGTCTCTTCGGTGGCCACCAGATAGTAGTTGGCGCCGGGTAACGCCATCTCGAACGGCGCGGCCAGCACGCCGCGCTGCAACAAATCGCGCGCCAGCAGCCGGCTGGCGATCACCACCCCCTGGCCGGCCACCGCCGCCTGCAGCGCATGGGTTTCGTCGCTGAAGGTCAGCCCGGCTTCCACGTTCAACCCTTCCGGCCCGTAGCGCCGTCGCCAGTTCTCCCAGGTCGGCGAGTCGGCGGGCACCTGCCGATGCGCCACGTGAAACAGCGTCACCCGCTGTAAATCCTCGATGTGCGCCAGCGCCAGCGCCGGGCTGGCGACCACGATAAAGCGATCCTCATGCAGCAGGGTGCAGTGCAGATCGGTTTCCGGCGTTTCACGGTAGCGGATGGCGACGTCCACGGTGCGTTGGCTGAGATCGACCCGCTCGACGCTGGTGTGCAGGCGCAGATCGATGGCGGGAAACTCCGCCTTGAAATCCGCCAGGCGCGGCACCAGCCAGTGGGTGAGAAAATTGGAGGTGGTGGTGACGGTCAGCGCCGGCGGCTGCCGGGCGCGAGTGATTTGGGCGACGGACTGTTCCAGCGCGGCAAAGGCGCGCTGGGTGCCGGCATACAGGATCTCGCCGGTCTCGGTCAGGCTGACGCCCTGCGCGCTGCGCTCGCACACCCGGCATTCCAGCACCGATTCCAGCAGTTTGATCTGGTGGCTGACCGCCGTCGCGCTCACGCCCAGCGCCTCGGCGGCCAGTTTGAAGCTGCGGCAGCCGGCCACGGCGTGGAAAGCGCGCAGCGCGCCCAGCGGCGGCAAACGGGGTTTTCTCATTGCTGAGTTATTCTCATCTAAGGCTGAAAACTATGAGTTTGTCTGACCGATTATACAAGAGATAGGCTACTGATATGTGAACAGGGAAATGAATTTATTTCATCATTTCCACCCTATCGGGAGTGAGCGATGAGCCTTTCTATCAACAACGGCGCCCTGGGCGCCATGACACACACGGGAACGGCGGCGAGCGCCCTGGCGCTCAGCGTGCCGGTCGCGGCGGGCGCTTTGCTGCTGGAGGCGGAGAGCCTGCAGGGCATCGGCGCGACCCTGATGCTGCTGACGGCATTGGCGCTGGCGTTTCTCGGCGGCGCCGCACTGGCCCGCTGGCAGCCGCTGCGGAACCGGCCTGCGCTGGCGATTCTCCGCCACGGCTTTTTGCTGGCGGCGGTGGGATGGCTATTCACATTGCTGATGCTGTTCGGCGGCCATGACTGGCCGGCTCTGCTGGCGGGCCTCGCCCTCGGCGGCCTGGGGCAGGGTGTTGCCTACCGCACGGCGGTGGAGGTGAAAGCGGCGTTCACCGTGGCGTGCAGGTTGACGACGGTGGTGACTATCGTGGCCGTAGTGATTGCCGCTTCGCTGGTGCAAGCCTACGCCGCGCCGGGCGTGAGGGGGAGCTGTTTCGCGCTGGCGTTGCTGGTCGACCTGGCGTTGCTGGGGGCGTTGCTGGCGCGGGTGGCGGAACGGGATGGGGCCTGAGCCGTCGCGCCGCAGGTAAACAACCCGCCGGTAAACCGGCGGGCTTCGCTTAGGCGGCCGCCAGTTCTTGCGGCGTAACGGTTGCAACCGACAAGCTGAATGGCCGGCTGCTCCAGATTGATGCCAAAGTATCCTTGATCCCAATTGTAGATATTGACGACGTGCTGATTGAGCGCGCTTTCGCCCTGCATGAATATCGACAGATCCTGCGTATGGGTTTGCGCATTGTAGTTCAGTGAGAAGCTGCTGTTTGATCCTTCGGCGCCGAAGGCCAGCAGGTGGTTGTCGATAGACAGGGAGGAGGCCTGTAAAAAGCCCAGCTCGAAGCTGTCGTCGATGTAGATATTGTGGGTCTGCTTCACGGGAATATTCAGCAGGCTGTTGGGGAAAGGCACATCGTTGGACAGCATGCTCAGGTTCACGCCGAGATAATCCTGCGGCGCGCTCCCTCCCGGCGCAGTGGTATAACCGTGCTCGAAACGAATCTCGCTGGAGCCTTTGCCCAGGCTGACCTCCAGGCCGTTGGCCGGCGTCAGCACCCGATCGTTAAAGGTGACGTTGTCCTTAAAGTCGGTCAGTTTCACCGCTTCGATGTTGTACAGCCCGTCCTTAAAGCCATACAGCCCGATGCCGTTTTTCTCGATCACCCCGCGTCCGCCGTAGCTGCCCTGGGCGTCAAACTTCAGGTTTACCCCGTGCGACAGGCTGGAATAATCGACCGTATCGTGGCCGCTGCCGCCGTCGATCACCGTCCAGCCGTAGTTGCCGGCGTTGTTTTGCCAGCCGCGCGGCACGCTGATGGTGTCGTCGCCGCTGCCGGTGTTAACGGCGATATTGCCGAACGCCAGCGTGAAATCGTCGTCATGCAGCGTACCGACGCGGTACAGATTCGGCGTAGACAGCACGTCGGCAATGTCGTTGAAAATCGCCGAGCCGATATCCAGCTTGCCGGGAATGAGGCTGCCGCCGCCGGTCACGCTGCTGCCGTAGGATTCGGTGTAGAAATCACGCGCCGCTTCGGCGGCGAGGCGGATGGTCTCGTGGCCAATGCCCAGGGTGGTCAAATAGGTGGGCACTTCGCCCGCCAGCAGCGTTTCAACCACGTAACTGAGGTTTTTCATCTGCATGGAGACCTGCGCCGCGGCAATCAGATCGTAAGTCCCGCCTTCCACCTTAAAGGCCGAGGTGTCGTTGGTCGCCACCCATTCGGTAAAGAACGAGGTATCGCCTAAATAAGAGAACAGCGTGGTGCCGGCCCAGGGGGAATAGTTGGGGGCGCCGGTCGAGGAGGCGTCGGTGAACACTTCGGACGCCGCCGCGCCGGCGTCGATCAGGCCGACCTCGTGAATGTCCGGCACTTTGGCGCTGCTGGGCGGGGCATCCGGCAGCGGCGCGTTGGGATCGCTGCTCAGATCGACGCCAAACAGCGTTTTGGCGAAGTTTTTGGCGATGTTGTCGGAGGCATTCTGAATGCGCGCCTCCCAGTCATCGGGCACATGCCCGGTGCGCAGCTCATACTGCAGCTTGGTTTGGTCGCGAATGTAATGGGCAAACGCCCCCTGATTCGAGTTCACGCCATAGGCGCCTTTGATCCAGGTATACACCGCGATATCCACGCCCTCAATGGGTTGGTTGGCATGGTTGGGATCGGTGAGCGCATCGACGGAGGCGGCATATACCGCTGGCCAGTCGCCAGCTTTGGCGGCCTCCCAAATCGCTTGCAGTTTTTCTCGGTCGGTAATGACGTAAGCCATATAAACACTCCTTGTTGCTGAGAGATTGCTGTGAAATTCAACATGATGAATGGAAGCGCGCGATGGAATAAAACCGAAACCCGAACAGCCAGAAACGCGCATGCCGCGATCTGCAGCGAACGATGGGCGGCAGGCGCCCATAGCGAAAGGATAGACGCAACTTGCTGAGCGAGAGAGATTGGCTTATCGATTGTTTTTTCAGGATTATTGCTGTAAATCGGCGGGTAAATCCGCGTATTGGCATCAGGAAGGCATTTCCGTCAGCTCGATTAGGAATCTTCTTAGATAAAAGAGTGGGTTTCGCTGGGGGAAGGGGCCGGATAGTTTCCGACAGCTGCGTTTATCTCCTTGCCGCCGTATCATTTACCTTGGCGCCCGCTTATCCTGCATCAGCATTAGCGCGTAAAAGAAACCGCGGGCTGATGAACGGTTAATCCAACCTGGAGGACTCGCTATGTCCGATCGCCCTACTATTGCGCTTATTGGCCCCGGCGCCATCGGCACCGCCATCGCTGCGGCGCTTCATGAAGTGGGCCGCACGCCGCTGCTTTGCGGGCGTACGGCCCATCCGCAATTAATTCTGCGCCACGATGAGGGAGAAGTGGTGGTGCCGGGGCCGGTTTTAAGCGATCCGCGTACCGTCGCCCATCCCTACGATCTGGTTTTTGTCGCCGTAAAAACCACGCAGGTAACCGACAGCGCGGGCTGGCTGGCGGCGTTGTGCAATAAAAACACCGTCGTGTGTGCGCTGCAAAACGGCGTCGAGCAGCAATCTCTGCTGGCGCCTTACGTCAATGGGGCGACGGTGCTGCCCTCCGTGGTGTGGTTTCCGGCGCAGCGCGAGCAAGATGCGTCCGTCAGGCTACGCGCCACGCCGCGCCTGACACTGCCGGATGCGCCACAGGCGCAAGCGATCGCCGACGCGCTCAGCGGTTCACGCTGTGCGGTTGAGCTGTCATCGGATTTTCTCTCGATTGCCTGGCGTAAGCTGTTGCAGAATGCGGCTGCGGGGCTGATGGTGCTGGCCAATCGCCGCGCAGGCATGTTTTCGCGCGCCGACATAACGCAACTGGCCCTGGCTTATCTGCGTGAATGCCTGGCCGTCGCGCGCGCGCAGGGTGCGGTGCTTCACGATAACGTGCCGGAGGCGATCGTGGACGGCTTTCAGCGTGCGCCCGCGGATTTGGGCACCTCTATTCTTGCCGACCGGCAGGCCAACCGGCCACTGGAGTGGGACATACGCAATGGTGTCGTGCAGCGTTATGGGCGCTTGCAGGGCATCCCTACGCCGATTAGCGATATCCTGGTGCCGCTGCTGGCCGCGGGCAGTGAAGGGCCGGGGTGATAGCCGGCGGCGCAGGCGTTCGTCGGGCAAGGGTATTTTCGCTGTCAATACGGTTGGCATTCAGACAGCCGGTTGCCTGCCGCAGCCCAAACCCGCCAACAGCAAAAAGCTCGCTCAGGTTTCCCTGAGCGGGCTTCTCTAAATATGGCTCCTCTGACTGGACTCGAACCAGTGACATACGGATTAACAGTCCGCCGTTCTACCGACTGAACTACAGAGGAATCGTGTGAACGGGGCGAATAATAGCGAGGCGCCGTCGGCATGTCAAAGGCGGATTACACATTCTGTGGCTGTTTGCTTACAGAATGCGCAACCCGTTGAGTTTTTTGGCAGATTTAGCCCTCGGGCGCTCGCTGCAAGCGCAGCTGATAGCGGTAAACGCCGGCGGTGAGCAGGTAATCCCGGTGCACGCTCGGGCTCCAGGAGTCGTCGCCGCCCACCCCCATGTGGAAGCCGTCCAGATGCAGCCAGGTGCCTGCTTCCGGCTGCAGCAGATGCTGGTGGCTGCAGGCCATCAGCTGTTGCAGGCCGTAGCGGCTGAGCGAGAAGTGGAAGCGGCCGTCGATGCGCCAGCCGCCGTAGCGCAGGCTGCGGGTGTCGCAGCGCAAGCCATTCTCGCCGGGGAAAATATATGGCGTGTGCAGATCCGCCAGCGGCAGGCGCCAGCGCCCGTATTGCGCGGCCAGGCGGCGATCCGGGTAGTTCTCGTGCGGGCCCAGGCCCAGCCATTCCACCTGCGGTTGCACCGTCGCCAGTTGACAGTGCAGGCCGATGCGCGCCGGCGGCGGCAGGGCGTCTGCCACCTCGACCTCCACGTTCACGCTCACCGCGCCCAGCGCGTCGAACAGCCACTGCTTGCGGCTAATCAGCAAAATCTGCCCGTCCACGGCGAACTGGTGTTCGCTCACCACCCGCACGCCGTTTTGCAGCGCATCGGCCTGCAACTGCGTGCAGCGCTCTTCCAGCCGGTACAGGCCCGCCAGCTTCCAGCGTTCGACCCAGGCGTTGGGATCGATATGGTCCGCTTCGCTGACGCCGATGTCGTTATCGATCGGCGCGCGCGCAAAACCGTCGCGCAGCGGCGTCAGCAGCTGCGGCTGCTCATTCTGCCACCACTGCGTCAGGTGGCCGCTGCTGCGCTCGAAGCGCCAACGCTGGTCGCCGTGGGTGAGGGTCAGCCCTTCATCATCTTCAATCAGCATGGGCGGCACGCCCTGCGCCGGCGGCGGCGCGGGATGCAGCGCGCGCGGCACCCGCCACTGATCCCAGGCGCAGCGGTGGTGCGCTTCAGACCAGTCGGTGGCCTGCGGCTGCACCACCTCCACGTTCAGCCACAGCTCGCCGGGCTGATGCAGCATCGGCAGGCGGTCGAGCAGGGTGAAGCGAGTGCTGCCCTGCGGCGGCAGCGCCAGATCGAAGCTGCCGCTGGCGCGCTCCACGCCGTCCAGCTCCAGCCGCCAGTTGAGCTGTTCGTTGTCGGTGTGGCGGAACAGGTAATCGCTGGTGACGGTCAGCGTCAGCGAGGCGGCGTCGAAGGCGAAGCGGAACAGCTGCTGCGCCCGCTGCGCTTCGAACAGCGCCGGGTGCGGGGTGCGATCCGCGAACACCAGCCCGTTCAGGCAGAACTGGCGATCGTTGGGGGTATCGCCGAAGTCGCCGCCGTAGGCCCAGAACTCTTCGCCGCGATCGTCGCGTTTGATCAGCGCCTGATCGACCCAGTCCCAGACAAAGCCGCCCTGCAGGCGCGGATGTGCGTGGAACGCGCGCCAGTAGCGCTCGAAACCGCCGAAACTGTTGCCCATCGCGTGGGCGTATTCGCACAGGATCAGCGGGCGCGGCTCCTCCGGCAGGCCGATCCACTTGCCGATCGCCCATTTGGGCACCGCCGGGAACGGCTGATCCTGATCCACTCGCGCATACATCGGGCAGATGATGTCGGTGGCGGCGGTGTCGGCGCCGCCGCCTTCATATTGCACCGGGCGGGTCGGATCCTGGCTTTTCACCCAGCGGTACAGCGCGTCGTGGTTCGCGCCGTGGCCGGACTCGTTGCCCAGCGACCAGATAATGATGCAAGGGTGGTTGCGATCGCGTTGCACCATGCGGGTGACGCGCTCGCTCATCGCCGGCAGCCACAGTGGATCGTCAGCCAGGCGGTTCATCGGCTGCATGCCGTGGGTCTCGATATTGGCTTCGTCCACCACGTACAGCCCGTAGCGGTCGCACAACCGGTACCACAGCGGGTGGTTGGGGTAATGCGAACAGCGCACCGCGTTGAAGTTGTGCTGCTTCATCAGCAGGATGTCGTGGCGCATCGTCGCCTCGTCCATCACCTGGCCGTGGCGCGGATGATGCTCGTGGCGGTTAACGCCGCGGATCAGCAGCGGCTGCCCGTTGAGCTTCAATAGCCCGCCGCTGATCTCTACCTGGCGGAAGCCGACGTCATAGGCCTCCACCTCGATAATCTCCCCTTCGGGCGAGAGCAGGGCGACGGTGGCGCGATACAGCGCGGGCGTTTCGGCGCTCCACAGCGCCGGGCGCTCCACCGGCAGCCGCAGGGTGACGCGATCGTCATAGGCGCCGCGCTCATCCACGATCTCGCTGCCGAGCGGCTGGGTGCGTTCGGCCACTCGCGCGCCGTCGCGCCACAGCTGAACCTGCACCTGCAGCGGGCCGGGCCGGCTGGCGCGCGCCGTTACCACCAGTTCGCCGCGGGTAAAGCTGTCATGCAGCGGCGTGGTGATGCGCACATCGCTCAGGTGCGCGGCGGGTTTGTGCAGCAGGCTGACGTCGCGGAAGATGCCGCTCATGCGCCACATGTCCTGATCTTCCAGATAGCTGCCGTCGCACCAGCGCAGCACCATCACCGCCAGCCGGTTTTCACCCGGCCGCAGCCACGGGCTGAGATCGAACTCCGCCGGCAGGCGGCTGTCCTGCGAATAGCCGACCCAGTGGCCGTTGCACCATAAATAGAACGCCGAGTTGACGCCGTCGAAGATGACGCGCGTCTGGCCGGCGGCCAGCCAGGCCGGATCGACGCTGAAGGCGCGCGAGTAGCAGCCGGTCGGGTTGTCTTCCGGCACGCGCGGCGGATCGACCGGGAACGGGTAGCGCACGTTGGTGTAGATCGGCGCGTCGTAGCCGGCGAGCTGCCAGTTGCCCGGCACCGCCAGCGGGGCGGCGTCCGGCAGATCCTGCTGCAGCCAGCTCTCCGGCGCGGCCTCTGGGCGCGGGAAATAGCTGAAGCGCCACTCGCCGTTCAGCGATCGGCGGCTGGCGCTGGGGGCGTCGTCGCGCGCGTCTTCCACCGTGCGCCAGCTGGCGAACGGCGGGTGGGTCTCCAGCCGGCGGTAGTGGGTGCAGGCGGGGTTTTGCCAGTCACGGCGGGCGAGGATCTCGGTCAGGGAAGCTAGGGGCGCAGCAGGCATCGGCGATCGTCCAGTCGGCTAGGTGATGCTCACCAAGATGCTGACCGGCGCATAAAAAGTAAAGCGGTTACATGCAACCTTGCAAGGGCGATCAAATAACCGTTAATGCGGCTCGCCGGCGCGATAGATCCGCTGTGGGCGGCCTACCTTGCCGTAAATGATCTCGGCGCGCAGCTGCTGCGCGGCGGTGCAAAACTCCAGATAACGGCGCGCGGTGGTGCGGCTGAGCCCCATTTTTTGCGCAACGCTTTCAGCGGTGTGCCGCGCGGCGGGTTCGGCGAACAGCGCGCGGACCTTGCCCAGCGTCAGCTCGTCGATGCCGGCGGGCAGCGCCGCCTGCTGCTCGCCGCGGGCGTAGGTATTGAACATCTCGTCGATGCGGCGCTGGTTGAGGCGCGCTTTGTCCTTTAACGCTTCGCGGCGCTGGCTGAAGCGCAGCAGCGTCTGGCTCAGCCGGTCATAGGCCAGCGGTTTGATCAGGTAGTCGAACACGCCGTAGCGCAACGCCTCGGCCACGGTGGCCATGTCGCTGGCGGCGGTGATGAACACGATGCCGCCGCGATACCCGCTCAGCGTCAGTTCGCGCAGCAGGGTGATGCCCTGGCCGTCCGGCAGAAAGTTGTCCAGCAGGATCAGATCCGGCTTGAAGCGTTCGGTCATGGCGCGCGCCTGCGCCAGCGTGCCGGCCAGCCAAATCTGGCGGCAGCCGCCGTTCTGGCGGATAAACTCCGCGTGCATCTCCGCCAGCGGCGTTTCGTCTTCAACGATCAGGATGTTCAGCCATTCCATAGTGCGACCCGTAATTGCAATAAAAATGCTAAGTGAATGTAAGTGAATTGCGGCGCCAAATAAAGATTATCTCAATAATAAACACCATAAGATTAATTAAGCAAATAAAGAACATTAAATAACTTATTAACCGGGATCGGTTTGTGAAATAGGTCAATAATCCGCGTTTTTTTTCTGCTTACCATGGGTTTATCGAACGAGAGGATGATTTTATCTTCATGGTTTTTAAGGTTTTAATTGCCATTTCTGATGTTAATTAAAATGCCTTTTTGTATTTCATTTGTTGTTTGCCAGTTAACCCAGAGAGCGTGTTATGTTAGGCGATGCCGTATTTAATCGGGTAAAGCGATCGGATCATAAAGCGATTTCGGAAATAAGCGTCTTCTTGCGCAGTAACGATCTGAATATCGACACCACGGTTGAAATATTTATTACCGTTACCCAGCACGACAAATTGGTCGCCTGCGGCGGCATCGCCGACAATATTATCAAATGCGTCGCCATCAGCCCGCTGATGCGCGGCGAAGGGTTGGCGCTGGCGCTGGCGACCGAGCTGGTGAACCTGGCCTACGAGCGCCACCACACCCAGCTGTTTATCTACACCAAGGTGCAGAACGAGCCGCTGTTCCGCCAGTGCGGTTTCTACCCGATCGCCACCGTGCCGGGCATCGTGGTGCTGATGGAAAACAGCCCGTGCCGCCTGAAGCGCTACGCCGCCCAGCTGGCGAGCCAGCGCCGGCCGGGCGACACCATCGGCAGTATCGTGATGAACGCCAACCCCTTTACCCGCGGGCATCAGTATCTGGTGCGTCAGGCGGCCAAGCGCTGCGACTGGCTGCACCTGTTTCTGGTGAAGGAAAACACCTCGCGCTTCAGCTATGAAGACCGGCGCCGGCTGGTGCTGGCCGGCACCGCCGATATCCCCAACCTCACGGTACACGAAGGCTCGCAGTACGTGATCTCGCGCGCCACCTTCCCCTGTTACTTCATCAAGGACCAGGGCGTGGCCGACGACTGTTACACCGAAATCGATCTGAAGATCTTCCGCCAGTATCTGGCGCCCGCGCTGGGCATCACCCACCGCTTCGTCGGCAACGAGCCGTTCTGCGAGGTGACCGCGAAGTACAACCGCGACATGCGCTACTGGCTGGAAACGCCGGCGCTGCCCAGCCCGCCGATCGCGCTGGTGGAAATCGAGCGTTTGCAATATCAGGGCACGGCGATCTCCGCCTCCTGGGTGCGCAAGCTGCTGGCGGCGGGGGACTTCCACGCCGCCGCGCCGCTGGTGCCGCCGGACACCCTGTACTACCTGCAGGATCTGCAAACGCAGCGCCGGGCCAAGGCGGCCCCGCATCCTTTTGAGTCCGCACAATCAGGTGAATGATGAAAATTATCCGAGAAGCAATGGCCGGCACGCTGGAATCCAGCGATGTCATGGTGCGCATCGCGCCCGCCGAGGGGCCGCAGCACGATCTGTTGATCGCCAGCAGCGTGGAAAAACAGTTCGGCGCGGCGATCCGCCGCACCCTGCTGGAGGTGCTGCAGCGTTATGAGGTGGAACCGGTGCAGGTGATCGTCGACGACAAAGGGGCGCTGGACTGCGTGCTGCGCGCCCGGCTGGAAACCGCGCTGATGCGCGCCTGCGAGAGCGGCCAACTGCCGTGGGAGGCGAAAGATGAAAACGCTGAATAAAACCCGGCTGCGCCGCAGCATGCTGTTCGTTCCCGGCGCCAACGCGGCGATGGTCAGCAATGCCTTTATCTACCAGGCCGACGCGCTGATGTTCGATCTGGAAGACTCGGTGATCCTGCGTGAAAAAGACGCGGCGCGCCGGCTGGTGTACCACGCGTTGCAGCATCCGCTGTACCAGGAGGTGGAAACCATCGTGCGCGTCAATGCGCTCGACTCCGCCTACGGCCTGGCGGACCTGCAGGCGGTGGTGCGCGGCGGCGCGGACATCGTGCGCCTGCCGAAGACCGACAGCGCGCAGGACGTTGTTGACATGGAGCGCGAGATCGCCGCCATCGAGGCGGCCTGCGGCCGGCCGGTCGGCAGCACCGGGCTGCTGGCGGCGATCGAATCGGCGCAGGGCATCACCAACGCGGTGGCGATCGCGCACGCTTCGCCGCGGCTTATCGGCATCGCGCTGGGGGCGGAAGACTATGTGCGCAACCTGCGCACCGAACGCTCGCCGGAGGGCATTGAGCTGCTGTTCGCCCGCTGCTCGCTGCTGCAGGCGGCGCGCGCCGCCGGCATTCAGGCGTTCGACACCGTGTATTCCGACGCCAACAACGAGGCCGGCTTCCTGCAGGAAGCGGCGCTGATCAAACAGCTCGGCTTCGACGGCAAATCGCTGATCAACCCGCGCCAGATTGAGCTACTGCACAACCTGTACGCGCCGACCGCCAAAGAGGTGGCGCACGCGCAGCGGGTGGTGGACGCCGCCGAAGCGGCGGAGCGGGAAGGGCGCGGCGTGGTGTCGCTCAACGGAAAAATGGTCGACAGCCCGGTGATTGAACGCGCCCGGCTGGTGCTGGAGCGCGCCGCGCTGTCCGGCTTACGGGAAGAACCGGCGCAGCACGGGGAGGAAGCATGATGAACCGCCAACAACGATTGATGACCTTCGCCAACCCGGCGGATCTGCCGGGCTATCAGGACGTGTCCAAAGCCAACCTGCAGGCGCGTAAACCGCGCGATCTCAAGCTGTGCGACTCCTTGCAGGAAGCGGTGCGCCGCAGCGGGCTGCAGGACGGCATGACCATCTCCTTCCACCATGCGTTTCGCGGCGGCGATCTGGCGCTCAATCAGGTGATGGAGACGCTGGCGGCGATGGGGTTCCGCAACCTGACGCTGGCCTCCAGCTCGCTGACCGACTGCCATGCGCCGTTGGTTGAGCATATCCGCCACGGCGTGGTGAGCCGCATTTACACCTCCGGGCTGCGCGGCCCGCTGGCGGACGCCGTATCGCGCGGGCTGCTGGCGGAGCCGGTGCAAATTCACTCGCACGGCGGCCGGGTCAATCTGATCGAATCCGGCGAGCTGAAGATAGACGTGGCCTTCCTCGGCGTGCCGGCCTGCGATGAGTTCGGCAACGCCAACGGCTACAGCGGTGAAGCCTGCTGCGGCTCGCTCGGCTATGCGCGGGTGGACGCCGAGGCGGCGGGCACCGTGGTGTTGCTGACCGAGCAGCTGGTGCCGTATCCGCATCATCCCGCCAGCCTGGCGCAGGATCGGGTGGATCTGATCGTGCAGTTGGAGCGGGTGGGCGACGCCGACAAGATCGGCGCCGACGCCACGCGCATGACCTCGAACCCGCGCGAGCTGTTGATCGCCCGCCGCGCCGCCGAGGTGATCGCCGGTTCCGGCTACTTCACCGAAGGGTTCTCGCTGCAAACCGGCACCGGCGGTGCCTCGCTGGCGGTGACCCGGTTCCTGGAGGACAAGATGCGCGCCCGCGGCATTCGCGCCGCGTTCGCCCTCGGCGGCATCACCTCGACCATGGTGGATCTGCACGAGAAGGGGTTGATCGGCAAGCTGCTGGACGTGCAGAGCTTCGATCGGGCGGCGGCGACCTCGCTGGCGCGCAACCCGCGCCATATCGAAATCAGCGCCAACCAGTACGCCAACTTCAGCTCCAAGGGCGCGTCGGTCGATCGGCTCGACGTGGTGGTGCTGAGCGCGCTGGAAATCGACACCGGCTTCAACGTTAACGTGCTGACCGGCTCCGACGGCGTGCTGCGCGGCGCGTCCGGCGGCCACTGCGACACCGCCGCCGCCGCGCGGCTGGCGATCATCGTCGCGCCGTTGGTGCGCGGGCGCATCCCGACGCTGGTGGAGCAGGTGACCACCTGCGTCACGCCGGGCTCCAGCATCGACATTCTGGTGACCGACCACGGCATCGCCGTCAACCCGGCGCGGCCGGAGCTGGCGCAGCGCCTGCGGGAGGCCGGGCTTGAGGTGGTGAGCATCGACTGGCTGCGCGCCCGCGCGCTGCAGCTGACCGGCGAACCGCAGCCGATCGCGTTTACCGACAAGGTGGTGGCGGTGGTGCGCTACCGCGACGGCTCGGTGATCGACGTGGTGCATCAGGTGGCGGAGTAAACGATGGCCGCCGTCGATCCTCAACTGGCCGCCGAACGTGCGGTCAGCCTGCCGGAGCTGCTCACCAGCCGCGAATGCCGTCAGGCGCGCCAGCAGGCGTGGCTGGCGCAGCACGAGTGCACGCTGCTGGTGCTGACGCTGGTGGTGCCCGGCCCGGTGAAGGACAGCGCGTTGACGCGCGGCATTTTCAACCTCGGGTGGGCGGCGCTGCTGCGGCTGTGCGCCGAACAGGGCTGGCCGAGCCCGCAGGCCGAGGCGCTGGCGCTCGCCACCGGCTGCGAAGGGTTTGTCGCGCTGCGCGCCGACGCCCAACGGGTAAAAGATTGCGCCATGCAGCTGGAGGTGAGCCGCCCGATCGGCCGGCTGTGGGATATCGACGTGCTGGATGCGCAGGGGCGAATCCTGTCGCGCCGCGACATCGGCCTGCCGGCGCGGCGCTGCCTGCTGTGCGGCCAACCGGCCAAGATCTGCGCCCGCCAGCGGCGGCATGGCAGCGAGCAGCTGCTGCAAGAAATGGAAAGGATGTTCAACGATGCGATCTCTGCCGATTAATCCACCCGCCCGCCGAGCCGAGCCGGCATGCGACTTCGCCCGCGCCGCTTTCCGCGCGCTGCTGGTGGAGGTCAACCTCACGCCCAAACCGGGGCTGGTGGATCGTCATAACACCGGCGCCCACCGCGACATGGATCTCGGGCACTTCTACCGCAGCGCCCGCGCCATCGGCGTGTGGCTGCCGCGTTTTATCCAGCGCGGACGGGAAGACGCGGCTTTGCCGGCAGAGCGGCAGCTGGCGCGGCTGCGGCCGCTCGGCATGGCCTGCGAAAACCAGATGTTTCGCGCCACCGGCGGCATTAACACCCATAAGGGCAGCGTGTTCTCACTCGGGTTGCTGTGCGCCGCCTTCGGCCGCCTGCAGCAGCAGGGCCGGGCCATCAGCGCCGCATCGTTATGCGCCGAAGTGGCGGCGATGTGCCGAGGGCTGGTGGACAGCGAGCTGCGATGCAACAACGCCGGGCAGACCGCCGGCCAGCGCTTGTTCGCTGCGTATGGCCTCAGCGGCGCGCGCGGCGAGGCGGAATCCGGTTTTCGGTTGGTGCTTGACGGCGCGCTGCCGCTGTATCGGCAACGGCTGGCCGCCGGCGGTGACGAACAGCGGGCGCTGCTGGACAGCCTGCTGTGGCTGATGGCCCACAACGATGACACCAACGTCGCCTCGCGCGGCGGCCTGCGCGGGCTGCGCTGGCTGCGGCGGCGGGCGGCCTGGCTGCTGGCGCAGGGCGGCTCGGCGGGGGAAGCGGGCCTGGCGCGCCTGCGGCGCTTCGATGCCGATTGCATTGCCCGCAATCTCAGCCCCGGCGGCAGCGCCGACTTGTTGATAGTGACCTGGCTGCTGGCGCAGTTGGGTGCCCAAGAATAATAACCAAGCCTTCAGGAGAGTCCCTATGTCCCAAACCCAGGAAAAGATCTGGAAAGCGATAGCGCCGCTGGCGGTGCTCGCGATCCTGTTATTGATACCGGTGCCCGACGGCATGCCGCCGCAGGCGTGGCACTATTTCGCCATCTTTGTGGCGATGATCGTCGGCATGATTCTGGAGCCGATCCCGGCCACCGCCATCAGCTTTATCGCGGTGACCGTCAGCGTGCTGAGCGCCAACTGGGTGCTGTTCGGCGCGCAGGAACTGGCGGAGCCGGGCTTCAAGGCCGGTAAAGAGGCGCTGAAATGGGGGCTGGCGGGCTTCTCCAGCACCACCGTCTGGCTGGTGTTCGGCGCCTTTATCTTCGCGCTGGGCTACGAGGCCACCGGGCTGGGGCGGCGCATCGCGCTGTTCCTGGTGAAATTCATGGGCAAGCGCACGCTGACGCTGGGCTATGCGGTGGTGATCATCGATATCCTGCTGGCGCCGTTCACGCCGTCCAACACCGCGCGCACCGGCGGCACGGTGTTCCCGGTGGTGAAAAACCTGCCGCCGCTGTTCGATTCCTTCCCTAACGATCCCTCTTCGCGCCGCATCGGCGGCTACCTGATGTGGATGATGGTGGTCGGCACCAGCATCAGCTCCTCGATGTTCGTCACCGGCGCCGCGCCGAACGTGCTGGGCATCGAGTTCGTCGGCAAGATAGCCGGGGTGCACATCAGCTGGATGCAGTGGTTCCTGGCGTTCCTGCCGGTCGGCCTGCTGCTGCTGATCATCGCGCCGCTGATCTCCTACTACCTCTACAAGCCGGGCGTGACCCACAGCAGCGAAGTGGCCGCCTGGGCGAATACCGCGCTGGGGGAAATGGGTAAGCTGACGCGCAAGGAGTACACCCTGATCGGCCTGGTGCTGCTCAGCCTGTGCCTGTGGGTGTTCGGCGGCAAGGTGCTGGACGCCACCGCGGTGTGCCTGTTGGCGGTGTCGCTGATGCTGGCGCTGCACGTGGTGTCGTGGAAAGACATTACCAAATACTCCAGCGCCTGGAATACGCTGGTTAACCTGGCGACGCTGGTGGTGATGGCCAACGGCCTGACGCGCTCCGGCTTTATCGATTGGTTCGCCCAGACCATGAGCACCCACCTGGACGGCTTCTCGCCGAACATGACGGTAGTGGCGCTGGTGCTGGTGTTCTACTTCGCCCACTACCTGTTCGCCAGCCTGTCGGCGCACACCGCCACCATGCTGCCGGTGATCCTGGCGGTCGGCAAAGGGTTGCCGGGCGTGCCGATGGAGCAGCTGTCGATGCTGTTGGTGCTGTCGATCGGCATCATGGGCGTGCTGACGCCGTACGCCACCGGGCCGGGGGTGATTATCTACGGCTGCGGCTATGTGAAGTCGAAAGACTACTGGCGCCTGGGCGGCATTCTCGGCGTGGTGTACATCGCCGCGCTGTTGCTGATCGGCTGGCCAATCATGAGCCTGTGGTACTGAGTTGACGCACAGCGGTCGCCGCCCGGTGGCCGCTGGTACGATCTTTTCCCGTGAGCCCTGTCACACACTTGTCACACTAACCCCGCCATCATACGCAGGCAAACGCTAACACCTTAAAAATAATCATTTTCCGGGAGCCTCTGCGGATGAGAAAAAAAACGTTATTGCTGTGCCTGCCTTTGATATTCACCGGGAACGCGCTGGCGGACGCCGGCGGTTATCAACTGGAACAGGTGCTGGTGATGAGCCGCCATAACCTGCGCGCGCCGCTGGCCAACAACGGCAGCGTGCTGGCGCAGTCCACGCCGAAGGTCTGGCCGGCCTGGGAAACGCCGGGCGGCCAGCTGACCACCAAGGGCGGGGTGCTGGAAGTGTATATGGGGCACTATTTCAACGCCTGGCTGAAGCAGACCGGCCTGTTGCCGCAAGAAGGCTGCCCGACCGCCGGCAGCGTGTACGTCTACGCCAACAGCCTGCAGCGCACGGTGGCCACCGCGCAGTTCTTCAGCAATGGCGCGTTCCCCGGCTGCGACGTCAGCGTGCACCATCAGGACAAGATGGGCGAGATGGATCCGACCTTTAACCCGATCATCACCGACACCAGCGAAGCCTTCAACCAGCAGGCGCTGGCGGCGATGAACGCCGCGCTGGGATCGCTGAAGCTGGATGCCTCTTATCAGCAGTTGGCGAAGATCATCGACTACAAGGATTCCGCCGCCTGCAAGACCGACAAACACTGCGACCTGACCAAAGAAGCCAGCGTGATGAGCGCGGTGCCGGGCAAAGAGCCGGGCGTCACCGGCCCGCTGCGGGTGGGCAACTCGCTGGTGGACGCCTTTATGCTGCAGTACTACGAAGGTTTCCCGATGAAAGAGGTGGCCTGGGGCAAAATCGCCACGCCGCACCAGTGGCAGCAGCTGGCGCAGTTGAAAGACGGCTATCAGGATTCGCTGTTCACCTCGCCGGTGGTGGCGCAGAACGTCGCCAAGCCGCTGCTGACCTACATCAACAACGCGCTGCTGGGCGAGCGCAAACCGGACGCGCCGAAGCTGACGGTGCTGGTGGGCCACGACTCCAATATCGCCTCGCTGCTGTCGGCCATGCAGTTCCAGCCGTATCAGCTGCCGCAGCAGTACGAGAAAACGCCGATCGGCGGCAAACTGGTATTCCAGCGCTGGCGCGACGCGCAGAACGACCGTGAATTGCTGAAGATCGAGTACGTCTATCAGTCCACCGAACAGCTGCGCAAGGCGACGCCGCTGACGCTGCAAACCCCGCCGCAGCGCGTGACGCTGGCGCTGAAAGGCTGCCCGATCGATAAAGACGGCTTCTGCGCCTGGAGCGATTTCGAGAAGACCATGAAAGGCATCTTGTAATGCCCGGCCTCTCTCCCGAATGCGGGGGAGAGGCATAGGCGCGGCTGCCGGGGGATTGTGCTTGAATCCCCTCAACCGATCACCTAGCATTTCGTTAGGTGTAACGGGGAGATAAAACCATGCGACCATCCATTGTTCTTGCAGAACATCGCCAGGCGATCCGAAAAACGGTTGGGCTGTTCCCTGCTGCCAATCCGCGTATTTTCGGCTCGGTGCTGCATGGCACCGATCGGGAGGGCAGTGATTTGGATCTGTTGGTCGATGCGTTGCCGGGCGCCACGTTGTTTGATCTGGGGGGGCTGCAGTCGGAACTGGAAGCGCTGCTGGGCATACAGGTGGATCTACTGACGCCGCTCGATTTGCCGCCGGCCTTTCGCCAGCAGGTTTTGGCGGAGGCCCAGCCGGTATGAAAGATGCGCGGTTGGTCGATTATCTGAGTCACATGCAACAGGCGGCGCAGGATGCCTGCGATTTCGTTGATGGCTTGGCGGCGGTAGATTTTATCGAAGATAAACGCACTCAGCAGGCGGTCATTATGAGCCTGATTATTATTGGTGAAGCCGTGACGAAAATCATGGATGGCAGCCCCGCGTTTACGCAACGCCATCCTGAAATCCCTTGGCGAAACATGCGCGGCATGCGTAATCGAATTGCGCACGGTTATTTTGATATCAACCTTGAAGTGGTCTGGGCGACGGTGCAAACGGCGTTGCCGGAACTGCTTACACAGCTGGTGGCAGTACGCCAGGATGCTGAGAAGTTAAACGACGGTGATTAAGCTTTCTTTGGGCAGTGACTCTGATTCCTGCCGGATCCCCACTTTTATCCGCAATATCGAATTTTTCACGCCGGACGGCTATCCGGGCCAGGTGGCGCGCTGCCGGTTTGCGCTGGCGGAGTATCGCGACGACAGTTTTCCCGAGGCGGGCTTTACGCTGCCGGACCACCTGGCGCGCGCGGTGCCGAAACGCCGTGCGGAGTATCTGGCCGGGCGTGTGCTGGCGCGGCAGCTGCTGGCGCCGCTCGGTTTCGCCGACTTCACCCTGGCGCGCGGCGAAGATCGCGCGCCGCAGTGGCCGCCGGGCATCGCCGGGGCGCTAAGCCATAATTCGCATACCGCGCTGTGCGCCGTACACCGAGAGAGCGGGCTGGGCGGCGTTGGGCTGGATGTGGAGACGCTGCTGTCCGTGGCGCGAGCGGAGGAGCTGTGGAGCGCGATCGTTTCACCGGTGGAGCGCGAGACGTTGCTGGGCGAAACGCTGCCGTTCAACGAGCTGCTGACGCTGACGTTTTCCGCCAAAGAGAGCTTGTTCAAAGCGCTTTACCCGCAGGTGCGCCGATATTTCGATTTTCTTGATGCGCGGATGGTGGCGGTGGATGCGCAGCGGCAGACGTTCGAATTGGCGCTGCTCACCACGTTGACGCCGCATTGCTGCGCCGGACGGCGTCTCGCCGGGCGGTTTTGGCGTGAAGGTGACGATGTCACGACTTTTGTTTTTTGCTAAAACACAATAATAACAGTGTGTTATTTCTTGTTGTGGCGTAACGCGAATTTGCCGCGGCGTGCGGAAAGATTCATTCATCGGAGATTGACCGACGGTGGGGATCCGGTGTAATTTACCCACCCTTTACAGCTAATGATAATTATTCGCATAAACATTATCATTGGTGAGGCGCAACAAAGGAGTGGTCTTGTGGCGACACTGACGACAGAAAACCAAACCTTCTCCGGGTTTGAGTACGCCGAACAATCGACCTTTTTGTACCGGTCAGAATTCCGTTCCCTCTCCGCCCACGGCGTGTTTGAGCGTATTGAGACGCCGGCGTTCGGCGGCGAGCAGGAAGGCAGCGCGCTGGCGCAGCATATTCGCCAGGCGCTGGCGCGCGCCAAAGCCAACGGCCAGGCGGCCCCGGTGGTGGTGGGCGCCATTCCGTTCGACACGCGCCGGCCTTCCTGCCTGTATATACCTGAAGAAAGCCGATTCGTCGCCAACGACAGCTTTATCCGTGCCGCGCGCCCGATGCTGCAACAGCCGCATCGCCTGGTCGCCTGCACCAGTATTCCGGACGAGCCGCGATTCAAACACGCGGTCGCGGAAGCGGTCAGCCGTTTTAAACAAGGCAAGCTGGACAAGGCGGTGCTGTCGCGCATCCTTGATATCGAGCTGGAACAACCGGTGGCCGGCCACCGGATCCTCAATAACCTGATGGTGCAGAACCCGACCGGTTACCACTTCTCTCTGCCGCTGGCCGATGGCAGCGTGTTGATCGGCGCCAGCCCTGAACTGCTGATCCGCAAGCAGGGCGGCGAGATCCACACCAATCCGCTGGCGGGCTCGGCGCGCCGGCAGGACGATCCGCAGCAGGATCGCCTCGGCAGCGAGCGCCTGATGCGCTCGACCAAAGACAAATACGAACACAAGCTGGTGATCGACGATATTCGTCGGCATCTGGCGCCGCTGTGCGCCACCCTGAGCGTACCCAGCGGCCCGTCGCTGCTCAGCACCGGCACCATGTGGCACCTGTCCACCCGCATTCGCGGCGAGTTGCTGAATCCGGATCTCAACGTGATGCAGCTGGCCTGCCTGCTGCATCCGACGCCGGCGCTGTGCGGCTTCCCGACCGAAAGCGCCCGCCAGCTGATCGCCGCTCTGGAACCGCACGATCGCGGCTTGTTCAGCGGCATCGTCGGCTGGTGCGACGCCAACGGCGACGGCGAGTGGGCGATAGTCATCCGCAGCGGGCTGCTGCGCGGCAACCGGGTGCGGCTGTTCGCTGGCGCGGGCATCGTCGCCGCCTCAACGCCGCAGTCCGAGTGGATGGAAACCACCGCCAAACTGGGCACCATGCTCAACGCTTTCGGCCTGAACAGCGGCGCGCTGTAGGCCTCTTTGCGGCGCAGTCCGCGTCGCGTCATAGCCTTTCGCAGGAGACAACGATGAACAACAACATGACCCGGCGGTGCGCACGGATGGCGGTGCGCGCATGAGCATTCAGATGGATTTCACCGGCAAACGCGTGTGGGTGACCGGCGCGGCGCGCGGCATCGGCGAGCAGATCGCCCGCCACTTTTTAACCCAGGGCGCCGAGGTGGTGGGGTTTGACCGAGAATTCGCCAATCCGGATCTGCCTTACCCCTGCGTGACGCTGGACATCAGCCGGCCGGAGCTGGTAGAGGCGGTGTGCCGCCAACAGCTGGCGGAGAACCCGCGACTGGACGTGTTGGTCAACGCCGCCGGTATTCTGCGCATGGGCAATACCGAAGATCTGAGCGTGGATGACTGGCACCAGTGCATCAACGTCAACGCCTCGGGGGCGTTTTACCTGTTCCGCGCCGTGCTGCCGCACTTCAAGGCGCAGCGCAGCGGGGCGATCGTCAGCATCGGCTCCAACGCCGCGCACGTGCCGCGCGCGCAGATGGCGGCCTACTGCGCCTCCAAGGCGGCGCTGACCAGCCTGAACCACTGCGTGGGGTTGGAGATGGCGCCGTTCGGCGTGCGGTGCAATCTGGTGTCGCCGGGCTCGACCGACACGCCGATGCAGCGCGGCATGTGGCAGACCGACGATGCGCAGCAACGCACCATCGCCGGCTTCCCCGAGATGTTCAAGCTGGGGATCCCGCTGGGTAAAATCGCGCGTCCGGACGAAATCGCCAACGCGGTGCTGTTCCTGGCCTCGGATTTGGCCAGCCACATCACCATGCAGGACATCGTGATCGACGGCGGCGCCACGCTGGCCGCCTGAGTCAGACCCGCTGGCGGCGCAGCAGGTGCTGCGCGCCTTCCGCCGCCAGCAGCAGCACCGCCAGCCAGATCGCCAGATAGGTTGGCCATTCGCTTTGGCTGATGCTCTCGCCGAGCAGCAGCGCGACAAGCACCAGCAGCACCGGTTCCACATAGCTCAGCAGGCCGAACAGGCTGAACGGCAGCATGCGGCTGGCGAGGATGTAACACACCAGTGCCACGGCGCTGATGACGCCGAGCAGCGGAATGCGCCAATACAGCTCGGCATTGATCTGCAGCGCCGCCGCGCCGCCGTCGCCGAAGGCGAACCAGGCCGCCGCCGGCAGCATCAGCGTCAGCTCGCACCACAGGCCGCCGAGATTGTCGGTGCCGAAACGCCGCCGCAAAATAAAGTAGAGCGGATACCCCAGCGCTACCACCAGCGTCGGCCACGATACGCCGCCCGCCTGATACAGCTCATTGCCCACCCCCGCCACGGCGCACGCCACCGCCAGTTTTTGCAGCAGCGACAGCCGATCGCGGTAGATCAAACGGCCCGCCAGCACCATGGTCAGCGGCAGCAGAAAATAGCCGAGCGACACGTCGAGCGCCTTGCCGTGCAGCGGCGCCCACAGGAACAGCCACAGCTGCACCCCCAGCAGCGCCGAGGTGAGCAGCAGGCCCAGCAGACGCGGCGGCCGTTGGCCTATCCCGACCAGCGTGTCGCTCACCTTGCGCCAATCGCCAGACAGCGCCATGAACAGCGTCAGGAACGGCAGCGTCAGCAGCGTGCGCCAGCCGTAGACCTGTTCGCCGTTCAGCGGGGTGAGGGTAGAGGTGAAGTAATACATCGCGCCGAACAAGATGGAGGCGACGACCGAAAGAGTGATGCCCTTAATCACACGCATTCCTGGTGAGTGATTGATTTTATGGCGGCTACTGTAGAGAAATTTGCCGCCAACGACAATGGCGCAGCCGGGCGCTGGACAATCGGCGGCGGCGGGTTACAATGGATACTGTGTATTCATACAGGTTTTGGCGATGACAATCGATCTTTTTGAAGACGCGCTGCCGCCGCCGTGGCGTGAAGAGATCGCCCCCGGCGCGGTGGTGATGCACGGCTTTGTGCGCGATCACGGGCCGGCACTGCTGGCGGCGGTGCAGGGCGTGGTGGCGCAGGTGCCGTGGAAGCATTTGACCACCCCCGGCGGGCACGTGATGTCGGTGGCGATGAGCTGGTGCGGCAACGGCTGGACCAGCGACAGCCGCGGCTACCGTTACTCGGAACGCGACGCGCGCAGCGGCAAACGCTGGCCGGCCATTCCGCCTATTCTGATGGCGTTGGCGGACGAAGCCGCGCAGCAGGCGGGCTTTGGCCCCTTTGTACCGGATTCCTGTTTGATGAACCGTTACGATCCGGGCAGCAAGCTGTCGCTGCATCAGGATAAAGACGAGCACGACTTCGGCGCGCCGATCGTCTCGGTGTCGCTCGGGTTGCCGGCGGTATTTCAGTTCGGCGGGCTGCAACGCAGCGACCGGGCACGGCGCATCCCGCTGGCGCACGGCGACGTGGTGGTGTGGGGCGGCCCGTCGCGGCTCTGTTTCCACGGCATCCTGCCGGTCAAGGAAGGCTACCACTCGCTGGTGGGGCCGCACCGCATCAACATCACGCTACGCAAGGCGCTTTAGCTGCGGCTCCTGCGCCAGGCAGGCGACGAGATAGTCGATAAACACCCGCAGTTTGGGCGGCAGATACTGGTTAGGCGCGTAAAGCAACCACAGGCCGCCGTGATAGCTGCTGAGGAAATCCCATTCCGGCAGTACCTGCACGATCTCGCCCTCGTCGAGCGCCTGGCGGGCGGTAAAGTACGGCAGGCTGCCGATGCCGATATGCCGTTTCACCGCGTCCAGCCGCACGCCGGTGTGGTTGGCGGCGTAGCGGCCGCGCACGTTGACCGTCACCGTTTTGCCGCTGCGGCGGAACTTCCATTGCGCGTCGCTCGGCGTTTCTCCCAGATAGATGCAGCTGTGCGCCGCCAGATCGTGCGGGTGCTGCGGCGCGCCGTGCTGCGCCAGATAGTGCGGCGTGGCGCACAGCAGGTGGTCTATTCGCATCAGCTGACGGCCGATCAAGCCCGGCGACGGGCGATCGGTAATGCGCAGCGCCAGATCGACGCGGTCGTCGATCAGATCCATATAACGATCTTCCAGCCGCAGCCTCACGTCCACCTTCGGGTAGCGGCGCAGGAACTCCGGCATGTGCGGATGCAGCACGAAACGGCCTACCGCCTTGGGCACGCTGACGCTGACCAGCCCTTCGGGCTCTGCGGCGCCGCGCCCGCCGATCGCCATCACCGCGTCGGCCGCCGCCAGCAGGGTGCGGCAGTGCGCAAACGCCTCTTCGCCGCTTTCACTCAGCCGCAGTTTACGGGTGGTGCGGTGCAGCAGCTGCAGCGCCAGCGCCTGTTCGAGCTTCGCCACGCTGCGGCTGACGGCGGAAGGTGAAGCGCCCAGTTTGCGGGCGGCGGCGGAAAAGCTGCCGCTCTCCACGACCTGGACGAAAACGGCCATTTCGGCCAACAGCGTGTAAGAAAGATTTGTGCTCATGACGCAAAGGTCCATTGTGATGGCGACGGATTATGCTCAGATTATGACATGAATATAATGGCTCTTCGAACCGAGGAGAAAAATGATGACCGAGCGACGTTATTACTACAGCGACGATTTACAGGGCCAGGCGCAGGTATTGAGCTGTGAGCCGGCCGAGGCGGGCGCTTACGCCGTGGAGCTGGACGCCACGCTGTTCCACCCGCAGGGCGGCGGCCAGCCGTCCGATGTGGGGTCGTTAGGCGGCGTCACCGTGCTGCGGGTGCAGCAGCAGGGGGATACCGTGGTGCACTTTACCGCCGCGCCGCTGCCGAACGGGCCGGTTACGATGCAAATCGATGAAGCGCAGCGCCGGCTGCACGCCCGCTGGCACTCCGCTGGGCATCTGATCGGTTGGTTGGGCGAAACCCGGGGCTGGCGGCCGGTCAAGGCGCATCATTGGCCGGGTGAAGGGCGCATCACTTTCGCGCCGGGGCCGGACGTACAGACGCTGGAGGCGGCGTTTTTACACGCGGAGCTGGCGCGCTTGATCGCCGCCGATCTGCCGCGCCGCCAGCAGGCGGTGGACGGTTTGCGCCAGGTCGGTTTCGGCGAGTTGCCCGCCTACGGCTGTGGCGGCACCCATGTCGCCGCGCTGGGCGAGGTGGGCGCGATCGCGATTACCGGCCTAAAGATGAAGAAAGGGCAGTTGAACGTGCAATATGAGCTGGGTTGAATGAGGGGGGCGGCTCAGCGCCCGGCCTGCCGCAGCTGGGTGCAGAACGCGCATTGGCATCCCGCTACCGGCACCGCCGCGCAACTGCCGATGCTCACCGGCTGGGCGTCCATGGCGTGAAAGCCGTAAAACAGATTTTCGATGTTTTGTTCCGCCGCCCGCGCCTGCTCCGGGCGCGGTTCGGGCACTTTCGACTGAAACGCTGCGGCCTTGCCGGCCAGCAGGCTGAGAAACAACAGCGACAGCTGGATTTTCATCGTCGTCTTCCCTTTACTTGTTTTTTGATACGTTATAACAAAACCAAGGCGCAGCCAAGCGCCGCGCTCGCGCTCGGCGCCCGCCAGCGCGTGAGCCGGTGCGGTGAACGCCCGCGTTTAATCCGCCTTTCTATTTGATTTCATTGAAATTGATGAAATAGTCAGATGCCATCATCCAGGGCATGACAGGGCAGCCAATATTCTAAATACTTAATCGAAGAGGCGCTCTGGGCAGGAGAAGCGCTTTGGGCGCGCGCTTTTGCACGGCGCGCCCGCCGTTTTGGCATGGACTGCATTTTTTCAGTGTCGTGGAATGTAAAATGGATTTTTGTAACCGGATTTCCGTGTGTTTATTGACGTTTAATTCATCGCGCCTGCTGCGTGACGTGTTGCAACCTGTGGCGGCGTTCGCCGATGAAATCATCGTGGTGGATTCGGGCAGTACTGACGGCACCTTGGCCATTTGCGACGACTTCAATATCAAGCCTCTTTATCACCCGTTTGAAACCCATGGCCGGCAAATGAATTACGCCATATCCTGCGCGCGGCATGACTGGGTTTTGTGCCTGGACAGCGATGAGATCATGGATGATGAAGCGGTCGACGCGATGCGGCTTTTCAAGCGCACCCCAGGCCCTGACAAAAACAACGCCTATCGCATTCGTCGCGATTGGTTTGTGTTGGGACAGGCGGTCAGAACGCTTTATCCCGTCTCGTCACCGGATTACCCCATTCGCTTTTTTCATCGCCAGGTGGTGAAGTTCAATGATGCGCCGGTAGATGATGCGGCGGAAGGGGGCGCATCCACCTTGATACTGGCCGGGCACGTTAAACACGACACTTTTTTCTCAATCGAGGAAGTGTTTGCCAAGCTGAACAGCTATACGGCGCGCGTGGTGAAATACAAGGCGATAAGGCCATCGATTCTCCGAGGGGTGATTAGCGCCATCGGCGCATTTTTCAAGTGGTACATTTTCAGCGGCGCCTGGAAAGCGGGCCGGGTCGGGGCCGTGACCGGCGTTTACGCGGTGTCCTACAGCTTTTTGAAGTATTTCAAGGCGTGGTACCACAGATAGCGAAGGCGGGGGGCGAAACCGCCTTCATCTCCTCGTTTAAACGCTGTCTTCAGCGATCAGCACCTCAGTAATATCAATGCGATGCAGCAGCTTTCTCTGTTTCTCATGGCTGATTTTCTTCATGCGGCGCAGCCGGTACAGCTCTTCTCTTTCCGCGTGCAACGAGGCTAAGTACAGCTGCTTTTCCAGCCGCTTCAGCGCCACGATATTCTTAACGTCTTCTTTGGTCAGAATTTTACGTTGCAGCACGTCCAGCATCCGCCGCGTCGTTTCTTCAATCAGTTCCGGCGTGGCGTCGTCCGGCGGGGCGACGAGCAGCTTTTCCTTGGTTTCGTTGACGGCCTTGGTCGCCGCGCTCGCCAAGGCTTCTGAAACGGAGAAAGCCTCTTCCTGATCTTCTTCCGGCGGCAGATTGCCGCGCAACAGGAAGGGCAGCGTGACGATGCCGACGACGATCGACAGCAAGATGACTCCCGAGGCGATAAACACCAGCTGATACCGCCCAGGGAATGGCGAGCCATCCAATAGAAACAGCGGAATTGACAGCACGCCCGCCAGGGTCACCGCCCCTCGCACCCCGGCAAAGGCGGCGACGAACAGATCGCGCGTGCTGAATTTCGAAAATAACAGCGGATCTTTGCGCATCAGGGTCGCGCTGCCGACCTTCATCAGCCACAGCCAAATCAAACGCACGGCGATCAAACTAAAATAGATGATCACCACGTAAGCCAGCAGCGTCTCCAGGCTGATGGAATGATCGATACCGGTTTGCGCCACGGTGAAGTTCAAGATGCCCGGCAGCTGCAGCCCAAGCAGAATAAACACCATGCCGTTAAACACGAACTCGAGCATTTCCCAAATATTATTGGTGCGTAAACGCACCAGCGGCATGCTGCGATTCACTTTGGATTGGCCAATCATCATGCCGGCGCTGACGGCGGCCAGGATGCCGGATACGCCGATTCTTTCCGCAATCAGATAGCAGGAAAAGGGCAGTAACAGCGAGAAAATAATCTGGGTGGCGGAATCGTTATACATCCATTTATGGATGAACTTAACCATTTGATTATAGAGAAAGACAATAATGATGCCGCACAGCACCCCGCCAATCGATACCTGAAGAAAGGTCAGAAAGGCGCTCTCCAGGGTAAACGCCATCGCGCCGAGCGCGACAGCGATGGAGAAGTTGAGGGAAACCAACCCGGAGGCGTCGTTCATCAGCGCCTCCCCTTCAATTACGCTCATCACGGGTTTGGGCATGCGTCCTTTACCGACGATGCCGGACAGCGCCACGGCGTCCGTTGGCGACAGAACGGCGGCCAGGGCAAATGCGGCGGCGAGGGGGATTGACGGGAGCAGGAAGTGAATCAGATAACCCACCCCGACGACCGTGATGATCACCAGCACCAGGGCCAGACAAAGGATTTCTCTGCCGTAATGGATGAACTCTTGCGCCGGCGTTTTCCAACCGTCGGCGAACAGCAGCGGGGGAATAAACAGCATCAAGAAAAGCTCGGGATTGAAGTCGATATGCAACCCAAACTGCGGCCAGGCCAACACGGCGCCAACGATGATTTGCATCAGCGGAAGCGGGATTTGGAAGGGCAATATGCGCGTCACGACGCCGGACAACGAGACGGTGAGCAATAAGATCAATATGGTGAAGAATGTTTCCATCGTGAACCTTTTGTGGATTTAATTTTTCTCGCCGTTATCAAACGGTTTTTCTGCATGCCGCCCCTCAGGCGGGCTCGTCGGGCAAGGCTGAACAGCGGCCACGGCGGCCGCTGTCGATAAAGAAAGCGCACTTGAGCAAGGCCGGTCTTCGCCCCGCTTACCTGTGTGATGGCGCAGGCAAACGGGGCAAAGGGTTAAGGCAGCGCAAACGCCATCACGTAATCGCCGGTTTCTGACGAATGCGCGGCGCCGCCGACCACAATAACAATGTATTGCTTGCCGGTTTTAGGCGAAACGTAGCTCATCGGCGTCGCGCTCGCGCCGACCGGCAGCGCATATTTCCAGACTTCTTTGCCGGTGCTGCTGTTGTAGGCGCGCAGATAATAGTCCTGGAAGCCGGCGAAGAAGACCAGGCCGCCGGCGGTCGTCATGGTGCCCGCGTAGGTGGGCATGCCAACCGGCATCGGCAGGTGCGATCTGATGCCCAGCGGCCCCATTTTTTCGGCGGTGCCGGCCGGTATCTGCCAGGCGATCTTTTTGTTTTTGTAATCGACGGCGGTGATCGTGCCGTAAGGGGGTTGGTTGCAAGGCACTTCGAGCGGCGACATCCACATCAACGTGATCATGCCGTATGGCGTGCCGATCATGGGAGAAGGCCCGTGGCCATCGATCACTTTTTGCGGGTACTGCTTCGCGACGCGTTCATAGCTGTCGCGCGCCACTAACCAAAACACATTCGGGATGCGCACATCGTTCATGTAAGCCATATGGTTTACAGGATCAATCGACATGCTCCCCCAGTTGAGTCCGCCTAAATTGCCGGGCTGCTCGAGCGTTGGGCGGGTGCCGATCGGGGTCATGTCGCCCTGGTAATTCATCTGTTTGAACAGGATGCGGCAGGCCATCTGGTCAAACAGGGTGGTGCCCCACATTTTTTCTTCGGTCAGGCGTTCGGCGCCAATGGTCGGCATGCGACGGAGAACGGTTGGGTTGGCGAGAGGCGCTCTTCCTCTGCGGCGCCTTGGGTCGGCACGGCTTTCTCTTCAACCTGCGCCAGCGGCTTGCCGGTCTCCCGGTTCAGGTAGAAAATCTGCCCGCGTTTGGTGCCGAGCAAAAGGGCGGGCACCGGGCGATGTTGCTCATCAAAACCGTCTACCAGCGCGGGTTGGGACGCGAGGTCATAATCCCAAATGTCGTGATGCGTGGTTTGGAATTTCCAGCGCTCACGGCCTGTTTCAATATCAATGGCGACCAGGGCAGAGTTGTACTCATCCGAATTTTCCGGGCGATTCATGCCGTAATAGTCGGGCGTTGCATTGCCAAGCGGCGCATACAACAAGCCTAATTTGTCGTCATAGGCGGCGGTGGTCCACATATTCGGCGTGCCGCGGGTATAGGTGCTTCCGGCCGGCGGAGCCTTGGTGATGCCCGGATTGCCTAAGTCCCATGCCCAGTCCAACTCGCCGGTTTTGGCGTCGAACGCCCTGATGACGCCGGAAGGCTCGCCTTTCATTACGTTATCGATAACCCAGCCGCCGACGATAATCTTCCCTCTGGCGATGGTCGGCGCCGAGGTTTGGAAGTAATAACCCGGTTTGACTTCCCCCATATGCTGGCCGAGATTCACCTCACCGTTTTGACCGAAGGCGGGGCATTTCTGGCCCGTTTTGGCATCCAGCGCAATGAGGCGGGCATCGATCGTGGTGTGAACGATCGTTTTCTCGCACAGAGCGCCTGGCGCAACCTCCTCATTTTTGTAGTAGCCAAGCCCGCGGCAGCGTTGCCAAACGGGGGAGGTGGAATGCGAGTCAAATTTCCAGCGCGCTTTACCCGTATCGGCATCGATAGCGGTGATAAGGCCGTTGGGCGTGCAGCTATACACCACATCATCAATCGCGAGCGGGGTATTTTGGTCCACGCCTGGCCGGAAATCGCCGGTGCGATAAACCCAGGCGAGTTTCAGATCTTTGACGGTTGAACGGTTCACCTGATTGAACGGCGCGTAGCGCGTTCCTTCCGTCGTGCGGCCATAGGCGCTCCAATCGGCAGGCGCATTGTCGCTTTTGCTCTCGATAAACGTCACGTCGCCAGCAGGGGTAATTTCGCCATGGGGAAAGAAGGCGCCGATAAAGAAAGCGACAAAGGCCACGGATAATGCCGAACCGGAGATGTAAGCCTGCTTTCGACTCTTGGCGCCGTGCAGGTACGAGGGAAGTAAAAACGCGGCGATAATAGAGAGGCCGGCGGGCACCAGCAGACGAGGGAACAATGCCCAGTAGTTAAGCCCCGATTCCCAAAGCGCCCACAGCACCGTCATCAAAAACAGCAGGCCGGTTAAGTAACAAGCCGATTTGCTGCGCTTGAGGACCAGCACTGCGGCGGCGATGTAGCCTATCCCGGTAATGGCATAGTAGAACGATCCGCCGAGGGCGATCAGCCAAATTCCCCCCACGGTTAACGCGACGCCAGAAAAAACCAGCAAGCAAAAGAACGTGATTATTGCGGCTCTCTTACCAAACGATGTTCTAATCATATGTTTTCCTTTGACTTTTAAATCCACATTGGATCACCATCCCATCGCTGCCAACGCGTGAAAATGCCGGCGCGAAAGGCAAGGCATGTCCCGCCTTGAGACTTTTTATTCTTTAACGCTTTAGGGGCATTGAGTTGTCGTTTTGATATCCATTTCAACAGTGGCCATTGCGGCTTGGATCAGTCGCCAGACCAAGATAAGGGGTTTTTATTGGGCGATGACAGAACGCGCGCGATAAAAATAACCATCAACATTTTTATTTAATACCGGGTTGTAACCGTCTCGCAGAGATACGGTTTTGGGTGTGCTGGGCAATCCGATATTTTATTGCAGTGATAAGCGCATTGAATGAAAGAGCCTCTCTGGACTAATTATTTAGAGTGATGATGAATGCGAAATTGCTTTTAATCACGAGGTTGCGTAGAGGTTTACCCTGCGTTGAGTTCAGGGTGAAACATCATTCTTTATCAAGCCGGTGTCGATAGAAACGGCGAAAAAAATGATTTAATGCCATTCTTTCCCCATCGACATAGACAATATAACCTTTCCCGCGTTCGCCGACGGTGACTTTTTCAACATTAACATTAGGATAGTGTTTTTTTAGGTTTTTAGACCATACTTGAATACTCATAATTCTATTTTCCTGACGCGCTTTATTCTTGTTTAAGGCATATTGATAGCACCCGTAAAAATAAGTCTCGTAGAAATAAAATATCGTCACTACCTGGGGATGTCTACAAGCGTGCGGGCGGGATAAAGCGAAAAATGCCGGTTGCGCTCAGGCGGGGTATTTAGCGCAAATGTAATAAAAACAATAAGTTACCCAATCGGCCGCACAAAAAGCAAATGTGGGTAACATATTGATATTTAAGGTTTTGGTACGTAAGTCATATCGAAGTCAACGCTTAACGGATAAGCGGTGATTCCTTGTGGGGGCGAGAAGAACTCATCTTGGCGCGATCTTCAGGGCGATATTGATGTATTTTCCAATTAGATAAGTCTTAAAGTTGGCGCTTTGCAGCGAGTGGGTAATGAGTGGTTTTGAGCCTAATTTCATCATAACTCTTTATTGTTTAATATAAATCATTACCCTTTTTAATAAATAGCAACGCCGATAGTGACAGGGTTACCGCGCTGGCCCTGGCGCTACCTCTTTCTCTCTGTGCTTGATAGGGAAGACAATGGGGATATAGGTCTTCATCTCTATTCTATCGCCGCCTTTGGGGGTGATAATTTCAATGAGAAAGCGATCGATCATGCCAACTTTATTTATCGGGAATGATTTGGTGTAGATACTTTGCGTGAACTTTTGCGCCTCATCGCTTGCGCCGTCATAACTGAACTCTGCATAAAGTTGCATGTCTTTTTTTCCCTGGGCGTCGGCCAGAGAGGCAAGCACGCTGCCAAGACAGTCTTCTTCAGAAATATAGAGGGTCTTCAAATAGATGCTGACGTAATTTTCTTTCTTGATGCTCGCGCCAAAATTGAAAAAGTTAATCACGCCGCTGTCCGTTTTTTTCATGTTATCAATTGCCGCCAATCGCAGCGCGGAAACCGCAGGATGGAAGTGATCTATCTCTGCATCAACGCCATCCCCTGAATCGTCGAAAAATTTTGGCAGGTGCACATAGCGATGCTCGGGAATGCCGTCGAGAAACAGCAATGGGATGGCGGAGGACACGTCCCACGATTTACTTTTGCGATACTGCATCGGCGAGGTTCTGAATTGCTTGCGAAACGCCCGTTCAAAGGATTGATATGACTGAAAGTTCAGCGCTTTAACGATATCGGAAATAGAGAGGTTCGTCGCTTTCAACATAAATGCGGCGCGAATGAGTTTTCTGCCCCTCACATAGCTCCCGAAAGTCATCCCTGTTTCATCTTTAAACGCTTTTTGGATATGCCCGCGTGAATATCCGCTTTTTTCTGACAGCATCTCAACGGTGAGCTTCTCATTGAACCCACTTTCTTCCACCCAGGCGAGCAGCTCCTCAATGACTTTGGTTATAAACATGCAGGAGCTCCCTTTTAGTTATCTGCCTAATGGTTGCGTTGGGTAAAATAACGCGTTATCGGTATCCAGCGATAAGCCCCCAATTTATCCGTTCTTTTAGGAAATATCCTGAGTATAGAACGCTTGCAATATTAACGCGGTAAATTAAAAAAAATGTACTTAAAAGTGTCATTTACCAAATAGCAGCGTATGGCGAAGAAGGAGAAAGTACAGGGATACATTTTAAGTGTATTAATTTATTGATTTTTATGAGTTTGCATGAATGAGCCAGGGTGGTGGGAGCACATTTTTTGCTCATTGATAGATAAAAACTCTATATGGCTGTCAATTTATTGACAGTAACATCTTTTCGAATCGAAATAATTAACTATTCTATGTTTAAGAGTGGGTGGTTAAGCGGAAAATAGGCCAGGCAGGGGATTGCGCAATTAAATAATGGTTAATCCAAGGGGGTATCAAGGATAATGACATTCAGGGAGGAGTATGAGGGGGGTATTTTCACGAAAAATAGCGTTTGCTATTTATATTCTGGCTGTGGCCTGCGTTTTTTGAGGCAGAATAAACGCTGAGCGTTGTTCTGTCTTGGCGTCCGTGGTTTATCAGCGTTTTTCCACACGACTTCTTTGTGAATCTCATCTTGTGCGAGAGGTGAATCGGCATCTTTCGCCCTGGAAATGATTTTTGTGCAACGTGATGCGTGGATATATTTGAACGGATATGGGAATGCCATTCTTCGAAAGAAAGCAAGCCGGACAGCTTTTGGTTCCGCAAGAAGAGAGATGCATTCAATAATAAAAATAGCAAGATGACAGGCTTTACTATGGATTGTTCTAACAAGTTCAGACGCAATATTTTAGATGAGATAATCGCTATCATTGAAAAAGCCATTGATACACAAAGCCATGTATCAATAAGGGCGCTATCCATTAAGTCAGGGTATTCCATCGGGCATTTACAGCGGATGTTCTATTTGTATGAAGGGATGAAGATAGGGACCTATATCAGAAAGCGCAGACTAAGCCGCGCGACGTTATTGCTGAAATGTACCGATATGAAGATCTATGAAATCGCGTTGCTCTCCGGGTTTAGTTCTCAGCAATCATTTAGCCGTGCGTTTTCAAATCAATTCGGTTGCCCGCCGAGAACATTCAGAACCCTGCGCGATTGGCCTTTTCTCAATTATCAACCGATTATTGGCTTCGATAAAGAGCCTTTCCCCAGCAGCATCGTGTATTTGAATTTGCATGAGTATTACGAGAATAAAAGGATCGTGCAACTGCTTTCGCCGGTAATCAGCCGGGGGCAGATGAAGGTAAACGTAAAGAATCCAATAACCTGTAGCCTGTACAACGCATCGGCAAAGTACATTGCGATCAGACGCAATGAAAAAAAGATGAGCGAAAACGAGTTCATCCTATCGCTCTATGAGGGGGTGTTGGCTTCCCTGGATATCTTCATCACGCAAAGCGTAATCTTTAAAATTCACGATCACTGCCCCGGTGAAAAGGAAAACGTCAGCATGTGGTATTTCATCCCGATAAAATGAGCTCTGTTTATCGCGCGCGGCAGCAGGTTGCCTGATCACAACGGAAAGCTTGGGTTATGCCATCGATATTTTGATGGCGCCCTCCCGTCAACGCCCCATAAGCCTGTTGCCGCCAACGGAACGGTTGGTGAAGAAGAAAAAAAACCGACCGCGAGGGTCGGTAAGCATGGGGTATTCAATAGGTATGACAACACTACAATTAAATAATAGCGCGCGTTGAGGTTTTGTCTTTACCGAAAAGTGTTATCTCACGGAACAATGGACTCGGCATGCGCGCATCCTCTTTGGCAATAAGACGTGAGGCCTGCGACGCGCAGGCGTCATGAAATGAAGATAAAAAAAGCCGGCGATTAACGCCGGCCAATGAAACATCGACAATCTCTCTGAGATGCACGGCCCTACACGGGAAATAAGGCCATGCAGTTGCTATGTAATCCTACCTGGCGCGCTTTTTTTTACCAAAAAACGATATTTTTGGCAGGGAAGCGGGGAAATAAAAAAGCCGGTCGTGACGACCGGCGAATGCGAAAATAACAGGGTAACGTTAATTGAAAGTGCACATAAAATGATAGCGAATTAATCCTAGCACTGACATCGGCGGTATATTTTACCTAAAAATGTCTTTGCGGCATTGGCATTACCGCCCGGCTCCGACGGCGATATGAGTTTGTGCGCAGAGGAGAAAGGGCGGCCGATGCTGCGCCCTCCGAAGCCAGGCTAAGATCCCAGCGGCCAAACCGCCTCGCGCACGGCGATCGCTTTGGGCAACAGCCCCAGGGCGTAGAAGCGGTCGGCGATGCTTTGCTGCTGGCGGATCACCTGCAAATCCATGGCGCGGATCTCGTGGCTGCGGCGCGACAGCGCGAGTTCCAGCGAGGCGCTCGCCAGCCCCAGTTCGTCGGAAAGGTGACGAGCGGCTTCTCTCGGCTGCGCGGCAATGTAGCGGCCGGTGTGCTGCAATGCTTGCATCAGCGGCTGCAACAGATCGCCCGAGCGTTCGGCGAACTCGCGGCGCGCCAGATAGAATTGCTGATTGAGCACCCGTTGGGTGCCGTCGGCGATCACGCGCAGTTCCCCGCTGCGCTGCGCGTCGCTGAGCAGCGGATCCCACATCATCCAGGCGTCCACCGCCTGCAGGTCGGTCGCCGACAGCGGATACTTCGGCGGCGCATAGACGATGCGCACATCGTTCAACGTCATTCCCTGTTCGTCCAACATCTGCAGCAATAAATAGTGCACGTTGGAGCCTTTGTTGAGTGCGATGCGTTTGCCGCGCAGATCGGCGGCGCTGCGTATCGGGCTGTCTTGCGGCACCACCATCGCCACGCTTTGCGGCGCCGGCGGCTCAAACCCGACATACACCAGCGCATTGCCCTGCGCCTGCGCGAAGATTGGCGGCACTTCGCCGGTGGTGCCGAAGTCTATTTCATCGCCGTCGAGCGCGTGCAGCAGCTGCGGCCCGGCGGGAAACTCGCTCCACAGTACGCTGATGCGCTGTGCGGCGAAGTGCTGTTCCAGGCTTTGCCGCGCCTTGAGCACGCCGAGGTTGCCAAATTTTTGATAGCCGATGCGCAGTTCGCGTTCGGGCAGCGGCGCTGCGCTGATGGCCGGCGAATGCGCGGGCGCGCCGACGCTGCGGCGGCGCGGTTTGATCAGGCCAAGATGCGCCAAATGGGTGCGCAGGGTATTGCGGCTGACGCCGAGCAAGGCCGCCGCCTGAAGCTGGTTGCCGCCGCTGCGTTCGAAGGCGTTGCGCACCAGCGCATCCAGCACCCGTTGGTAGAGCTGGGTACCGTCGCCTTGCAACTGCTGCTGCACGAAGCGATCGATGGCGTCGTCACCGCCGCCGCCGTGATCCGTCAGGCGTTGCGTGAGCCGCAGTTGCTGCGGGGCGATCGGCCCCTCCTGGCTCAGCAAGACCGCATTATGCAGCGTGTTCTCCAGCTCGCGCACGTTGCCGGGCCAGGGGTAGTCCAGCAGCGCCTGCTGCGCCTCCACCGTCAACTGCAGCGGCGGCCGTCCCAGCCGGCGGGCGTACAGCGCAAGAAAGTGTCTGGTCAGCGCCGGAATGTCCTCCGGCCGCTGGCGCAACGGGGGTAAGGTCACCGCCGCGACGTTCAGCCGGTAATAGAGATCTTCGCGGAAGCGCCGTTGGCGGATTGCGCCGGCCAGATCGACGTGGGTGGCGGCGATGACCCGCACATCGATCTTCAGCGGTTTGCGCGAACCGACGCGGGTGATTTCCCGTTCCTGCAACACGCGCAGCAGCTTGACCTGCAGCGACAGGTTGAGTTCGCCGATCTCGTCCAGCAGCAGGGTGCCGCCTTCCGCCGCTTCGAACCAGCCCTGATGGGTGCCGACGGCGCCGGTGAAGGCGCCTTTCTCATGGCCGAACAATTCGGCTTCCGCCAGGCTTTCCGTCAGCGCGCCGCAGTTGACCGCCAAAAAAGGGCGATGGCGGCGCGCGCTGTGGTGGTGCAGATAGCGCGCCACCACCTCTTTGCCGGTGCCGGTTTCGCCGACGATCAGTACGGTGGCATCGGTGGGGGCCAGCCGATCGAGCACGCTTTGCAGAGCGAGCGACGCCGGATCGATCAGCACCGGTTTGTCGGCGGCGAACGGTTGGGGATCGTACATGGGCGTCTCCTGGCTGACGGCGAAGGGGGAAAAAAATCTTATCCCAGCCCATGAGCGGCCGCGAGAGGGTAAAAGGCGCACGGTGCTGCATTGGCAACAGCTTTTCGCCGCCGCCTGCTGCCAATGCAGCAGCGTTTGGGCGGTGATATCTTTTCAACGTATTGATATATATTGATTTTTAAAATCCGCCACTGTGGCATGCATCCTGCTTTTCGTTTTATAACCAAGCAAGATTTTTCTATCGATAAATATTGAGAATAGTTATATAGGAAAAGCATAAATGACTGAGTCAGCGAAAGAACGCATCAACGTTTTCTGGTTTCTGCCGACCCACGGCGATGGCCGCTATCTGGGCACGGCGCAGGGCGGGCGCCCGGTAGACTTGCCTTACTTGCAGCAAGTGGCGCTGGCCGCCGATAACCTCGGCTATTACGGCGTGCTGATCCCAACCGGTAAAAGCTGCGAGGATTCCTGGTTGGTGGCGGCGGCGCTGGCACCGCTCACCCGTCGGTTGCGCTATCTGGTGGCGGTGCGCCCCGGCCTGCAGCCGCCGAGCCTGGCGGCGCGCATGGCCGCGACGCTGGACCGGTTGTCGGACGGGCGCCTGCTGATCAACGTGGTGACCGGCGGCGATCCGGTGGAAAACAAAGGGGATGGCATCTTCCTCAGCCATGCCGAACGCTACGAGGTGACACAGGAATTTCTCACGGTGTATCAACGGCTGCTGCAAGGGGAGAAGGTGGATTTCAGCGGTAAGCATATTCGCGTCGAAGGCGCCGAGTTGCTGTTCCCGCCGGTGCAGGAAAACGGCCCGCCGCTCTATTTCGGCGGCTCCTCGCCGGAAGCGATCGACATCGCCGCCGGGCAGATCGACACCTACCTGACCTGGGGCGAGCCGCTGGCTCAGGTGGCGGAAAAGCTGGCGGCGGTGCGCCAGCGCGCCGAGCGGCAGGGACGTAAACTCAGCTACGGCATTCGCCTGCACGTTATCGTGCGCGAAACCGAAGACGAAGCCTGGGCGGCGGCTGAGCGCCTGATCGCGCATCTGGATGACGACACCATCGCGGCGGCGCAGCAGATCTTTGCGCGCATGGACTCCACCGGCCAGCGCCGCATGAGCGAGCTGCATGGCGGCTCGCGCGAGAGTCTGCGCATCGGCCCCAACCTGTGGGCCGGCGTCGGCCTGGTGCGCGGCGGCGCCGGCACCGCGTTGGTGGGCAATCCGCAGCAGGTGGCGGCGCGCATACGCGAGTATCAGGCGCTGGGCATCGACAATTTCATCCTTTCCGGCTATCCGCATCTGGAAGAGGCCCACCGCTTCGCCGAACTGGTGATGCCGCTGTTGCCGCTGGCGCAGCCGGCCCATCAGACGGCCCGCACGATCAATACCGGCCCGTTCGGCGAAACCATCGGCGGCGATCGTCGTCCCGGCCCGGCGCAGCGGGAGGGCTGATGGCGAAGCGTGCCCATATTATCGTTATCGGCGGCGGTTTCACCGGCGCGGCGCTGGCGATCCAGCTGGCGCGCGGAGCGGTGGATGTCACGGTGATCGAACCGCGCGCGGCGCCGGGCTATGGCGTGGCCTACTCGACCACTGAACCGACCCACCGCATCAACGTCCCGGCCGATCGGATGCAGCTGGCGGATGAGCCGGCGGGGGATTTTGACCGCTGGTATCGCCTGGGCGGCGGATTGGTGGCCGATCCACAGGCGTTGTGGCGCGACGGTAAAGCCTATCCGCAGCGCGGCGCCTTCGGCCGCTATGTCGAGGAACGTTTCCATCAGGCGGCGCAGTCGGGCCGGGCCCGCTTGCGGCACCTGCGCGATCGGGCGCTGCACCTGCAGCCGCAGGCGCAGGGCGCGACCGTCATCACCGCCGGCGGCGAACGGCTGTGGGGCGACTATGTGGTGTTGGCGACCAGCCATCCGCCGCCCGCGCTGCCGCGGCAGATCGCCCCGGAGCTGGCGCGCGATGCGCGTCTGATCGCCAATCCCTGGGCGGCGGAGGCGCTGGACGAAGTTGAACCCGGTGAGGCGTTGGCGATCGTCGGCACTGGGCTGACGATGGCCGATACGGTGGCGGCGTTGCACCGCCGCGGGCATCGCGGGCCGATTACCGCCTTCTCTCGTCACGGCCTGCTGCCGCGCCCCAATGCCGAAGGGGAGTACCCGACATGGTCGTTTGCCCCGCCCGCCGGACTGCGCGATGGGGTGCGGCAGGTGCGCCTTGAGGTGGCGCGCGCCGCTCGGCAACGGGTGCCGTGGCAGGCGGTGTTGGACGCGGTGCGCGCCCAGGGGCAGCGCCTGTGGCAAGCGTTGACGCCGACCGAACAGCAGCGCTTTCTGCGGCATTTGCGCGCCTATTGGGACGTGCATCGCTATCGCCTTGCGCCGCAGGTGAGCACGTTGCTGGCGGAGCAACAGGCGGCGGGCACGCTGCAGGTATTGGCCGCTCGTTTGCGGCGGGCGGAGCGAACGCCGCAGGGCGTAAGGTTGACGATTTTGCCGCGCCAAGGCGCAGAGCGGGCGCTGCAGGCGCAGCGGCTGCTGATCACCACGGGCCCGGCCCATGCCGGGCTGATCGCCGCCAGCCCCTTGCTCCGTTCACTGGCGGAGCAGGGGGCGCTGCGCGCCGATCCGCTGGGGCTGGGGCTGTGGGTCAATGCCGACAGCCAGGCGATCGGCGGCGACGGCCTGGCCAACCCGCGCCTGCTGGTGGCCGGCCCGGCGGCGCGCGGCCGCTTTGGCGAACTGATGGGGCTGCCGCAGGTGGCGGAACACGCCGAAAGCGTCGCGCGTCATCTGCTGGCGGCGATCGCCGCCGGAGGGTGACAGCGCGGTTTACCGGCAGACTCAAGCGTCAGTCCGCCCACACCTGCGTGCTGCGCGGGCTGTCCATCTGATAATCCGAATAGGGGCGGGTGAAGAACTCGCGCCCCAACTCGCGGGCGGCCCGCAGCGGGTTGCGCGGATCGCGGGCGATCTCGCCGCGCTGGTTGCCGGCGCCGTGCACCAGCCCAACGAAGGCGGAATGGGTGTAACGGCTGAACTCCTGGATCTGATGCACGATGCCCAACGCCGCGCCGGGGTAGGTCTCTTCCGACGCCACCGCCAGCCCGATGCGCTTGCCGCTCATGCGTTGGTGCACGTCCGCCGCCTGAGGGTAGGCATTGGAATAGAAGCTGAATGAGCGATCGAAAAAGGCCTTGGTTTGCGCCGACATGCCGTACCAGTAAATCGGCGTGCAAAATACCGCGCCGTCGGCCGGCAGGAAGTGCTCCAGGAACAGCTCGGCGTAGCGATCGGCCGGCGGCGGCGTATGGCGTTCATCGCTCAGAAAACCGCTCAGGTAATCGTCGAGAAAATGCAGGCTGGCGACGGTGCCGGCTTCGGCGGCGCCCGCCATGATCGCCTGCGCCAGCGTGGCGCTGTTGCCGTCGCGGCGCGGGCTGCCGACCAGCACCGCCAAACGCTTGGGTTGATGAGTTGCATTCATGTCATATTCCTCTGTGTGAAATGAATTCAGCCTTACTCTAGAAACAAACCCCGGCGGGCGACAAATGACGGCTTTTCTGCCAGGATGAATTCAACTCACCTGGAGAGGCTTCGCCATGTTCGCTACGCTGCCCGTCAACGCATTACGCACCTTCGAATCCGCCGCTCGCCTGCGCAGCTTCAAACTGGCGGCGGCCGAACTGGCGGTGACGCCGACGGCGATATCACACCAGATCAAAGCGCTGGAGCAGCAGTTGGGGTTTGCGCTGTTCGAGCGGGTACCGCGCGGCGTGCGGCTGACACCGAAGGGGGAAACGCTGTTTTCCGGGGTGCACGGCGCGCTGCTGGACGTCGCCGCCACGCTCGAAGGCCTGCGGCCGCAGCCCAGCGCAGGATCGCTGTGCGTTTCGGTGACGCACTCGTTCGCGGCGCTGTGGCTGGTGCCGCGCCTGGGGCGCTTCTATCAGGCGTATCCGCACTATCTGGTGCGCCTGGAGGCCTGCGCCGAGGTGATCGATCTGCAGCAAGACGCCAGCGTGGACGTGGCGGTGCGCTACAGCCGCGCGCACTATCCCGCGCTGCATCAGGCGGCGCGGCTGGAGGAAAGCTTTGGCGTCTACGCCGCGCCGGGGCTGGCCGCCGCCGAGCCGGAAAATCCGGTGCTGATCACCGTCAAGTGGGGGGATTCGGCGCTGTACGACAGCGGCTGGCATGACTGGTGCCGGGCCGCCGGGGTCGATTGGTGGCGGCGCCATGCGGCGATGCGCAGCTATCACGAGGAGCATTACGCCCTGCAGGCGGCGGTGGCCGGGCAAGGGTGGGTGCTCGCCAGCTCGGTGATGGTGTCAGAGATGGTGGACAATGGCCTGCTGGCGGCGTACCGGCCCGAGGTGCGCGTACCGGGCGCCGCATACAGCGTACTGTGCGCGCCGGGGCGCGAGCGGCATCCGCCGGTCAGGGCGTTTCTGGCCTGGCTGCAGCAGGAATTGCCGCAGGACAATGGCACGAAATAAAAGTTTTACCGTCCTAAGCTGTGGGAATATCAGCGAACTTTTGTTTTTACTTCACTGCGAGAACCTATCATGAGCCAGCCAAGAATCTCCGATTACCCGATTGACGCGCAATTTATCGAGCGCTGGTCGCCGCGCGCGATGACCAACGACGCCATCGACGATCAAACGCTGCTGAGCTTCTTTGAAGCGGCGCGCTGGTCGCCTTCGGCCTACAACATTCAGCCGTGGCGCTTTGCCTACAGCAAGCACGGCTCCGACAGCTGGGAGAACTACCTGGAGTTCCTGATCGATTTCAACCGCGGCTGGGCGCAACACGCTTCGGCGCTGGTGGTGATCGTCTCCAAAACCACCAGCCTGAACGGCGAGCGGCTGGTGGACAACCCGACCCACGCGTTCGACACCGGCGCCGCCTGGGCCAACCTGGCGCATCAGGCGCACCTGAAAGGCTGGCTGACCCACTGCATGAGCGGCATTCACCACGACAAGATCAAAGCGGCGCTGCAGCTGCCGGACGACTATGCGGTGCACGCCATGGTGGCGATCGGCAAACCGGGCGACAAATCCCGCCTGCCGGATTTCCTGCAGGAAAAAGAGGCGCCGTCGGGCCGCCTGCCGCTGGGCAACACCGTCAGCGAAGGGCTGAATTTCACGCTGTGATCGCGCGTTCTCGCCGAGGCCCGCTTGGCGGGCCTTTTTTATGCTGCGAGTAAAACTTTGGGAGTATGTTCGCGTTCGCCTATTCGCTGTATATTTTGTTATATAGCGATTGCGTGATAAGGAGGAACCGATGGGGGATCATTTTGGCAAAGGGCTGTTGGCGGGATTAAAAGCGGACAACCTGAAACCGGAGGCGGAGCTGTCGCGCTTTTGCTCCGACTACAAGCGCGGTTTCGTGCTCGGCTATGCGCACCATTTGGCGCAGCGCTGCGGCGACGAGAACCGGGCGGCGTTCGAGGCCGGGCAGCTCAGCCGCGCCTATGGGCTTGGCAGCGAGCCGATGAGCGAGTTCTTCTCCGGTGGCGACAGCCGGTTGGCGGAGAAGTTTTTCCGCGCCGGCTATAACCGCCCGGCGCAGGGTTAGGGCAGACGGCCGTCAGGCGGCGCTCAGCACCGCCACCATATACACGCACGGTTGGTCGCTCTGATTTTCAAATCGGCAGTCCGCCGGCGGGCCGAGCTCAAGGCAGTCTCCCTCGGCCATCTCATGGCGCGCGTCACCCTCGATAAAGACCAGTGCGCCGGATAAGACCCAGATCAGCTGACGTTTGAAGGCGTACACCGAAGCCGGCATCGGGATCGCCGCGCCGGCCGGCAGTTCGATGCGCACCAGATCGAGCGGCAAATCGGTGCGGGGCGACACGTGGCGCCGCACGTAACCGCTCTCGGGATCGACCCAGACCGGTTGATCTTCCCGGCGCAGCAGCCGGCCTTCCTGCGTTTCCGCTCGGGCGATCAGCTTGGACATGCTGAGGCCGAACGCGCCCGCCAGTCTGCCCAACAGCATCGCCGTCGGGCTGCTCTCGCCGCGCTCGATCTTATGAACCATCGCCCGTGAGACGCCCGCCCGTTCGGCCAAATCGGACAGCGACCAGTGGCGCGCTTCGCGTTCAATGCGAATGCGTGCGCCGATCAGCTGATTTAGATTGTCTAATTTAATATTCATATCGTAGTATTATAGTGGACAATTGGCCGGGGTAAACCATGATTATACGAAATGCGACGTTCAACGATAGCGCGGCGATTGCCGCTATCTATAACGACGCGGTGTTGAACAGCACCGCCATCTGGAATGAACAAACCGTGGATGCGGCCAATCGCGCGGCGTGGATCGGCGAACGGCAGGCTGCGGGTTACCCGGTCCTGGTGGCGGTGAACGCCGAGGACGAAGCGATCGGCTATGCGTCGTTCGGCGACTGGCGGGCCTGGGGCGGCTATCGCCACACCGTGGAACATTCGGTGTATGTCCATCAGGCGCATCGCGGCGCAGGGATTGGCAAGGCGCTGCTGCTGGCGCTGATCGCACGGGCGCGGGAAATCGGCAAACATGTGATGGTGGCCGGCATCGAATCCGGCAATCGGGCCTCGATTAAGCTGCATCTGGCGCTGGGTTTCCGCGACGTGGGGCGCATGGAACAGGTGGGCGCCAAATTCGGCCAATGGCTGGATCTGACGTTCCTGCAACTGAGGCTCGACGAACGGGCGACGCCGCCCGCGCGCTGATCCCGGGAGACAGGGCGATGAATATGCTGTTACTGCTGATCGCGGCCGGGATGGGGCTGGTGGTGCAGAATCTGCTGATGGTGCGCATCACTGAAAGCGTCTCGACCATCCTTATCACGCTGGTGATCAACTCCAGCGTCGGTTTGCTGCTGCTGGTGGGGTTGCTGCTGGCCAAAAACGGCCTCGGCGCAGTGGCGGAAGTGACCGGCGCCGCCAAATGGTGGATGCTGTTGCCGGGGCTGCTGGGATCGCTGTTCGTGTTCGCCGGCATCCTGGGCTACCAAAAACTGGGGGCGGCGGCCACCATCTCGATCCTGGTCGCCAGCCAGCTGTGCATGGGGCTGTTGGTGGACGTCTATCGCGCCGGCCCGGCGGCGCTGCGCGAGAATCTGCCGGCGCTGTTCGGCGCCTTGTTGCTGGTGGCGGGCGCCTATCTGGTAGCGAAACGCAGCTTTTGACGGCGGCTGAAAGGCAAAAAGCCCGCTCGGGTTTCCCTGAGCGGGCTTCTCTAAATATGGCTCCTCTGACTGGACTCGAACCAGTGACATACGGATTAACAGTCCGCCGTTCTACCGACTGAACTACAGAGGAATCGTGTGAACGGGGCGAATAATAGCGGGGCGGTTGCGGCTTGTAAAGCGCGAAAACGCCCGGCGCGCGCGTTTGCTGCAAGATTGCCCAACCTGCTGCTTTTTCTCGCTTTTATCGCTTACCTCACGCGCAGCGCCGCCGGATTGCCCGCTGAGGCGGCGCCGTTGCCTGCCGGTGGTGCAACGCGTGCCCTGCGTTGTGGCGCGGCTCGCCCGATAAACGTCCATTTGTCGCCGTTTTTGGCCTTTTGACGACTCTGGCCTGGATCTTGCTGCGGTTGCATGACCGGATTTCGGCATTCTCAATTTAGCGGCTCGCTGGAGGCACTATGAATCTCAGACGTCTGAAGTATTTCGTGAAAATCGTCGATGTCGGCAGCCTGACCCAGGCGGCGGAGGTGTTACATATCGCCCAGCCGGCGCTCAGCCAGCAGTTGGCGACGCTGGAGGGGGAGCTGAAGCAACAGCTGCTGATCCGCACCAAGCGCGGGGTGCAGCCGACCGAGGCCGGCAACATTCTGTATGCCCACGCGCAAACCATTTTGCGCCAGTGCGAGCAGGCGCAGAGCGCGGTCAACAGCGCCGGGCAGGCGATGAGCGGCCAGGTGTCTCTCGGGTTGGCGTCGGGGAGCACCGCAGCGCAGCTGGCGCTGCCGCTGCTGCAAACCCTGCGCGATCAGCAGCCGGGCATTTTGCTCAGCCTGCATGAAAACAGCGGCGCGGCGCTGGCCGGACAGGTGGCCAACCAAACGCTGGACATGGCGATGGTCTACGGCGCCAAAATGCCCGCCGGTCTGCACACCGTCGCGCTGATGCGAGAGGATCTCTATCTGGTGGCGACGCGCGCGGTGCCGCATCCCGGCAACAGCGTCGAGCTGCTGGACGTGGCGCGGCTGAACCTGTTCCTGCCGCGCGAGGGGGATGCGGTGCGCAACCAATTGGAGGAGGCGATGGCGCTGCGCAAGCTGGCTGTCAACGTGGTGGGGGAGATCGAATCCTCGGGTGCGCTGAGCGCCGCGATCGCCGGCGGGTTGGGGGCGACCGTATTGCCGGAGTCGGTGGCGCGCGCGATGATCGGCCCGGCCAAGGCCTGGATGGCGCGCATCAATGCGCCGACGATGTCGGTGCCGCTGTCGCTGTGCATGTCGGGCCAACAGTCGCTGTCCGCCCCGGCGCTGCTGGTGAAAGACCTGCTGCTGTCGATCGCCGGTGGCCGCAGCCAGGAGAAGCGCGCGCTGGCGCTGGTGCGTTGAGGAAAAAACGGCCCGCCGCAGCGGGCCTGAGCACCGTTATCGGAACGGCGGTTCGTTGAAGGTGCGCAGCTTGCGCGAGTGCAGGCGATCGCCCTCGGCGCGCAACAGATCGATGGCGCAGATGCCGATCTGCAGGTGCTCGGAGATTGCCCCTTCATAGAAGCGGTTGGCCTGGCCCGGCAGTTTTATTTCACCGTGCAGCGGTTTGTCGGAGACGCACAGCAGCGTGCCGTACGGCACCCGGAAGCGGTAACCCTGAGCGGCGATGGTGGCGCTCTCCATGTCGACCGCCACCGCGCGGCTGAGGTTGAAGCGCCGCGCCGAAGCGGAGTAACGCAGCTCCCAGTTGCGATCGTCGGTGGTGACCACCGTGCCGGTGCGCAAACGCTGTTTGACCTCTTCACCGGGCATGCCGCTGACCATCTTGGTGGCGTCGTACAGGGCGCGCTGCACCTCGGCGATGCTCGGGATCGGGATATCCGGCGGCAGCACCGCATCCAGCACGTGATCGTCGCGCAGATAGGCGTGGGCCAGCACGTAATCGCCGATCTTCTGGCTTTCGCGCAGGCCGCCGCAGTGGCCGATCATCAGCCAGGCGCTCGGGCGCAGCACCGCCAGGTGATCGCAGATGGTTTTGGCGTTGGACGGGCCGACGCCGATGTTGATCAGCGTGATGCCCTGGCCGGTGCGCGAGATCAGGTGATAGGCCGGCATCTGGTGGTTTTTCCACGCCAGATCGGACACCGCCTGTTCGGGCGCGCTGGTTTCCGGCGTGATGTAGGTACCGCCGGCGCTGGAGAGCGCGATGTACGGGCTGGCCGGATCGGCGATCTGCGCGCAGGCCCAGCGCACGAACTCGTCCACATAGCGGGTGTAGTTGGTGAACAGCACGAACGGCTGGAAATGCTCCACCGGGGTGCCGGTGTAGTGCCGCAGACGCGCCAGCGAGAAATCCGCGCGCAGCGCATCGAAATGCGACAGCGGGAAATGGTTGTCGGTGGTGTGGTACAGGCCGTCGGCGGTCTCGTCACCGATCTGCGCCAGCTCGGTGGTGGGGAAATGCTGCGCGATACCGGCGCTCATTGAGCGATCGAGCGCCAGGCTGGAGCCGTCGATCACATAAGGGAACGGGATCTCCTGCTGCGACGGCGCCACTTCGATATGGGCGGCGTAGTCGTGTTCCAGCATCGCCAGCTGTTCGGCCAGATAGTGGCGGAACAGCTGCGGCCGGGTCACGGTGGTGCTGTAGCTGCCGGGATGGGTAAAGCGGCCGAAGGCGCGGGTTTTGTTCGGGCCGGACTGCTGCCCGTCCCAGCTGACGCGCAGCTCGGGATACACGAACAGCCCGGCGGCGCGCGCCTGCGGGTCCGGCAGGGTGCCGTGGCTGATAAAGTCACTGACCGCCTGACGCAGCGCGTCTACCGCGGCGTCATACAAGGCTTCCAGTTGATCGAGTGCCTGATCGGCGCTGAGGCCGCTGCGAGGTGGGGCATAGCTCATACTTTCTCCTTCGATGTCCCGGCTCTGGGGCGGGATTGGCGGCGTTTCACCGTCACAGGTTAGCCGAAGCAGGGCGTAAAAGCTTGGTCGAAATGACGGGCGCGGCAAAGAAATTACCGCGCCCGTGAAGGCGGGGGGATCAGGAGGCGGGAGCGGCCGCTTCGACCTTCAGCGATACCAGGCCGATGCCCAGCTTCTTCGGCGTGAAGCCGCCGCTGGCGCTCTCTTTCGGCTCGGTCGGTGCCGGCGGGGTAATGCTGATCTTCTGCGCGCCGCGCGGGTTGTCGAAACGCAGGGTGACGGTGCTGTCCTGCTCGCCGAGCGACACGAAGCGCTCTTCGTCGCCGACGCGCACCGAAATCGGTTCGCCGACGTTGTTGCCGTAGGCGCGGGCGCGCAGCACCAGATCGAAGGTTTTCGGCAGCGGATCGACATAATCGATGTCGACCGCCGGCGCCAGGTTGGCGTCGGACCAGCGGCCCCACTCCTCGACGGCGGAGACGCCTGTAATGGCTTTCACCTGTTCCGGCATGCCGGGCAGCATGAACTCGATGGCGTCCGCCCGGTACTTCATCGCCGCGTCGTCCACCTGCAGGCGGGTGACGGCGTTTTGGTAATCGGCGACGCTGTCCGCCGCCGGGCCGGTAAAGTTCACCTTGCCGCGGAAGCGCTCGCCGCTGGCCTGCACGATCTGCGGCGGCGAGGCCAGGGTGCCGGAGGCCACGCAGATGTCGGTGCTCAGCGCCAGCTGCGGTGCCCAGACCCGGCCGATCTCGTAGCATTTATCGACCCAGACGAATTTCTCCCCCGCCCCCAGCCCGGCCAGCTGCTTGCGCAGCGGGGTGGAGAGGTAGACGTTGAACATCGGTTCGATGCGGTTGTCGCCCACCCGCAGAATGAACGGCACCTTGTAGGTGACGCCGGAGAAGCTGAAGCTGCGCTGGCGCGTGTCCACGCTGTAGTCGCTGATGCGGTTCGGCAGGCCCCACTGATTGATCACCGCCGGTTTCCAGCCGTTGATTTTCTCTTCGATATTCAGGAACACCGTAGACAGCGACGGCGCCGACAGGCTGCTGCGGCCGAGGCCGATATAGTTGTCACCGCCCATCACGTCCAGCACCGTGGCGCCGTTATCCAGCGTGCTGCGTTTCTCGTTGCGCTGCTCCGCCTGCGGCCGGGTGCCGTCGATGATAAAGAACAGGTTGCGGCGCTTCTGTTTGGTCAGGATGTCGTAGGCGGTGTTGTTCATCGCCAGATGATCGGAGGACACCACGATCACGGTGTTGCTGAAATAGGGCGAGCGTTTGATTTTGTCGATCAGCGCGGCGATGTGTTGCTGGCTGCAGGCCACCGCGCTCAGCGAGCGGTTTTCCTTGTTCTGCCAGGCGTAGCTTTTCTTGCTGCAGCCGGCGGAGATAAAACCGTCCGGGTGATGGGTATCGACGGTCAGGGTAAACAGCGAGAACGGCTGGCGCTGTTTGGACAGCTCGACGAACTTGCCGTACACCACCTCCAGCACGCTGTCGTCGTACCAGCCCCAGTCGTTTTTGTAGCTCGGATCGGCGACCTGTTCGCGCAGCTCTTTGAAACCGTAAACGTGGTCGAAGCCGTGGGATTTCAGGAAGGTGTCTTTACCGGCGAACGCCAGCTCGGCGCCCTGATAGAAAGAGTTGCTGTAGCCGGCGGCCTTCAGCACGTCGCCCAGGCAGACGTTCTCCGGGTAGAAGGTGGAGACCGCGCTGGAGGCGTTGCCGTCGAAGGGCGCGAACAGCGGAATGCCGCACTGCGAGGCGACCATGCCGGCGATGGTGTAACCGGTGCCCGGCAATTGCTGGGTGTTGCTGAAATCGATGCTGTCTGCGCGCAGGGCGTTCAGCTCGTCGGCCAGGCCGGGAAACAGCTCGGTATCGAAGTAGGTGCGCTCCAGGCTCTCGGCATAGATGTACACCAGGTTCGGCCGCTTGCCCTGCACGGTCTTTTTCGGCGCCTTGTAGTAGGTGGTGAAATCGGCGGTATCGCCGACGATCTGGCTCTTGACCAGCAGCGAGATGTCCTGAAACGCCGGGGTGGTGCCGACCGAGAACAGCGCCAGCAGCACGGCGACGAGGCTGTAGGCCACGCTGCTGCCTTTGGCCTTGCGGCGCAGCAGGCTGCGGGCCAGCACCGCGAAGATAAGCCCCAGCGCCGCCAGCAGGCCGATGAACGGCAGCACGTATTTGCTGATGCCCGCGCCTTTGAGGCTGCTGGTGACGGTGTAGATCACCGCATCGGTGATGCCGTCGCCGGTGAAGTAGTTGCTGGCGATCAGAATGACGTTCAGCACCAGATAGCTGCCGAGCAGCGTCAGCAGAATGGCGAACCACCAGCGGTTGGCGGCGGCCCGGGTGCGATAAATCAAGATCGACGCCAAAAAAAGAACAAACGAAACGACTGCGAGAACCATCCGCCAAACCTTGTCTGATTGGAAAAAAACGTTGCTGCCCTGGTCTGCGCCGCCGACCGTGCCGCGGCGCGAAAAGTGAAGGGTATAGCCTATTGTCGGCGGCGGAACAACGCGCGATGTCCCGCTCCGGCCGACGGTCGGCGGCTATTGTACATTTTTATGACAATAGTGTGACGTTAATCACGTCGGCGGCGGCCGCGGTGGCGAAATCTTGCTGGTCGGAGGTTTCGCTCTACGCTTAATGAGCGCCACGACGGCGCGTCCATCAGCCATTCAGGAGGAAGTATGCAGACGATTTCCGCAGCGGTACTCGACGATCTGGCCCCGCAAGGCGTGTTGCGCGCGGCGATCAATCTCGGCAATCCGGTGCTGGCGCAGGCCGGGCCCGGCGGTAAACCGCAAGGCGCTTCGGTGGAGCTGGCCGCCGCGCTGGCTCGCGAACTGGACGTGGCGCTGGAGCTGGTGACCTATGACGCGGCCGGCAAGGTGTTCGCCGACCTGGACAGCGGCGCCTGGAACCTGGCGTTTATGGCCATCGAGCCGGTGCGCGCGGCGCAAATTGCGTTCAGCGAACCCTACGTGATCATTGAGGGGACTTACCTGGTGGCGAACGACGCGCCTTACTTTGAGGTGGCGCAGCTCGACAGGCCGGAGGTACGCATTGCGGTCGGCCAGGGTGCCGCGTACGATCTGTTTTTGTCGCGCACGCTGCAGCAGGCGCAGCTGGTGCGGGCGGCTACTTCCGCCGAGGCGATCGCGCTGTTTTTCGAACGCGGGCTGGAGGCGGCGGCCGGCGTGCGTCAACCGCTGCTGGCCGCCGCGGCCGCCCATCCCGGCTACCGAGTGCTGGAGGGGCATTTCACCGCCATTCGCCAGGCGATGGCGGTGCCGAGGCAAAAAACGCAGGGCGCCGCCTACGTGAACGCGTTTATCGAACGCTGCAAGGCCAACGGGCTGGTGAAGACGGCCTTGCAGCGCAGCGGCCAGGGCGAGGTGACGGTGGCGCCACCGGCCGCCTCGGCGTGATCAGTTCAGCTCCACCGCATACTGGTCTACCGGGGTGATTTTCTTGATCAGCTTGTTGTCGAACAGGAACTGTTCGTAAGCCTCATAGCGGGCCCGATCCAACTTGGCCGGATCGCGCGCGAACAGCGGCAGGCTGGCTTGCCACGCCTGTTTGTTCAGCTCGGTATTCAGCTCCGGGTGCGCCTTGGCGAACGCCAGCCAGGTGTCCTGCGGGTGCGCATGCAGGTAGTCGCTGCCTTGCTTCAGCGCGGCGAGGAATTTGCGGATTTTCGGCTCGTTCACCGCATCGCGGTTGGCGACGATGATCAGCTCGTCGTAGGCCGGCACGCCGTAGTCTTCGACGTTAAACACCACCGGTTTTTTGCCCTGCAGCTTCAGCTCCAGCGCTTCGATATTGCGGTAGCCGCCGATCACCGCATCGACCTGGCCCGCCAGCAGGGCGCTGGTCAGCTGGAAGTTGACGTTGATGAGCTTGATGTCCTGCGGCTTGAGGTGCTCGTGTTCGACCATGGTGGCCAGCGTCGCCTGTTCGATGCCGCTGACCGAGTAGCCCACCGTTTTGCCCTTGAGATCCGCCGGCGACGTGATGTTTTTGTCCAGCGCGATCACCGTATTCAACGGCGTGTCGATCAGCGTGCCGACGCGCATCAGCGGCAGGCCCTGATCGGCGAAGAAATGCAGCTGCGGCTGATAGGTGATGGCGAGGTCGGCCTGTTTGGCGGCCACCAGCCGCGGCGGCAGCGCCGGATCGGACGGCGGCACGATCTTGACGTCCAGCCCTGCGGCCTTGAAGGCGCCGATCTGCTCGGCCACCATAATCGGCGCGTGATCGGGGTTGATGTACCAGTCGAGCACCAGCGTCAGCTTGTCGGCCGCGCCGGCCTGGCCGACGAGGGCGGCGCCGAGCAGCAGCCCGCAAACGGTTTGTTTGATCATGGTCGTTCCTTTATCCCTGGTTATGGTTGCAATCATCAGTCGTTTTCCGGCGCCCAGGCGATCAGGCGCCGCAGCAGTGCATCCACCGCGGCCCACAGCAGCACGGTCATCAGCACCAAAATAAACAGCGCGGCGAAGCAGACGTCGGTCTGCATGCGCGCGTTGGCGTTCAGCATCACGTAGCCCAGCCCTTCGGCCGAGCCGACCCATTCGCCGATAATGGCGCCGATCGGCGCGACGGCGGCGGCCATGCGCAGGCCGGAGCCGAAGGCCGGCAGCGCCGCCATCAGCCGCACGTGCCGCAGCTGCGCCCAACGCGAAGCGCGCATCGTGCGCGCCAGATCGAGATAGTCGTTGTTGACCCGGCGCAGCCCGTCGAAAAAGGCCGACACCACCGGGAAGAAGATCACCAGCACCGCCATCGCCACTTTGGCGCTCATGCCGAAGCCGAACCACAGCACCAGCAATGGGGCCAGGGCGAACACCGGTATCGCCTGGCTGGTGAGCACCAGCGGCATCAGCCAGCGCTGCAGGCGCGGCGAGAAGATCATGCACAGCGCCAGCGCCGCGCCGAGCAACACGCCGAGCGCCAGCCCGCTGACGATCTCCGAAGCCGTGACCAGCGTGTGCCAGGCGAGATAGCCGCGTCCGTCCCACAGCGCCTGCGCCACCGCGCCCGGCGTGGGCAGCAGAAAGGCCGGAATGCCGCTTTGCGCCGCCAGCCACCACAGCAGCAGCAGGCCGATGAAGACCGTCAACCCACGCCGCAGGCGGGTGAAGCCGCGCTCTTTGGCGATATTCATTGCGCTGCCCTCACCATTTGCAGCAGCAGCTCGGCCTGGCTTTTCAGCAGGTCGGCGTCATCCGGCGCGCGCGGCGGTTGCCCGCTGATGCGGTGGGTATCGTCGAGGCCCAGCGGCCAAGGCGACAGCACCAGCAGCCGGTGGCTCAGGCGGCAAGCCTCCATCGGATCGTGGGTGATCAGCAGCACGGTGTTTTGCGCCAGCAGCTCGGCGGCCAGGCTCTGGATCTCGGCGCGGGTAATGGCGTCCAGCGCGGAAAAGGGCTCGTCCATCAGCACGATTGGCTGGCGTTCGTAGAGCGTGCGGGCGATGGCGGCGCGCTGGCGCATGCCGCCGGACAGCGCGGCGGGCAGGCTGCGGCTATGCGCGGCCAGGCCTACGCGTTCGAGCAGGTGCGCGGTCCATGCCCGATCCGGCGCTTCGCCGCGCAGCCGCGAGCCGAGGGCGACATTGTCTTCGACGCTCAGCCACGGATAGAGCAGGTCTTTTTGCCCCATGTAGGCGATGCGCCCGGCGATCGGCAGGCCGTCGCTGTCGCTCACCGTACCCGAGCTGGCCTGCGCCAGCCCGGCGATGATCTTCAGCAGGCTGGTTTTGCCGGCGCCGCTGGCGCCGAGCAGGGAGACGAAGCTGCCGCCGGCGATATCGAAGCTCAGCCGCTCAAAGATCGTCTGTTGATCGAAGCGCAGAGTGAGATCCCGCACCTGGATGCCGGGCGGGAGGCGCGGGGAGATCATGAGGCGTTCAGCCCCATTTGCCAAAATGCCGCTTCCAGCTGGGTGGCGGTGGTGAAAATCTGCGCCAGCTCGGTAAAGCGGCTTTGTGCGCCGCGCTGGTGGCCGACGGTTTCCAGCAGTTCGATGGCGGCGCGCACGCCGGCCAGATAGCCCTCGTCGCCGTAGTTGCGGATCCAGGAGGCGTAAGGATTGCCCTCCATTTGCGTGGCGGGATCGTGCAGCAGCCGCAGGCCGATTTCGGCATAACCGGCCACGCAGGGCAGCAGGCCGGCCAGCAGATCGAGGGCGTCGCCGGCATGGCCGATGTCCAGCACGTAGCGGGTGTAGTTCATGGTTTCCGCCGCCTCCGGCTGGGCGGCGATCTGCGCTTCGCTCAGCCCCCATTCGGCGCAGTAGGCCACGTGCAGCGGCAGCTCGGCGACGATGCCGTTGAGCGAGGCGGTGGCGGCGCGCATTTCCGGCAAGGTGCGCAGCTTGCTGACCAGCAGCGCGTAGGCGCGGGCGAAGTGCAGCAGGAACAGGTAGTCTTGGGTCAGGTAACGGCGAAAAGCGCGTTCAGGCAAGGTGCCGGCGGCCAACTGCTGCAGAAACGGGTGTTCGACGTAATTTTGCCAGTGGCTGCCGGCCTGTTGGCGCAGCCGGCCGTAAAGACCGCTTTCGAACAGGGTGGTGATGGACATGGGACCTCCTTGAGTCAGTGGAGATCCGGGCACGCTGAGGTATGAACAGGCAACGGGTGATCGCGCGGTTGCCTAACCGTCCCTTCGCTGGCATGACCCAGATCAGGTTCAAAGGGTTCGGCTTGCGCCATCTCAGCCCGTAACAGGACACCCCTCGGAGCTGCCTGTTATACGACATTTGTTTTTTGATTACAATCGCCGGGCGGCGCGGCGGCAATCGGTTCGTTTAGTGCGGTCGGGGGCGATTTTGCTGGCGCAAAGCGCGCGATTTTTGTCACTGTAGGCCCATGTTTTGCCTTTGAGGACGATGCCCGATGAAAAAGATTGGTTTTCTCTCGTTTGGCCACTGGACGCCTTCCGCCCAGTCCGGCACCCGTTCAGCGGCGGATGCACTGCTGCAGTCCATCGATCTGGCGGTCGCCGCCGAAGATCTGGGTGCGGACGGCGCCTATTTTCGCGTGCACCATTTCGCGCGTCAGCTGGGATCGCCGTTCCCGTTGCTGGCCGCCATCGGCGCCAAAACCCAACGCATCGAGATCGGCACCGGCGTGATCGACATGCGCTATGAAAACCCGCTGTACATGGTGGAAGACGCCGGCGCGGCGGATCTGATCGCCGGCGGGCGGCTGCAGCTCGGCATCAGCCGCGGCTCGCCGGAGCAGGTCATCGACGGCTGGCGCTATTTCGGCTATGCCCCGGCCGACGGCGAAACCGACGCGGACATGGCCCGCCGCCATACCGAAGTGTTCCTGGAAGCGCTGCGCGGCGAAGGGTTCGCTGAACCCAATCCGCAGCCGATGTTCCCGAATCCGCCCGGGCTGCTGCGGCCGGAGCCGTTTTCCGCCGGGCTGCGCGACCGCATCTGGTGGGGCGCCGGTTCGAACGCCACCGCCGTCTGGGCGGCGAAGCTGGGCATGAACCTGCAAAGCTCGACGCTCAAGAACGACGAAACCGGCGAACCCTTCCATATCCAGCAGGCCAAGCAGATCCGCGCCTATCGCGCGGCCTGGCAAGAGGCGGGCCATGCGCGCGAGCCGCGGGTTTCCGTCAGCCGCAGCATCTTCGCGCTGGTGGATCAGCGGGATCGCAACTACTTCGGCGGCAGCGGTAAGGAAGGCGACCAACTGGGGTATATCGATGCGCAAACCCGGGCGATCTTTGGCCGCAGTTACGCCGCAGAACCTGACGCGCTGATCGAACAGCTGGCGCAGGACGAGGCCATCGCCGAAGCGGATACGTTGCTGCTGACCGTGCCTAATCAGCTGGGCGTGGATTACAACGCGCACGTCATCGAATCGATTTTAACCCATGTCGCGCCGGCGCTCGGCTGGCGCTAAACGGAGGGTGGCATGTCACGCATTTTCATTACCGGTTCGGTGGACGGACTGGGCCGCGCCGCCGCGCAAACGCTGTTGGACGAAGGGCATCAGGTGATTCTGCATGCGCGCGCACCCGGCCGTCTGGACGCGGTGCGCGATCTGCTGGATCGCGGTGCACAGGCGGCGATCGGCGATTTGTCCGATGTGCAGCAGACTCGGCAGCTTGCCGAGCAGGTCAATCGCCTCGGCCGTCCGGACGCGGTGATCCACAATGCCGGTATGTTTACCGGGCCGCAGGTGATGCCGGTGAACGTCATAGCGCCCTACCTGCTGACGGCCCTGATCGAACGTCCCAAGCGTATCGTCTACCTGAGCAGCAGTATGCACTTTGACGGCGTGGCGGAGCTGAACGGCGTAGACTGGCTTGGCGGCGCCGCAGGTTCTTATTCGGACAGCAAGCTGTTCGTCACCACGCTGGCCGCCGCCGTGGCGCGCCTGTGGCCCGACGTCATCAGCAGCGCGGTCGATCCCGGCTGGGTGCCGACCAAAATGGGCGGCGCGGACGCGCCCGACGATCTGGCGCTGGGGCATGTGACGCAGGCATGGCTGGTGAGCAGCGATGAACCGCAGGCCCTGGCCTCCGGCGGCTATTGGCATCATCAGCAGCGGTTCGAGCCTCACGCGGCGGTACACGACGAGGCGTTTCAAACGGCGCTGCTGGCGCAATTGGCGCGCGCCGGCGGGGTGACTCTGCCACAGATTTAAATGACTATTCCTTCCAGGCCCGTCGGGGTTATCGGCGGGCTTTTTTATGCCCGCAGGGTGAACCGGCGGCGCTTTTCTTATACAGTGGCTTCCTGACCTGTTTTGACCGTTCTCTCTATTATCGCCATGCACACATTCCTGATTATCGTCCCTGAAGGGGGCATGCTGTTCGAAGCGGCGGGCATCGCCGATATCCTGATGCAGGCTAATCGCCTGAGTGCTGCCGAGACGCCGCTGTATCAGATCGCGGTCGCCACTACGCAATCTCACCGAGTGGTGCACGGCCTGTCAGGCCTGAGCCTGCTGGCCGACCATCGCCTGGCGGATCTCGATCCGTTCCTGCCGCGCGATACCGTGATCGTCGCCGGCAAAGGGGCGAGCGAAGAAGAGGGCGCCCTGGTGGCGGATTGGCTGCGCCGCGCGGCGCCGCAGACGCGCCGTATCGCCTCCGTTTGCGGCGGCGCACTGTTGCTGGCCGAAGCCGGGTTGCTGGACGGACGGCGGGCGACCACCCACTGGCGACTGGCGGAAACGCTGCAGGCGCGTTTCCCGCAGGTGCAGGTCGAAAACGGCCCGATCTACGTGCAGGACGGGCCGATTTGGACCTCCGGCGGCGTCAGCTCCGGCTTCGACCTGACGTTGGCGCTGGTGGAGGACGACTACGGCTTCGTGCAGGCGCGTGAAGTGGCGCAGGATCTGGTGATGTTTCTGCGCCGCCCCGGCGGGCAGGCGCAGTTCAGCCGCTACCCGCTCAACCAGGCCAGATCGCCGGGCCCGATCCGCGACCTGCAGTCCTGGATCCTGGAGAATCTCGCCGACGATCTCAGCGTTGAACGGTTGGCCGAACGCGTGGCGATGAGCCCGCGCAACTTTACCCGCGTGTTCACCCGCGAGACGGGCATTTCTCCCGCCAAATTCGTCGAAGAAGGGCGGTTGCATACCGCCAGACAGCGCCTGGAGCAGAGTGCGCAAGGCATCGAACAGATCGCCCTGGCCACCGGCTTTGGCAACGGCCTTAACCTGCGGCGGGTGTTTGAGCGAAAACTGCAGCTGACCCCGAGCGAATACCGCGAACGCTTTCATGCGCGCAATTTGGCGTAAATTGATCGGTAAACGTCATTTACGCCGCTTCGGGGCAGGGCTAGAGTTGAGGCAAAGCCCAAAACGAGGAGTGCATCATGGTGAGAGTAGGCATTAATGGATTCGGCAGGATCGGACGCAACGTGCTGCGCGCGGCGCTGGGGCGCAGCGATTTTGAAGTGGTGGCGATCAACGATCTGACCGACAGCAAGACGCTGGCGCACCTGCTGAAATACGACACGCTTTCCGGCACGCTGGCGGCCAGGGTCGAAGCCGGCGACAACCAGCTGCTGCTGGACGGCCGGCCGATTCAGGTGTTTTCGCAGCGCGATCCCGCCGAGATCCCCTGGAGCAGCGTGGGCGTGGACGTGGTGATCGAAGCGACGGGCTTCTTTACCGACAAGGCCAAGGCGGAAGTGCACATCACGCATGGCGGCGCCAAGCGGGTGATTATCTCGGCGCCGGCCAAGAACGATGACATCACGCTGGTGATGGGGGTTAACGATCACCTCTACGATCCGGCGCTGCATAAGGTGGTCAGCAACGGCAGCTGCACCACCAACGGGCTGGCGCCCGCCGCACAGGTGCTGCATCAGGCGTTCGGCATCGAATACGGGCTGATGAACACCACTCACGCCTATACCAACAGCCAGGCGCTGCACGATCAGCCGGAAAAAGATCTGCGTGGCGCGCGGGCGGCGGCGGAGTCTATCGTGCCTTACTCCAGCGGTGCGGCCAAGGCGCTCGGCAAGGTGATCCCCGAACTGGACGGCCGCCTGACCGGTTATTCACTGCGGGTGCCGGTGCCGGTGGTTTCCATTGTCGATCTGACGGTGACGCTGAAACGCCCGGCGACGGCGGAGGAGATCAACGCGGCGTTCCGCGCGGCGGCGTCCGGCCCGCTGAAAGGGATCCTGGGCTACAGCGATGAGCCGCTGGTGTCGAGCGACTACCGGGGCGATGCGCGTTCGTCGATCATCGACGGCTTGTCCACGCTGGTGATCGGCGGCAATCTGGTGAAGGTGCTTGCCTGGTATGACAACGAGTGGGGCTTCTCCAATCGGTTGGTCGATCTGGCGCTGCTGATGGAAAAGCGCGGGCTGTAAACGCCCAACAGCAAAAAGCCCGCTTAAGTTGCCTTAAGCGGGCTTTTCTAAATATGGCTCCTCTGACTGGACTCGAACCAGTGACATACGGATTAACAGTCCGCCGTTCTACCGACTGAACTACAGAGGAATCGTGTGAACGGGGCGCATCATATCCAGCTGCCCCAGGTGTGTCAACGCTAAATTTCCCCAGGCGGTGCGACTGCTCGGTATCTGAGCAACAAGCCTGTCAATCAGCCCATTGCGCGTCGTTTTCTGCCTGGGCGCGCAGCAGGCGCGCCAGCGGATCCTGGCGGTAGAAGCGGCAAAAGTGCTGATACAGCGCCGGGAAGCGTTCGGCCAGCAGCTCGGGGGCGCTGAAGAAGTACTCCGACAGCACGGCGAAGCACTCGGCCGCATCGGTGGCGGCGTAGGCATCCATGCTGGCGGCCTCTTCGCCGACCATGTCGATCTCGTCCTGCAGGCTTTCCATCGCGGCGTGCAGATCATGTTCCCAGGCAGCCACCTCGCGCAGCGGGATCGGCGGCACGCCGGTGGCGACGCCGCCGTTGCGCATATCCAGCTTGTGCACCGCTTCGTGGATCACCAGATTGAAACCGGAAAGGTCGAAAGAGTCCTGCACGTCTTGCCAGTTGAGCACGATCGGCCCCTGTTCCCAGCTTTGGCCGGACTGCACCACCGGCCCCGAGTGCACCAGGCCGATCTCGTCCTGCCATTCGTCTTCCACCACGAAGGGGGTGGGGTAGAGCAGAATTTCGTTGAAGCCGTCGAGACACTCCGCGCCCAGCTCCAGCACCGGCAAGGCGAACAGCAGGGCGATGCGCGCCTGCATCTGCGAGGTGAGCTGCAGCCCCTGCAGCGGCACGATGCGCTTTTGCTGCAAAATCTGCCCGGCGACGGCCACCAGCCGCTGCCGCTCTTGCTCATTCAGCGGCGAGAGCAGCGGGATCGCCAGCGCGTCCCGCCACTGTGCCTGGGTATCCGCCTCGGGTTGAGAAGGTTGAGTCGCTTTCCACGGCCATTTAATCATCAGGTTGCTCGTAAAGTCGTCACTTGAACGTTCAGCGGTATGCTAATGCTGTAAAAATGCCGTAAAAGCGGGCATGATAGCAAGCGTTGTCAGGAGAGATGCCGGAGCGGCTGAACGGACCAGTCTCGAAAACTGGAGTAGGGGCAACTCTACCGGGGGTTCAAATCCCCCTCTCTCCGCCATTATTCAATCACTTACGAAAAAATCTTTCAACGATCCCCATCACAGTTAAAGCGCCCCGGCTCAGCAGGCCGACACGCCTTCCCCTTTGTTCTCGATTATTTCCCGACGCAATCAAACATCATTCGAATGCGCATCCAGATAGGCGGCATATTGATGCTCTGTCGCTTGACGCGCCTGATGACGCCGCTTGGCGACGATCATCGCCACCGTCAGCAGGGCGGGCAGCGCCAGGACGGCGAAAATGGTGCTGAAGCTCCAACCGAGCGCCAGCATTTCAGCCCCGGCCAGCGCGCTTAAGATAGCGCCCAAACGGCCGATGCCGTGCATCCAGCTGGAGCCGGTGGCCCGCGCTTCGGTGGGGTAAAAGCTGGCCGACAACGCGTTCATGCCGGTGTTGGCGCCCCCGATGCAGAACCCGATGGCCATCGCGCAGCCGCCCATCAGGAGGGGGTAACCCATCGCCATCCCCATCAGCAGAGTGAACAGCGCCCCCAACCCATAAATCGACGCCAACGCGCGATGCGGTTCGGATCTGTCCATCAACCACCCGGAAAATAGCGATCCTAATGTCCCGCCCGCCTGAAACAGCGCGGTGATGACCGCCGCTTGCGCGATGTTGAAACCGCTGTCTTTAATCAGCAGCGGCAGCCAACTGCCTAAGGTGTAGTACAGAAACAGCGCGCTAAAATACGCGCCCCACAGCATTAAACTGCCGAAGCGGTACCGTGCGCTCACCACCAGTTTAACCGGATGAGTGCAGACCTGGCCCGGCGGGGGCAGAACGACGGTAGAATGTCGAAAATCGCGATCGGGCGCCAGTTTCGCCAGAATGCGCTGAATGCCGCCCTGATCTGCCCGTTTCGCCACCAGGAAACACACCGATTCGGGTAAGGCCGCCATCAGCACGGGCGCGAACAGCAGGGGCAAGATCCCGCCGAGCAGCAGCACGGCATGCCAGCCGAAGCGCGGCATCAGCCAGGACGCGGCGAATCCGCCCAAGGCGGCGCCAAAGGTGAAGCCGCAGAAAACCACGGTAATCAAGAAAGCGCGGCGTCGGGCGGGCGCGAACTCCGCCACCAGGGTGCCGACATTCGGCATGGCGGCGCCGAGCCCCAATCCGGTGAGCAGGCGAAATAACATCATCTGCTCCATATTTTGAGAAAACGCCGTCACCAGCGTCCAAACGCCAAAAAAGAATACGCTGTTGATGATGACGACTTTGCGGCCGAATCTGTCTGACAATGGCCCGGATAGCATCGCGCCCAGCGACAGGCCAATCAGCGCCGCGCTGATCACCAGCCCCAGTTCGCGGTTAGTGATTTGCCAATCCGCCTTAAGCTCTGGCGCGATAAATCCCATGATAACGATATCGAATCCATCCAGAGCAATGATGCAAAAGCCGAGCAGCACGATCATCTTTTGCCATTTGCCTAACGGGCGGTCGTCGATCAGCGCCCGAACATTGATTGCGTTGTTTCCCGACATGGAGGTGCCCCCGGTGCAGTAGTTGAGTGTCATCACTATAAGCAGCCCCTGGGCGGACGTTAAACGGCGATAATCGAAAAAATGTGCGTTTATCGGACAATTGAGCCGGCGGTGAGTGACGAGGCAGTGTTAACTTTATGTTATGAAAAGGGATTGCCGTGAGAATGGCGGCGCCGGAGGCCACTGAGAGTGTGAGCGCGATCATTAACCTTTTCAGTAAGATGGAAGAACAGGCGGGCCTTGATGGCCCGCGCGATTAACGCATGGCGGTGAGCCGAACCGGGGCGTTGGCGGCCCCAAAGCCGCGGTAGCCGCCTCGGCGCTCCAGAAGTTCGAAGAAGAAGCGGCCTTTTTCATAGGGCACGGTGTAGACATGCAGCAATTCACCGCCCTGATCGTCTCGATCGTAGAGCACATTGCCCGCTTGCAGCTGTGAGAGGAAAGCGGGGTCCAGATCGAAACGCGCTCTGAGATCGTGATAGTAGTTATCGGGAATACGCAGCGTTTTTAATCCGCGCGCCTGCGCCGCTTTCACCATGCTGAACAGATCCTCGCAGCCAAAGGCGACGTGCTGCAAGCCTGCGCCCTGATAGGCGGTTAGCGCCTGGGCAATTTGCGTTTCCCGGCTCACCGACATATTCAGCGGCAGCCGGATGGCGTCGTTGGGGCTGCGCAGGACGCGGCTGCGAACCAAACCCAGCGGATCGGGCAATTCCCACTCGTTGTCCTGCACAAAACCCGGCACGCTGCGCAGGAACATGATCCAGTTGCCGCTCGATTCATCCGCCAGCGCAATCGCCAGGTGATCGATGCTTTGCAGAGCGGGCTGCGGCGCGCTGCGATGCGTCAGATGAAAATCGGCGTGATAAATATCGTTCTTGGGATCTTCGTCCGCTTCCACCAGATAAATCAGGCTGCCGTCCGGTGCGCACAGCGCGGGGATTTGCCGCTCGTTGGGGCCGGTTTCTCCTTGCCAGATGGCGTACCCGTAGTCTTGCGCCCGTTGCAGTAAACGCGCTACGCCGCGCACCCGCCACGCCACGGCGCACAGGGAAATGCCGTGCAGGTGATAATAGCCGCTCGCTTGGCTTTCCGGCTGGGCATTCAGAATGACATTCACTTTGCCGTTGCGATAGAGGGAGACGCTTTTGGAGCGGTGCTCGCCGGCGTGAACCAATCCCAGCTGCGTCAGCCATTGGCCCATCGCCAGCCCGTCGTTGTGTGAGACGGCAAATTCGATAAACTCCAGCGCCAGCAAGGGCGGATGCGGCTGCGAATGGAATAAGGAACGTTCCATGAGCGAGGCCATGGCGTTGGGCAGCAGAGGCTGTTTGGCCAACCAGTCATAGGTTTGCTCCTCCAGCCACAACAACGATCGGAAACCGTCCTGGGCCGTGGGGAGCACCGGCGAGGCGCGGAAACCATCGTTAAATATCTCCAGAGACCAGGCGCCGCGATAGCCATGCGCGGAAAGTTGGGTCATGAACTGGGTCAGATTCAGCTCCCCTTGGCCGGGGAAGCAGCGGAAATGGCGACTCCAGGCGAGCACATCCATCTTCAACAGCGGGGCGTCCGCCAGTTGGACAAACACGATTTTTTCGGGCGGCACGTCCTCGAGGCCATCGAGGTTATCGCCGCGCGACAGGATATGAAAACTATCGAGAATGATCCCCAACGCCGGATGATCTACGGCCTTCACGCGCGCCCAGGCGTCGCGCCACATATTCACGTGACGTCCCCAGGCCAGCGCTTCATAACCGACAGTAATATCATACTCGGCGGCCAACTCCGCCAACGCGCGCAAATCGCTCACTTGCGTGGCCATGTCTTCGCTGCTGTCGGGCGAGACATTGCTGCAGAGCAGCATGCGAGAACAGCCCAGTTGCTGCATGACTTCGAACTTGCGCGCCGCGCGGGAAAGGTTCTGCGCCAGCGTTTCGCGCGGGCCTCCTTCGAAGTCCCGAAACGGTTGGAACAGTAAAATTTCCAGGCCCAGTTCGGCGCACAACTCACGGATTTCCGCCGGTGAGCCGGGGTAGTAGACCAGATCGTTATCGAAAATTTCGACGCCATCAAAGCCTGCGGCGGCGATAGCCCGCAGTTTTTCCGGCAGCGAACCCGATACCGAGACCGTCGCGATAGAACGTTTCATCATTGCCTCCAGTTAAGCGGTCATGGATGACCTGAAAGCGACCATTCAGCAGCGAGGCGGACCACCGACGGGAATTGAATCATGTTATGGACCAAATGAAATGTTTCGTCAATTCAGAACATTGCATTACTTTTGGTTATATAAAGCGATCGGTTTTCTCACTTTACTTTTACATATTGCGCTTCCTACACTCTGTCGACATGTACCCTCAAATAATAAGGATACCGGGATGAAAAGTGATTGGATGGCGCGAGAACTGGTGCATCGCGATTACAGTCATCACCCGCCGGCGCTGGCGCCGCTGTATAAAACCAGCGTGCTGCGGTCGCCGCGCAATGCATTAATTTCATTGCAAAACTCGCTGTCTGAACTGACCGCCCCCGTCTTCACGCCAACGGATATCGGCCCGCTGGATCACGATCTGATTCTGAATTACGCCAAAGACGGCTTACCGATCGGCGAGCGGATCATCGTGCATGGATTTGTGAGGGATGCCTTCGGGGCGCCGGTGCGCAACGCCCTGGTCGAGGTATGGCAGGCCAATGCGGGAGGGCGCTATCGTCACAAGAAAGATCAGTATCTGGCGCCTATCGATCCCAACTTTGGCGGCTGCGGCAGGATGCTGACCGACGACAACGGGTATTACTGTTTTCGTACGATCAAGCCGGGCCCGTATCCCTGGCGCAATCAGGTCAGCGACTGGCGTCCGGCGCATATTCACTTCTCGCTCTCCGGCGAGGCGTTCGCGCAGCGCTTGATCACGCAGATGTATTTCGAAGGCGATCCGTTGCTCGTTCGCTGCCCCATCTTGCAGTCGGTAGGCAGTGACGATGCGATGCGCACGCTGATTGCCGAGCTGGATATGCACGCCGCCGTGCCGCTGGACAGCCTGGCTTACCGCTTCGATCTGGTGCTGCGGGGCCATCGAGCCACGTGGTTTGAGAACCGTACACAGGGAGCCGCGTGATGAAAAAGTACTTGTCTGAAACGGCCTCGCAAACCGCCGGGCCTTATGTGCACATCGGTTTGGCGCCGCATGCCGCCGGCTTTGATATTTTCGAGCGTAATTTCACCCATGTGTTGACGCAACCGGAGACGCGCGGGGAGCGCATCGTGGTGGAAGGGCATGTCTATGACGGCTCCGGCACGCCGGTTCGAGACGCGCTGGTCGAAGTCTGGCAGGCCAATGCTGCCGGGCGATATCAGCACCCCGCCGACGGTCAGTTGGATAAGCCCGACGATCCGGCGTTTCGCGGCTGGGGGCGAACCTGTTCGGATTTCACCAGCGGCCTGTGGCAATTCGAGACGATTAAACCGGGGCGCGTGACGGGGCGCGACGGCCGGTTGATGGCGCCCCATCTCAATCTGTGGATAGTGGCCCGCGGCATCAACATCGGGTTGAACACGCGTCTCTACTTTGCCGACGAACAGGCGGCAAATGCCGAAGATCCGGTGTTGAATCTCATCGAGTGGGAAAAACGGCGCAGCACGTTATTGGCGCAAAGGCGGCAGCGCGGGGATCAGACGGTGTACCATTTCGACATCTGGTTACAGGGCGAGAACGAAACCGTTTTTTTTGATATTTGATCCTCCGTTCGCCCTGACAATGAGCTTGCCGCGCCGGCGGCAAGTTAATACTATAAATCATGAACATGACTTCTCGTTTTAGCCAACGCATCCGCCTTCGTCATCTGCACGCCTTTGTCGCTACCGCGCAACAGGGGACGTTGGTGCGCGCCGCACAGCAATTGGGCATCACGCAGCCCGCGCTCTCTAAAACGCTCAACGAACTGGAAAGCCTGGCCGGCGAGCGCCTTTTTTCGCGCAATCGGCAGGGGGCGGAACTGACCGCCGCCGGAACGCGTTTCCTGCAGGATGCCAGCCGCGTTTTGGATGCGCTGAATGTGTTGGGGCGCACGCTTGCCTCGGACAGCGAGGCGCTGCCGGCGCCGCTGCATATCGGCGCGCTGCCCACCACGCTGGTGAGTCTGGTCGCGCCGGTCGTGGTGGGGTTGCAGCAGCAATCCCCCGGCTGGCGCATGCAGGTTACGACGCTGGCCAACGATGCGCTGATGATGGCGGTGAGATCGGGGCAATTAACGTTAGGCATCGGGCGCATGTCAGACCCCTCCCGCATGGAGGGGCTCAACTTCGAGCTGCTGTACCATGAAACGCTGCGGCTGGTGGTTGCTCCTCATCATCAGCTGTTGCATTCGGATGTCTCGCTGGCGGAAGCTTTGAGCTGGCCATTGGTGCTCTCCCCGCGGGGTACGGTGCCGCGTCAGAATGCGGAGGCGCTCATTGTCAGCCACGGGCTGGCGGTGCCGGAAGGGTGCGTCGAGACGTTGTCGGTCACGCTGGCGCGCTGCCTGACGCTACAGTATGGCTATGTGTGGCTGGTGCCTTACGGCGCGGTGCGTGACGACTTGTTCAGCAATCACCTGCGTGCGCTGCCGTTGCCTACCCAGGGCATGGCCGAGCCGCTGGGCATCATTACCCGGCAAGAGGCGCTCTCGTCCCCTGAGCAGCAGCGCCTGGTTGCTGCGCTGCGCCAAAGGGTGCTGGATGTGCCGGTATAACCGCGTCTTCTAGTCGTCCGAGCGCCGCCCGGCGTCGTGTTCGGCAAAGACGGACTGCGCCAGATGAAAAGCGGCGTTCGAGGCGGGTAAGCCGCAGTAAAGCGCCGCATGCATCAGAACTTCTTTGATCTCTTCACGCGTGACGCCGTTATTGAAGGCGGCCCGGATATGCATTTTCAGCTCAGCTTCGCGATTCAAGGCGATCAGCATCGCGATGGTGATCAGGCTGCGGGTATGGCGCGACAAGCCCGGACGCGTCCATATTTCCCCCCAGGCGTAGCGAGTGATGAAATGCTGAAACTCCTCGTTGAGCGGCGACAGCGCCGCGAGGGTATTATCGACATGCTCATCGCCCAGCACCGCTCTGCGCACCGTCAGGCCTTGCTGATAACGTTGCCGCTGCGTGAGCTGCTCATCCAAAAAGGCCCGGAACGCGCGGTTAAATGCCCGCCAGGCTTCGATGCTGGACAGGTGGGCGGCGGGCAGGATGACGCATTGCGCGTCGGGAATGCCTGCCGCCAAGGCTTTTGCATCGTCGACGGTCGTTACCGCATCCTCATGTCCGGCGATAACCAGCGTCGGAACGCGGATGCCTGCCAGCTCGGCGCGTAAATCGGCGGTCGCCAGCGCGTCGCAGCAAGCGGCATAGCCCTCGGGATCGCAGGCGGTGAGCTGTTGCACGACGGTTTGCACCTTGACGGGGGCGGATTGGCAAAATGCCGGGGTGAACCAGCGCGCTGCCGCGCCATCGCTGACGGCGGACATGCCGCACTGGCGCACCCGCGCGGCGCGTTCTCGCCAATGCTCCGTCACCCCGATTTTCGCGGCGCTATTGGCGATCGTCAGCGTCAGCAAGCGATCGGCATGAAAGCGCGCCAGCCATAACCCCGTCAGCCCCCCCATGGAGATGCCGCAGAAATGCACCCGATCAATTGCCAGAGTGTCCAGCAGGGACAGCACCTGTTCGCCCAGTCGCGCCAGCGAGCCGGGCTGTTCATCGGGCGCAGAGTCGCCGTGGCCGGCAACGTCGTAGCGCAGAATGCGATAGTGGGCGATGAACGCGTCGCGCTGCGGCTGCCACATTGCCAATGAGGTGCCCAGCGAGTTGCCAAACAGAATAACCGGGGCGTTTTCAGGCCCCTCAAGGACATAATTCAACATGATTGCTCCCTCTCGGCCATCGCCAGGACTTGTTGAATGAAACGCTGCGTGCTGCCGGTGGCATTGGCCGGATCGAGCAAGGTTTCCAGGGTTTCCCGGCTGAGTCGGGAAGAGACTTCCGCATCGGCGCACAGAAGGGTTAACAGGGGTTGCTGGGTGGCCAGGGCTTGCCGGCAGCACCGTTCTATATGATGGTGCGCCTGTTGACGGCCGAGGGTGGGGGCCAAGGCCAGGGTAACCGATTCAGCCATGATCAGCCCCTGCGTCAGCGCCAGATTGCGCCTCATCGCCGCTTCATGCACCTCCAGACCGTTAATGAGATCCAGGCTTTGCGCCAATGCCGCCCCGCTCAGCACCAGGAGCTGCGGCAGGCTTTGCCACTCGGCCTGCCAGCCGCCCAGCGCGCGTTCGTGCTCCTGCACCAGGCCGGCATACAATCCGGACATCAACGCAGGCAGACGGTTGGCCGCGCTGAGGATGGCGGCGCAGAGTACCGGATTGCGCTTATGCGGCATCGTGGAAGAGCCGCCGCGTCCGGGGGCCGACGGCTCGCTGATTTCAGCGACTTCGGTCTGCATCAACAAAGACATGTCGCGCGCCAGCTTGCCGAGCGAGCCCGTCAGGCCGGCATACCAACTCGCCAGCTCCAACAACCGATCGCGTTGGGTATGCCACGGCGTGGCGCTGCGCGGCAGGGCCAGCGCTTGCGCCAGCGCCCGCTCAACGCGCTCACCCTGTTCGCCGAGCGAGGCGAGCGTGCCGGCCGCGCCGCCGAATTGCAACGCGAGCACGCGTGGCCGCATTTCAGCCAGACGCGCCCGATAGCGCAGCAAGGCGTCCAGCGTACCGGCCAGCTTCAGCCCCAGCGTCGTTGGCAAAGCGTGTTGCAGCCAGGTGCGGCCCACCATTAACGTTGCGCTATGGCGCCGGCATTGTGCCGTCAGCGCCGCAATCAGCTGATTGAGCAGCGCGTCGGTTTTATCGAGCGCGCTGCGCAGTTGCAGCATCAGCCCGCTGTCAATCGCATCCTGACTGGTCGCCCCCCAGTGAACGAAACGCGCCGCTTCCGGTGAGGTTTGCGCCACCAACGCCGTCAATTGTTTGACGAGGGGAATGGCTAAATTGCCCGCCAATCCGGCGGACTGCGTCAGCGCGGCGGCGTCGAGCTTTTCCGCCTGGCAGTGGCTGCGTATGATCCGCGCGGACGCGTCATCGATAATCCCTGCAGACGCCAGGGCCTGCGCCAGGCCGGCTTCGAAATCAAGCATGCCCTGCAGCAGCGCCGTGTCGCTGAAGCAGGGCGTTAATGGCGAAGCCATAAACATTGCGCTATAGAGAGACATTCGTTATATCCGTTCCAGAATCAAGGCGACGCCTTGCCCGACACCGACGCACATGGTGCACAGGGCAAAACGCCCGCCGGTGCGCCGCAGTTGATAAGCGGCGGTCATGGCCAACCTGCCGCCGGATGCCCCCAGGGGATGCCCCAGCGCGATAGCGCCGCCGTTAGGGTTGACCCGTTCCGCGTCATCCGGCAGTCCCAGGGCGCGCGTCACGGCCAGCGCCTGGGCGGCAAAGGCTTCATTCAACTCGATGACGTCCATTTGCGCCAGGCTCAAACCGGTTTGCGCCAGCACTTTGCGGACTGCGGGAACCGGCCCGTAACCCATGATGCGCGGCTCTACGCCGCAGGCGGACATGCCGACCACACGCGCCAGCGGGGCGAGTCCATACTGCACCGCCGCGCGTTCGCTGGCAATGAGCAGGGCGCTGGCCCCGTCGTTGATGCCCGAGGCGTTGCCGGCGGTGACGCTCCCCTCAGGGCGCACGACGCCTTTCAGGGCGGACAGCGCGGCCAAAGAAGTGCTGCGGGGATGTTCGTCGCGAACCAGGCTGAGCGGCTCGCCTTTGCGTTGCGGAATGCTGACGGCGATCAGTTCCTCATCAAACAGGCCCAGCTCCTGAGCGCGGGCGGTGCGCTGTTGGCTGCGCAATGCAAAGGCGTCTTGATCGGCGCGGCTGACGGCGAAATCGCGAGCCACATTTTCGGCGGTTTCAGGCATGGTTTCGACACCGAACCGCGCGCGCATTTGCGGGTTGATAAAGCGCCATCCCATCGTCGTATCTTCCATTTTCAGCGATCGGCTGAAGGCGCTGTCCGCTTTGCCGGTGACAAAGGGCGCGCGCGACATGCTTTCCACGCCGCCCGCGATGATGACCTCCGCTTCGCCGCATTTAATGGCGCGCGCCGCCATGCCTACCGCGTCCAATCCCGAACCGCACAGGCGATTGAGGGTGGTGCCCGGCACGGTGTGGGGCAATCCGGCCAACAGCAGCGCCATTCGCGCCACGTTGCGGTTGTCTTCACCGGCCTGGTTGGCGCACCCCAGAATAACGTCATCAATGGCGTGGGGATCCAACTGCGGCAGTCGGGCAAGCAGCGCCTTCAGGGGCAGAGCGGCCAAATCGTCGGCGCGCAGCGCGGATAATGCGCCGCCGTAACGGCCGAATGGCGTACGAACGGCATCGCAGATAAAAGCCTGTTGCATGGCGATTTCCTCAAGCGGGGATCAAGTCAGATTGCAGTAAACGTATCGGGGTTAACGCTTGCAGCGCGTCAAAGGTGAGCCCCGGACACAGCTCCAGCACCTGCGGGCCGTCCGAGGTGATATCAATGATTGCCATATCCGAATAAATGCGGCTGACGCAGGCCAATCCGGTCAGCGGGTAGCTGCACTGTTCCACCAGCTTGCATTCGCCGGTCTTGGTCAGGTAGTCCATCATCACATAGACTTTGCGCGCGCCGATGGCCAGATCCATAGCGCCGCCCACCGCCGGGATCGCGTCTTCGGCGCCGGTGCTCCAGTTGGCCAGATCGCCGGCAGCCGAGACCTGATATGCCCCCATCACGCAGATATCGAGATGGCCGCCGCGCATCATGGTAAAAGAGTCGGCGTGATGGAAATAACTGCCGCCGGGCAGCAAGGTCACCAGTTCTTTACCGGCGTTGATGAGTTCCGGATCTTCTTCGCCCGGCGCGGGTGACGGCCCCATGCCGAGCAGGCCGTTTTCGCTGTGCAGAATCACCTCTTTGTCGGCGGGCAGGTAGTTAGCGATGCGGGTCGGCAGCCCAATCCCGAGGTTGACGTAGGCGCCTTCCGGAATATCGCGCGCTACCCGTTGGGCTAATTGGTCGCGGGTTAATTTTTGCATGTTATGACTCCTCAGGCAGAGAGGGAAAAGGTCGCGGGGTGCGCCACCGCCACCAGGCGCTGGACGAAGATGCCCGGCGTTATCACGTTTTCCGGATCCAGTGCGCCCAGCGGCACCAATTCAGCGACCTGCGCTATCGTCGTGGCGGCGGCCATCGCCATCACCGGGCCAAAATTACGCGCCGCTTTGCGGTAAACCAGATTGCCCCAGCGGTCACCCCGATGGGCCTTTATCAAGGCGAAATCCGCCTTTAAGGGCGTTTCAAATACGTAATGCCGTCCGTCGATTTCACGCGTTTCTTTGCCTTGCGCCAGCGGCGTGCCAAAGGCGGTTGGGGTGAAAATGCCGCCCAACCCGCTGCCGGCGGCCTGCATGCGGGCGGCAAGGTTGCCCTGAGGCACCAGTTCCAGTTCGATCGCGCCGCGGCGATAAAGGTCGTCAAAGACCCACGAATCGGCCTGGCGCGGGAAGGAGCAAATCATCTTTCGCACACAGCCGGTCTTGAGCAGCGCCGCGAGGCCGCTGTCGCCGTTGCCGGCGTTATTGCTGATTACCGTCAGCTCGCGGGCACCGTGTTCAATCAGCGCATCGATCAGTTCCAGCGGCTGTCCCGCGGGGCCAAAGCCGCCAATCATGATGCTCGCGCCGTCCGGAATGATGGACACGGCGTCTTCCAGGGTGGCCACACTTTTATCGATCATCTGCTGTTCCTTTCATTCGGCGCCCGCCGGGGGAGTGTTTATCGTCAATGGGAAAAGTAGATCGTCCCTTTCAGGCAAACAATACCGATTATCGAAAAAGTGTGCGATTATCGGCTATTCTTTGAGGGGGATTCGCAGGTTGTGATCGTCGGCACACCGATATTTCAGGCAGACAGCGGGGTAACGAGAATGGAAAAAGAACAGGAAATTACGCGCAGCAGCACCGATCCCTGGAAGGGGGATCCCGACTTTATGGCCTCTTTGGCGCGAGGATTGGAGGTCCTGCAGGCTTTTACGCCGCAGCGGCGGCTGATGTCGGTGTCGCAGATTAGCCAGCGTACCGGCATTCCGCGCGCGGCGGTGCGCCGCTGCCTTTACACCCTGAGTAAGCTGGGCTTTGTGTACGCGGAAGACGGCAAGAATTATGAGCTGCGCCCGCGCGTCTTGTCGCTGGGTCACAACTGGCTGGGGGCTTCGCCGTTGGCCAACGCCGCGCAGCCGGTGTTGAGGCAACTCAGCCAGACGCTCAATGAGTCCTGTTCCATGGCCATATTGGACGGCGATGACATTCTTTATATCGCCCGCGCATCGACTTCGCGGATCATGACCATCGATTTGCACGTCGGCAGTCGCTTACCCGCCAGCACGACGTCGATGGGGCGGGTGCTGCTCAGCGGGCTCGCCAGTGAGACGTTGAATGACTATTTGGCGCGATTGACTCAACTGCGTTACACCAGCCATACCCTGGTGAGCGTCAGCGCATTGCGGGAAGAGCTGGCGCGCGTGCGTCAGCAGGGATATGCCATCAACGATCAGGAGCTGGAGATTGGCCTGCGTTCACTGGCGGTGCCGCTCACCACGCCGGACGGCCGCATCGCCGCGGCGTTGAACGTCGGCGTGCATGCCGGTCAGGTTTCCGCAGAGCGTTTGCACCAGCACCACCTGCCTTTGTTGCGCTCGGCCGCCGAAGAGATATCGCTGCTGCTGCACGACTCACCTTGAGCGAGCGCGCAGGGGGCGTATGCGCCCGATTTTTCCGCATCTTGCGGCGCGATGCGGTGTTGTATTGTGGGCCGCGGGTAAGGTAATTTGCTGAGGGCATGATGACTGACGCGGGGGCCAACGGACATGAACGAAAGAATCGACTACCACATCGAGAAATACCATTTCGCGCCGCTGGATGAAGCCCCGCGGCTTGCGCGCCAGTGGAGCGAGGTGTTGAACGAGTGTCGCCAGACGCAGGCGGGCGCGGAAGAGCGCCTGCGCATTGCGTTGCTCAACGTGGACTATGTGACCAGTTTCGAATTGCCGTTTCGCTTATTGCTGGTGCGGGCGCCGCAGCTGATTGCCGGCCTGCGCGATGAGCTGTCGATCAGTCAAAAAAATGTGGTGTTCAACGGCAAGCGCTTTGGCTGCGTTTACAGCCTGAAGAGCGATTTAAGCGACGTGCCCGAGGCCTTCCAATACGGTCTGTCGACCCGCATTCACCGAACCTCGGCGTCGGGCGTGGACGCGCTGCCTTACCGGGAAATCGCCAAGGCGCTCAAGGCGCCGCGTGAGCGGCTTAAGCTGGCGCTGGAGCAGGGGCTGCGCGTCACGGCGCTGGACGGACTGTTCTGGTTCGGCATACAGCGCATCGCCGCCGAAGTGCGCAGGCTAAGAAAAACCGGCATGACGATCGTGACGGCGGAAACGGAGATTTTCGACACCCTGACCGGCACGACGCGCAAGGTACCGGTTTACCGGCTGGCCGACCGTTAATGGCCGATGACTGGCGATTCATTATGCTGGTTTAAACCTGATTTCCGGCGGGGACAGTCTGACCCCGCGGTGGCTTCCTCTTTTTCTACCCTCATTTCCTCGTCGCTCGATAAGAAAATAGGCGCGATTTCTTCTCAAACCCTCCTCACCGTTCGATCGGCTGCAGCACAACGCAAACGGCGGGCCGTCGTCGATGGCGGGTGTCACGATAGCGTCTCCGGTTGATGGCACCGTTTGCTGTCCACCGTTGGCTTACAACGATGAAGATTTGAAGGAGAAGAGCATGTTGAAACGTTTTGCGTTGCTGTGCGGGTGCCTGTTCGGTGCCCATGCGCTGGCGGCCGGCCCCAACGCCAATATCAAGCATTACGGCTATGACTGGCTGGATTTTTATGAAACCGCCACGCCGTCTTTCAGCGCTACAGAGGCGCTCAAGGCCATTTCCGGCACCGGTTTCAGTATGACCAATCTGAACGTGGTGCACACCCTGGAAAGCCTCAATCTGCCCGTTTGCGCCGAGGGAACATGCGCCGTGAACATACAGGCCGGCTCGGGGGCGCTCTCGGGATCGCCGTTTATCGATATATGCTCTGGCGCGGACTCGAACAGCAGTTGTCAGGCCGCAGGTTCCTGGAATGCGATCTGGACGGTGGTGAAGAAGATCGCCGCCGCTAAATATAAACCCGGCGCTATTTATTTTATCGATGAGCCGTTCGATGTTCCGGCCTTACAGACGGCGGGAAAATATGACGCTTACCAATATTCCAGCTATGTTTGCACCCTGCGTCAGGCTATGCAGCAGTATGGGATCGCGATCCCCATTTACACCATTTTATCCTACCGGCATGCCAATAACGCCGAATTGATCCGTGAAATGCAGCAGGGTGCACCCGCGACCGCGTGTCCGAGCAATGTAAAAAGCACGCTCGACTGGGTTGGCGTGGACAACTACAACTGGTCGGTGGCGGATATGTGGAGCACATACAATCGTCTGGCGCCGATGAGCTCTGCCGGGCAGAAGTGGGTGTTGGTGCCGCCTTCGACGGCATCGTTAGGAATGAATGATCAGCAGTTGCATGCGCAAATTCAATTGTATTGGGATTTTATTAACCAATATCCCAATGCACCTGTGGTTTACATCATGAACTGGCGGTTTGATCGCGAGGTCACCGAGAACCGTGCGGCCTACCCTCAATCGACCGCCTTATTGTCTTTCATGGCTAACACGTTGCTCGGCAAACCTTAAAGCCTAAAAAAGGAGGTTCGACGGGAACCTCCTTATTGATAGCGTGGTTTATCGATAGGCTTCATTGCGCGCGATGGCATACTTCCCGCTGCCCAGCAGCAGTATGGCGACCCCACCCATAAAGAACACCAGTTCGTTTTCAATGCCCCAGGCGCCGACGTCGGTGACGGTGAAGACCTTGCCGGTGCCCACCATCAAAAACGCCACCACCAGCGTGAGGGCGTAAACCCCTGCGGCGGGGCGGGTGAACAGCCCCAAAACGATCAGTATCGGCGCCAGGATCTCCCCAATATATACGCCATAGGCGATGAAGGCGGGCAGCCCTTGTTGTTGTAACGCATCGGCGATCCAGCCGACGCCATGCTGAACTTTCGCGACGCCGTGAAACAGCATCAGCCCGCCGAAGGTTAGCCTGAGCGCCAATTTGCCTGCGTCCGGGTGGTCAAAAAAGCGAGTGAATGCCGCATTGAGTGACTTAACCATGGCTTTTTCTCCTGAATAGGAATGATTTTCAATCAATATATCAGTCGGATGAATGCGAAAGCTGTTCTGGATCAGGAAAACGGCGGGCTTGGCGCTAAATCGCCGGACGAGGCCGGCGATGCGGCCTGATTTTTAGGCGGAATAACCTGTGCGCACGGGCCGAACCGGGGATGAGAAAAGTCATCGGCAGGGTTGGCCCGCCGCGTAGCCCATCTCTTTTCTGTATGTGTTGGCTACCTGATTTGCGTTTTCATCAATGATTGTCAAAGGACGGGCAACGTAAAGATTCATAAGGTTTTTTTGCAGCAATGAAAAGGTGCGCGTTTTCGCTTTAATAACCCAATAGAGTTACCTTTATTTTTATTTTGAACCGCTAAATCATTAAGGCTTTTTTACGGCCTTTTTATTGGGAATTATCTTGCTTATTTTGCCTTGCGAAAGTTGATCCTGTGGGACGCACGGCCAGTGGCGGGTTTTATTTTTATAGATTTTCTTATTTTTTGATGACAATTCAATGCCGAAGAGAATGAGTGAGATTGACTGAGGGGGTTATGAGTGGGTGTAAATTTCCATGAACTATTTTTCCTGGCGTAAAAGTAATCGATTCAGCGCTGTTTTAAGTTATTGAATTGTTTGTTTTATGTATATTGATTTGTTATTTTTTTATTAAAAAAATAATATTTTTCTTGATATTGGGTTTGCCTTTGCTAGTATCAAATTAGTGGTCTTATCAGTTAGGGAAACATTTCTTGTATATGGAACAGATCGCTGGTCTTAACACGGTTACTGTCATTGCAGCGCTTACGTGGTTATTTCGCGGTTATAGTAAATGATATCTCTAATGCCACTTTAGTCTGCGAGACCCTTTACCGCAGTGGTGCTTTTGCCGCGGTAAGACGTATGAGAACACACATGAAGGGGAATTGAATCTTAAATTATTCTGATCATTACCCTGAGTTAACTATAAAAGAACGATACTTTATCCACCAGGCTGTTTGTGTACCAATAGGTATTCGGTGCACCACGGCGGAATGTTAATCTGTGCTTTAGCTTTAAAATTAATAATCAAAACTCTCGCCAAATTGTTTATTTTCACACCAGGTTTCGCATGTGTAAGTACTGAGTGCTGGAAATGAAAGTCACACTGCCATCGTCTTCTATTGATCATTGCGTGCTACCCGCTTGCAAGAAACGACTGGCTGTCATGGTTTTATGAAAAAATTTCACTATTTACCGTGGTTATCATTTGCTAATTAAATTATTTGTATCCAGTGGTATTACTGGAATTATCCTACCAAGGATGAAACGTTGTTTTTAGGGCAGTTTTTGATTTTTTTCCTATTCTTAGCTTGCATAATTATCGTTTGCAATTTATTGATTTTAAAAGGAAAAAATAAATATGTAAATGTAAAATAGTTTAAACCGATCACTGTGATTCTATTGATAGGTTCAATCTATTATTGTTGTTAATATTAATACATCTAAACAATTTGCGAGCTTGGTGACGACTAACTTACGCTAAAAGGACTCTGGGAAAGACTGGTGAACGTAAAAGCCCGCTTTATTAGGCTTTATGTTTCTAGTGCTGATTGAAAAGGATATCAGGCCATGAATGAAGTCATCTCAACGGAAGTGAATGGCGTCGAATTTGATCCACGATACAGTGAAATTGAATTCACGCTTTCGGAATATGACAGCCAAACCGATCCGCTTAATGCCGTAGACAATGCGCGTGATATCAATTGGCACGCCATTCGCGAGCAGTCTGCCGCGTTGCTGGAACAGTGCTTCGATTTACATGTCGTGCTGTGGTTTATGCGCGCCAATCTTCATATCGACGGTTTTTCGGCCTTCTACCAGGGCATTAAGGATATTGACGCCAAATATGCCGAGGAGGGCGCCACCATTTTCCCTCAGGCGGATATGGAACCCTCATCGGACAGCTTTCATGCGGCCGCATTAGGGTGGCTCGCCACATCGTCCTGTCTGCACGAAATCAAGAACAGCAAGATTTTTCCCGACACGCCGTTAACCACCGACGAGCTGCTGAATATGCGGCTTGACGAGCAGGAAGGCAAAAGCCTGCATTTTTCGGAGGTGGTAAAGGTGCTGGGGCAAGCCGACAGTTATTTTGCCGGCAGAAATCTGCCTTCGCTGAAAGAGCAATTGGCGCTGGAAATCGATGCGCTGGAGCGCGTCGAGAATTACGCCAATCTGCAGGCCGAAGATTATCGTTTGGACTGCCGGCAGGTGCGCGACTATTTGAAACAGTTCAACCGCCAGCTGGCTTCACTGGAACAGCAGGAATTGCCGGCTGAACGGGATGACGCGGAGATTGACTCGCCGGATGCTGACGCGCCTGTCGCCATGCCCGGCAAATATATCCGTTCCCGGCAGGATGTCATCTTGCTGTTGGATCAGGTTTTGGACTATTTCCAAAACTATGAGCCCAGCCATCCGGCCCCCATTCTTATTCGACGTTCACAAAAAATGATCGGTATGGACTTCGCGACGATTGTTGAGGAGCTTTTGCCGGAATCTCTGGCCTCGTTAAATCAATTGTCCGGGAAGTAATTTTTATCACAAAGGAGTTTTCCAATGGCTAAGGACTCAAGCTCTCAGAAATTTATCGGTAAAAATAACGCGCCGCGCGTGCAAATTGAATATGACGTAGAGCTTTACGGTTCACAAAAGAAAGTGGAGTTGCCCTTTGTTACGGGGGTCATGTCCGATCTCTCTGGGCATCGGAAAAAGCCTTTGCTGCCGATCGAAGAGCGGAAATTCCTGACCTTTGATCAGGACAACTTCAACGATCGCATGCGCGCCATCAAGCCTCGTCTGCAATTTTACGTAGAGAACACCCTGAGCGAAGACGATGCGTTGCTGGACGTGGAATTGGAGTTTGAATCGATGGATGACTTCACGCCTGGCGCCATCGCCAAACGGGTTCCGCAGATGCAACGCCTGCTTGAAGCCCGGGAGCATCTCACGGAGCTGATCACCTATATGGATGGTAAATCCAGCGCGGAAGAAGTGGTGAAGAATCTGCTGGAGAAACCCGATTTTCTGCATCGTTTGGTGACGGATGCGCGTAAAACGGTCGCGGATGCGGAACAGGATGTGCAGGATTCCGGCAATAAAGGAGATGAGGAATGAGAGCGAGGCAACGACGCTATTCGGCTAAGCAGCAGGCTACGGCAGTCGCTGAAGTTGAAACGCAGGAAACGGAAAATGAGCTTGACGGTTTGCTCAAGCGTTCATTCCGGCCCAGAACGAACGAGGCTTCGGAAGCGGTTCGTCGGGCTATCGGCACGCTGTCCGAATATGCCAATAAAGGCAAGGTCAAGGTCAGCCAGGATGTTGTATTGACCATTGAATCGTTGATTGCCCAGATCGACGAACAGCTTTCGCAACAGATGAACAATATCTTGCACCACAAGGAGTTCCAGAAGCTGGAGTCCGCCTGGCAAGGTCTGAGTTATCTGGTCGATAACACCAACGTCAGCGAAACGCTCAAGATCCGGGTGTTGAACATCAGTCAGGATGAGCTGACGCGCAATTTGCGCCGCTATCGGGGCTCCGCCTGGGATCAAAGCCCGGTGTTCAAACAGATTTACGAACAGGAATATGGTCAGTTCGGCGGCGAGCCGTTCGGTTGCATCATCGGCGATTTTGAATTCGATCACAGCCCGATGAGCGTCACGCTGCTGACCGAGTTGGCGAAAATTTCCGCGGCGTCGCACTGTCCGTTCATTTCCGCCGCGTCGCCGTCGCTGCTGCAGATGAGCAAGTGGAACGAACTGGGCAACCCGCGGGATATCGGCAAGATTTTCACCACGCCGGAATATGCGTCCTGGCGCCGCCTGCGCGAAAGCAACGACTCGCGTTACCTGGTGTTGACGATGCCGCGTTTCCTGTCGCGTTTGCCTTATGGGGCGAAAACCAACCCGATCGAAGAGTTCGCTTTCGAGGAGTCTGTCAGGCCGGATGTGGATGATGATTTTTCCTGGGCCAACTCGGCGTATGCAATGGGCGTCAACATCAACCGCGCGTTCCATGAGTACGGCTGGTGTTCGAAGATTCGCGGCATCGAATCCGGCGGCTCGGTGGAAGAACTGCCCGCCTACGCGTTTCCTTCCGATGAGGGCGGATATGAACTGACGTGCCCGACGGAAGTGGCCATTTCCGATCGGCGCGAGCAAGAGCTTTCCGACGCCGGGTTCTTGCCCCTGGTCTATCGCAAGCATTCCGATTTCGCCGCTTTTATCGGTTCTTGCACCATGCACGCGCCGGCGAAATACGAGGATCCCGACGCGACGGCCAACGCCAAGCTGTCTTCGCGCTTGCCTTATATTTTCGCCACGTGCCGATTCGCGCACTATTTGAAATGTATCGTGCGCGACAAAATCGGTTCTTTTCGGTCCAGGGACGATATGCAGCTGTGGCTGAATGACTGGCTGATGAACTACGTCGATGGCGATCCTTCCGTATCGACCGAGGCGACCAAGGCGCGTCGTCCATTAGCCGCCGCCGAGGTGCGCGTTGAGGATGTAGAAGACGATCCGGGTTATTACCGCGCGCATTTCTATTTGCGCCCGCATTACCAGTTGGAAGGCATGACCGTGTCCTTGCGACTTGTATCAAAACTTCCGTCAGCCAAAAAAGATGGGAGCAGATAAGTTACGGCTGGTCATTGGTTTGGATATTGCCGACGTTAATTATTAAATGGCGTTGGTGGGAATTGATATTTCATTGAAATTTAGTGGCGCTGTTTTTTACGCTATTGCTATTTATTAATGGCTAATGGGTTCTCATTGTCGCTATTTCAATGATCGCGTAGGCAATATAACGACTTATCTGAATAGACTTTTCAATTAACGAAGTAGACCTATCAGTCAAGGAGACAAAAAATGAGCACGAAAGCTTTAGTAGACTATTTTTTGAAAATTGAGGGTGTTGATGGTGAATCACCCGACCAAACCTACCCTGGCTGGATTCAGCTGCAAGCCTGGCAATGGGCGGAAGAAAACGCCGGCCGTTGGGGGTTCGGGAGCGGCGGCGGTTCAGGCAAAGTCGAGATGAAAGACTTTGAGTTTCGCATGGTGAGCAATAAGGCTTCGCCGAAACTGTTCCTGATGTGCGCCACCGGCGAGCATATTCCTCAGGCAAAACTTGTTTGCCGTAAATCAGGCCAGGGTCAGCAAGACTTCATTGCCGTGACCTTCAGCAACTGCCTGGTTTCTTCATTCAAGACCGTGGGTAATATGCCGCTGAATTCCACCATCGGTACTGAAATCGATACCGTGCTGCCAACCGACGTTATCAAGCTGAATTTCGCACGTATCGAAGTTGAGTACAAAGAGCAAAACAATGATGGCTCCATGGGTGCGGTAATTAAGACGGGGTATGACCTCAAGCTTAATGCCCGTATCTGATCATTGATGTCACAACACTAATTGCAGGCTGTCTGCCCGCAGCGATTGCGGGCAGACATAAGCCTTATCGCGAGGTGTTAAATGAAAGCGTCATTGCCCATGCTATTCGATAAGCTCAGCGTGAGACATCAAAGCGCCAGCGCCGATAATTGGCGGCGTGTTTTGGTGCGTGATATCGAATTTTTACTGAATGACGCATCGCGCAGCGCTGATTTGAAACTTCATGATTATGCGCACAGCGAAAGTTCGGTATTGAATTATGGCCTGCCGTCGCTGAGCCAACGCATACCGATTAATACCGATCCGTTAACGCTGGCGAGACATATACAAAGAATCATTACTTCGTTTGAGCCGCGTCTGGATCCGAAAACGATTCGTGTGGTGCCTGTAGTGAATGAACGCCAATCGTATGTGCTGGCGATTTTATTCGATATTTATGGCACCTGCTCATTACCGGGTGACGAAATGCTGGTTAATTTGCGCATCGCTCTTGATTATTCCTGTGGCGCCGTACACGTATTTGATTAATAGGGGTGACTATGTTCAGTGAGCGCTTTCTCCAATTATATAATGATGAGCTGCGTTATTTTCGCGAGGCCGGTCGTCAGTTCGCCTCTTCTCATCCCCAGGTCGCCCAGCATTTAGGCATGCATATCGACGGCGTGCTAGATCCTTTCGTTGAGCGTCTGTTGGAGGGCTCCGCGTTCCTTTGCACCCGCATCCAGGAAAAGCTGAACAATGAGCAGCCGGAATTTGCCCTGCAAATGCTCTCACGCCTGGCGCCGCTGTGGTATACGCCGGTTCCCGCGATCGCCACCGTCGCGATTAAGCCCGATCTCTCTTTTCCCCAGTGGCACAGCCAGGTTGACCTGCCGCGCGGGAGCCGCATGACCCTCAACGATATCTCGCTGAACAACAAACCCGCCACGTTCACCACGGCGCGGCATATTAAAGTGCAGCCCGTTGAGATTTCACTGGCGGAATGTGAGATTTTGCCGCCGCACCATTTGCCTGACGGCGCCGCCAGACACATGCAGGATTGCTCGGCCTACGTCAGGATATGCCTGACGACGCACGGCGTGCTTCCCGTCTCGGAGCTGGATCTCGAGCCGCTGCACCTGACGCTGGCGGAAGATACGGTGCGGGCCAATCAACTGCTGGCCGCGTTGCTTAATCGCACCTTGCGCATCGTGCTATGGGCGAAAAGCGACGACCGGCCAATCGTCAAAGTCTTGCAGCCGGACAGCTTGCGCCTGGGCGGCGTCAGCGATGAAGAAGCCTTGTTGCCCACCGTGGTGGGGGAATTGCCCGGCAACCGGCTGATGCGCGAATACTTCGCCGCGCCAAGCCGCTTCTTCAGCCTGGAGCTGCATGGCGTGCAGGATTTTCTGCGCCAATGTGAACGCGTTCACGAGTTCGAGATCTTGTTTGCGCTGGAGCAACGCCCACTCACTCTGATCGGTCGCGTCAACGCCAGGGATTTTCATCTTTTCGCGACCCCGGTCATCAACCTGTATCGCCGCCATTGCTCGCCGGTGCTGCTGACGGATGAGCGCACGGAGCACCAGCTGGTGGTCGATCGTTTGAACACCTCGCTGTATGAGATACACAGCGTAAAACAAGTGAAAGGCATGCTGCCCGACGGCAACCCGGTGATTTTCTCTTCGCTGCAGGCCGACGTGCAGTACGACTGCGAGCGGGAGCCGGCCGGTTATACGCTGCATCGTCGTCGGGAGCCGTCGCCCTCCAAGTACAATAATCCGCACCTGCCCAACGAAGATACCTTCATCGCCATCTCGCCGGGCAAAAGCGGCATCGACATCGACGACATCACGTCGCTCAGCGTCGAGGCGCTGGTATGCGAACGGCATCTGGTGCCGGCGCACCTTCAGCAGCCGCATTTCCAGCTGGAAACGGCGATGCCGATCCACCAGGTGGAGATCGTCCGCTACCCGAGCAATCCGGTCGCGGTGCCGAACATCAGCCAGGCGTGGCAGGCGATCCAGATGCTGGCCTCCAATCCTTTGCGCCATGCGCGCCCCGACGTTCAGGATTGTTCGGCGCTGTTGCGCGACTGGCTGTCGTTGTTCTGCCATCAGGATGACTCCAGCCAGCGCAAGCGCATCGCCAGCATCAAAAACGCCTGGGTGGAGCACCACTTCGAACGCAATCAGGGGCCGGGGCCGCTGGCCTGGATCCGCGGAGCCGAGATCGCCGTCAACTTAAGCGCCAACCATCATGCCGACCACGGCGCCTATCTGTTCGGCAAAATATTGCACCACGCGTTGAGCCAATACGGCGACCTGAACCAAACGTTAAGCATGAAGCTGTTGCTGGATGGGGAAACCCACGCCGACTGGGGGGCGCTCTACTATGGCTGATATGTCGTTGATGCGTGAAACGGCGCTCTCGTTGGAGCCGGCGCCGACGCCGGGGGCGCAAAGCGAAAGCGCGGGCCAGGCCGAAATCCGCGGGCTGTCCAATCGACAGGATTTTTTCGAGCTGCTGCGGCGTATCGAACGCGCGCAGCCGGATGCGCCGCGGCTCGGCGTCTCAAACGATCGCAGCCGCGAAAGGCTCTGCATTACCCAGCCGGCGGATATGGCGTTCGCTTCGCGTGAAATCGCCTCTATCGTGCAGCGCCCTAAGCAAGTGCTGATTCAGGCGCGGCATTTCGGCATGTTCGCCCCCTACGGCCCGCTGCCGATCCATGTGACCGAGCACGCGCGCACCGAAGTCATCGCCAGACGCAACCAGGCGTTCCAGCAGTTCGTCGGCATCGTCAGCCAGCGCTTCGCCGTATTGCACTACCGGGCCTGGGCGCAGCTGAAGGCGATGATCGGCCATGAGCATGACGATGATAAAAACCCGTTCTTGCGCCATTTGCGCCAGACGGTGGGCGTCGATACGGCGCTGACGGTGAACCCGCATATCCAGCGCCTGCGCGAGGCGTATCCCGGCACTTATCTGCCCGGTCGCCGCTCGCTGCGGCAACTCAACAAGATGTTGGCGGCCTATTTCGCCGTTCCCATCACGATTACGCCGCGCTACGCCAAGTGGATCGACGACGGCAAGCAAAGCGGCAGCCAAAAGCTGGGCAAGTTGGGCAGCACGCGCATCGGCAGCCGCTTTTTCGATGCCCAGTACGGCGCGCATATTCAGATCGGCCCGCTGGGGGCCCCGCAGTATCAGCAGTATCAGCGCGGCAGCCGGCGGCTGCAGGCGCTGGTGAGCATCTGTCATGACTTTACGAGCCATCAGCTGATGCTGGATGTCAGCCTGCTGATTGCCACGGAGCCGGGCATGGCGGCGCAGCTGGGCGGCAAGTCGCTGAGTAAAGACAGCTGGCTGAAACCTAAGACAGGGACGTTTAGGCAGCTGGTTTATCAATCAACAACTTAATATAAGGAAATTTAAGGTGTATCAACGAGAACGTCTTTTTTCGCGATTGGGCCACTTTGCCTATCAGTCGTTCGTCGAAGCGACCAAGCTGTGCCGAACCTTCAGGCACGAATACGTGGAGCTGGAACACTGGCTGAAAGTCCTGGTGGACAAGGAACGCGGCGACTTGCCGATGATCCTGGCGCACTACGCCATCAACAGTCAGCGCATCAGCGATGCGTTGGATCGCATTCTTCATACCTTGCCTAACCGGACGAATGCGGTGGTGGATCTGTCGACGCAACTGGAAACGGTGGTGGAAAGAGGGCTGCTGATGAGCCAGCTCGCCGAAACGCCGTCCGGCGGGGTGCGCACCATTCATATCCTGGTCGGCATTCTGCAGGATCCCACGTTGCAGCGCAGCCTGTACCGGCTGAGCGACGAGTTCAAAAAACTGCCGATCCCGCAGCTGTTCGACGATTATCCGGCGATTCTGGCGGAGTCCGTCGAGCATGAGGAAGAGGAAGAAGAGGTCTACAGCGCCCACGGCGATGCGCCGGAGGCGTCCGAGACGGTCGATATTCTCGATAAATGGTGCGCCGATCTGACCCGGCAGGCGCGCGACGGTGAAATCGACCCGGTGATTGGCCGCGAAGCGGAGCTGCGCCAGGTGATCGACATCTTGCTGCGTCGCCGGCAGAACAACCCGATTTTGGTGGGTGAAGCCGGGGTCGGCAAAACGGCGGTGGCGGAAGCGCTGGCCTGCAAGATAGCCCAGGGGCAGGTGCCGCCGCTGCTGCAGGGCGCCCGGTTGCTGTCTTTGGATCTGGGGCGCATGCAGGCCGGGGCGAGCATGAGGGGCGAATTCGAATCGCGCCTGAAAGCGCTGATCGACGCCATCGCGCATTCGGCGGTGCCGGTGATCCTGTTTTGCGACGAGGCGCATACGCTGGTGGGCGCCGGCGGGCAGGCCGGCACCGGCGACGCCGTCAACCTGTTGAAACCGATGTTGGCCAGGGGGGCGCTGCGCATGGTGGCGGCGACGACCTGGTCGGAATACAAACAGTTCATCGAGCCGGATGCCGCGCTGACGCGCCGTTTCCAGTACGTGTTGGTTTCTGAACCCGACGAAGAGAATGCGGTGAACATGATGCGCGCCATCGCCCCGCATTTTGCGCAGCACCACAGCGTCAAGATCCGCGAGTCGGCGCTGCAGGCGGCGGTGCATTTGTCGCTGCGCCATCTGCCTTCGCGGCAACTGCCGGACAAAGCCATCAGCTTACTGGACACCGCCTGCGCGCGGGTGGCGCTGAGCCAGCATGCGCTGCCTGAAAAAATCGAGTCGCTCGAGGCCGGGTTGGCGGTGAAGCGCACCGAAATGAACGGCCTGCAGGAGGAAAGCAAATTCGACGATCTGGCGCTCACCCGCATCACTGAATTGCAGCAGACCCTCAGCGACATGGAAGGCGAACTGGATGCGCTGCGTCAGCGGCAGGCGCAGGAGCAACAGGCGGTCACCACCTTGCTCGACGCGGAGCGGCAGTCGCCGGAGCGCTTGCCGCAGTTGGCCTCCGAGCTGGGAGCCTTGCAAGACGGCGGCCTGCCGTTGGTGTATCCGTGGGTGGACGACCGCGTTGTGGCGGAGGTGTTGTCGGATTGGACCGGCATCCCCACCGGCCGCATGCTGCAAAGCGATCTGGACAATGCGCTCAATCTCAACCAACTGCTGAGCCGCCAGATATTCGGCCAGCAGACGGCGATCGATGAAATCGCGCAGGCGGTGCGCATCTCCCGCGCCGGCATTCAGGCGCACGATCGGCCATTGGGCGTTTTCATGCTGTCCGGCCCGAGCGGCGTCGGCAAAACGGAGACCGCGTTTGCGCTGGCGGAGGCGATGTACGGCGGCGCGCATAACCTGATCGTCTTCAATATGAGCGAGTTTCAGGAATCGCATACCGTTTCCACCCTGAAAGGGGCGCCGCCGGGCTATGTCGGCTACGGCAAGGGCGGCAAGTTGACGGAGGCGGTGCGCCGCAAACCTTATTCCATCGTCTTGCTCGACGAATTCGACAAGGCGCATCCCGATATCCACGAGGCGTTTTATCAAGTCTTCGACAAGGGCGTGATGGAAGACGGTGAGGGCCGCATGATCAGCTTCCGCCAGTGTTTCATTTTAATGACGAGCAATATCGGCGCCGGCGAAATAGAAGCGACGCTGGCGGAAACGCCGGATCTGAAAACCGAAGCGCTGCGGCCGATGCTGCACGACGTGCTGGCGCGCTTCTTCCCGGCGGCGCTGTTGGCGCGCATGAACGTCATTCCCTACGTGCCGCTTTCTACCGAAGCGATAACCCATATCGCCACCAAACAGATTTCGCGTTTACAACAGCGTTTGCACAAAGAAGTGGGCGTGTCGCTGGTGCTGGAAGGCGACATTCCAGGCTGGATAGCCAAACGCATCAGCGCCCATCCTTCGCGCGGCAGAGCGGTCGAGTCGCTGCTGCAGCAGGCGATTTTGCCGCCCATCAGCAATGAAGTGCTGCAGCGCAAACGGACGGGACAGGAACTGCAGAATATCCAACTCATGGTCGAGAACGATAGTTTAAGTGTTTATTTCGACTGATTTTTAATTTGCCGCCGGCCCGCAAACGCGGGGCGGGGTTCGATATCGGATCAGAGAGGTTGTTATGCCTTTAATCGAAATTGATAACCCGGTGTTAGCCGAATTAAATGCGTTTCCACTCAGCTTCACCACCAAAGAAGGGTTGTCGAGCAACTCGCAATATACGCTCGAATTCGAATGTGAACAGGCGGACGTTGATTATGAATCTCTGCTGGGTCAAGGGATCAGCATTCAAATAGAAAGGCCGGATTTCGGCGCGCGGCCGTTTTACGCTTACGTGATCGGCGCCTCCGATTCGGGGCAGCATCAGGATAAGTTCGTTTATAAGCTGGAGCTGAGCACCTGGCTGTGGTTTTTGATGCAGAACCGCAACAGCCGCATTTTCCAGGATTTGAACGTGCTCGACATCATCGAGCAAATCTTCTCGCGCTACGGTTTTGCCGACTACCGTCTGGATATTCAAGGCACTTATCCGACGCGTGAATATTGCGTGCAGTTTTCCGAAACGGATTTCGCGTTTATCAGCCGCCTGCTTGAAGACGAAGGCATCTGGTATTACTTCGATCACGCCGAGGATAAACACACGCTGGTGATCACCGACCGGCAGAATTTCGACGATCTGGATTTCGGTTACGCCGTGTTGCCGTTCATGCCGGACAGCGAAGAAAACCGCGCCATCCGCGAAGGGATCCAGCGCATCCAGCGTTCACGCAAAGTGCGCCCGAATGAAATCGTGCTGCGCGACTTCGACTTCCAGAACCCGCGCAAGAACCTGCAAACCAAGGTGGAAGAGAGCCGCCTTGGCCTGCAGAACACCCCGTTGGAGTGGTACGACTACGCGGCGGGTTATGTGGATACCGAACGCGGTGAAAACCTGGCGCGGCTGCGCCTTGAAGAAATGCAAAGCGACGGCCATCTGCTGTTTGGCGAGAGCAACGCCGTCGGGCTGATGGCCGGCAAGGATTTCTCCTTGATTTTGCACCCGGACGCCAACCGCAACCGCCGCTTCAAGCTGACTCGCTGCGACTATGTGTTCGTGCAAGACGGCCCGGACAGCAGCAGCGACGGCCGCAACGTCACCTGCCGTTTCAATGCGTTGAACGACGACGTGCCGTTCCGCCCGCTGCGCGAAACGCCAAAGCCGCAGATGCCGGGCATCCAGAGCGCCACCGTGGTCGGCGCGCCCAACTCCGAAGTGCATACCGACAAATTTGCGCGCATCCGCGTGCATTTCCACTGGGATCGCTACAAAACCACCGAGGAAGACAGCTCTTGCTGGATCCGCGTGGTGCAGGCCTGGGCCGGGAAAGGCTGGGGCGTGATCGCCATGCCGCGCGTCGGTCAGGAAGTGCTGGTGACCTATGTCGACGGCGATCTCGATCGTCCGATGGTGACCGGGATTGTGTATAACGGCGACAACCCGCCGCCTTATCAGTTACCTGAATACATCAACTACTCGGGCATGGTGTCGCGTTCGCTGCGCTTCGGCAAGCCGCAGCATGCCAGCCAGTTGACCTTCGATGACAACCGCAACAACGAACGCGTCATGCTGCATGCCGAACGCGATCTGCAAACCACGGTGGAGCGCAACCAGGCCACCGAGGTGGGAATGGACAAGTTCGACATCATCCGCCGCACCTTTACCGACTGGTTCACCAACCACGTCTCTTACAAGGATTACGTCTTCAGCATTACCGGGTTTGACGCCTCGATTAAAGGCGTCAGCGCGTCGATGACCGGCGTCAGCCTCACCGCCACCGGCGTGAGCACCTCGTTTACCGGCGTCAGCACCTCGTTCACCGGCGTGAGCACCTCATTTACCGGCGTGAGCACTTCGTTCACCGGGCTGAGCACCTCGTTCACCGGGCAGAGCACCAGCTGCACCGGCGTATCAAACTCGATGACCGGCGAAAGCAACTCCTTCACCAGCATCAGCAACAGCATGACCGGCGAAAGCAACAGCTACACCACGGTCAGCACCAGCCAGACCGGCAGCAGCACCAGCTTTACCGGCGTCAGCGTCAGCACCACCGGATCGTCGACCAGCACCACCGGCTGCAGCATCAGCACCACCGGATCGTCGACCAGCACCACCGGCTGCAGCATCAGCACCACCGGCAGCAGCGTGAGCACCACCGGCAGCAGCGTCGGCACCACCGGCAGCAGCGTCAGCAATACCGGCAGCAGCGTCAGCAATACCGGCAGCAGCGTCAGCAATACCGGCAGCAGCACCAGCACGACAGGGGTGTCGATCAGCTATACCGGCGCGTCACTGTCCGAGACCGGCGTCGATTTGAAAAAAGTCGGGATGCAAAGCAAAAACTAACGAGGCGCGGCAATGAGAATCATACGGCCACAGCAATTGGTGGCGATTAAAGGAAGTTACCAGATCGGGACAGACAGCCGGCTCGGCATCAGCGTCGTGGCCGGATGCTACCTGTCCCGGCCTGAGCACTTCGTGAACGAAGCCGAAATCTGGGAGGCGTGGAAGCGCGTGCCGCTCAGCCTGCCGATATTGGATGTTGCCGAGCCGAAGCCGTTCGCCGAATACCTGATCGCCGGCTATGCCGGCATCGGTCAGCCGGTGAAAACGCTGAATGTCAGCGCCGACATCGGCGGGCTGAAGCGCCGTTGGCGGGTCGAGGGCGAGGGACGGCGCGGCGCGATGGAGGTGGAACCCTTCCTCAGCGTGCCGCTGGATCACACCTCCGCCTGGGGCGGCAAAGACAACAAGGAGAACCCGTTTGGCCGCGGCTGCAATGACGGGCTGCGGCCGCTGCTGATGACGCTGTCCCCCGAGGGGACCGCGCAGGAGCGCTCTCCGCTGGCGGCGCCGGCGCCGGTGCCGCACGAGTTTGCGCTGCGCAAGGCGCACATCGATAAGGTGGCGGGCCAGATCGCCGGCAAAGCCTATCTCGAGACGGCATTCCCCGGGCTGCCGGCCAATATCGATCGGCGTTATTTCCAGATGGCGCCGCCGGCGCAGTGGTTGCCGGAAGCGGCGTGGCCGGATCGGGTGCCCTTCGAGCTGCAGGGCGTCGGCGCGCAAAGCGAAGCGATTCGCGGCGAGCTGCCGGCGGTGCGCGGACGGGCGTTCATCCGCCGTCACGATAGCGACAGCCTCGAGGAAATCGAGCTGCAGCGCAAAACGCTGTGGTTCCTGCCCGACAGCGACATCGCTTTGCTTATCTTCACCGGCAATGCGCCGTTGACGCATCTGCTGGACGAGTCCATCGAGTCCGTCATGCTGGCGTTGGATCGCTGCGATGCGCCGCGCTCGTTCGACTATTTCCAACAGGTATTCCGCAAGCGCAGCGATGATGACGCCTCGCCCTTTGAGTTTCTGTTCGATCCGGATCTGATGCCGGCGGAGATGGGGTTGAACGTCATCCAGGCGGTGTCGGATCACCCCAGCGATTTGCGTTACGATCCGTCGCCCACCTCTCTGGGCGATTCCGCCGTGTTCTATCAACGCATCCGCGAGGCGATCGCCTTGCACCAGCAACAAGCGGCGGCGGAGCCCGCTTCCGTGACGTTGCCCGATTTGCCGGATCTTCCCGCCGAAGACGGCAATGACGCGTTTTTCCCCGATAGCGCGACCGTGGAAGGGAAGACTTTCACCGGTTTGCGCTGCGAGGCGCTGTCGGGCCGGCATTTTCTGCAGTGCCGCTTTGAGCGCTGCGATTTCTCGCAGGCTTCCCTCGACGGCTGCACCTTCGAAAACTGCGTTTTTGATGCGGTCAATTTGACGCAGGCGGCGCTGCGCCAGATCCGCATGATCTCGTGCACGCTGCAAAAGCCGTTGCTGGCGGAAAGCGTGTGGCAAGAGGCGGTCTTGGAACGGGTGACGCTGGCGGAGCCTCAGGGGCAAGGGCTGCGCGCCGACCACGTGAAGCTGGATAACTGCGTTTTCGAACGGGGCGATTTCACCGCGAGCCGCTTTGAACACGCGGCGATCGGCAACGGCATGTTTAATGGCGCGACGCTGATTCGTGCGCAGTTTCTGCAAGGCGAGCTGGACGCGTGCGTGTTTAACCGCTGCCTCGCCGAAGAGGCGGTTGCGCTGGAGATGACGCTCACCAAAAACTCGTTCCTTGGCGGCAACTGGCGCGGCGTGCGGTTCGAACGCTGCCGCGTCGAGAGCCTGACGGCGGGCATGCAGGCGAACTTTTCCCACGCTGTGTTCAGCGATAGCTGTTTCACCAAAGTGGGATTGAAAGCGGCGCGCATGGAGAGGTGCCAACTGCTGTACAGCGTTTTCACTGAATGCAACTTTGACGAGGCCGATCTGACGGCCTGCGCGATCGCCGGCTGCGATCTGGCCGGCGTGCGGTTTAAAGACAGCCTGTTGACGCACTCACGTTGGCAAAACAGCAGCGCTCAGCAAGGCCTGTTTTATAACGCCGATCTGCGCGATGCGGAATTTGACCAGTGCAATCTGGCGGCGGCGCATCTGGCGATGACCTGGCAGGACGCCGGCACGCGGTTCAGCGGTTGTCTGCTGGAGCGCGCGTGTTGGGTGCCGCGCAGAATCATTCATGGGGACTATGCGCATGAAAACTGAAAGCCGCGTGATTCAACAGGCGCTGCCTGACCGAGAGGCGATCGAACTGGAGGTCGCCCAGGCGGTGGCGCAGACGCCGCCCATGCCGCGGATCTTCAAGAAACGCCGGTTCCACGATCGCGAGCTGAAAGGGTTGACGCTGAGCGACTGCTTTTTCATCGACTGTCATTTCGAACGCGTCACGTTTGAAGGCTGTGATTTGCGGGCGGTGCGCTTTGAGGGCTGCACCCTGCAGCAGGTCAACGTGGTCGGCGGCAGCCTGATGCGCCTGTCGTTCAACGAATGCCGGTTTGAGAACCTGACGCTGCAACAGGGGCTGCTGTGCAATTTGGCGTGCAACGACACCACGCTGCAGGGGTGTTACGTCGGCGATTGTCTGCTGGATGACTGCGGTTTGATCCGGTGCGAGGTCAACGGCGCGGAAATTGAACGCAGCAGCCTGGGGCATCTGGCCGTGCAGTCCAGCACCCTGACCAACCTGATGTTTCACCAGGACGTGATACAGGACGCCAACTGGTACGCCTGCCAACTCACGCAGTGCCTGTGGCAGGCGTCGACCCTCGAGCGCCACATCATGGGGAGCTGCCGGCTGGAGACGTGCAGCTGGCAGACGATCGCGGGGCAGGCGCGCATCTGGTTCACCTGCCGCCTGTCGGGCTGCACTTTGGCTCAGCTACAGCTGCAGGGCGCCAGTTTTCACCGTAGCGAGCTGGAGGGGTGTTCGTTCGCCGACAGCGATCTGACCTCGGCGATCTTCGCTGAAGCGCAGGCGCTGCGCTGCGATTTCGAGCGCGCGACGCTGATCCTGGCGCAGGGGCAGAAGGCCCGGTTCAGCGAATGTGCGATGGGCGGCGCCAACTGGGGGCGCGCCATCTTGCCGCAAGCGGAATTCAGGGCGTGCGATCTGGCGTTAGCCAATCTTGAGCAGGCCGAGCTGCGGGAAGCGAACCTGATCGAACAGCCGTTGACCGCCGCTCAGCAACAGAGCGCTCGCCTGCATGGCGCGCAGCGTCATCGCGCCGAAAACGTGCCGCTTACCGCCGATCCGTTCTTGAGCGCGATCGACGCCTGGTATGCGCATCAACAACCGGGGCCGCGGCAACCGTCGTATCAACGGCCAACAGGAGTAAGCAGATATGTATAAATCCAGAAGAGAGCATCAGAAGGTCTATGCCAACGCCAGGGTGACGCCTTTGCAGTTGGTGCGCAGCGCTCCGCTTCCCGAACAAGGGGGGCGCAAGGTGGTGACGCTGGCGGCCGACGCCAACGGCGGTCTGTATGTCGACGGCATGCGCGCGCATTGTCTGGCGGTCGCCACCAGCTGCCTGGTTCAGCCGCTGGCGGGCGATCGCGTTTGCGTCATCGCCGACGGCGACAAGTTGGTCATCACCGAGATCCTGTCGCGGCAACAGGCGAACGCCGTTATGACGCTGGACAGCCGCTGCGCCAACTTGCGCATCGTGGCGCCGGAGATAGAGCTGCAGGGCGGCAAGCGGCTGACGCTGCGCAGCCCGCACTTCACGCTGCTGACGCGCAGCAGCCGTTGGGTTGCCGAAACGCTGCACCAAATCTCTCAACGCCTGTTTGTGCGCAGCAAGCACGCGAGCCGGCGGGTGGAGGAAACCGACGAGGTGCTGGCCAAGCACATCATTCAGGATGCGCGGCAATCCCTCGTCATCAACAGTGAAATTGGTTCCCTGAAGTCTTCGGCGGTGCTGAAGATCGACGGTGGCCAGATACATATGGGGTAAACCACCATGACTGCAGCCAATACCAACATGGGCGGGATCGGCTTTGCCGGCTGCGACCCGATGATACCGGCGCCGGGCCCGAACACCTCGCCCAACAACACCGGCATACCGAACGTGCCTAACATTTTCATTTCCGGCGGCAATGAACAAAACCTCGGCACCACTCGTGTGGCCACCGCCGATTCGGGCGGAGTGATCGGCGCTGCCTCGGGGACGCATTCGGCCCAGGCGCAGCCGGTGCAGGGATCGGGTAAGTATTTCTCCGGCGGCATGCCGGTCACGCGGCTAGGTGATTCCAGCACGACGAACAACAACAACATGGTCTGCACTCAGGTCGCGCCGAGCCAGACCAAATGTTTCGTTAATGCATAGGAGTTCAGCATGGTGAAAACGCTCCGGGGGATTGCGACAGGGGGACTGTTGGCGGTGGGGATGCTCGGCGGATGCAGCTGGTTTTCTCACGATGAGGCTGCGGATGCGGGGCGTCGGTTGCGGTTTATCGACGTCGAGGTGACCGCCAACGACAACGTGAACCCGAATGCCGCCGGGGAGGCGCAGCCGGTCAAGGTGTGCGTGATAGAAACCAATCGCTCGGGGTGGATGCCTGAGGGAATTGGCGACGGCGCCCCTTGCCGCGAGACGGCGCCGTCGGAAGGGGCGCTGAGCCGGCACCAGAGCATTTTGCAACCGAGGGAGACGTTGCGTTATCGCTTCGAGGTGCCGGCGGGGCAAGAGCGATGGGTCGTCGTCGGGGCGGAGTTTCAGCAAATCAGCGGCGTACTGCCGCTCGCCGAGCAAAAGTCCCCTGCGCAGGCTGATTCGCAAATGAAGGTGATGGTGGGGATGACGTCACTCAGCATAGTGACTAACGACAAAATGGATGAATGACATGTTACCTAAACAACGCGTCGCCTGGGTAGAAGGCATGTTGATGGAACCGCAGCATTTCCAGCAGCAGGAACGTTTTTTCGAGCACTTGATTGAAGCGCGCTTGCGCAGCGTCGAAACCTTCACCTGGGGGTTCCTGACGCTGGAGATCGACAACGGGCTATTGGAACAGGGCAAGTTTGCGCTGAAGAAAGCCAAGGGCGTTTTCCCCGACGGCACGGCGTTCAGCATGCCTGAGGATATTCCGCTGCCGCCGCCGCTGGTGCTGGGAGAAGGCTGCCAGGGGAAAGTGGTGTGCCTGTCCGTGCTGATGGACATCGCCGGCAACGCCCAGATCGATCTTATCCAGGATGCGCGAAAAAGCAGCCGTTTTCGCACCATGGACGCCGAGGTGCCGGATCGCAACCACGGCGTCAGCCTGGAGGGGACCCCGCGCGTGTGCACGATGCAACTGGGCAGCCTGGTGACGCGGCTAAGCCTGGAGGACGCGGTCAGCAGCGCGGAAAGCGTGCTGCCGGTCGGTTTCGTGCGCGAGCTGACCAGCGATCGTCGGGTGCTGCTGGATGAGCGCGCCTTGCCGCCGATGCTGGATTTCCGCGCCATCGGCTGGCTGCCCGCTTTCACCACCGAATTGCTTGGGCTGATCAGCCAGCGTCTGGAGTCGGTTTTCCGCCCGGACGTGCATATGACGATCGGCGGGCTTTCCGAGCTGCTGGAACTGCTGCTGCTGCAAACCTTGAGCGAGTTCAATTTGCGCATCAGCCAACTGCTGGCCAGCCCGCAGGTGCATCCTGAAACCCTGTTCGACACGTTGCTGAGCCTGCTGGGGCGGCTCAGCATCATTCCCGGCGGCGAACGCCTCTGGGATCGGGCCGATTTGGTGTATCTGCACGATGAACCGCACAACTGCTACTTCCAGCTGTTCGCCTCGATTCGCCGCGCGCTGTCGCTGGTGATCGAAGCGCCGGCGGTGGCGTTGCCGTTTATCGATCGCGGCGACAGCATTTATCTGTGCCCGAACGACTCGCAGCTGCGCCTGGAAAAACTGGTGTTCGCCGTCAGCTGCGGTTTGTCCATCGAGCATCTGCGCTCGTATTTCCCCGCGCAGGTCAAACTGGGGCCGGTCGAGAAAATCATTCAGCTGATCGATCTGCAATTACCGGGCGCTCGCTTGCTGCCGATGGCCTCGCCGCCGCGGCACATACCGTATTACCCGAACAGCATCTATTTCGAGGTTGATCATGCCGACCCGATTTATAAGGAAATGATGGCCGGCTCGGCGATGGCGCTCAGCATCGTGGGTGATTTCCCCGACCTGCGTTTTGACGTCTGGGGATTAAGGCAAGGGAGGGTGGGATGAACGAATTCGAGAGAAAAATACGCGAGGCGATGGCGGTAACGCGCAACAACGCGACGCCGCGCCTTCCCGCGTCCGGCTCGGTGGGCAAAACGACGGCGGAGATCGCCGCGCTGTCCTTCGGCGCGCGGGCGCTGGCCGCCAAGCTGCGGCCGGGAAGCGCCGGGGTGGCGACGCCCCCCGGAACCCAAGCCCTTACTAGAAGCGGAAAGCGTTGCGCCGGAAAGCAGCGACGCCCGCGCCGGGCGAGCGCCCG
>NZ_JADNRO010000012.1:0-164367 GCF_019913725.1 Serratia sp. EWG9
ACCCGGCGGCTTGTCAGTCGTTGTTCCCGGTCAGTGGAGGCGCATTATAGGGAGTTCTCGGCAGGCCGCAACCCCTAAATGCAAAAAACTTTTCAAGCGCGGATTTTTTCGGCAAAACGCTGACCAAACCCGCATTTTTGTCACTTTTCGTACTGAATCTGGCTAAATTCCTGGGCGAAACGATCGACTTGCTGCCAATCTGTGTACTCAACTTCCTTACTGGTATCCGTTTCTCCACCGGTCATACGCATAATAAATTGAATCATGATGCGATCGAACCAGCGATAACGTGGATAACGCAATGCCCCGGCAAACACCGCACACTGTTTTGGCTGCCACGGCGACGCCAACAGGAACTTGCGGGTATAGGCGTTGGTTTGCGGCGAACGCTTTTCCGGTTTGCGCGCGGTCAGATTGACGGCAAAGAATGCGCTGGGCATCCGATTCAACTGTTCGGCATGACGTTTAACGAATTTATCCAGCACCGGGTTAAAGTGCCCGTAGCGAATAGAAGCGCCGATCATCACCTGCTGATACTGGCTAAGGTCGATCTGTTCCGCCTGCAACAGATCGATAACCTCACAGCGCAGCGTATCCTGCAATTTGCTTGCTATATAAGAAGCGATAGCACGTGTTTGCCCGTCACGGCTCGAATAAAGTATCAATGCCTTCATGGCGTACTCCTTATAACAGGCTCACTCACGCCAGAAGGTTGGCGTGAACAGCACCAGCAATGTAAACACTTCCAGGCGCCCGAACAGCATCGTCACCACCAGGATCCACTTGGCCGCCGCTGGCATCGTGGTGAAGTTGTCCGCCACCACGCCCAGACCAGGACCAAGGTTATTCAGCGTTGCCGTCACTGCCGCAAACGCGGAGAAATCATCAACGCCGGTCGCAATGATCGCCAGCATGCTGACGATAAACACCAGCGCATAGGCGGAGAAGAATCCCCACACTGCTTCCAGAATACGTTCCGGCAGTGCGCGATTGCCCAATTTGATGGTATAGACCGCGTTGGGGTGCACCAGCCTTTTCAATTCGCGCGAGCCTTGCAGGTACAACAGCAGAATACGGATCACCTTCAGGCCGCCGCCGGTCGAACCGGCGCAACCGCCGATGAATGCCGAACACAGCAACAGCATCGGCAGGAACAGCGGCCACTTGGCGATGCTGTCGGTCGTAAAACCGGCCGTGGTCGCCATCGATACCACCTGGAAGAACGCCTGATTGAGCGTTTCCATACCGCTCTTATAGACGCCATGTCCCCAGAGCACCAACGTGCACACCACCACCAGCGTCAGTTGAACGAAGATAAACATGCGGAATTCAGGATCGCGCCCATAGACCTTCAGACTGCGGCCGCTTAGCAAAGCGAAGTGCAGACCGTAGTTACAGCCGGAAATCAGCAGGAACACGGCAATGATGGTGTTGATGGTCGGGCTGGCGTAATAACCGATACTGGCATCGTGGGTAGAAAACCCGCCAATGGCGATGGTCGAGAAACTGTGGCCGATGGCGTCGAACACCGACATCCCGGCCCCCCAGAGCGCCAGCGCACAGGCGACGGTCAGCAACACATAGATTAGCCACAGGGTTTTGGCGGTTTCGGCAATACGCGGACGCATCTTGTTATCTTTCAGCGGCCCGGGCATTTCCGCCCGATACAGCTGCATGCCCCCGACGCCGAGTATCGGCAGTATCGCCACCGCCAACACGATGATCCCCATCCCGCCCATCCATTGCAGCATTTGGCGATAGAACAGGATGGCCTTAGGCAACGAGTCCAGCCCCACCAGCGTCGTTGCGCCGGTAGTCGTCAATCCCGAGAAGGATTCAAAGAAGGCGTCGGTCAGCGACAAATTAGGACGTTCCGAAAACAGGAACGGCAATGCCCCCACGCTGCCCAGCACGGTCCAGAACAGCACGACGATCAGGAAACCTTCACGCGGCTTCAGCTCGTGTTTCTGCTTACGGTTCGGCCACCACAGCATCAGCCCGATGGTCAACGCCACGAAGAACGTTTGGCTGAACGCTCGCCCCGCCCCATCGCGATAAATCAATGCCACCAGGCCGGGAATAAACATCGTCCCGGAGAACAGGATGACCAGCAGACCAACGATACGGGTTATGGCGCGAAAATGCATTTCAGCACGATCCTTAGCAATTCAATTGGGAGGAATTATTGCGAAATGGGGGTTAATTGCAAATTACCGCGACTGAGATCACGCAATTTATTCCCAAACAGCTCGACCTCAGTCGCCGGCAGCGCCAAATGCAGCACGACGGCGGCGCCGTATTCGCCCTGCAGGATCCGACCTGCGATTTGCTGCAACAAGTTCTCCACCAGCGCCAACTGCGCATAGTCGCACTGCAAGATATATTCGGCTTCGGGCACCTTTTGCGCCAGCGCCAGCTGCTTCAATGCCTGTTGAACACCGTTGCCATAAGCTTTCACCAGCCCGCCGGTGCCCAGCTTGACACCGCCGTAGTACCGAACGACTACGGCGGTCACTTCACCGATACCGCTGCCCATCAGCTGCGCGAGGATAGGTTTGCCAGCGGTGCCCGACGGTTCTCCATCGTCGGAGAACCCCAGCTGCTGCGAATCATCGGGGCTACCGGCGACGAAAGCCCAACAGTGGTGCCGCGCCGCCGGGTGCTCATCCCGCACCTGCTGAATAAACGCCTTTGCCGCCTCCACCCCGCCGGTCGGCGCCAGCAGGGTGATGAAACGGCTCTTCTTTATCTCTTCGGTAAAGCAGGTTGCTTCCGCCGGTATCGGGTACGGCCGCATCAAGCCAGGTTCAGATCGCGCGTCATGTTCTCGATGCGCTTTTCATGGATCACGATGTTGTCTTCGATGCGAATACCGCCATACGGTTTCAGCGCATCGATGCGATCCCAGGCGAAGTGCTGCTTGAACTCGCCGCTGCGCCACGGCGCCAACAGAGACTCGATGAAGTACAGACCCGGTTCGATGGTCAACACCATGCCCGGTTGCAACACGCGGGTGCAACGCAGGAACGGGTATTTGGACGGCGCCGCCAGATGGGTGCCTTGCTCATCCTGCATAAAACCGGCGGCGTCGTGCACCTGCAGGCCCAACGGATGGCCCAACCCGTGCGGCAGGAACGGCGTGGTGATACCCGTTTCGACCATCGCCTCTTCGCTGAGGCCATTCACCAGTTTGTGATTCTTGAGCAGCTTGGCGATGCGCTGATGCATCTGCACATGATAGTCGGTGTAACGCACGCCGGTTTTAATGGTGTCGATCAGCGCCAGCTGTTCACTATTGAGATCTTTCACCAGATGAGCGAACTCGCTGCCGCTTTGCGCCGCATAGGTACGCGTCAGATCGGCGGCGTAGCCGTTATATTCCGCCCCGGCGTCGATCAGAAAACTCAGGGACTCGGCCGGCGGCTGATGATCCAGCTTGGTGTAGTGCAGCACCGAAGCGTGCTCGTTCAACGCCACGATGTTGTCGTAAGGCACATCGGTATCGCGATGGCCGGTAGCCGTCAGGTAGGCCAGATTGATGTCGAACTCGCTCATGCCGGAGAGGAAGGCCTCATGCGCGGCACGATGGCCGGTTACCGCCGTCTTCTGCGCTTCGCGCATGCAGGCCAGCTCATAGCCGGTTTTAATCGAACGGTGGAAATCCAGGTAGTTCAGCACCGCTTTCGGGTTGATGTTTTCCGAAGGGATGCCGAGATCGCGGGCGCGCTGTTGGGCATAACCAATATAGCCGACGCGCTCACGCTGCGGCGGCAGCTGCTGCGCGATCGCATCGGCGTTGGCCAGCGGCATCAATTCGAGGGACTTGGTCCAGAAACTGTTCGGCAGCGGCTCAACGCTGTGCCAGTAGTCAACCGGGGAGTAGAACCACAGCTTCGGCTTGTTGACGCCATCTATCCACAACCAGCAGTTCGGCACCGACGTCACCGGCACCCAGGCTTTGAAATGCGCGTTCACTTTGAACGGGTAGCTATGGTCGTCCAAAAATACCTTTTGCAGTTCCCCGGAGTGAATCAGCAGCGCATCCAACTTGTTGCGCTCCAGCACTTCACGCGCGCGTTTTTGCAGTTCTGCCAGGTGGTCGTTATACAAAGAAGCCAGCGTTTCCATCACAGTACCCTTATGCCTTAGCACGAAAGAAGCCATCTTAACACAGCGCTCCGACGCACCAACCTCATCGCGTTGGGCATGCGGAGCAGCTCGCAATTCCCTGCAAATGCCGTTACATCCGCAGCTTAACCATTAACCAGCCGCCCAAACCGAGCAGCGCTATCGCCAGCGCCCACAGGCCATGGTGTTCCAACAACACCGCGCCGGCCGCGGCGACGCCCGCCAGACACTGCTGCAGAAAGCCACACAGCGCCATCGCATAAGCGCCGTACTCTTTGGCATCGCTGACCGCCATCGCCATGCTGTTGGGAAACAGCACCGCCTGGCCAAAAATGGTCAGGCAATACAGCGCGATGAACAGCGCCATGCCGGAAAGGCCGGCCAGAACGCCGCTCCACCACAGCAGCAGGATCGCCGCCGTCGCCAGCGCCACGATGCCGCTGCCGGCCTGCATCAGTTTTTTCCCGCCGAGACGCGCCACCGTACGGTTCACCGTCAGCACCCCGCTGAAGTAGGCGACGCCGATCACCAGCCCCAGGGCGCCGAACGCCGTGACGTTGAGACCAAACTCCTGCTGCATGACGAACGGACTCACTTCCTGCAGTGTCACCGTGGTGGCAAACCCCAGCCCGCCGACGCAGGCCGGCCAAAAGAACCCAGGCCGCCGCAGGATGGCAAAGTTGGTTGCCGCCATCGCCGGGCGCACGCCCCCTGCCCGTCCCGCCTCCAGCGGCAGCGTCGCCATCAGCGCCAGAATGATCAAACCGGTGGCGCCCATCAGGACGAAGCCCATCTGCCAGTGCGTATATTGGCTCAGCAGGCCACCGATAAACTGACCGCCGCCCAGCGCGGTGATAAAGGCGATGGAGAGCACCGACAGACGCCGCGCCAGTTCGTCCCCGCTCCAGTTATCCCGCACGATGATGCGCGCGATGATCGCCGCACCGCCGGCACCCACGCCCTGCAGCGCACGCAGCGTCAGCAATTGGGCGCCGTTGCTGCACAGCGCCAACAGCCCGCTGCAGCCAATGAAAAGAAATAAAGACAGCGTCAGGGGCGCGCGGCGGCCAAAGCGATCGGCGGCCGCGCCCCAGAACAGCACCGGCAAGGCGGCGCCGATGACGAAGATTGAAATGGACAACTCGGTAGCGCGCCGGCTCATCGCCAGCTCCCGCATCACCGTCGGCAGCGAAGGCAAGTACACGGTCGTCGCCATTTGCGCCATAAACACCAACAGACACGCCAGCGTCATGGTTCTGGCGGGAATGCTCCATAAGCCGCTGCGTTTAACACAAGCCGCCTTAGTCATGCGTAACCTCGTCTGAATGTTCATTCGCTGCGAGCAAGTGTATGAGGGCCGACAAGCTCCGGCAAATGCCGATAGCACATAAAATATAACTTCGTTTCAAATCAAAAAACTAACTTGGCGACATGTGATCAGACCAGCAAAAATGCAATCTCTCATTTGCATATTGTTAACATAAAAACCACACTCCTCTTCATCTGGTCATACCAGATCATACGCTGATTCAGGAGATAGACATGCTCTACCAAGGCGAAACATTACAACTGCACTGGCTCGATAACGGCATCGCCGAGCTGGTGTTCAACGCACCGGGCTCGGTCAACAAGCTGGACACCCGCACCGTCGCCAGCCTGGGCGAAGCGCTCACCGTGCTGGAAAACCAGCCAGAGCTCAAGGGGCTGCTGCTGCGCTCCACCAAAGCCGCATTTATCGTCGGCGCCGATATCACCGAATTCCTTTCTCTGTTCGCCGCGCCGGCTGAAAAGCTGCAGGAGTGGCTGGTATTCGCCAACAACGTCTTTAACCGGCTGGAAGATTTGCCGGTGCCGACCATTTCGGCCATTAACGGCTATGCGCTCGGCGGCGGTTGCGAATGCATTTTGGCGACCGATTTCCGCGTCGCCTCACCGGACGCGCGCATCGGCCTGCCCGAAACCAAATTGGGCATCATGCCGGGCTTCGGCGGCTCCGTCCGCCTGCCGCGCCTGCTGGGTAACGACAGCGCTCTGGAAATCATCGCCGCCGGCAAAGACGTCAGCGCCAAAGACGCGTTGAAAGTCGGCCTGGTCGATGCGGTAGTGGCGCCGGAAAAACTGGCCGAAGCCGCGCTCAACATGCTGCAACAGGCGATCGACGGCAAGCTGAACTGGCGCGCCGCGCGTCAACCGAAGCTGGAGCCGCTGAAGCTCAGCCCGATCGAGGCGGCAATGAGCTTCACCACCGCCAAAGGCATGGTGCTGCAGACCGCCGGCAAACATTACCCGGCGCCGATGACCGCGGTGAAAACCATTGAAGCCGCCGCCAAGCTGGGCCGCGATGAAGCACTGAAACTGGAAACCGCCAGCTTCGTGCCGTTGGCGCGCTCCAACGAAGCGCGTGCGCTGGTCGGCATCTTCCTTAACGATCAGTTCGTGAAAGGCCAGGCGAAAAAGCTGGCCAAGAATGTGGACGCGCCGAAACAGGCGGCGGTGTTGGGCGCCGGCATCATGGGCGGCGGCATCGCTTACCAATCGGCGTTGAAAGGCGTGCCGGTGATCATGAAGGACATCAGCGACAAATCGCTGACGTTGGGCATGAACGAAGCGGCCAAGCTGCTCAATAAGCAGTTGGAACGCGGCAAGCTGGACGGCCTGAAAATGGCGCAGGTGCTGTCGACCATTCAGCCGACGCTGGACTACGCCGGCATCGAGCGCGCGCAGGTGATCGTCGAAGCGGTCGTGGAGAACCCGAAGGTCAAAGCCGCCGTGCTGTCGGAAGTGGAAAACCTGATCGGCGAAGACACCGTTCTGGCGTCGAACACCTCGACCATTCCGATTAATCATCTGGCAAAATCGTTGAAGCGTCCGCAAAACTTCTGCGGCATGCACTTCTTTAACCCGGTACACCGTATGCCGCTGGTCGAAATCATCCGCGGCGAACAAACCAGCGACGAGACCATTGCCAAAGTGGTGGCCTACGCCAGCCGCATGGGCAAAACGCCGATCGTGGTGAACGACTGCCCGGGCTTCTTCGTCAACCGCGTGCTGTTCCCATACTTCGCCGGCTTCAGCCTGCTGCTGCGCGACGGCGCCGACTTCCGTCAGATCGATAAAGTGATGGAAAAACAGTTTGGTTGGCCGATGGGCCCGGCCTACCTGCTCGACGTGGTGGGCATCGACACCGCACACCACGCGCAAGCGGTAATGGCGGCCGGCTTCCCGGAGCGCATGAGCAAAGACTATCGCGACGCCATTGACGTGATGTTCGACAACCAGCGCTTCGGTCAGAAAAACCAGCTGGGCTTCTACCGCTACAGCCAGGACAACAAAGGTAAGCCGCGCAAGGACAACGACGAGCAGACCGATGCGCTGCTGGCCGAAGTGAGCCAACCGCGCCAGACCATCAGCGACGAAGAGATCGTTGCGCGCATGATGATCCCGATGATCAACGAAGTGGTGCGTTGCCTGGAAGAGAAGATCGTCGCCAGCCCGGCCGAAGCCGATATGGCGTTGGTCTACGGCATCGGTTTCCCTCCGTTCCACGGCGGCGCGTTCCGCTACCTGGATACGCTCGGCACCGCCAACTACGTTGAGCTGGCCCAGCGTTACGCACACCTCGGCGCCCTGTATCAGGTGCCGGCCGGTCTGCGCGCCAAGGCCGAACGCAATGAAAGCTACTACCCGGTGGCGACACCGCTGTCCGACGTCGCAACCCGCCAACCGGCATGAGGTCATAAAGATGGAAAACGTAGTTATTGTTGATGCCGTACGCACGCCGATGGGCCGCTCCAAGGGCGGCGCCTTCCGCCAGGTGCGCGCCGAAGATCTCTCCGCTCATCTGATGCGTGAAGTGCTGAGCCGCAACCCGGCGCTGAACGCCGACGAGATCGATGACATTTACTGGGGCTGCGTGCAGCAGACGCTGGAACAAGGCTTCAATATCGCCCGCAACGCCGCGCTGCTGGCCGAGATCCCGCACCGTGTGCCGGCGGTGACCGTCAACCGCCTGTGCGGCTCTTCGATGCAGGCGCTGCACGACGCGGCGCGCGCCATCATGGTTGGCGACGCGCACATCAGCCTGATCGGCGGCGTGGAACACATGGGCCATGTGCCGATGAACCACGGCGTGGATTTCCATCCGGGCCTGAGCCGCAGCGTGGCCAAGGCCGCCGGGATGATGGGGCTGACCGCTGAAATGCTGGCCAAGATGCACAACATCAGCCGCCAGATGCAGGATGAGTTCGCCGCGCGCTCCCACCAACGCGCACATGCGGCGACGCTGGCGGGTTACTTCAAGAACGAGATCATTCCGACCAACGGCCACGACGCCGACGGCGTGCTGACCCGTTACGATTTTGATGAAGTCATCCGCCCGGAAACCACCGTCGAAAGCCTGTCGGCCCTGCGTCCGGCGTTCGATCCGGTCAACGGCACCGTCACCGCCGGCAGTTCTTCCGCCCTGTCGGACGGCGCTTCCGCCATGCTGCTGATGAGCGAATCACGCGCCAAAGCGCTCGGTTTGAAAGCCCGCGCCCGCATCCGCTCGATGGCGGTCGTCGGCTGCGATCCTTCCATCATGGGCTACGGCCCGGTGCCGGCCAGCAAGTTGGCGCTGAAACGCGCCGGTCTGAGCGTGCAGGACATCGATCTGTTCGAGCTGAACGAAGCGTTCGCCGCCCAGTCGCTGCCGTGCATCAAAGATCTGGGGCTGATGGACAGCATCGACGACAAGATTAACCTGAACGGCGGCGCCATCGCGCTCGGCCACCCGCTGGGCTGTTCCGGCTCCCGCATCTCGACCACCTTGTTGAACAACATGGAACGTCGCGACGCGCAGTTCGGCCTGGCGACCATGTGCATCGGCCTGGGCCAGGGTATCGCCACCGTGTTTGAACGCGTTTAGCTGTGTCTATCTTGGGATGACCGCGTCACCACTTCAAATCGCGGCATCCCGCCAAGTTTAGTTGCCGTTCTTCCCGCCTGTCAGGGGCGGGTTTTTTATGCCTGAAATTTGCCGACGCCCAAATAAAAACGGGGCGACCCTCGGCCACCCCGTTCACTGCGCATCGCCTCTGTCAGATAAACGAAAACGCGTCGCCAAACATATGCGCTTCCTGCGCGCCGCGCTCGGCGCAGAAACGCTCGCGGGCGATTTTCGCCATCTCGAAACGCCCGGCGATGTAGATGTCATGCTCCGCCAACGTGCCGAAATCCTGCAACACCGCGCTGAGCACGGTGCCGCTGCGGCCACGCCATTCCGCCTCCGGCTGCTCGACCACCGGGATCACCTTCAGGTTCGGGTGTTGCACCGACAGCGCTTCCAGCTCGCTCAGATCGTACAGGTGCTTCAGCTCACGCCCGCCCCAGTAGATGGAAATGTCGCGATCGGGCTGCTGCTCCAACGCGGTCAACAGGATTGAGCGCGCATAGGAGAAGCCGGTGCCGCCGGCGATCAGCACCAGCGGACGGCTGCCCTCTTCCCGCAGCCAGGCGTCGCCGTGCGGCATATCGACGGTGATCGCCTGCTCTTTCAGAATGCGATCCATCACCGCCATGGCGTACAGATTCAGCTCCGAAGCACCGATATGCAGCTCGATATAATCTTGCTGCGTCGGGGTTGATGCCAGCGAGAACGGACGTTTGTCGCGCTCGTCCATCACCACCATCAGATATTGCCCTGCCTTGAAAGAAAACGGCTGCTCGGGCACCAGACGTACCCGATAAACCGTATCGGTAATGGCCTCTACCGAGGTCACTTTACAGCTCAATATTGTCATGCGTTCCCTCTGTCGGGTCATCAATGCAAAGCTGAGAACAGGGCCTGACGCTATAACGTCGGTTCCCTGTCACTGAAAATTGCGAGCTCATCCCAGATTTCGTCGACGCGCGCACGTACCTTTTCATCCATCTGAATCGGACGGCCCCATTCGCGATCGGTTTCACCCGGCCATTTGTTGGTGGCGTCCAGCCCCATCTTCGAACCCAGTCCGGAAACCGGCGAGGCGAAGTCCAGATAGTCGATCGGCGTATTCTCCACCAGAACCGTATCCCTTGCCGGATCCATTCGTGTGGTAATCGCCCAAATCACGTCATTCCAGTCGCGCGCATTGACGTCATCGTCACAGACGATAACAAATTTGGTGTACATAAACTGCCGCAGGAACGACCAGACGCCCATCATCACGCGTTTCGCGTGGCCGGCGTACTGTTTTTTCATGGTCACCACCGCCAGGCGATACGAGCACCCTTCCGGCGGCAGATAAAAATCAACGATTTCCGGGAACTGTTTTTGCAGGATCGGCACGAACACTTCATTCAGCGCCACGCCCAGGATCGCCGGCTCATCCGGCGGCCGACCGGTGTAGGTCGAGTGGTAAATCGCGTTGCGACGCTGGGTGATGTGCGTGACGGTGAATACCGGGAACTGGTCGATTTCATTGTAGTAACCGGTGTGGTCACCGTAGGGGCCTTCCGGCGCCATTTCACCCGGCTCGATATAGCCTTCCAGCACGATTTCGGCACTGGCGGGCACTTCCAGATCGTTGGAAAGGCACTTGACCACTTCGGTTTTATTGCCGCGCAGCAGCCCGGCAAAGGCATATTCAGATAGGGTATCCGGCACCGGCGTCACCGCGCCGAGGATAGTGGCGGGATCGGCGCCCAGCGCCACCGCAACCGGGAAACGCTCGCCGGGGTGCGCCTGGCACCACTCCTGGTAATCCAGCGCGCCGCCGCGGTGCGACAGCCAGCGCATGATCACTTTATTCTTGCCCAGCACCTGCTGACGATAGATACCGAGGTTTTGCCGTTCCTTATGCGGGCCGCGGGTCACCGTCAGCCCCCAGGTGATCAGCGGCGCGGCGTCTTCCGGCCAGCAGTGCATCACCGGAATGCGGCCCAGATCGACATCATCGCCCTGCCATACCTGCTCCTGACAAGGCGCGGATCCCAGTACCTTGGTCGGCATGTTCAGCACCTGCTTGAACTTCGGTATTTTGTCGAACAGATCGCGGAAACCTTTCGGCGGTTCCGGCTCTTTGAGGAAAGCCAGCAGTTTGCCGACTTCGCGCAGCGCGCTGATGTCTTCCTGCCCCATGCCCATCGCCACGCGATTGGCGGTGCCGAACAGGTTGCACAGCACCGGCATGTCGTACCCTTTCGGGTTTTCAAACAGCAGTGCCGGGCCGCCCGCCCGCAGGGTGCGATCGGCAATTTCCGTCATTTCCAGGTAAGGATCGATCGGCTGGCTGATGCGTTTTAGTTCCCCTCTCTTCTCCAGCAACGAGAGGAAATCGCGTAAGTCACGGTATTTCATGCTGATCATTATAGCGGCCAGTGGGGAGGGCATTATAAGCCCTCTTCAAGGTTGTTGCTGCAATTTTGTTAACGCCGCCCGCTGCCGGGTGGCCCTCAGCCACAGTTGAACGGCACCAGCGCAGCCAGTGCGCGCGTATCCTGATATTCGCGCGTCTCTTCGCCGTGGCGGAACACCTTAAAGCCCTGCCCGTTGGCGCTGAAATAACGCAGCGCATTGCCTTCAACGTGCAACAGACTGCCTTCACGCAACGCCACTACCGATTCGCTCGGGTTGATCGCACAAAACTCCGCGAGACGCTCGTCACGGGTTTCGCCCATGTGGCCGCTGATGTGCGCATCGATGTAATGCGGGTTAATCTGCACCGGGAACAATCCCAGCGCCGGCAACACCACGCTGCAGCGCACCGGCATGTCATTGGTGGTGCGAATGCTCGGCGTCGCCACGTTGCAACCTGCGCTCCAGCCGACGTAAGGCACTTCACGCTCGCGCACCGCGCGCTGGATAGGCACGATCAGGCTTTGTTCGTGCAGCATCTGGTTCAGCAACCAGGTGTTGCCGCCGCTGACCAAAATGCATTCGGCCTGCGCGATCGCCGCCGCCGGTGAAGCGGCGTGGTGAATGCTGGTGACTTCAATGCCCAATGTTTGCGCCAGCTCCTGCGCGCGCCGATCGTAGTCGTAACGGATCAGCGCGTAAGGGATAAAGACGGCGGATTTGATGCCGCGGCGCGCAATCATCGCCAGCAGTTGGCTTTTGGCGTACCCCAGCAGCTCGGCTTCGCCAGACAGCTTGCCGTTGCTCAACAGAAACAGCTCCATTTTTCTCCCCTCGGTCAAAAACGATGAATAGCGTCACAGCCGGCGGCGCAACGCCTTGCCATACTGTGACGGTAACAAATTTTTAGCCCTCTGTTATACCAGCGCCGTATCGATAAGTGTGTGACCCCTCGCTAATAGCCGTAGATTCAGAAAGATAGGCGATGTTACATGCTGAAACTTGCATCACTATGTATCCGGAATAGCTTTTGATATGCTTACCGGCTGGCAGAAAGGCATGTGAAATTATGGAATCCTGGTATCTACTTTATTGCAAACGCGGTCAGCTGTTGCGAGCGCAGGAACATCTGGAGCGGCAGCAGGTAAACTGCCTCAGCCCGATCATCACGCTGGAAAAAATCGTGCGTGGCAAGCGCATCGCGGTCAGCGAACCCCTGTTTCCCAATTATCTGTTTGTGGAATTCGACCCGGAGCGCATTCACACCACCACCATCAGCGCCACCCGCGGCGTCAGCCACTTCGTGCGTTTCGGCGCGCTGCCGAGCGTCATCCCGAGCAAGGTGATCGATGAGCTGCGCACGCACACCAGCGAGACCTATGTCGATCCGGAAACCCCGCAGCCGGGCGATACCGTTCTGATCGTCGACGGCGTATTCGAAGGGCTGCAGGCGATCTACACCGAGCCGGACGGCGAGGCCCGCTCGATGCTGTTGCTCAACCTGATCAACAAACAGGTCAGTCAAAGCATCGACAATCGGCAATTCCAGAAAATGTAATGCAAAAAGGCGTCCTCAGGCGCCTTTTTTACGGTATCGCGCTTAGCGGCGCAGCGCTTCTTCATGCAGCCATTGGGCGACACGTTTGGCGAAGTAGGTCAGCACGCCGTCGGCGCCGGCGCGTTTAAAGCACATCAACGACTCCATCACCGCAGGCTGCTCCTGCAGCCAGCCGTTCTGAATCGCCGCCATGTGCATGGCGTACTCGCCGGACACCTGATAAGCGAAAGTCGGCACACCGAAGGTATCCTTCACCCGGCGCACCACATCCAGGTAAGGCATGCCCGGTTTCACCATCACCATGTCCGCGCCTTCCTGCAGATCCTGCGCAATCTCTTGCAGCGCTTCATCGCTGTTGGCCGGATCCATCTGATAGGTCTTTTTGTTGCCGCCTTTCAGGTTGCCGCTGGAACCCAGCGCATCGCGGAACGGACCGTAATAGCAGGAAGCGTACTTGGCGGAGTAGGCCATGATCTGGGTGTTCACCAGGCCCTGCAGTTCCAGACGATCGCGGATCGCCCCGATACGGCCGTCCATCATGTCGCTCGGCGCCACGATTTCCGCGCCCGCTTCGGCATGAGACAGCGCCTGACGCACCAGAATGTCTTTGGTCACGTCGTTAATCACGTAGCCCTGCTCATCGATCACCCCGTCCTGACCGTGGGTCGTGTAGGGATCGAGCGCGACGTCGGTCAGAATGCCCAACTCAGGCACCGCGTCTTTCAGCGCGCGCACCGTGCGCTGCACCAGCCCTTCCGGGTTGTAGGCTTCTTCCGCATGCAGCGACTTCAAGCCCGGTTCAATCACCGGGAACAGGGAGATCACCGGCACGCCGAGTTTGGCGATGGTTTCCGCTTCCTTGACCAGCAGATCGATCGTCATGCGCGATACGCCCGGCATCGAGGCCACTTCTTCCTGGCGGTTGCTGCCTTCCATGACGAACACCGGATAAATCAGGTCATTGACCGTCAGTTGGTTTTCGGCGACCAGACGGCGGCTGAAGTCATGACGGCGCACGCGGCGCATACGGCGACCAGGAAAGGTGCCCGGGAATGCATAGCTCATAGTTTTCTCCTAGCTCAAACCAGCCGGAATAGCCGGCGGGCGTTCTCATCGGTTTTTTGCCCCAGCCATTGCGGCTCTTCCTGCCGCCAGACGGCGACCTGATGCACGATGTGGGGCAGGAAACAGGGTTCGTTGCGGCGAGATGCGGGTTTAGGCTGTAAATCCCGGGGCAACAGATAAGGGGCGTCAGTTTCCAGCAGCAGACGCTCAGCCGGGATCTGCGGCAGCAGGGCGCGCAATTCCAGACCGCGCCGCTCGTCGCATACCCAACCGGTAATCCCGATCGACAGGCCCAGCGACAGGCAGCTTGCTAATTCTTCGGCGGTGCCGGTGAAGCAGTGCACCACGGCCGCGGGCAGTTTATCCAACCACGGCGTCAGTAGCTCGGCAAAACGTGCGTGTGCGTCGCGACAGTGAAGAAACACCGGCAGCGCCAACTCCGCCGCCAGCGCCAGTTGCGCGCTGAACGCCGCTTCCTGCTGCTCCGGCGTCGAGAAGTTGCGGTTGAAATCCAGACCGCATTCACCGATCGCCACCACTTCTGGGCCGGCGGCCAAGGCATAAATCTGCTCAGCGCTGCGTTCATCCCAGCTGCCGGCGTTATGCGGATGCACACCGGCGGTGGACCAGCAATAGCCCGCATGCTGCTGCGCCAGTTTGGCGGCCTCGCGGCTCTCCGGCAGATCGGTGCCGGTAATCAGCATCCCGGTAACGCCCGCCGCGCGGGCGCGCTCCACCACGGTCTCGCGGTCTTTGGCGAATTGGCTGCTGGTGAGGTTAACGCCGATATCAAACATGGTTTTTTCCAAAGCAAAAGCCGCCCTATGGGCGGCTTCGCAATCAATGTGGATCAGGGCGCTGGGGGTTCGTCACCCTCGTCGTCGTCTTCCGCCTGCGGACGGCGTTTGCCGGTATAGAAGCGAGCGAAGAATACCCCCACTTCAAACAGCAGATACATCGGTATCGCCAGCAGGGTTTGCGAGAACACGTCCGGCGGCGTCAACAACATGCCGACCACAAACGCGCCGACCAACACATACGGCCGTTTCTTCTTCAGGTCTTCCGGCGAAGTGACGCCGCTCCAGCACAGCAGAATGATGGCGACCGGCACTTCGAAGGCGACGCCAAACGCCATAAACAGCGCCATGACGAAATCGAGGTAGTTTTTAATGTCGGTCGCAATGGTCACCCCCATCGGCGCGGTCTTGGCGAAGAAGCCGAAGGCCAGCGGGAACACGATGAAGTAGGCGAAGGCCATGCCGAGGTAAAACAACAGGCTGCTGGACACCAGCAACGGCATCATCAGGCGGCGTTCATGCTTGTACAGCGCAGGCGCGATAAACGCCCATACCTGATACAGGATCATCGGCGCGGAGACGAACACCGAAACGATCATGGTCAGCTTGATCGGGGTGAAAAACGGTGACGCCACGTCGGTGGCGATCATGCTCGCGCCGGCCGGCAACTGCTTGAGCAGCGGCGCAGAAACCAGCTGGTAGATGTCGTTGGCGAAAAACACCAGCACCACGAACACCGCCAGTACGCAAATAATCGAGTTCAACAGCCGCTTGCGCAGCTCTATCAGATGACTGATAAGGGGTTGGGTATCTTCAACAGCCATGTATTAACGATCGCCACTAGGTTGGTGAGACGCTGGGGTTTTATCCGCAACAGGTTCGACAGGAGCAGGCGCGGTTTCCACCGGCGCTTTAGCGGGTTGCGCCGCCACTGGCGCAGCCACGACGGCTTCAGGTTCCACTGCCGGTTTTGGCACGGCGGCGGGCGCGCTGGCGCTGGTTGCCGCTTCCGCCGGCGTCACGCCGTCGTGCAAGGCTTCCGGATCGATGGCCTGCGGGTTATGGATGGTGTTCGCCAGCTCTTCTTTCTCGCCCCGGTAGGTGCGTTTCAAGGATTCCGCCGCGTCTTTCAGCTCATCCATCGACGCCTTCAACTCCGGCGTCAGGTTCTGCAGGCCGGCCTGTTCGGCTTTCTTCAGGCTGTCCTGCAGCTCCTGCAGCTTCAGCTCCTGAGACAGTTCGTGCTGCACCGAGGCCGCCAGCGAGCGCAGCGCGCGGATCCAGCCCGATACCGTTCTGACCGCAACCGGCAAGCGTTCCGGCCCCAGAACAACCAGGCCGATCACCAGCACCAGCAGCAGCTCACTAAACCCAATGTCAAACACGGTTTATACCTGCTCTTTGTTCTTCGACTCTTCCGGTTTCACTTCCGGCTGCTTATCGGTAATAGGCTTGGCCGAGAAATCAGCGTCATCCAGGCTGCTTTTTTCAGCCGTGTTGGGAGTCGACGGCGTATCGTCGCCGATCGCTTTTTTGAAGCCCTTGATCGAGGCGCCGAGATCGGAACCCAGCGTGCGCAGTTTTTTGGTACCGAACAGCAGCACCACGATCACTGCGATGATCAACAATTGCGTAATACTAATACCGCCCATTTTAATTACCTCTAATTTTAAGGGGTCTTTTAAAGCCAGCCCGCATTATAGAGCCGACTTTACCAGAGTAACGAATTAAATCAGGTGGTTCGCTTCCAGCCAATCACCCAGCATACGATGCCGGCGGCCATCATCCAGGCGGGGAACACCTCGATTTGCCCCAGCAGCAACAGCGTGCCGCTTACCAACAGTGTAGCGCCAACGCCGAACAAATAACGTGACTGCCCCTGACGAACCCGCTGAGCCTGCATCTGGTTGGTCAGCTTATCAACGCTTTGTTGCAACAGTTTATGCTGCTGCAGGCTGTCGTAAAACAGCTCGGGCAGCTCGGGCAATTTCTCCGCCCAGAACGGCGCTTTCTCTTTCAGCGCGCGCACCACGGCGGGAATGCCGACCTGATCGCGCAGCCAACTCTCGAGGAACGGCTTGGCGGTGATCCACAGATCCAACTGCGGGTAAAGCTGACGCCCCAGCCCTTCAACATACAGCAAGGTCTTCTGCAATAACACCAGCTGCGGCTGCACTTCCATATTGAAGCGGCGCGCGGTGTTGAACAGGTTCAGCAGCACGTTGCCGAAGGAGATCTCCGCCAGCGGCTTCTCGAAAATCGGTTCGCACACGGTACGGATGGCGAATTCGAAGTCTTCCACGTTGGTGTCGCGCGGCACCCAGCCGGAGTCGACGTGCAGTTCCGCCACCTTGCGGTAATCGCGGTTGAAGAAGGCGATGAAGTTTTCCGCCAGATAGCGTTTGTCATCCTTGTTCAACGAACCAACGATGCCGCAGTCGATGCCGATATAGCAAGGATCTTCCGGATGTTCGTAGCTGACGAAAATATTACCGGGATGCATGTCCGCATGGAAGAAGCTGTCGCGGAATACCTGGGTAAAGAACACCTGAACGCCGCGTTCCGCCAACAGTTTCATGTTGGTGCCCTGCTGCTCCAGCGTGGCGATGTCCGAGACCGGAATGCCGTAGATACGCTCCATCACCAACACGCTTTCGCGGCAGTAGTCGGAGTAGACTTCCGGCACGTACAGCATCGGGCTGCCATCGAAATTGCGACGCAGCTGAATGGCGTTGGCCGCTTCACGCAGCAGGTTCAATTCGTCCAGCAGGGTTTTTTCGTACTCGCGCACCACTTCGCGCGGACGCAGGCGGCGGCCGTCCGGCAACAGCTTCGGCACCCAGCCTGCCAGCCGGTACATCAAGCGCACGTCGGCTTTGATAATCGGCCCGATATCCGGCCGGATCACCTTCAGCACCACTTCCTGGCCGGTGGTTTTCAGCCGCGCGGTATGCACCTGCGCGATCGAGGCGGACGCCAGCGGCTGCTGCTCGAAGTCGTCGAACCAGGTTTCCAGCGGGCCGCCCATCGCCAGCTCGATATGCTTGCGCGCCAGCGCACCGTCGAAAGGCGCCACCCGATCCTGCAGCAGCGTCAGCTGATCGGCAATGTGCGGCGGGAACAGATCGCGGCGGGTCGACATCATCTGGCCGAACTTGATCCAGACCGGCCCCAATTCCTGCAGCGCCAGCCGCAGACGTTCGCCCAGCGGTTTGTCCTTGTGCCGATTAGGCATCCAGAACAGCAGCCGGCGGCCGAAGCGCAGCGGCAGCGTCAAACGCATTGTCGGGATCAGCTCGTCCAGCCCATAGCTGAGAAAAACGCGGACGATAAAATACAAACGACGCAGTTCGCCTGGGGTCATCGCTTGCCCTCCAACTTATCCATGCGGGCAATCAGCGCTTCCGCGCTGCGGGCGAGCGCATCCACTTCTTCATTGAACCACACCACTTCCAGCGGCCCCGGCGCCAGACGCCACTCTTCCGTCAGCGCCTCAGCCATGTCTTGCTGCCGACGCATCAATCCGGCCTTGAGTAACGAAGCACCTTTGCCCAGCGCCTGCGTAATGCCTTGAGCGGCGATATCGCCGATATAGGGCGCCAGCCATTCCGCCGGATCCCACTCCGCCAGATCGAGCAGGCCAACCAGCTGTTGCACCACCTGAATATCCCCTTCCACCGTCAATTCGCCGCTGCGCATCAGCACCGGCAACTGCTGGCGATCGCGCAGCTTCAGTAAGGAGGGAATGCGGCTGCGCACCGTGCAATCGGCGCTGTCTTCAGACTGCCCCAGCACATCCACGCGCAGTTCGCTGAACACCAGCACCAGCGGTGAAGCCAACTCTTCCAGTTCGATGCGCAGCACCTTGCCCGCCAGGCGTTGGCGAGCGGCTTTCATGCTGCGATCGCGAAACAGCAGGTTATTCAACGAGGTTTCCAGCGCACCGGTCAGCAGAGGGGTAAACAGCATCGGCATCTCCCTCTCAGAACTTGAAGCCGCGATGCAGGGCGACAATCCCACCGGTCAGGTTGAAATAGGTGACGTTTTCAAAACCGGCGTTGCCCATCATGCCCTTCAGGGTTTCCTGATCGGGGTGCATACGGATCGATTCCGCCAGATAGCGATAGCTGTCCGGATCTTTCACTACCAGCTCGCCGATCTTCGGCAGCACGTGGAAAGAGTATGCGTCGTAAGCTTTGCTCAGCGGCGCCAGCAGCGGTTTGGAGAACTCCAGCACCAACAGGCGGCCGCCCGGCTTCAGCACGCGGAACATCGAACGCAGCGCTTTGTCTTTGTCGGTGACGTTACGCAGGCCAAAGGAGATGGTGATGCAATCGAAGTAATTGTCCGGGAACGGCAGCGCTTCGGCGTTGGCCTGCACGTAATTGATGTTGCCGACGATGCCGCGGTCGCGCAGCTTCTCGCGCCCCATCTTCAGCATCGAATCGTTAATGTCCGCCAGCACCACCTGCCCCTGCTCGCCAACCATGCGGGAGAACTTGGCGGCCAGGTCGCCGGTACCACCGGCCAGATCCAGCACGCGCTGCCCGCGGCGCACGCCGCTGCAGTCAATGGTGAAACGCTTCCAGATACGGTGGATGCCGAACGACATCAGGTCGTTCATCACGTCATACTTTGCCGCTACCGAATGAAAAACGTCCGCCACCATGGCCTGTTTTTCGTCTCTAGCGACGGTGCGAAAACCGAAATCGGTGGTTTCCTGCGATTGATCTGCCATTGTCCTGCCTGCTATTCAGTCAATTTTGTGTGGATGAGTGTACCAGAAGCCCGAGGAATACCCCACCTCGCCACGGCCTCAGCCGTGCGAAACGAAGCCCGGTTCCCCGGTGGTATCATCATCGTCGTTCGTCTGCGGCAGCGCGGCGACCTCGTCGTCGTTCGCCTCTTCCGCTTCATCGTGTTGCGCGCCGGCTTGCTGCGCCAGCAGCGGGTTTATCGGCCGCTTGACCTCAACCCCCAGCGCGCGGAAACCTTCAATTTGGCCGATAAGATTACCACGGCCTTCGCTCAGTTTGTTCATCGCCTGACGATAACTGCCCTGCGCCTTGTCCAGGCTCTGCCCCAGCGCGGACATATCGTCCACGAACAGCCGCATCTTGTCATACAGTTTCGCCGCGCGCTCGGCGATGCGCTGGGCATTCTGGCTCTGATGCTCATAGCGCCACAGGTTGGTGATGGTACGCAGCGCCACCAGCAACGTGGTCGGGCTGACCAGCATGATGTTGTGCTTGAGCGCTTCGCTGATCAGCTCCGGCTCGCGATCGATAGCCAGCAGGAAGGCCGGCTCGACCGGAATGAACATCAGCACATAGTCCAGCGAACGCAGCCCCGGCAGCTGCTGGTAGTCCTTGCGGCCCAGCATGCGAATGTGGCCGCGCAGCGAAGCGATATGTTCGCTCAGCGCCGCTTCGCGCTCCGCCTCGTCTTCACCGTTGAAATAGCGCTCGTAGGCGATCAGCGACATCTTGGCGTCGATCACGACATCCTTGCCCTGCGGCAGGCGCACGATCACATCGGGCTGCATGCGGCTCTGATGATCTACCCGCACGTTGACCTGCGTTTCATACTCGTGCCCTTCGCGCAGGCCGGAGGCTTCCAGCACCCGGCTCAGCACCACTTCGCCCCAGTTGCCCTGGGTCTTGTTGTCGCCTTTCAGCGCCTTGGTGAGGTTGATGGCCTCCCGCGCCATCTGCGCATTCAACTGCTGCAGATTGCGTATCTCGTGCGTCAGCGTATGGCGCTCACGCGCCTCCTGGCCAAAGCTGTCCTGCACCTGCCGGCGGAAACCGTCCAGCTGTTCGCGCAGCGGCAGCAGTAACCGATCCAAACTTTGCTTATTTTGCTCGTCCACCTTGCGGCCGCTGTGTTCAAAAATGCGGTTGGCGAGGTTTTCAAACTGGGTAGTGAGGCGCTGTTCGCTGTTGATCAGCAGACGCTGCTTCTCCTCCGCCGCCATGCGCGTCTCTTCCAGACGGATGGTGACTTCGCGCAGCTCGGCCTCCTGCGCGCTGTTCACCTCGCGCTGGGCGCGCAGCTCTTGGTTGAGCAGCTCGCATTCGTTGCGCCAATGGTTGAGCTGTTGCAGTTTTTCATGCCCGGCCGCCAGCTGGCTGTGCAGGTTGCGCTGCTCCAGCTCGTTCTGGCGCGACTGCTGTTCGTGGCGCAGCAGGGCCTCCTGCCGCACGGCCGTCTCCTGTTGCGCCTGCTGCAACGCTTGCTCCAGCAACCGCAGTTCGGTTTCATGTTGCGCGTTCGTCTGCTGCACTCGCAGGCTGGCGATCAGCCACCCTAACAGCATGCCGATCGCGACGCCGCCAATCCCATAAATCAGACTGGTATCCACCCTGCCTCCTGTTGCACCTTGCCGTTCCGGCGTTTCGCACGCCCATTGCCCGTCACGTTAAGGGGAGGCTGTATGGATGTCCAGCCTGATTTTGCCCGCCGCGCACAATATTGCGCGGCGCTGCGCAATTTAGCGAGAAATCAGCCCAGCCACTGGCTGAGCCACTTGATGCCGAACGCCCCCGGCGCCAGAATGCCGAACGCCCAGATCATCGCCGACGTGACGTTGGCCAACTGGAAGTAGCGCTGCGGCATGCCGCAAATGCCCCCCACCAGCGGCACCACGGCGCGCAGCGGGCCGAAGAAGCGGCCAATGAAAATGCCCAGCACGCCCCAGCGCTCAAAGAAGGCGTGGCCGCGCGCCAGCAGCTGCGGATTGCGCGACAGCGGCCACATATGGGCCACCCGATCCTGATAGTGGTAGCCGATCCAGTACGAGAGCCAGTCGCCGAAAAACGCCCCGGCGGCGGCGGCGGCCCAAATCGGCCAAAAGGCGATGCCGCTTTCGCCGATCAGCGCGCCCAGCGCCAGCAGGATCACCGTGGCCGGCAGCAGCAGCGACAAAAACGCCAGCGACTCGCCGAACGCCAGGAAGAAGATGATGGGAATGGCCCAGCCTTCGTGCTGACGCACGACGTCGCTGACCCAGTTAATAACGTCATTGAGGCTCAATGCGGGGCTCCTGATACGCGATGGTTCGCCGCCTAGGATAAGCCGGGGCGAGTTAAACCCCGGCTAAACGCGCGGCAATTTACTCGAGGTAGAACGCCTGCAGCGCTTCGCGCTGGGCCGCGCCCAGGCCGTATTCCGCTTCCAGCCAGCGGTCAGTGGAGCCGTATTGCTGGCGGATGCAGCCCAGCGCCGTCATCAGGAACTCCTCGCGCGCGCTGAGCACGTAGGCGAATTGCTCCAGCGCCGCCGCATTCAACTTGATAGACAGCTGATCCAGCATCTGCTCGCGGAAAGCGGCCAGCGTGGTTTCGGTCAGCAGATAGTCTTCCAGCACCGTCGCTTCGTCGGCCCCCAGCGCGAACAGCACCAGCGCCGAACCGACCCCGGTGCGATCCTTGCCGACCGCGCAGTGTTGCACGATTGCGCCGCCGCCGGGGTTGCTCAACAGCTGCGCCAACCGCTGATAGGCCGCATTGCCGAACGGCAGGCGGCGATACAGCTCCAGCATGAACGCGCGGGCGTCGAAAGCGGCCAGCGTTTCGTTGGTGAGCTTTTCCAGGTTGGCGTTGACTTCGCTGCTCAGCGGGTTGGCCGGCACGTGGTGATAGTCGGCGCCATTCCACAGAATATCCGGTTTGGCCTGCACTTCGTCGGCATCGCGGTAGTCCAGCACCGAACGCACCGGCACCCCAGCGAGGAAAGTGCAGTCGTTTTCCGTCAGCCGCTCGAGAGAACCGGAGCGGAACAGCAGGCCGCGTTTGATGCGGCGCCCGTCGGCCACGCCGTTGCCGCCGAAGTCACGGAAGTTAATGCCGCCGTCGAGCGGCGCAAGCGAAGGATGAAGCAGGATCTGGGCGGTCATAAACGTCCTCGTTGTTTTTGTTCTGACAACGCGCGGCAGCCATCGGCGCAGCGCTGAGGAGTATCACCGTAACAGATTAGCCGCGAATGGAAAAACGGACCGCGTCGGCGGCCCGTTCAGTCCGTTGACAAAGGAGGAAAAAACGCGGTTTTTCCTCCTTTGTGGTTATCAGCCGAAACTCAATAAATTGATTTTCCCTGTTTGTTATCCGCTGCTTTCTGCAAACCGGGCAATGGCATGAGGTTTGTCATCAATCTCAACGGACCGCGTCGGCGGCCCATTGAGGGAAGGCGATTACAGCAGACGGCGGGCGGCGTCCACCACGATCTGCACCGCTTTGCTTTCGGTGTTTTTCATGGTCTCGGCGTTCGGGATCTCTTGCTGGGTGCGGTTAACGATCACCCCGGCCACCATGCCGGCGCGCAGGCCCTGGCTGGCGCACATGGTCAGCAGCGTGGCGGATTCCATTTCATAGTTCATCACGCCCATCGCCTGCCATTCTTCCATCGAGCCTTTGAAACGGCTGACCACGCGGCCAGAGTAGGTATCGTAACGTTCCTGGCCCGGATAGAAGGTATCGGAAGAAGCCGTCACGCCAATGTGGGTGGTGGCGCCGCTGGCTTTGGCCGCTTCCACCAGCGCGGTGGTGCAGGCGAAGTCCGCGACCGCCGGGAACTCCATCGGCGCAAAGTGCAGGCTGGCGCCGTCGAGGCGTACCGCTGCCGTAGTCACCAGTACGTCGCCGACGTTGATGTTCGCCTGAATGGCGCCGGTGGTGCCGATACGCAGGAAGGTGCGGATGCCCAGCTGCGCCAGCTCTTCCACCGCGATAGAGGTAGACGGGCCGCCGATGCCGGTGGAGCAGACGATCACCGCCTTGCCATCCAGCTCTGCGCGCCAGGTGGTGAATTCACGATGGGAGGCCAGATGCACCGGATTTTCCATCAGCTTGGCAATTTTCTCTACGCGCTGCGGATCGCCCGGCACGATGGCAAGCTGGGCCCCTTGTAAATCGTTCTTGGTGAGGCCGAGATGAAAAACATCAGACTGAGACATACGAGACTCCTCATGGATCATGTTTATTGGGAGGAACAAAAAAGCACTCTACTGAAAATCGCCGCTTAATTTCGTGACGATAGTCACTATGAAAAGAGAAACAAATTACATGCTACATATTTTTTGTGATTTTTATCACAAAAAAAGCACTATAAGGCATCCAGAACGCACCGCTAAACCTCAGTCTAGCCGACAAACCTTGCCGCTCCCTGCCCGTTGATTGCCGGCTGAAACTATTTAGCTCATCAATTCGAAATACCCCCATCTTATCGGTTGCTTAGGGACAAAAAAGCCCTCTAACGCACCTTATGGCACTTACGCGGGCCAAAACGCGTAATAACATGATAAAAAGCGCTTAAAAATGCCGTAAAGCCAGATAATTAGCCGTTTTTTATCGACTTGTCCGAAAGTGCGCCACGCAGCGCCAATAATGGGTAATCTTTCCTATAGTTAATCTCAGCGCTTTTTTCTATTGCACGGAGACCGCAATGAAAACCGAACATGTGATGACATTAGAACAGGCTCAGGGAGGATTCGCCCCGGCCGCCGCGCCGGTAGCCGCCTCCGCGATTATCACCGATGAACAGGGCATTCACGCCGGGCAAACGACTATTCCTTCCCAGGGAGACGCGCTGCCGGCCTACGTCGCCAAACCCGCCGACCACAACGGCCCCTTCCCCATCGTGCTGGTGGTGCAGGAAATCTTCGGCGTCCATGAACATATTCAGGATCTGTGCCGTCGTCTGGCCAAACAGGGCTATCTGGCGATTGCCCCCGAGCTCTATTTCCGCCAGGGCGACGCCAACGACTACACCGATATCGGCGAGCTGTTCCAGCAGCTGGTGACCAAGGTGCCGGATCGTCAGGTGCTGTCGGATCTGGATCACGCCGCGCACTGGGCTATCCGCCACGGCGGCGACGCCGGCAAGCTGGCGATCACCGGTTTTTGCTGGGGCGGCCGCATTACCTGGCTGTACGCGGCGCACAACCCGCAGTTAAAAGCGGCCGTCGCCTGGTACGGCAAACTAGTGGGTGAAAAAACGCTGAATTCGCCGAAGCATCCGGTCGATGTCGCCACGCACTTGTCAACGCCGGTGCTGGGGCTGTATGGCGGGCAGGACAGCGGCATTCCGCTGGATACGGTGGAAAACATGCGTCAGGCGATCCGCGCCGCCAACGCCGATGCCGAAATCGTGGTGTATCCTGGCGTCGGGCACGCATTCAACGCCGACTATCGCCCCAGCTACAACGCCGAAGCGGCGGAAGACGGCTGGCAGCGCATGCTGGCGTGGTTCGCCCAGCACGGCGTCAAGTAATCCTCCTCGCATAAAAAAGGGCGCCGAAGCGCCCAATCATCACACCAGTAAATCTATCTGCGGCGGTTTACCCGCCGCACGGCATCACGCTTGCTCGCGCAGGCGCTGCGCCGCCAATACCATGTTGGCCAGCGACTGCCGGGTTTCCGGCCAACCGCGAGTTTTCAGGCCGCAATCGGGGTTGACCCACAGGCGTTCCGCCGGGATGTTCTGCGCCGCTTTACGCAGCAGCGCTTCGATCCATTCCACGCTCGGCACGTTCGGCGAGTGGATATCGTAGACGCCCGGCCCGATTTCGTTCGGGTATTCGAACTCTTTGAAGGCTTCCAGCAGATCCATATCGGAACGCGAGGTCTCGATGGTGATCACGTCGGCGTCCAGCGCGGCGATGGAGTCCATGATGTCGTTGAACTCGCAGTAACACATGTGGGTGTGGATCTGGGTGTCATCCTGCGCCACGGCGGCGTTCAATTTGAAGGCGTCCACCGCCCAGTTCAGGTAGGCGGCCCAGTCGGATTGTCGCAGCGGCAGCCCCTCGCGCAGCGCAGGTTCGTCGATCTGAATGATGCCGATGCCGGCTTTTTCCAAATCCTCCACCTCGTCGCGCAGCGCCAGCGCAATCTGCTTGGCGATCACTTCGCGGGTCACGTCTTCACGCGGGAACGACCAGCACAGGATGGTCACCGGCCCGGTCAACATGCCTTTCACCGGCTTGTCGGTCAACGACTGGGCGAATTTGGCCCATTCGACGGTAATGGCTTCCGGGCGGCTGACGTCACCGATGATCACCGGCGGCTTCACGCAGCGGGAACCGTAGCTCTGCACCCAACCATTCTGGGTAAACACGAAGCCGTCGAGGTTCTCACCGAAATATTCCACCATGTCGTTGCGCTCGGCTTCACCGTGCACCAGTACGTCCAGCCCGAGACGCTCCTGCTCGACGATCGCCTGTTTGATGTGCTCACCGATGCTGGTGCGGTAGTTGCTGCCGTCCAAACGGCCCTGTTTGAAGTCCAGACGCAGGCCGCGGATTTCGGTGGTCTGTGGGAACGAACCGATGGTCGTCGTCGGCCAGGCCGGCAGCTTGAAACGCTCGCGCTGCGCCCTGGCGCGCTCGGCGTACGCGCTGCGGCGTTCGCAGTCCTGCGCGGTGATCGCGGCCAGACGGCGCTCAACCTGTGGGTTATGCACGCGGTTCGACTGGCGACGGGCGCGGATCGGCGCGCTGTAGGCGTCCAGCTCGGCCTGTTTCGTCGCGTCAGGCGCGTTCAGCGCCGAGCTCAACAGCGCCAGCTCGGCGCATTTTTGCAGGGCGAAGGCGAACCAGCTTTTCACTTCTTCGTCCAGACGGCTTTCCACGCTCAGATCGATCGGGCTGTGCAGCAGTGAACAGGAGGTGCCGATCCACAGCGGGCGCTGCCCCACCAGCGGCTGCAGACGTTCGAACCAGCGGCTCAGATCGGCGCGCCAAACGTTGCGGCCGTTGATCACGCCCAGCGACAGCAGCCAGTCTTGCGGCAATGCGGCGCTCAGCGCGGCGATATCGTCATGGCTGGCGACCAGATCGACGTGCAGCCCCTGCACCGGCAGCGTGCGAATGGTGTCGAGGTTGTGGCCGACGCTGTCAAAATACGTGGTCAACAGCAACTTAACCTGTCCCTGCAACGCGTCATACGCCGGTTTGAAGGCGTCCAGCCAGGCTTGCGGCAGCTCCAGCACCAGCGCAGGTTCGTCGATTTGCACCCACTCGACGCCGCGCTTCGCCAGCTCCGCCAGCACCTGCTGGTAAACCGGCAGGATCTCTTTCAGCAGCGACAGGCGGTCGAACGGCTCGCCCTTCACTTTACCCAACCACAGATAAGTCACCGGGCCAAGCAGCACCGGCTTGATGTGATGCCCCAGCGCCAGCGCTTCGTCCACTTCGTCCAGCAGTTGGGTCCAGCCCAGCTTGAACTGCTGGCCTTGCTGGAATTCGGGCACCATGTAGTGATAGTTGGTGTTAAACCATTTGGTCATTTCCGCCGCGGCCGCCGGCTCGCCGGTCGGTGCGCGGCCACGGCCGATGCGGAACAGCGTGTCCAGATCAATAGAGCCATCCGCATTCTGATGGCGCGCCGGCACGTTGCCCACCAGCAGGCTGGTGGTCAACACATGATCGTACCAGGCGAAATCGCCGACCGGCACCAAATCCACCCCGGCCTGCCGTTGCTGCTGCCAATGACGAGCGCGCAGCTCGCGGCCAACCGCCAACAGCTCTTCCTGCGTTGAGTTGCCGGCCCAGTAGCTTTCCTGAGCTTTTTTCAGCTCACGTCGTAGCCCAACGCGAGGAAAACCCAGTGTGTGATTCAAAATTGCCATCGTCATATTCCCCATTTAGCCGTCCAGATGTTTACACATCCATAATCAGCAGGTACTGTATTAACCACAAGCGCAATTTATTCACTGTCAATGTGAAGGACTCTCATGATCGAACTGAAACATTTACGGACGCTGCAGGCTCTGCGCAACAGCGGTTCGTTGGCGGGGGCGGCGGCCCAACTTCATCAGACGCAGTCTGCCCTGTCGCACCAGTTCAGCGATCTTGAGCAACGTCTGGGCTTCAAGCTGTTCGTGCGCAAAAGCCAGCCCCTGCGCTTCACCGCCCAGGGCGAGATCCTGCTGCAGCTGGCGGAACAGGTGCTGCCGCAGATCCAGCAGGCGCTGCAGGCCTGCCACGAGCCGCATCAAACCACGCTACGCATCGCCATCGAATGCCACAGCTGCATTCAGTGGCTAACGCCGGCGCTGGACAACTTCCGCCAGCGTTTCCCGCAGGTGGTGATGGACTTCACCTCCGGCGTCACTTTCGACCCGCAGCCGGCCCTGCAACAGGGCGAGCTGGATCTGGTGATGACGTCGGATATCCTGCCGCGCAGCGGCCTGCACTATTCGCCGATGTTCGATTTTGAGGTGCGTCTGGTGCTGGCGCCGGATCATCCGCTGGCCGGCAAGCCGCACATCGAGCCGGAAGACTTGAGCGATGAAACGCTGTTGATTTACCCGGTGCAGCGCCAGCGGCTGGATATCTGGCGGCATTTCCTGCAGCCGGCGGGCGTCAACCCGGCGTTGAAGAACGTCGATAACACGCTGCTGCTGATCCAGATGGTCTCGGCGCGGATGGGGATTGCGGCGCTGCCGCACTGGGTGGTGGAAAGTTTCGAACGGCAGGGGCTGGTGGTGACCAAAACCCTGGGTGACGGCCTGTGGAGCCGCCTGTACGCCGCCGTGCGCGACGGCGAACAGCGCCAGGCGGTGACCGAAGCCTTTATCCGCTCGGCCCGCCAGCACGCCTGCGATCATCTGCCGTTCGTGCGCGACGCGGCACGCCCCGGCGCGACCGGCGCCAAAGCGTTGGCGGCAGGCGTGTAAACTGCCGGCCCCCGTTTAGCCGAGCTGTTTCGGCGCCACCCAGCGGCGGTGCACCCACAGTGAAGCGACGATCACCGCCCCACCGAGGATAAAGCTCGGCCAGTGCGGCTGCTGCTGCCAAATGGCCAGGTTGACCAACAAGCCGGCCGGCACATGCATGTTGTTCATGATGCCGAGCGTGCCGGCATCGACCTGCGTCGCGCCGTAGTTCCACATGAAGTAACCCAGCCCCGACGCCACCACGCCCAGCCAGATCAGCACGCCCCACTGCAGATTGGTGGTTGGCAGCTGCTGCGGATTGCCCCACAGGAACCAGGCCACTACCGCCACCGCCGCCGCCCCCAGGTAGAACCAGGAAAAGGCGGTGTGCTGCGGCAAGGGGTGCACTTCCATCAGGCGCTTATAGCCGACCATGCCGATGGCGAAGCTGATGTTCGCCGCCTGCACCAGCAACAGCCCCCACCAAAAATGTTCGCTCAGTTGGTGATAGCGAATGATCGCCGCGCCCAGCACCGCCAGCAGCGCGCTGAAGGCGTAGCCCCAGCGCAGGCGACGGCCGCTCAGCAAGTCGTAGATCAGCGTGATGTACAATGGCGTCAGCACGGTGAACAACAGGAACTCCGGCACCGTCAGATAGAGATAGGCGCGGAAGCTGATGAGGTACATGATGCCCAGCTGGAAGGCGCCCACCAGCATATACAGCAGGATCACCTTGAGTTTGATGTTGCGCCAGCGCAGGAACGGCAGGAACACCAGCGCCGCCAGCCCGATGCGCATCAGCACCGAGAACCAGCTGTCGACATGGCCCGCCAAATATTCGCCGATCAGGCTGAAAGAGAACGCCCACAGAATGGTGGTTATAACCAAAAGCAGCACGATGGGTTCACCCTAAAAAGACCGAAAGGGCGATTGTAACGGAAGATGGGCACCGCGTTGGCGAAAAGGCGGTTTACATTTGAACGAAATACAAACTACCAGCAAAATTTCACCGCTGGGTTAGGCTTAATAAAAAAGCGAGGTAACCATCATGAAAACTTCTCACATTCTGTTCGCTCTGCTGTTGCTGCCCGGCCTGGCTGCAGCGGCCAACGGCGTAACCGATCTGCGTTCACAGCAGCAGCTTCTCAACCAAAACAGCCAACAGGCGCAGCAACAGCGCTTGTTGAACAACCGGCAGATGGATCAACGCCGCCTGCAACAGCAGCGCCAGTTCGACAATCAACGGCAACAGCTGTTGCAAACCACGCCGAACGGCGGCCAGTTGCTGCCTAACGGCAACCAGCCGCGCGATCCGTTCAACCGTACCGCGCCGGCGGTGCCGCAGGCCCCGCTGCCGGCTACGCCCGCACGCCCATAACGGTGAGGATCAGCGGCGTGGTGATCGCCGCCAGCACGGTGGACATCACCAGGCTGGTGGCGGCCGGGCCGGTGAGCGTATTGAACTGGCGCGACATCAGGTAGACATTCACCCCCACCGCCATTGAGCCCAGCAGCACCACCACGCGGGTCTCCATCGGCGGCAGATCCATCATCCAGGCCAGCAGCCAAATCACCAACGGCTGTACCAGCAACTTCAGCACGCAGATGGCGCTGCTCAGTTGCCAGCCTTCGCTGATGCGGTACTCGGCAAGCCCCATGCCAAGCACCACCAGCGACAGCGGCGCCGCCACCTGGCCGAGCATGCTGACCGGCCGATCGACGAAGTCCGGCAGCGGCAGGCCGGTCAGGCTAAACAGCGTGCCGGACAGGATGCCGACGATCAACGGGTTGGTCAGCACGCTGCGCGCGGTTTTAGCAAAGCCCCCCAGCGTCGGCGAGCCGTTGCGCGCCCATTCGATCGACACCGTGACCAGCGTCCACAGGATTAGGCCGTTGAACACCAGCACCAGCGCCACCGACGGGATCGCCGCCTCCCCCAGCATCACGCTGGCGATCGGTAAACCGAGCATCACGTTATTGGAGAAAATACCGCCCAGCGCAAACACCGACCCGGCGACGCCATCCAGCCGGAAAAGGTGCCGGGCGACGAGACGGCCGAGCACGAACACGATCAGGCAACTGCCGAAGAACGCGATCAGCAGCCGGGCGTCGACCGCCGGGCGCTGCGAGAAGTCGCACATCATGCGAAACAGCATGGCGGGCAAGGCGAGGGAAAACACAAAGCGCGTCAGGCCATCGGTGATGCTGGTGGGCCATTTCCCCCAGCGAATCAGCCCATAACCCAACGCGATCAGGACGAACAGCGGTAATGACAGCACGATCTGGTGCCACAGTGACATCATAAAGCCTGGCATCGCATTCCTTCCGGTGGTGCGGCGGCAAGGCTTGTCGTCGCAGGATTCATCGGCGCCGGATTAGAACTCCGGGCCAATCAAATCTATCCGGTCGGTGCAAATGCAGTCAACGCCCCAGTCGAGCAGCAGGCGCGCGCGGTCCGGCTGGTTAACGGTATACACCAGAATGCGCAGACCGGCGTCTTTCAACGCTTTCACCCGCTCGGCGGTCAGCGCCTTGTGGTCGATATGCAGCGAGACGCAGTCCAGACGTTCGGTCAGCTCGCGCCAGTTGTCGTCCCAGTCCTCCAGCAGCAAGCCGCGCGGCAAATCCGGCACGGTGCGTTGCGCCGCCGCCAGCGCTTCCACCGAGAAGGAGGAGAGCAACGGGTCGGTCTGCCCTTGCCACAGCAGCCGCGCCGCCAGCGCCACCACCCGGCCGGTTTCATCGTCGCTGCCGGTGGTCGGTTTGATCTCGATATTGGCCATCAGGCCGTGTTCCCGGCAGCGTTCCGCCACCTCCGACAGCAGCGGCAGCCGCTCGCCCTTGAAGGCCGAGCTGTACCAGTTGCCGGCGTCCAGCTGCACCAGCTTATCCCACGGCAGCTCGCCCGCCACGCCCCAGCCGTTGCTGGTGCGATCCAGCGTATCATCATGCAGCAGGAAAATTTGTCCGTCCTGCGCCAGTTTGGCGTCGAACTCGATCATCTTGTGGCCGTGGCGCGCGCCGACGTCGATCGCCGCCAGGGTATTTTCCGGCGCCAGAGAACCGCCGCCGCGGTGGGCAACGATATGAGGGTAAGGCCAGGGTCTCGTCATCAATCCATCCGTAATCCGCTGTGGGTGTCAAAGAAGTGCAGCGCCTGAGCAGGCAGCTGCAAATATAGCGTACTGCCCGCCGTCGGCAAGGTTTCATGCGACAACCGCGCGATCACCCCGTGACCGCCCCACTGGCCGTGCGCCAGATTGTCGGCCCCCAGCAGTTCCAGCGTCTGCAGCTGCAGCGGCACGCCCTGGCCTTGCGCCACCAGCTGAATATGCTCCGGCCGAATGCCCAGCGTCAACGGCCGCCCCGCCCACTGCGGCTTGGCCGCCGGCAACGGCAGCGTCATGCCGTCCGCCAGCAGCAGCTGGCCGCCGTCGGCGCTCAGGGTGCCGGGCAACAGGTTCATCGCCGGCGAGCCGATAAAGCCGGCGACGAACAGCGAAGCCGGCCGCTGATACACCTCGCTCGGGGTGCCGATCTGCTCCGCCACGCCCTTGTTCATTACGATCACCCGCTGCGCCAGCGTCATCGCCTCCACCTGGTCGTGAGTCACGTACAGGCTGGTGGTTTTCAGACGGCGGTGCAACTGTTGCAGCTCCAGGCGCATCTGCACCCGCAGCTTGGCGTCCAGGTTGGACAGCGGTTCATCGAACAGGAACACCGCCGGTTCGCGCACGATGGCGCGCCCCATCGCCACGCGCTGGCGCTGGCCGCCGGAAAGTTCGCGCGGTTTACGCTTGAGCAGCGGCTCCAGCTCCAGGATGCGCGCCGCTTCCTCCACCCGCTGGCGGATATGCTCCTTGCCGAAACCGCGGATCTTGAGGCCATAAGCCATGTTGTCGTACACGCTCATGTGCGGATAGAGCGCGTAGTTCTGGAACACCATCGCGATGCCGCGATCCTTGGGTTCCAGATCGGTCACGCGCCGGGTATCGATATAGATATCGCCGCTGGTGGTGCGCTCCAGCCCAGCCACCATCCGCAGCAGCGTGGATTTGCCGCAGCCGGACGGGCCGACCATCACGATGAATTCACCGTCCGCCACGTCGAGGTCGATCTGTTTGATCACCGGCGTTTTACCGTCGTAAGACTTGGTGACCGCCTGTAGTTTTAATCCTGCCATCGTCGTTATTTCTCGCTATCAACCAGACCGCGCACAAACCAGCGCTGCATCAGAAGCACCACCGCCAGCGGTGGCAATAAAGTCAGAATCATCGCCGCCATCACCTGGTTCCACTGGGTCGGCGCGCCGGAAGTGGAGATCATGCTCTTGATGCCCGCCACCGCGGTGCCCATCGAAGCGTCGCTGGTGATCAGGAGCGGCCACAGATATTGGTTCCAGCCGTAGATAAAAGTGATGACGAACAGCGCCGCCAGATTGGTTTTCGACAGCGGCAACACGATGTCCCAGAAGAAACGCATCGGCCCGGCGCCGTCGATGCGCGCCGCCTCCAGCAGCTCATCCGGCAGCGTCATGAAGAACTGGCGCAGCAGGAAGGTGGCGGTGGCCGAGGCCATCAGCGGTAGCGTCAGGCCGGTATAGCTGTCCAGCAGGTTGAGGTTGGAGATCACCTCCACCGTCGGGAAAATACGCACTTCCACCGGCAGCATCAGGGTGAGGAAAATCAGCCAAAAAAACAGGCTGCGCAGCGGGAAACGGAAATACACGATGGCGTAAGCCGACAGCACCGACACCGCGATCTTGCCGCAGGTGATCGCCAGCGCCATGATCACGCTGTTGAGCAGCAGCAGCGAGAACGGCACCTTGAGGTTGCCCACGCCGCCCTGCCAGATATTGCGGATGTTCTCCCACAGGTGCCCGCCGGGCACCAGCGTCATCGGCACCTGAAACACCTGCTTGTCGTCCAGCGTGGCGGCGACAAAGGCCACGTACAGCGGGAACAGCACCACCAGCACGCCGATAATCAGCATCACATGGCTGAAGACATCCAGCCCGCGTCGATTCTCAATCATTGATAGCGCACCTTACGTTCAACGAAGCGGAACTGGATCACCGTCAGGCCGATCACCAGCAACATCAGGATCACCGACTGCGCGGCGGAACTGGAGAGATCCAACCCTGCGAAGCCTTCGCGGTAGATCTTGTAGATCAACGTGGTGGTGGACTGCACCGGCCCGCCGCCGGTGGCGGCGTCGATCACCGGGAAAGTATCGAAGAAGGCGTACACCAGATTGACCACCAGCAGGAAGAAGCTCACCGGCGCGATCAGCGGCAGCACCAGATGGAAGAAACGCCGCACCGGGCCGGCGCCGTCGATGGCCGCCGCTTCCACCAGCGAACGCGGGATCGACTGCAGCGCCGCGAGGAAAAACAGGAAGTTATAGCTTATCTGCTGCCATACCGAGGCCAGCACCACCAGGAACATCGCCTGGCCGCTGTTTTGCGCATGGTTCCAGTTATAGCCCAGACCGTTGAGGAAATGGGTGATCAACCCCAGACCGGGGTTGAACAGAAAGATCCACAGCACCGCCGCCACCGCCGGCGCCACCGCGTAGGGCAGGATCATCAGCGTGCGATAGAGGCGGCTGCCGCGCAGCACGTAGTCCACCAGCGCAGCGAAGAACAGCGAAACCGCCAGCCCGATGCCGGCCACCAGGAAGCTGAAGATCAGCGTGGTGTAGAACGAGTTGAGGTAGTAAGGATCCTGGAACAGCTGTTTAAAGTTATCCAGCCCGACAAACTGGCTGGACAGGCCGAACGGATCGAGGCTCTGCACCGAATACCACAGCGCTTCGCCGGCGGGCCATAAAAAGAAGACGGCGGTAATCAGCAGCTGCGGCAGCACCAGCGCATAGGGCAACCAGCTGCAGCCGAAACCGGGACGGGAAGATGACATAGCAGTTAAACCATTAATCGGGTACGGAAGGATCGGCGTGAAGACGCGAGCCCGATCAGACGGGCCCGCGACGCGGGATTACTTGGTCGATGCTTCGAAGCGGCGCAGCAGCACGTCACCGCGCTGCACGGCGGCGTCCAACGCCTGCTGAGGCGTTTTCTTGCCGGTCCACACGCCTTCCAGCTCCTCATCCACCACGCTGCGGATCTGCGGCATGTTGCCCAGGCGCAGGCCCTTGGTGAACGGCAACGGCGGCTTGTTCAGCATCTGGCGAGTGGCGACGTCGGCCCCCGGGTTCTTGTCGTAGAAGCCCTGCTGCTTGGTCAGATCGTAAGCCGCGGTGGTGATCGGCAGATAGCCGGTCTTCTGGTGCCATTCGGCGGCGATTTCCGGCTGCGCCAGGTACTGCAGGAATTCGGCCACGCCCTTGTAGGTGGCGGCGTCTTTGCCGTTCATCACCCACAGGCTGGCCCCGCCGATGATGGCGTTTTGCGGCGCATTTTTCGCGTCGGCGTCGTACGGCATCATGCCGACGCCGTAGTTGAATTTGGCGTAGTGCTTGATGTCCGCCAACGAACCGGATGAGGCGGTGGTGATGGCGCAGTCGCCGTTATAAAACTTCTCGGTGGATTCGTCTTTGCGGCCGAAATAGGTGAAGTCGCCCTTCTTGTTCATCGCTTCGAGCAGCGCAATATGTTTGACCTGCAGCGGTTGGTTGAACTCCAGCTTGGCGCTGGTGCCGCCAAAGCCGTTGTTTTCACTGGCGAACGGCACGCCGTGCCAGGCGCTGAAGTTCTCCAGTTGGATCCAGCCCTGCCAGCCGCTGGCGTAACCGCACTTCATGCCGGCTTCGCGCAGTTTGGCGGTATCCGCCGCCAGTTCCTGCCAGGTTTTCGGCGGTTGGTCCGGGTTCAGGCCGGCCTTTTTGAAGGCGTCTTTGTTGTAGTACAGCACCGGCGTGGAGCTGTTGAACGGCTGCGACAGCAGATGGCCGCTCTTGTTGTCGGTGTAATAGCCGGCCACCGTCGGCACGAACACCGACTCGTCGAAGTTGATGCCGGCCTCTTTAAACACTTCATAGACCGGTTTGATGGCTTTGCTGGCCATCATGGTGGCGGTGCCCACCTCGTAAACCTGCAGGATCGCCGGCGCCTTGCCGGAGCGGTAAGCGGCGATGCCCGCCGCCAGGCTCTGTTCGTAGTTGCCTTTATAAACCGGCACAATCTTGACGTCGCTGTGCGACTGGTTGAAGCGATCCGCCAGAGAGTCCACTTCTTTACCCAGTTCGCCTTCCATCGAATGCCAGAACGGGATTTCTGTCGCCGCCAGCGCCTGTGCGCTGACCGCCAGGGTCAATGCGACGCACAGCGTGGTTTTGCGAATAGCGTAGGTGAGCATGCCTAACTCCTGAAAAAGCTGGTGTAAAAGCGCGTGAGCGAAAAGAATCAGTTTTTTGTTCGGAAGCTAACATGCCATGCGCGGATGACAGAAAAATAACCGTTAGATGACAGCCACATGACGGCAAGGTGAAGTGAAGATGGCGGTTTGATGTCGGCGGCGGGCATGGGCTCCGCCGCCGCGAGGATTACAGCGAACGGCGCAGGCGCGCGACCGCTTCTTGCATCTGCTGCTCGGTGGCGGTGGCGAACGACAGGCGGAAGGTCGAACGATCCGGGTTGTCGGAGAAGAAGTATTCCCCCGGCACGAACACCACGCCCTGCTGCAGCGTGGTGTTCAGCCATGCGGTGGCGTTGAACGGCTGGCGGAAACGCGCCCACAGGAACATGCCGCCCTTCGGTTTATCGAAGGTGATGTAGTCGCCCAGTTCCTGCTCCACCAAACCGGCCAGGATCTCGCCCTTGTGTTTATAGGCGGCGCGGATCTTGTCGATCTGCGCCGGCAGGCGATCCAGGCCAAGGTAGCATTCGACGATGCTCTGCGACAGGGCGCTGGCGTGCAGATCCGCCGCCTGTTTGATGATCGCCACTTTATGCAGCAGGAACGGCGGCAGGATCGCCCAGCCCAAACGCAGGCCCGGCGCCAGGATCTTGGAAAAGGTCGAGGTATAGATGATGTGGTCGGTGTTGCCCAGCACCTGCTGCGACACCTGATGCAGCGTCGGGTGGCGCTCTTCGGTGAAACGCAGCTCGCCGTACGGATCGTCTTCGATGATCAGGAAGTTATGTTCGGCGGCCAGCTTCACCAGCAGTTCGCGGCGCGCGGCGCTGAGGGTGATGCCGCTGGGGTTGCCGAAGTTCGGCACCACGTACACGCCCTTGATGCGCTGGGTTTTCAGCAGCTCGGCCAGCTCTTCCACCACCATGCCGTCGCTGTCGGACGAGACCGACATGATGTTGGCCTCCGCCAACTCCAACGTTTGCAGCGCCGCCAGGTAGGTCGGGCGCTCCACCACGAACACGTCGCCCGGGTTGACGATGGCGCGCATCACCAAATCCAGGGCCTGCTGAGAGCCGGCGGTGACCATCACCTCTTCTGCGCGCGCGGTGACGCCGCGCTCGGCGCACAGCGCGCAAATGCGCTCACGCAGCAGCGGGCTGCCCTCGGTCAGGCCGTACTGGAATGCGCTTTTCGGCTGTTCGGTGATCGCCTGCTGGGTGGCGATGCTCAATCCTTCGAAATCGAACAACGCATCAGAGGGGATGCCGCCCGCCAGCGAAATGACGTGTTCCATCTTGCTGTGCTTAAGCAATTCACGGATGGCCGAACTTTTTACGTTAACGATGCGCTGCGCGAGTAACCCTTCTGTCTTCATTTCTTCTTCTCGTACCTGATTATTTTAATTCGTAGGGGGGCGGATTAACCGCCCAGATACGCCGACCTCACTGCTTCGTTGGCTAACAATGCAGCCCCCGTATCTTCCAACACCACGCGGCCGTTTTCCAGCACATAACCGCGGTCCGCCAATTTCAGCGCCTGATTGGCGTTTTGCTCCACCAGAAAGATGGTCATGCCCTCTTCCCGCAGCTGCTGAATGATGTCGAAAATCTGCTGGATGATGATGGGCGCCAGCCCAAGCGAAGGTTCGTCGAGCAGCAGCAGCTTCGGCTGGCTCATCAGCGCGCGGCCGATGGCCAACATCTGCTGTTCGCCGCCGGACATGGTGCCGGCACGCTGGCTTCGGCGCTCCAGCAGGCGCGGGAACAGCGTGAACACCCGTTCGATGCGCTGCTGATATTGGTGACGATCGGCGAAGAAACCGCCCATCGCCAGGTTTTCTTCCACCGTCATGCGCGAGAAGACTCGCCGCCCTTCCGGCACGATCGCCACCGCTTCGCGCATGATGCGCGAGGTTTGCCACTGGGTGATGTCCTGCCCCTGGAAGACAATGCTGCCTTCGCTGGCGCGCGGTTCGCCGCACAGGGTGCCGAGCAGCGTGGTTTTACCGGCGCCGTTGGCGCCGATTAACGTCACGATTTCGCCCTGACTAATCGTGAGACTGACCTGATGCAGCGCCTGAATTTTGCCGTAATGGGCGGATACCTGATTGAATGACAACATATTATTATTCGCCCAAATAAGCCCGGATCACGTCCGGGTTGTTGCGGATCTCCGCCGGTGTGCCCTGCGCCAGCGGCGTGCCCTGATTCACTACGTAAATGCGATCGGAGATGCCCATCACCAGCTTCATGTCGTGCTCGATCAGCAACACCGAGACCTTATGCCGATCGCGCAGCTCGACGATCAGATGATCCAGCTCGTCGGTCTCTTTCGGGTTCAGACCGGCGGCCGGTTCGTCCAGCATCAGCAGCTCCGGCCGGGTCACCATGCAGCGGGCGATCTCCAGCCGACGCTGCTGCCCGTAGGCCAGGTTGCCCGCCGAACGGTTGGCCATCGATAGCAGGCCGACGCGCTCCAGCCACTCCGCTGCGCGCGCCAGCGCCTCGGCTTCGGCGCGGCGGAAGGCCGGGGTTTTCAGCAGCCCGGCGAACACGCCGCTTTTCAGGTGCTGATGCTGCGCCACCAACAGGTTCTCAATCACCGTCATTTCACGGAACAGCCGCACATGCTGGAAGGTGCGCACTACGCCCATACGGGCGATGGCCTGCCCCGCCAGCCCCTCCAGATGGCAATCGCGCAATTTGATGGTGCCGCCGCTCGGGCGGTAGAAACCGGTCAGGCAGTTAAACACCGTGGTTTTACCGGCGCCGTTGGGGCCGATCAGCGAGACAATTTCGCCTTCATTGAGCGTCAACGCGACATTGTTGACCGCCAGCAGCCCGCCAAAACGCATCGACAGGCCTTCCACCTGCAGTAAAGGTTGAACGCTCATGCCTGTTCCCCCTTGCCCGCGTGAAGGTCCGCCGCCTGCAGCTTCAGCTGCGGCCGCTTCATCGGCAACAGCCCCTGCGGCCGCCAAATCATCATCAGCACCATCAGCGCCCCCAGCAGCAGCATGCTGTATTCATTCAGATCGCGCATCAGCTCGCGCGACACCACCAGCAGGATCGCCGCCAGAATGACCGCGAACTGCGAGCCCATGCCCCCCAGTACGACGATCGCCAACACGAAGGCCGACTCGACGAAGGTGAAGGATTCCGGGCTGACGAACCCCTGGCGCGCGGCGAACAGCGTGCCGGCAAACCCGGCGAACGCGGCGCTGATGGTAAAGGCGGTCAGCTTGATGCGCGTCGGGCTGAGGCCCAGCGAGCGGCAGGCGATCTCGTCTTCGCGCAGCGCTTCCCAGGCGCGCCCGAGCGGCATGCGCAGCAGGCGGTTGATGACGAACAGCGTCAGCACCACCAGCAGCAACGCCACCAGGTACAAAAATACGATGCGATCGCTCGGATCGTATTTCAGGCCGAAGACGTTATGGAAGGTATCCCAGCCGCCGTCGCGCACGCTGCGGTTAAACTCCAGGCCGAAGAAGGTCGGTTTCGGGATCTGGCTGATGCCGTTCGGCCCGCCGGTGATCTCGGTATTGTTCAGCAGCAGAATGCGCACGATCTCACCGAAGCCGAGCGTCACGATCGCCAGATAGTCGCCGCGCAGCCGCAGCACCGGGAAACCGAGCAGGAAGCCGAAGGCGGCGGTGACGATGCCCGCCAGCGGCAGGCTCTCCCAAAAGCCGAGGCCGTAATAATGATTCAGCAGCGCATAGGTGTAGGCGCCGATGGCGTAGAAACCGCCGTAGCCGAGCACCAGCAGACCGGACAGGCCCACCACCACGTTGAGGCCGAGGCCCAGCATCACGTAGATCAGCGTCAGGGTGGCGATATCCACCGTGCCGCGCGACACCAGGAACGGCCAGGCGACCGCCGCGACGAGCAGCAGAGCCGCCAGCAGCTTTTGCCGCGGCGTGGTGCCGTCGAAGCTCGGCAGCACGAACGCCGGGCCGGAGACCTTTTTCAGGCCCTGCTGCAGCAGCGGGCGCAACAGCTGGAAGAAAAAGACGATGACGCAGCCGATGCCGATCCACATCCAGCGCACTTCCGCCGCGCCGTGCACCACCAGTTTGGTGCCGTCCAGGCTGAGCTGCATGCCCATCAGGAACGACGCCATCACGAACAGCACCGCCGTGGCGATCAGCGCATTGAGCAGATTGAGTTTCATACTTTCTCAACCTCCGGACGCCCGAGGATGCCGGTCGGCATGATCAGCAGCACCACGATCAGCAGCGCGAACGACACCACGTCTTTGTATTCGGTGCTCAGGTAGGCGGAGGTCAGCGCTTCCGCCACGCCCAGCACCAGGCCGCCGATCATCGCGCCCGGAATGCTGCCGATGCCGCCCAGAACTGCGGCGGTGAAGGCTTTCATACCGGCCATAAAGCCGATGTAAGGGTTGATGACGCCGTAGAACTGGCCGAGCAACACCCCGGCCACCGCCGCCATCACCGCACCAATGACGAAGGTCAGCGAGATCACCCGGTCCGTGTTGATGCCCAGCAGGCTGGCCATCTTCAGATCTTCCGCGCAGGCGCGGCAGGCACGGCCCATGCGCGAATAGCGGATAAACAGCGTCAGCGCCAGCATCGCCAGGAAGGTCACGAGCCAGATGGTCAGCTGCATGGTGCTGATGGTGGCGGCGAAGCCGTTGCTTTCCCCCAGCACCCACTGGCCGGTGACCAGGCTGGGCAGCGCCAGATCGCGTGAGCCCTGCGTCAGGCTGACGTAGTTTTGCAGGAATATCGACATGCCGATGGCCGAGATCAGCGCAATCAGGCGCTTGGAGTTGCGCACCGGCTTGTAGGCCACCCGCTCGATGCTCCAGCCGTAGGCGCTGGCGATGACGATCGAGACCAGGAACGCGGCGCCGATCAGCAGCCAGCCGACGTCGATGCCGAGCATCATCAGGGCGGCGATAACGATAAAGGAGACATAGCTGCCGATCATGTACACCTCGCCGTGGGCGAAGTTGATCATGCCGATGATGCCGTAAACCATGGTGTAACCGATGGCGATCAATGCATAGGTGCTGCCCAACGTTAATCCGTTGAACATCTGCTGCAGAAAATAGAGGAGTTGCTCTGACATACTCTGAACCCTTGGCTGCGAAACCCGCCGGGGGAGAACCGGCGGGTAAAGGGAGACGGGGCCGGCAAGCCGACCCGCCGGGCGCAGCGGGCTGCGCCCCACCCTAATCATTATGGCTTATTTGATCGGTGTGGACGTGCCGTTGGCATGCCATTCGAACACGCCGAACTCGAAGCCTTTCAGATCGCCCTTGTCATCCCAGGTCAGCGGCCCCATCACGGTGTCCACCGGCTTGCCGGTTTTCAGATCCTTGACGATGTCCGCCGGCTCCTGGCTGCCGCTGCGCTCCATGCCGGTGGTCAGCGACTGCAGCGCGGCATAGGTGGTCCAGACAAACGGGCCGGTCGGATCCAGCTTCTTGGCTTTCAACGCATCGACGATCGGCTGGTTGGCAGGCACCTGATCGTAGCGTTTCGGCAGCGTCACCAGCATGCCTTCCGAAGCGGCGCCGGCGATGTTGGACAGTGAGGAGTTGCCCACGCCTTCCGGCCCCATGAAGCGGGTAGTCAACCCGGCCTGTTTGGCCTGACGCAGGATCTGGCCCATTTCCGGGTAGTAACCGCCGAAGTACACGAAGTCGATATTCTCTTTCTTCAGGCGCGCCACCAGGGTGGAGAAGTCTTTGTCGCCGGCGGTGATGCCTTCGAACATCGCCACTTCGGTGCCCTGTTTTTTCAGGCTGTCGCGCACCGAGCGCGCCAGGCCTTCGCCGTATTGCTGCTTGTCGTGCACCACGGCGATGCGCTTCGGCTTGATGTCGCTGAGGATGTATTTGGCGGCGGTCGGGCCCTGATCCGAATCCAGACCGGTGGTGCGCAGGATCATCTTGTAGCCGCGGGTGGTCAGATCGGCGTTGGTGGCCGCCGGGGTAATCATGATCACGCCTTCGTCTTCATAGATATCGGACGCCGGCTGGGTGGAAGAGGAGCACAGGTGGCCGATCACGTAGCGAATGCCGTCGTTGATCACCTTGTTGGCGACCGCAACCGCCTGTTTCGGGTCGCAGGCGTCGTCGTATTCCACGCCGACCAGCTTGTCGCCCTTGATGCCGCCCTTGGCATTAATGTCGGCAATCGCCTGGCGCGCGCCGGTAAATTCCATGTCGCCATACTGCGCGACCGGGCCGGACATTGCCCCGACGATCGCCACCTTGATGTCTTTCGCCATGGCCGCCTGGCTCATGGCCATCGCAATACAACCCGCCAGCAGTGCCTTACCTGTTGTTAATTTCATCCGCAAATCCCCATCTGTCGTTGTGAACGTACCTGTTGTGTTTGCCTGCGCCCGATCGTTATTGACCGCTTTTGTTATAAGTAATAATGATTTAGGCGTTTTGTTGGCATTATTTTCTAATAAGACTTTATTTTTCATACCATTAAACAGGAATTTTCTGCTGCAAATCAACTTCATCCGGCAGAAACAAGCGGTGTAAACAGGATAAAATTCGAATTAAATCTGCGCTGTTTACCTTGAGGCGTAGCGCGTTGTGCTGGTTAACAATCCGTTTACTAACTATTTACTCGGAAAATGCCCCGTGCAAAAAACATATTGCACAGTAATCGTACAGAAAAACTTACACAACGCTCTGCACAAGATCTATTACACTGTCGGCATCATTTAGCTGCGCGGAAATTCTGCATGAAACTGACCATCGAGCGCCTGACCGCGCTGTCCCCGCAAGACCTTATCGACCTCGGTAAAATTTGGCCGCACCAGCAGCCGGAACAGTGGCAGAGCTGGCTGAGCGGCGGCAAGGCGCTGTTCGCCGCCCGCTTCAACGAGCGTCTGCTGGGCGCGGTGAAAATTGCGCTGCAGGACGACCGCGCCGAACTGCTGGATCTGCTGGTACGCGAAGTGACGCGCCGCCGCGGCGTCGGTCTTTACCTGGTGCAAGATGCACAGCGTCAGCTGCCGCAGGTCGCCCATTGGCAGCTGTCGACCGCCGGTCTGGCGCCGCGCGAACGTGGGGAAGTCGATAACTTCATGCGCGCCTGCGGCTTCGCGCCGCAGGGCGATCTCTGGCAAAAATGAAACGCCGGCTGGCGGCGCTGGTCTTGATTGCGCTGGGGTTGGCGGCCTGGTTCGCCGGGCGTCAGCAGGCGCTGCGCCAGGCCTCAGGCTGGGATCAGCAGGTTTACGTTTGGCAGCGGGTTTGGACGCCGCAACACGCCGATGCGCTGGCGCGCAGCCGCGATCTGTTCGGCGCGCTGCGGGTGCTGGCGCTGCAGGTGCATCCACGCGAAGGCTGGCGGGAAATCCCGGCCGATCTCAGCCTGCTGAAGCGGGACGGCCGCCCGCTCTGGCTGGTAGCGCGCCTCGACGGCCAGCTGCCGCAGCTGGACCAAGAAGCCATTATCCAGCGTCTGCTGGCGATCACCCAGCGCTGGCAGGCGGCCGGGCTGCCCGTCACCGGCGTCGAGATCGATCATGACGCCGCCACGGCTCGCCTGCCGGACTACCAACGCTTTCTACAGCGGCTGCGCCAACGGCTGCCCGCCGCTTTGCAACTCGGCATCACCGCCCTGCCGGCCTGGATCGGCTCGCCCAACTTGCCCGGCGTACTGCAACAGGCCGACAGTTCCGTTCTGCAAGTGCATGCGGTGCTCTCACCGCAGCAGGGGCTGTTTGACGGCCCCTTGGCGCTGCGCTGGGTGCGGCAGTACGCCGCCGTCACACCGAAACCGTTTCGCGTCGCGCTGCCGGCCTATGGCATGGCGCTGCTGGGGTTTGATGCGCAAGGCGCGCAGGTGGAGAGCGAATCCTCGCTGCGCGTGGCCGGCAACGGCCGCGAACTGACGGTCGCGCCGCAGCAGATCGCCGATTTTCTGCAAACGCTGGCGCAGCAAACGCCGCCCCGGCTGCGCGGCGTGATTTGGTTCCGACTGCCGCTGGCGGACGATCGGCGCGCCTGGTCGCTCGCCACGCTACGAGCGGTGATCGAACGGCGGCCGCTGAATGTCGACTGGCAGGTAAAATTTAGGCCTCAGCCGCAGCAAAACGGGCTGTATGATCTGATAATTCATAACAACGGGCCGGTGGACGCCCCGCTGCCGCAAGAGGTGGTCATCCGCGCCGACGACTGCCTGGCGGCGGACGCGGTCGGCAACTACCGGCTGGAATCCGCACCGCAACGGCAACGCTTTATTCGCATCAGCAGCGACCAGCTGCGCGCCGGGCAATCCCGGCCGCTGGGCTGGCTGCGCTGCCAACAACTGACGCCAGGAGGCACCCTTGTCACACCTTGATTCGCGCGCGGCACGGAACACCCGCCGCCTTCTTCCGCTGGCCATGCTGATCGGCGCCGCACTGCCGCTGGGCGGCTATGCCTGCGGCCCGGATTTTCCTAACCGGCTGCTGATCGATCGCAACGGCACCCTGCTGTATATGCCGGAGGGCAATTTCGCCTTCGAAGCCGGCCGGCTGGTGCCGATGGATAAACAGTTGCCGCACTGGCAAGCCCCGCCGCCGCCGATGCCGCCGAAACCGATGCCGCAATCGCCGGAAACGATAGCGATAGGCAAAATGCGCGCCGCCAAAACGGTGGAAGAGGCTGACGCCGTCAATACGCAGGGGTTGTCCAACGCCGCGCGTCTCTATCAACTGGGCGCCGTGGCTTTCGCCAGCCACGATCCGCGCGCCGCAGACTATTTCCAACAGGTGCTGAAGCTACCGGCCGCCGAGCAGGGCGACTGGGGACTGCGGGCGCAGTATTCGCTTGGCCGCGTACTGATGGCTGACCACGGGACGCCGGTAAACGAATCCGGTGAAGCGGCCCCCGCCGCCGAGCACCCGCCAAAAGCCGCGCTTGAACAGGCGCTGACGGCATTCCAGCAGGTGATCGACCGGGTGAAAAGCGGCGCCGCCGATCCCGATCAGTTGGCGCTGAGCAGCCTTGGGCAGCAGGCGCGCATCCACCTGTGGCTGGGTGACGTCGCCCCCGCCGCCCATCTGTACGCGCAACAGGCGGCGCAGGGCGATCCGAGCGGCGGGCAGTCGCTGCAGTACGTCTCCAGCTTCCTGGTCAACCCCGACCATTTGGACACGCTGAAACGGATTATCGGCGATCCGTTGATCCAGCAGCTGGTGACCATTGAGCTGTTCGCCCGCAGCGGCAACCTGCAAATGGCGGATACCGACGACAACGGCCGCTCCGCGCAAATCATCAACCAGATCCTGACGCTGCTGGACGGCTCAGTGAAAAGCGGCTTCGCCGGCAGCGATCGGCTGGCGGCGCTGGCTTACCGTTCGGGGCAGTACCCGATGGCGGCGAGCCTGCTGAAAAACGCCGGCGACAGCGGCCTCGCATGGTGGCTGCGCGCCAAAATGGCGCTGCGCGACGGTGACGTGAAAGCCGCCACCGCCGCCTACGCCAAGGCGGCAAGCGCGTTCCCCGCCGACGAAAGCTGGGGTGAACAGCGCAACGCCGACTTCGTCGCGGAAACCATCGTGCCCGAGTGCCGGGTGGCCGGCGAACAGGCCATCCTGGCGCTGAACCGCGGCGACTATCTGCAGGCGATGGACCTGCTGTATCGCGGCAAAGCGCTCTACTGGGCCGACGTGGCCGACGTGGCGGAACGGGTGCTGACCGTCGATGAGTTGAAAGGCTTTGTCGATAAGCACGCCCCGGCGCCGACGACGCCGCTCAAGCCGGTTAATCCGGACGATTACGGCGGCCAGCAGATCACGCCGGAGGTGCAGCTGCGCGAACTGCTGGCGCGGCGGCTGATGCGCGCCGGGCGATCGCCGGAGGCGCTGGCCTACTTCGATATCCCCAACTACCGGCAAGCGGCGCAGCAGTTCGCCGACGAGCTGAAGGCCGCCAAGGACAAATCCGCTGCGCCGCTGGCGCGCGCACAGGCTTACTATCGCGCCGCCAACCTGCTGCGCGCCCAGGGGCTGGAGTTTACCGGCTATGAGATGACGCCGGATTACGCCATCTATGGCGCCGGCTATTCCTATCTGGGGGATGCGTTCGATACCCGCGAGCTGAAGCATAAAAGCTGGATCGACAGCGCCGAAGCGGCGCGCGCCAAGGCAGCGCTACCGGAGGAAGACAACCGTTTCCTGCACTATCGCTGGCAGGCGGTGGGGCTGGCGCAACAGGCGGCCGATCTGCTGCCGCCGAAGAGCCAGGCCTATGCCGCCGTGCTGTGTAACGCCGCCAGCTGGGTTATCAAACGCGATGCCAAAACCGGCCGGGCGCTTTATCAGCGCTATATCAACACCGGCACCCGTTATCCGTGGGCGGCGAAATTCGGCTACGACTGCCCGGCGCCGGACTTCGCCACCGTGGCGCCATAACGCCGAATTTCAGGCACTAAAAAGCCCGGCTTGCCGGGCTTTTTTTATCGAATCTCGCATCGACTCAGGCTTCGATCGCCATTTTCAGTTTCTTCATGGCGTTCTTTTCGAGCTGGCGCACGCGTTCGGCGGAAACGCCGTACTGATCGGCCAGCTCCTGCAGCGTCGACTTATTGTCGTCATCCAGCCAACGGGCGCGGATGATATGCTGGCTGCGCTCGTCGAGACCTTCCAGCGCATAGGCCAGTTTGTCTGCGGCGTTGCTTTCCCAGTTATCTTCCTCGATGCCTTCGGCGAAGTCCGAGCTCTTGTCCTGCAGGTACAGCACCGGCGCCATCGACTGGCCATCGCGGGCCTCGTCGTCCGGAGTCGGATCGAACGTCATGTCCTGCGCCGCCATGCGCGATTCCATCTCGCGCACGTCTTTGCTGGTGACGCCCAGCTCACGGGCCACCAGTTCCACTTCGTCCTGGTTGAACCAGCCCAAACGCTGTTTGGTTTTGCGCAGGTTAAAGAACAGCTTGCGCTGCGCTTTGGTGGTCGCCACTTTCACAATGCGCCAGTTGCGCAATACGTACTCGTGGATTTCCGCCTTAATCCAATGCACCGCAAAGGAAACCAGACGCACGCCGACTTCCGGGTTGAAGCGGCGAACGGCTTTCATCAGGCCGATGTTGCCTTCCTGAATCAGATCCGCCTGCGGCAGACCATAGCCTGAATAGTTGCGGGCAATATGAGCGACAAAGCGCAGGTGAGACAGGATGAGCTGCTTAGCGGCATCCAGATCGCCCTGATAATGCAGCCGTTCAGCCAGCTCCCGCTCTTCCTCTGCCGTCAGCATCGGATAGGCGTTGGCTGCCCGGATATAGGCTTCCAAGCTACCTTGGGGTACTAAGGCTAAAGTTTGCATTTCTTTGGTCATTCAAACCCTCTCTATGAGAATACAAAATCATGCAGGTGATTATTACAGCGGGGAAATGATTGATTCTACGGCAGTTGCTGAAGCAAAAGCGGTTCCACACGCCGGGCACCTTAACATTTGCTGCAATTTTTGACCGTACTCCGCCCTAAAAGTTCACCCTTTTTTGCAAGCATTGTTGCTGACAATACGTGACGAGGGTGCAGGCCGATAGGGAATTTGTGCGCTAAGAAGAGAGGGATGGTGCTGACTTCGCTTGAGGTCACTCTTCTCCCGCAACGCGATCAAAAGCAGCAGGAGAAGAGTATACCAAAAAAATCTTACTGTGGTGTAAATCGGCGTAAATGTTGCACCGTCGCCAGCCAGGCGGCGATCCAGCCGATCATCGCGGAGATGATCAGCAGCAGCAGCGCCTCATCCCAGCCCAGCCCGTGCAAGGTGAAGGTGGTGCCGAATACCTTGGCCACCCCGGCGACCACCGACTCCAGCTGCCACACCAGCGCGCCGGACAACACCAGCGACAGCAGCGCGCCGGCAAAACCCAGCATCGCCCCACCGTTGAGGAACGGCCGCAGAATAAAGCCGTCGGTGGCGCCGATCAGCTTCATCACGTTAATGGTGTCGCGGCGGCTGAAGATGCTCAGACGCACGCTGTTGCCGATCACCAGGAACACCGCCACGATCATCAGCACGCCGATGATCGCCGCGATCTGGCCCGCCAGCCCGGTCAGCGCCGCCAGGCGGGCAAACCAGCTGTCATCCATACGCACTTCTTCCACGCCCTGCACCGCCGCTACGCGATCGCGCAGGGTGTTGAGGGTATCCGAACTCTGGAAGCTCATCTTCGGCGTGACGATCGCCACCGCCGGCAGCGGGTTCTCTTCCAGCATGTCCAGCGCGCCGCCAAAGCCCGACCAGTTGCGGAACTCGCCGCGCGCTTCTTCACGCGACAGGTAATTGACCTTCTCCACGCCGGCTTCCGCCTTGATGGCGTCGAGCACTTTCAGCGCGGCGTCGTCATCGAGCGATTTATCCAGATAAACGGTCAGCTGCGGCGTTGGATACCACTGGCTGGCCGCGGTGCTGACGTTTTTCCACACGATGTAGCACACACTCGGCAGCGTCAGGGAAATGGCGATCACCATCACCGTCAGCAGCGTCGCCAACGGCTGACGCAGCATGTCTTTGATGGCGTTCATCCAGGCGTAACGCCACTGTTCGCGCCAGCCGCCGCGCAGCGCCTTGCTCTTGGCGGTTTTTGCGTTATTGGCCATGGTGAGCGCCCCCTTGCATGCGGCCCTGGCTCAGCGTCAGGATGCGGTAATTGCGGCGGGCGATAAGCCCGGTGTCGTGCGTCGCCATCAGTACGGTCACGCCGACGCGGTTGAATTCTTCAAACAGGCGCAGAATGCCTTCCGACAGCGCATCATCCAGGTTACCGGTCGGTTCATCCGCCAGCAGCACCGCCGGCTTGTTCACCACCGCACGGGCGATGCCCACGCGCTGCTGCTCACCGCCGGACAGCTGAATCGGGAAGTTTTTCGCTTTATCCAGCAAACCGACCTTGTCCAGCGCGGCGGAAACGCGGCGGCGGATATCTTCGGTGCTGGCGCCGGCGATGATCAGCGGCATCGCCACGTTGTCATACACCGTGCGATCCAGCAGCAGGTGGTGATCCTGGAAGATCATGCCGATCTGCCGACGCAGGAACGGCACCTCGCGGTTTTTCAAGCGACTGATGTCGTGACCGCCAAACCAGATGTGGCCGGCGCTGGGCCGTTCGATACCGCAAATCAGTTTCAGCAGGGTACTTTTCCCCGCGCCGGAATGGCCGGTCAGAAACGCCATCTCCGCCGGGCGCAGATGGAAATCAACCCCCTGCAGCGCTTGCCGTCCGCCCAGATAAGCTTTACTGACCTGTTCAAAGCGAATCATCCGTATTAATCCTCTCGGGCAAAAAGTGCCTCAATAAAATCGTCAGCCTTAAACGGCCGCAAATCTTCGATGCCTTCCCCGACGCCGATATAGCGGATCGGGATACCGAACTGATCGGCGATGGCGAAGATCACCCCGCCCTTGGCGGTACCGTCCAGTTTAGTCAGCGTGATGCCGGTTAAGCCCACGGCCTCATTAAATAATTTCGCCTGACTGACCGCATTCTGGCCGGTGCTGGCATCGAGCGTCAGCATAACCTCATGGGGGGCCTGGTCGTCCAGTTTTTTCATGACGCGGACGATCTTCTTCAGCTCTTCCATCAGGTGCGATTTGTTCTGCAGACGGCCGGCGGTATCGGCGATCAACACATCGATGCCGCGCGCCTTGGCGGCCTGCACCGCATCGAAGATCACAGAAGCGGAATCCGCGCCGGTATGCTGCGCCACCACCGGAATGCGGTTACGTTCACCCCACACCTGCAGCTGCTCCACCGCGGCGGCGCGGAAGGTATCCCCCGCCGCCAGCATCACCGACTTGCCTTCCGCCTGGAATTGACGCGCCAGCTTGCCGATGGTGGTGGTTTTACCCACGCCGTTCACGCCGACCATCAAGATGACATACGGGGTTTTCCCACTGACATCCAGCGGCTGATCGACCTTGGCCAGAATTTCGGACATTTCCTCCTTCAGCTTGCCGTACAGCGCTTCGGCGTCTTTCAGCTGTTTGCGGCTGGCGTGCTGGGTCAGGGAGGTGATGATTTTGCGCGTGGTATCCACGCCGACGTCAGCGATCAGCAGCTGTTCTTCCAGCTCGTCGAACAGATCGTCGTCGATCTTTTTACCGCGGAACAGCCCCATAAAACCGGAGCCGAGGTTTTGTTTGGTCTTCAGCAGGCTGCGCTTCAGGCGGGCGAAGAAGCCTTCTTTGGTCGGGCGCTCCTGCTCTTGCGCCGCGGCCGGCACCACCGGCTCAAGCGGTTCTTCTTCCACTTCCGGCACGGATTCAGGTTCAACGACCGGCACCGGCTCAACAACCGGCTCAGGCTCAACGACCGGCTCAGGTTCGACGACCGGCTCAGGTTCGACGACCGGCTCAGGCTCGACGACCGGCTCAGGCTCGACGACCGGCTCAGGCTCAACGACCGGCTCAGGTTCAACGACCGGTTGCTGTTGCACCGCCACCTGTTCGGTGACGCTGACGATCTCTTCGGCCAGCGCTTGCGCCGCCGGCTGTTCAGCCGCCGCCGGCAAATTTTCCGCGATTTGCTCGCCGGCCTGACCGTTATCCCACTCTCCCGGGGTGTCGACGGAGGCGGCAGGTTCAGATTCCTGGGCGGGGAGCTTGTCGTCCAGCTTGGCGGCGGCCGGTGCAGCCGGCGTCTCCGCGGCCTGAGCTTCCGCCTGCTCTACCGGCTGCTCAGGTTGCTGTTGCTCTTCTTCCTTTTCCTTCTGGCCAAAGCCCAGCCAGGAGAAAAACCCACGTTTCTTATCTTTTGCCATGTTATGACTCTACTCCGTACCGAAGGCTCGCTTACCCTACATACCTGAAGGATATATGCTGACAATAATCCGCCGAGTCTATCACTTTCCCTCGCGCAGCAACACGCATCCGGCATGCTTTCCGGTGTGAAATCAGACAACAAAGTTTTACCGTTCCCCCCGACGCCCGTCACCGGTAGAATAGGGACAACTTTTCATTGACCTCTGCGGCCCCGCGCCGCAAAAGAAATCAAACAACGCTTATGACAAGACTCTCGCCACGGGCGGCGGCCAAAAAACCGCCCCAGGCCGCAGCCGGACAGATCCGCATCATCGGCGGCCAATGGCGCGGCCGTAAGCTCCCGGTGCCGAACAGCCCGGGGCTGCGCCCCACGACCGATCGGGTACGCGAAACCCTGTTCAACTGGCTGGCGCCGGTGATTCAGGGCGCGCGCTGCCTGGACTGCTTCGCCGGCAGCGGCGCATTAGGGCTGGAAGCGCTGTCGCGCTATGCCGGCAGCGCCACGCTGTTGGAATTCGAGCGGCCGGTGGCGCAGCAGCTGGAAAAAAATCTGGCGCTGCTGCAGGGCAAAGGGGTGGTTATCAACACCAACGCGCTGAGCTGGCTGGCGGGCGACGGTCAACCGTTCGACGTGGTGTTCCTCGATCCGCCGTTTCGCAAAGGCCTGCTGGCGGAAACCGTCTTGTTGCTGGAGCAGCGGGGCTGGCTGGCCGACGAGGCCTGGATCTATGTAGAAGCCGAGGCGGAAAGCGCCGCGGCGGACGTGCCTGCCAGCTGGCAGTTGCACCGGGAGAAGGTCGCCGGCCAGGTGGCTTATCGCCTTTATCTTCGTTCGCAAGAGAAAACCGACCATGCTGATTAATCTGGGCCGCCTGCTGATGCTGTGCGTGTGGGGCTTCCTGCTCTCTAACCTGTTCCATCCGTTTCCCAAGCCGCTGAAGTATTTCATCGACGTGGCGCTGTTCTTTATGGTGGTGATGCACGGCCTGCAGCTGGTGCTGTTGAAATCCACCCAGCCGAAGGATCAGCCGATCAGCTACTGGCAAGAGGCCAAGATCTTTATCTTTGGCGTGTTCGAGCTGCTGGCCTGGCAAAAGAAACAGCCGCCCATCAAGAAAAAGTGACCGCTACGGCTGAACGGTGAACGAGACGAAGCGCGTGCCCTGCATGTTTAACGTGCCCTGCGCGCCTTTTTCTATCGGGTTGTACTGCCATTGCTTCAGCCGCAGCGTAATGTCTTCACCGCCCTGGTTAGGGCTGAACACCACCTCGTAATACATCGGCTCGTTGACCAACGGCTCGCGCTGCGGCGCACGGGTCTTGGCGACCGGCACCGCGCGTTTGTCGCTCACCGTCACCTGCAGACTGCGCATCGGCGCGCGATCGTTTTCCGCCTCCTGCTGGCGCTGTTTGAAGTAACGTTGCGTGGCCAGCACGGCGATCAACGCAATGACGGCGACAAAAAATAGCGGTGGCTTACTCATCGGTTTCCCATTTCCTTCACGGTCAAATCGGCGTAAACATAGCACACTCCCGTATGCCTGGTGTGCCCTTCCCTTTTATCCCGGAGCGTTAATCCACGAATGTTGGCCTCCCAAAATAAGAACGGCGCTCAGGATACGCCTCCATTTGAAAGTGATGGATTTATTATGCTAACCTGAAATCAGCGGCATATTTAATTTCCTAAAACGAAGAATATAAAAGCCAGCTAAACAATCAAACTTAAAAATGGAATTTGACATAATGAAAATCAGCAAGCTGGCTTGGGCCGGCCTGGCGATTAATATCGCTGTGGCGACGGTCATCGTTCTTTATTTATCTCAGGATGGGTTGGTTGAGAGCTACGAAGAAGAACTTCTCGACGAATTCATTTCAATACTGCTTATTATATTTGCAATATCAATACCTATGCAAGGTATCAGCCTGCTGCTCTTATCTAAAGCGCCAAAAGCGGGCCGCGTGCTCGCCTTTATCAGCACTGTCCTGATGTTGCCGTTGAGCATGATCTTCTTCATCGGCTATTTGTTCAGCTATGAATGGCGTTACAACCGAGGATTGACGCCCTTCAACGCCGATGTTCCCCCTCCGCTTGATGTCAGCCTGGGGTTCAATTTGAAGCAATTTTCATTATCCGGGATATTATGTATCGTCCTCGGCATCGTTATCGGCCTGATCGGTATCAACGTCGGTTGGCTGATAGTTGCCGTCGGGGTGGTAGCACTGATCAATTCATCCCGCTTGGAAAACCGCATAATGATCGGCCTCTCACAGGATAAATTGATTATCACGCCGGCGCTATATGCCGAAACATTCATCATTCCAATAAGCGATGTCACGCTGATACAAGACAAGCCTCAATCATTTAAGTTGCAAATCAAATCTGGCGGCGTTGATAGAACCAGCACCATCCTAAAAAGAAAGCATCAGCAGGAGGAGTTTGGAAAAGTCATCGCAAAAATCGCCACGCAGAAATAGTGCCGTGACACCGCAGCTAATAATAAAGCGAGGGGGAATATCTCCCTCGCTGTTTTTTTAATTCAAAATGCGATAGCGCATACTCCCCCTTGCCAGAATGCCACTCACAAGAGAAACTGCCCATCAGACTGGCCGCCGCACGCACACACGCAAGAAAGCATTGTCGATCGTCGGCAGGCTACCTACACTGAAATGAAGAAGTGACATGGGTGACAGTTTGGAGCCGGTGGTTGCGGCTCCCTCCTACATAAGGAAGACATAAATGAGTTGGCCGTTCCTTGCCGTATTCTTTTCCGGTTGGCTGTTCGTCGACGCCTCTTACCGTGGGCCGCGCTGGCAGCGTTGGGTGTTCAAACCCGTCACGCTGCTGCTGCTGTTGCTGTTGGCCTGGCAGGCACCGGTGCTCAGCGCCGCGGGCTATCTGATCGTACTCGGCCTGCTGGCAACGCTGATCGGCGATGCGCTGCTTCTGTTGCCGCGCGAGCGGGTGCTGTACGCCATCGGCGCCTTTTTCCTGTCCCACTTGCTGTACACCCTGAGTTTCGCCAGCCAGATGACGTTCAGTCTGTTCTGGCCGCTGCCGCTGGCGCTGCTGGCGATCGGCGCATTGCTGCTGGCCGCCCTTTGGACCCGGCTGGAAGAGATGCGTTGGCCGATCGTCACCTATGTGGCGATGACGCTGCTGATGGTCTGGCTGGCGGGCGAGCAATATTTCCTGCGCAGCACCGATTTCGGCTTCTCGCTGCTGACCGGCACCTCGCTGCTGCTGCTGGCCAACGTGGTTTGGCTGCTCAACCGCTACCGCTTCACCTTCCGCGCGGCGGACGCCATCGTGGCTTTCTGTTACTTCTCCGGCCACTTCCTGATCGTGCGTTCGCTCTACCTGTAGAGACCTGCCGCGGGTTCGGCGCGCCGAACCCGTTTCTTCATCAAGCCAGCGCTTTCAACGTCAGGGCATCACCCGCACCCAGTTGATTGCGGTACAGATCGCCGTCGCGCGAGAAGAACGCCAGCGTGCTGCCATCCGCCTGCAGCAGGGCGATGCCGTCCGGCGCCGGGCGCCAGCCCACCACCTCGGCCGCAAATACGCTTTGCAGACAACGCTGCCGATCCACCAGCTGGTAGCCGTTGGTCTCGCTTTGCTCATTGGCCAGAAACTCGATTTGGCATTGCCGTTCGCTGTCGGCTACCTGCCATTGCCCCGCCAGCGACTGCGCGGTCGGCAGCGCCAGACTGCCGGCCATCACCGCACTCGTCACCATCATGCCTCCCGCCGCCAGGGCGGCGCGCGTTAAAGTACCTTTCATACCGGCTCCCACATCACGCCCGGCCGAGACTGCGCCGGGCGCTCCGTTGCTGCGTTACACGATAAAGTCAGTGGCGACGTCTACCTGACCGACGATTTTCACCAGGAAGTCCGGCGCCTGATGACCACCGATGTTCACCGACAAATCGGTCACGTTGTTGGACGCGTTGTAGCTCAGCAGCGCTTCACCCGCCGCGCCGCTGAAGTGATCGACGAAGTGAATGAAATCGCTGCTCTGCGCCTCTTTGTTGAAGAACGACAGATCAATCTTGTCGATCCCTTTCTGGAAGTCGCGGATCCAGTCTGAAGCGCCCGGCGCGGAATCGCTGGCGGCAGAGAACACGAAGATGTCTTTACCGGCACCGCCCCACAGCTCATCCGCCCCGCCGCCGCCGAACAGCACGTCGTTACCCGCGCCGCCTTTCAGCACGTTATTGGCCGCGTTGCCGACGATCACGTCGTTGCCGGAACCGCCAATGGCGTTCTCGATGGTCACACCGGCGGCGATCGAGACGTTGCCTTTCAGGCCGCCCACGTCGGAGAACGACTTCTCGTTCAGGTTGATGCGCTGGTTAGCGGTATAACCGGAGAAGTCGAAGGTATCGTTGCCGCCCGCATCCCACACCGCAAAGATCAGTTTTTGCGCGTTGCTGGTGGTGCTGAGGAAGTCACGACCGGTGTTGGAGTTAAAACCGTACACGGTGTCGCCGGTGCGGGTCGACAGGTTGGCGCCATACAGATGTTGAATGGCGGCAATGTCATCCAGCAGCGGAGCGGCGGCGTAATGACCGCCGTTATCGCCACCGGTGTTGGTTTCGCTCCAGTAGCTCATCAGGCTGAACTGGCGGGTGTCTTCCGCATAAGTGACGTCGCGATAGGTCGGGTTGCCTTCACCGGCGTTGTAATCGCCCGGGTGGCTCAGACCCAGCGCATGGCCAATCTCATGGGTGAACGTCTGGCGGCCGTAGTCTTCGGTCGCCGGATGCTTCACGTTGGACTGGTTGACGTTGTACCAGGTCTGGCCCCCCAGATCCTGCCCCTGCCAAATGGTGTTCGGCAGGAAGGCGTAGGCCTGGGTGCCGTAATCATAGTGGCCGGGACGATCCTGGCTGTAGTTACCGAAGGTGATGTTGGCCTTTTGTCCGGCCGCCACTTCGGTAAAAGTGATATTGGCGACGTCGGCCCAGGACTGCAGCGACAGCTTAGCCTGCTGCTGCTGTTCCGCGCTGAACTTGCTCAGCCCGGTGTCGCCGGCGACGTTGGTGGAAGAGAACTTATAGTCCGGGAAGGAGAAGGTTAATTTGACCGGCTGGCCAAATACCTTGTAACCGTTCCAGGTTTGGTTCTCACGGGTAATAAACAGCCCAGCTTGCTCGTTAGAAAATGAATCCTTGCCATTAATCTGAATCCCGTTGCCCCGCTCATGATAATGCAACAGGTCGTCTACAGCATCGTAGCCGGTTGTGGCGGCCGCGAAGTTGGATTCAGTAATTTCAATTGCCTTTTTAGTAGATTGCATTGGTTCGATTCCACTCATTACCTGATTGATATCAATCAGACAGATAGACATAACCTCCCCGTAAGCCACGGTTAATGAACCTTAAGCTTGCTGGAAGGGGCTTATGCGCCGTTGCCGGCAGTGTGTTTGGTAGAATTAATGCATATATATCAGCAAATAAGATCACCATTAAAAATGGTAATCGATTCCAATTATAGGCAGGACCGCAAAACTGCACATAAAATAATCAACCATTTATTATCGCAACGAAAGTTTGTTATGCTACTTTTTGCGCTTATTTACAAAACAAATGAAACTTAGAGAGGAGAAGTTGGCACCAAACTTCAATAGCAATGCGGCTTGCAGACACAAGCGAATCATGCTGGCTAATCAGGCGCAAAAAGATAAATTTTGCTAACGCGTTATAGATAAATAACTCTTTATTATTAGACCGGGCGACTTTTTAGTTTCTATAGGAATATTATTTTCTTATTTAAACTAACGGCGGCGAGACTTTTTCTCGAAATAGGTAATAAGAAAAAGCAATAGATTAAAATTCGCATTATTCATTATTGAATGAATCCCCCCATAACGCCCGTACGCCGTTAGCAATAATTCTCATCCGGCGCTTGACTCTGGAGTGGACTCCAGGGTGTAGAGTCAGCTGAGCAAACCCGGTTAACTGCCCGAAGGGGGACGTTATGCACAATCAGCAAAATCATAATCATCAGGAACATCACCACGCCGAAGGCGGATGCGGCTGCAACCACAGCCACAGCAAAACCCAGCATGGCTGCAGCAGCGAGCCGAAAAACGCCGCTGCGCAGACCGAACACGCCCATCACCATCACGATCATGGCGAGAGCGGCTGCTGCGCCGCCGCACACGACGATCCGGACGAGGAAAGCGACAGGCTGGCCGCCGCTCCCCCTTCCGGCAGCCAACGTTTCAGCTGGAAAGTCACCGGTATGGACTGCCCCAGCTGCGCCAAGAAAATCGAAAATGCCGTCACCGCGCTCCCCGGCGTTGACAGCGCACGCGTATTGTTCGCCACCGAAAAACTGGTGGTCGACGCACAGTCCGATATCAGCCTGCGGATCCAGGACGCGGTCGCCCAGGCCGGTTTTACCCTGCTCGGCGCTCAGACCGCCAAAGCCGCCGCGCCGAAAACCTCACGCTTCGGCGAATTTGCGCCGCTGCTGTTGTTAACCACCCTGATGGTGGTCAGCTGGGTGCTGGATCGGATTAACCCGGAGCTGGGTCGCATCGCCTTTATCGCCACCACGCTGGTCGGGTTGGCGCCGGTCGCCGCCAAGGCGCTGCGTCTGATTCGCTCCGGCACGCCGTTCGCCATCGAAACGCTGATGAGCGTGGCGGCCATCGGCGCGCTGTTCATTGGCGCCACCGCCGAGGCGGCGATGGTGCTGCTGCTGTTTATGGTTGGCGAGCTGCTGGAATCCTACGCCGCCAACCGTGCGCGGCGCGGGGTGAAGGCGCTGATGGAGCTGGTGCCGGAAGATGCGCTGCTGCTGCAAGGCACGGAACGCAAACGCGTGCCGGTCGCCAGCCTGCGCCCTGGCGATGTGATTGAAATCGCGCCCGGCGGGCGCCTGCCGGCCGACGCCGAGCTGCTCAATCCGTTCGCCAGCTTCGACGAAAGCGCCCTGACCGGCGAATCGGTGCCGGTCGAGCGCCAACGGGGGGAAAAAGTGGCCGCCGGCAGCCTGTCCGTCGATCAGGCGGCACAGATGAAGGTGATCTCAGAGCCCGGCAAAAACGCCATCGACCGCATTCTGCAATTGATTGAAGAGGCCGAAGAGCGCCGCGCGCCGATCGAACGCTTCCTCGATCGCTTCAGCCGCTACTACACCCCGGCCATTATGCTGCTGGCCGTCGCGGTGATCCTGGTGCCGCCGCTGCTGTTCTCGCAGCCGTGGGAGACCTGGATCTATCGCGGCCTGACGCTGCTGCTGATCGGCTGTCCATGCGCGCTGGTGATCTCGACGCCGGCGGCCATCACATCCGGGCTGGCGGCCGCCACGCGGCGCGGCGCGCTGATTAAAGGCGGTGCGGCGCTGGAGCAACTGGGCCAGATTCAAACCATCGCCTTCGATAAAACCGGCACCCTGACCGAAGGCAAGCCGACGGTCACCGACGTGCTGCCCATCAGCGCGCTCACCGAACAACGGCTGTTGCAGCTTGCCGCCGCGGTAGAGGCCGGTTCACATCACCCGCTGGCGCAAGCGATCATCAACCGCGCCGCCGCCAGCGGGGCCGAGCAGCCGCTGGCGCAGGCGCGCCGCGCGCTGGCCGGCGTCGGCGTGGAAGGGATCGTGGACGGCAAGACCGTGCTGATCAGCGCGCCGGGCAAGCTGGCGCCGGGCCTGCTCGCCACACAATGGCAGAGCCAGGTAGACAAGCTGGAAAACGCCGGTAAAACGGCGGTGGTGGTGTTGGAAGACGGCGCGCCCATCGGCTTACTGGCGCTGCGCGATACGCTGCGCAGCGACGCCAAACAGGCGATAGCCGAACTGAACGCGCTCGGTATTCGCGGCGTGATGCTGACCGGGGACAACCCGCGCGCCGCCGCGGCGATCGCCGGCGAGCTGGGCCTCGACTATCGCGCCGGTCTGTTGCCGGAAGATAAGGTCGCCGCGGTTACCGAACTGAGCGAACTGCGCCCGACGGCAATGATCGGCGACGGCATCAACGACGCCCCGGCGATGAAAGCCTCCAACATCGGCATCGCCATGGGCAGCGGCACCGACGTGGCATTGGAAACCGCCGACGCCGCCCTGACCCACAACCGGCTGGTGGGCGTCGCGGAAATGATCCGCATCTCGCGCGCCACCCACGCCAATATCCGGCAAAACATCACCATCGCGCTGGGATTGAAAGGGGTCTTTCTGATCACCAGCCTGCTGGGGTTAACCGGGCTGTGGCTGGCGGTGCTGGCGGACTCCGGCGCCACCGCGCTGGTCACCGCCAACGCGCTGCGGCTGTTGAGAAAGCGCCAATAACGTGACGCCAGACCGGGTTCCTCAATGGGAACCCGCCATTATCGATTGCAGCGAAGATACTAAGGATATTGTCGGCGCGTATGTAATACCCGCAACACCCGGATGTGAGTTTCCAGCACCTGGTAAATCAGGAGATAATGGGGATGCAAGGGGATTTCATGCGTGCCGTCCACTCTGCCACGCCGGAAAATTCGAGGATGCCTGGCGGCGGGAGTGACGGCCTCCATGATGAGAACCTTCATTTTTCTGGCCGCCAGAGGGTTATCGTTGGCGATGAATCCCACAATCTCCGCCAGATCCTGACGTGCGGCTCGAGTCCATTCGATGTTGAGCATTATGCCTGCTTCGCGTTGATCCTGGCTTCTGCAGCAGCGATAACAGCATCCATTTCAGCCATCACGTCATCATGAGGAATACCGGGCCACGGCTCATCCATGGCTTCCTGAACTCTTTCAAGAAACCAGCGCTCATAGCCCTGTGTGTGTTCCTCATTTTCCATCTTGGCAACCGTAGGCAGTAGTAAAATACTCATCATCGTTTGTCCCTTTCGAACGCTCCCCAATCGCAGGGAGCTTATCTTACGAGACGATTAAAAACTATACACCTTTACGTAACAGATAACGGTATGGCGCCTGCTCGGTCTCCTGCGCCACCAGCGTGTGCTCCATAAAGCGGCAGAACCCCGGGATATCGCGGGTAGTGGCCGGATCGTCGGCGATAATCAGCAGCGTTTCGCCGTTGTCCATATGGCGCACGGTTTTGCGCACCATCATCACCGGTTCCGGGCAACGCAGCCCCAGCGCGTCGAGCGTCTGGTCTGCCTGGGCAAATAAGTCAGTCATGCAATTTTTCTCGTTCAAAAACGATCGGCGAACGCTCGCCGCATCTCATTAGCGCCTAGTTTACGCCGGTAGTTTTTCTGCGCAAGATGCGTTAACGTTTGCGTTAAATTTAACCATTGCATTGGTTGCGCAAACGCGTATCATGCCGCCGCGCAGCGTTTTTTGCTGTTTTGACAAGACACACTGGGTTCCCTCACCCCACTGCTAAAAAGGCTACAAGTATGTATTCGTTTACCGCACAGCAGCGCTTCACGGCGTTGGTCTGGCTTTCGCTGTTTCATATCGCCATCATTACCTCCAGCAACTACCTGGTGCAGCTGCCGATCAGCGTTTTCGGCTTCCATACCACCTGGGGCGCCTTTACCTTCCCGTTTATCTTCCTGGCGACCGATCTGACCGTGCGCATCTTCGGCGCGCCGCTGGCGCGGCGCATCATCCTGGCGGTGATGGTGCCGGCGCTGTTCATCTCCTACGTGATCTCCACCGTCACCTATCAGGGAGAATGGCAGGGCTTCGCCGCGCTGAGCAGTTTTAACCTGTTCGTGGCGCGCATCGCCGTGGCCAGCTTTATGGCCTATGTGCTCGGCCAGATCCTCGACGTACACGTCTTCAACCGCCTGCGTCAAGGCAGCGCCTGGTGGGTGGCGCCGGCGGCGGCGATGTTCCTCGGCAACATCAGCGACACGCTGGCGTTCTTCTTCATCGCCTTCTATAAGAGCAGCGATCCCTTCATGGCCAACAACTGGGTGGAGATCGCGCTGGTGGATTACAGCTTCAAGGTGATGATCTGCCTGCTGTTCTTCCTGCCGATGTACGGCGTGTTGCTGAACATGCTGCTCAAACGCATCGCGGCGCGCAGCGGCAGCCTACAGCCGGGCTGAGTCGTGTTATTCTGGGCGGCCTTATCCTTTGGAGGCCGCTCATGACCCCAATCATCCGCACCGCCACGCTCGAAGAAATCCACCGCCTTTATCAACGCATCCCCGAATTCGGCGGCCTGCACAGCCTGGCCGATCTGCAGCAACGTATCGGCGCCGCCCCCGCCAGCCTGTTGATCGCCGAGATAGACGGACAGCCGGCCGGTTTCAAACTCGGTTATCAACGGCAGGAAACGGTGTTTTACAGCTGGCTGGGCGGCGTGCTGCCGGCATTCCGTCGCCACGGCGTGGCGCAGGCCTTGTTGGCCGAACAAGAGCGCTGGGCGCGGGCGCAGGGCTATCGCCAACTGACGGTCAAAACCCGCAACCGGTTCCTCGCCATGCTGACGATGCTGCTCGCCCATCACTATCAGATTGTTCATCTGGAAAAGAAAGGCGAAGTGGCTGATTATCGGCTATTACTGGAAAAAAACTTGTGACAACATCTGCCTTGCATTTCAACCTGGAATAGGTTGCGATACGACAGTGAATCCCTACCGGAAAGGAAGAAGGAAGCCCGATGCGTAAAGTAGCGAAATTGATGGGTATCAGCCTGCTGGCGCTTGGCCTCGCGGCCTGCGACGGCAACACCAAAGACACCAAGGCAGCGCCAGATGGCGCGGCGGCCAGCGCGCCGGCCGGGCAGCAGGTGAGCCTGCTGGACGGTAAACTGGCGTTCACCCTGCCGGTCGGCATGGCGGATCAGAGCGGCAAGCTGGGCAACCAGGCCAACAACATGCATGTTTACGCAGACAGCACCGGTCAGCGCGCAGTGATCGTCATCTTGGGCGACAAGACCGCCGACAGCCTGGAGACTCTGGCCAAGCGCCTGGAGAACACCCAGCGCGCGCGTGACGCCAACCTGCAGGTGATCACCAACAAAGCGCTCGACGTCAACGGTGTGCCGCTGCGTCAGTTGGACAGCATCATCACCAGCGGCGGCGAGAAAGCCTATTCTTCCGTCCTGATCGGTTCGCTGAACAACAACATGCTGACCATTCAGGTGACGCTACCGGCGGACAACCAGCAGCAGGCGCAGACTGAGGCCGAAGGCATCATCTCCACCCTGAAACTGAAGCAGTAATCCCGCAGGGGCCGGTTCGCCGGCCCCTGAGTCTTTATGCCAACGCCTGCGCCAGCAGGGTGATCGGGTGTTCGCAGCGTTTGCTGGTGGACATTTCGATCTGCCACTTGCAGGTCTCGCAGTCGGTCACCACCAGATCCAATCCGCTCTCTTCTATCTGCCGGAACAGCGGCGCGCCAATGCCTTGCGACGTGGCGTAGTTCTCCGATTTGAACCCGTAAGTGCCGGCGATGCCGCAGCACTGCGAATCCAGCACCACCAGCTCCAGCCCCGGTATCTGCCGCAGCAGCTCCAGGGTATAGGCGGTCCAGCCCATCTTCTCCATATGGCAAGGCGTGTGATAAGCCACCCGCAGCGGCGTGCGCTTGAGCGACAGGCTGCGCCCCTGATTGATCAGGCGATAGAGATAGCGCGTCGCCAGCTCCACCCGATCGCGCACCGCAGTGGTGTCTACGTCCAGCAGATGAGGGTATTCGTCACGCAGGGTGAAGGTGCAGCTCGATGAGGTCGCCACCACCGGAATGCCGCGCTCCAGCACCGTTTCATGCAGCGATTCGGCATTGACCCTGGCCTGCTTTTTAGCCTGGTCGATAAACCCGTTGGCGATCAGCGGCACGCCGCAGCATTTCTCGCGTTTCAGCAGTTGCACGCCGATATCCAGCGCGTTGAACACCCGGACCAAATCCTTGCCCAGCTGCGGGTGGTTATAGTTGACGAAGCAACCGTGGAAGAATGCCACCTGCTCGGCGTAACGCTGCTGAGCCTGCGCCTGTTGCCGGTACCAGCGGCGGAAGGTGCCGAAGGAATATTTCGGCAGTTCGCGCCGGTGATCGATCTTCAGCGCCTTGTCCAGCAGCTTGCGCACCGGTTTCAACCCGGTGGCGGCGTTGACGATCGGCGCAAACGGCGTCGACAGCGATCCCATGATATCGGTATGGCTGAGGATGGCATCGCGCAGCGTCGGCTTGCTCTGGGCGAAGTCGGCGCGGGCGCGCTGAATGATGTCGCCGATTTTGACGTCGGACGGGCAGGCCACTTCACAACGCTTGCAGTTAGTGCAGTATTTCAGCGCTTCGTCGTACAGCGCCGGGTCTTTCAGCCGCAGCCGCTCACCGTCCGGCCCCGCCTGTTTCGGTCCCGGGTAAAGCGGGTTCACTTTGGCGACCGGGCAGTAGGTGGTACAGACGGTGCATTTGATGCAGCTTTCAAAGCTGTGGTCCCGATGCAGGCTCATACGTTCTCCTCCGCGGCGATCTGCTGCGCGACGTGCAGCGCGCCGATCAATGACACGCCGGCGCCGCAGCCCTGCTGCAGCGGATCGTAGCCGCCGGCGACCGCGCCGATGGCGTACAGGTTGTCGAACGGCACTCCCTGCTTCATCGCCCGCAGTCTGCCGTCGGTACGCACGCCGAACTGCAGGTAAGGCTGCGGCGCGAACAGCTCGCGTCGGCTCCAGTCGGCGCGATCCGCCCGACTGTGTACGTCCAGCCCGAAGATCGGTTCGCGCACCCCGTCGAAATGGGCCACCAGTCCATTGCTGAAGAAGCTGCCGCTGGCCAGCACCACCTGCTGCGCCCGCAGCGGAATATCGCCGTGGTTGCGGGTGTACAAACCGGTGACGCGGCCGGCCTCGCTCTCGGCGCGCAGCACGCTGTCGCCCGGCATGAAAACGCCGCCCAACTGCTGGAAACGCCGCCGCAGCGCCTGATGCAAGCGCATGCCGGGCACCGAAGGCGGCAACGTCGGCAGCAGTCGGATCGGCTTGCCGACCGCATCCTGCAGCACCGCCAGCGACGCGTCGTCCTCCAGGCCCAGACAGGCCGGCAGGAAGAGCGCCTCGGCCTCGCCCGCCAGCCGCCGCAGCTCTTCGGCCATCGGCGGCAGGCTTTCCATCAAATCCAGTACCCGGGCGATGTTCACCGCGCGGAACTCGCTGGGGTTATTGCGCAATCTGTCCAGCGCCGGCATGTGCAGATAGGCCACGTCCGTCTGCACGCCGAGCTCGCGGCTCAGGGCGTCGGCGGCCATCTGCGGTTGGAAGTCGAGGAACCCTTCGATGCCGATCACCGCAATGCGCCGCCACGGCAGTTGGCCGGTCAGCGGCAGCGTCGGGATCGCTTGCGGGCTGAGCCAGGTGGCGCGGCGCGTGCCGAGCGGCGTGATGCGCAGATGGTTGTTCACCCCCTCGCCCTGCAGATTCAGCCCGCAGCGTTCCAGCAGCCGCTGCGCGGCGGCGGACAGCGCCGCCACCCGGCCGGGCCCGATCAGGGCGTACGGATGCTGCGGCGCCTGTTGCGCCAACTGCGGCAACGCCGCCAGCGGCATCTCGACCGGCGTGCCGTCCGGCAATCTCGCCAGCAGATCGAGCGAGCCGGAGGAGAAGTAGAGCGCGCTCTGGCCAGAACTGACCACCGCACAGCGCTTGCCCTGTTCGGCCACGGCAATGGCGCAGCTCAGGCCCGCCAGACCACCGCCAATCACCACGACGTCAAATCGCATCATCCGCCTCCTGCTCCTGGTCGGCCTGGGCTTCAAGCCCGCATAATCCCTGGTAAACCCAGCTGGTGAATTCGCTCTCGCGCAGCGCATCGCCCCAGGCGATCGGCCGTACGCCTTTCCAGCGTTCGTTGAGGAACTGCGACAGCTGCGCGATGGATTGCTGCGGCGTGCTGACGTTAAAGCGCGTCAACAGCCCGGCGGCGCGGCAGGCGCAGAGTTCGCCCTGGCAGGTGCCCATGCCGACACGGGTGCGGCGGCGCAGATCCACCAGGTTATTGACGGTCAGCGAGTTGACCGCATAGCGCACTTCCCCGGCGGTCACCGCCTCGCATTCGCACACCAGGCTGGTGTCGAGCCGATCGGCCGCCGGCACCTGGCTGGCGCGGTCGCCGTGCCGATAGATCGCCGAGCCGCGAATGCTGGCGGGCAGAGAAACCACGCTGCGCACCGTTTCCTCCGCCGACTGACGGGATCCGGGCAGCGCGTCCTGCGCGGTGGTGCACGGACTATTTACGCCGAGCTTTTCGCATACCTTGTCGGTGGCCCACTCCGCCATCAGGCGGTAGGTCATCAGCTTGCCGCCGGTAATGGTGATAAACCCTTCCAGCCCGTCGCGGGCGGCGTGATCGAGCAGCACGATGCCGCGGCTGACGTTGCGCCCGCTGGGATCGTCGTCGCTGGCCACCAGCGGCCGCACCCCGGCATAGGCGCGCAAAATACGGGTCTGCGCCAGGGTGGGCGCCAACAGCGCCCCTTCGCGGATCAGAATGTCCACCTCCTGCGGGGTCACCAGCATGTTGTCAATTTGGTCGTAGTCGATATGGGTCGAGGTAGTGCCGATCAGCGAGATAGTGTCGCCCGGCACCAGGATGTCGGCGTCCGCCGGTTTGCGGCAGCGGTTGATCACCATGTTGTTGATGCGATGGCCGAGGATCAGCAGCGCTCCCTTGGCCGGGAACATGCGGATGCGCAAATCGGCGTATTCGGCGATCTGCTGGCCCCAGATGCCGGCGGCGTTGACCACCACCGGCGCGTGCAGCTCATAGCGCCGCTGATTCTGATGGTCGTAAACGCGCACGCCCGTCACCCGATCGCCACTGCGCAGCAACCCCACCACCTGATGGTAGGTCAGGATCTGCGCGCCGTGCTCGCGCGCGTCCAGCATATTGGCGGCGGTCAGCCTGAAGGGATCGACGGTGCCGTCCGGCACCCGCACCGCGCCGATCAGCGCCGGGTTAGCCGCCGGCTCCAGCCGCAGCGCCAGCTGCGGGTCGATCGCTTCGGCGTCGATGTCGGCCTGGCGACAGGCCGCGATAAACTGCTGCTGATAGTCCAGCGAGTCTTGCGGCAAGGTGATGAACAGCCCGTCGGTGCGCTCGATACAGTGATGCGCAATGCGTTTCAGGATGCGGTTCTCTTCTATGCATTCGCGCGCCGACTCGCCGTCGGTCACCGCATAGCGCGCGCCGCTGTGCAGCAAACCGTGGTTGCGGCCGGTGGCGCCGGTGGCGATGTCGTGGCGCTCCAGCAAAATGCATCGCAAGCCGCGCCGCGCACAGTCGCGGGCAATGCCTGCGCCGGTGGCGCCGCCGCCGATGATGATCACATCCGTTTCGCCGCCGTCAAAATAGCTGCTCATGTCGCTCCCTCAGGATCGGTAGTTATGAGCCTATTGAGCCACGGTTATTAGGGTCTTTGTTTGATAAGGAACAATAACGAACATGAAACGAAATAAAAATGTCCACAAAAAACCATCAATGTGATCATAATCACGATTTTTGGACGTTTTTCTATTTCATAACGTTAACGAATCGCTCAAAATCCGCCGTGGTTTCATGAAAGTGTAACAATTGCGCCATTCGTCACAGCGACACCAGGCGTATTTGATGACAATGGCGCTCGTTATGGAACACAAAAACACCACATTCGATATCCGCTCAATCATCAAATGAACGTAAAAGGTCATATTGATGTGATAACAGATAAAGCCATCGGAGGCGCTCATGTTGAGTATTTTTAAGCCGGCCGCACACATCGCCCGTGTGCCGAGCGATAAGGTAGACCCGCTCTACCGTAAGCTGCGCTGGCAAATTTTCCTGGGGATCTTCTTCGGTTACGCCGCCTACTATCTGGTGCGTAAGAACTTCACCCTGGCCATGCCTTACCTGATCGAACAAGGCTTCAGCCGCGGTGACCTCGGCTTCGCGCTGTCGGGCATCTCCATCGCCTACGGCTTCTCCAAATTCATCATGGGTTCGGTCTCCGACCGTTCCAACCCGCGAGTGTTCCTGCCTGCCGGCCTGATCCTGGCGGCGGCGGTGATGTTGTTCATGGGCTTCGTGCCGTGGGCAACCTCCAGCATCGCCATCATGTTCGTCCTGCTGTTCCTGTGCGGCTGGTTCCAGGGCATGGGTTGGCCGCCGTGCGGCCGCACCATGGTGCACTGGTGGTCGCAGAAAGAACGCGGCGGCATCGTCTCCATCTGGAACTGCGCCCACAACGTGGGCGGCGGCCTGCCGCCGCTGCTGTTCCTGCTGGGCATGGCCTGGTTCAACGACTGGCACGCGGCGCTGTACATGCCGGCCTTCGGCGCCATCCTGGTGGCCCTGATCGCCTTCGGCCTGATGCGCGACACCCCGCAATCCTGTGGCCTGCCGCCGATTGAAGAGTACAAAAACGACTACCCGGACGACTACAGCGAAAAAGACGAAGAAGAGCTGACCGCCAAGCAGATCTTCATGCAGTACATCCTGCCGAACAAGCTGCTGTGGTACATCGCGGTCGCCAACGTGTTCGTCTACCTGCTGCGTTACGGCATTCTGGACTGGTCGCCGACCTACCTGAAAGAAGTGAAGCACTTCGCGCTGGACAAGTCTTCCTGGGCCTACTTCCTGTATGAATACGCCGGTATCCCGGGCACCCTGCTGTGCGGCTGGATGTCGGACAAAGTGTTCAAAGGCAACCGCGGCGCCACCGGCGTGTTCTTCATGACGCTGGTGACCATCGCCACCGTGGTGTTCTGGATGAACCCGGCCGGTAACCCGACCGTGGACATGATCTGTATGCTGGTCATCGGCTTCCTGATCTACGGTCCGGTAATGCTGATCGGCCTGCACGCGCTGGAGCTGGCGCCGAAGAAAGCCGCCGGCACCGCCGCGGGCTTCACCGGCCTGTTCGGCTACCTGGGCGGCTCGGTTGCGGCCAGCGCCATCGTCGGTTACACCGTAGACTTCTTCGGTTGGGACGGCGGCTTCATGGTGATGATCGGCGGCGGCGTGCTGGCGGTTATCCTGCTGCTGCTGACCATGCTGAACGAGAAGAAACACCACGCGGAAATCGCTGCCGGCAAGCGCGGCTAACCGTCACACGACTTTTGCATGATTTAAAGGCCGCCCTGCGGCCTTTTTACTACCCTGCCCCCAACAACACGGAGAAAACGGAATGCGGACTCAAGTCAAAGCCCTGCTGACAGGGATCATTCTCGCCACCTCAATGGTCAGCGCCGCGCAGGCGGCGGACAAAGTGGTGATCGCCCACCGCGGTGCCAGCGGCTACCTGCCGGAACACACCCTGCCGGCGAAGGCGATGGCCTACGCGCAAGGCGCCGATTACCTCGAGCAAGATCTGGTGATGACCAAGGACAACGAGCTGGTGGTGCTGCACGACCATTACCTCGATCGCGTCACCGACGTCGCCGAACGTTTCCCGAACCGCGCACGCAAAGACGGCCGTTATTACGCCATCGACTTTACGCTGGCGGAGATCAAATCGCTGAAGTTCACCGAAGGCTTTGACATCGAAAACGGCAAGAAGGTACAGGGTTACCCTGGCCGCTTCCCGATGGGCAAATCCGACTTCCGCGTCCACACCTTCCAGGAAGAGATCGAGTTCGTACAGGGTCTGAACCATTCGACCGGCAAAAACATCGGCATCTATCCTGAAATCAAAGCGCCTTGGTTCCACAAGCAGGAAGGCAAAGACATCTCCAGCAAAGTGCTGGCGGTGCTCAAGCAGTACGGTTACACCGGCAAGAACGACAACGTCTACCTGCAGTGCTTCGACGCCAACGAGCTCAAACGCATCAAGAACGAGCTGGAGCCGAAGCTGGGCATGGATCTGAAGCTGGTGCAGCTGATCGCCTACAACGACTGGCAGGAAACCTACGAGCAGAAAGCCGACGGCAAGTGGGTGGAATACGACTATGACTGGATGTTCAAACCGGGCGCGATGAAGAAAATCGCTCAGTATGCCGACGGCATCGGGCCGGACTACCACATGCTGGTGGTGGCGGATCAATCCAAGCCAGGCCACATCGTGCTGACCGACATGGTGAAAGAAGCGCACGCCAGCAAGCTGGCGGTGCACCCGTTCACCATCCGCGCCGATGCGCTGCCGAAGTACGTGACCGACGTAAACCAGCTGTATGACGTGATTTACAACCAGGCCGGCGTCGACGGCGTGTTCACCGACTTCCCGGACAAGGGCGTGCAGTTCCTGCAGAAGCAAGGCCAGCACAAGTAATAACCAGGGCGCCGCAAGGCGCCCTTGTTATTTCAGAGGAACATCTTGCGCAGGTAGTGCGGCACCGCGTTATCGGCATTGGAACCGATCACCTCCAGCTCCGGCAGCATATCCTTCAGGCGCTGATGCGCATCGCGCATGATGCAGCCCTTGCCGGCCATCGACAGCATCTCCAGATCGTTCATGCCGTCGCCGAAGGCGATGCACTCTTGCAGCGTATAACCGATGATCTTGGCCACTTCTTCCAGCGCATGCCCTTTCGACACGCCGCCCGCCATCACTTCCAGGCAGGTCGGGAACGAGAAGCTGACGTTGACCCGATCGCCCCAGCGGGCGTTGATGGCGTCTTCCACCTGCAGCAACCGCTCGTGGTCTTCACAGGTGAAGTACACCTTGCAGACGCCGTCGGTTTCCAGCAGGCCCGGCTCGAACAGCTGATATTTGAACACCGACTCCTGGAAGTACTCTTCCTGCTCCGGGCTTTCGCGGTTGGTAAACCAATCGTCGTTGCGGTAGACATTGGTGGTGATCTGCGGATCGTCGTGCAGCATGCCGTACAGATCGCGGGCGATATCCCCGTCCAGGTTATGGCTGAAGATCAGCTCGCCGGCCGTGTTGTGCACCCGCGCGCCGTTGGAGGTGATCATAAAGGCGCTGATTTCCAGGCTGTCGCGGATCTGCGCCACGTCGATGTGGTGGCGGCCGGTGGCGAACACGAAATGCACGCCGCGCTGGGTCAGCAACTTCAGCGTTTCTTTGGCGTACGGCGACAGGGTATGGTCGGGAGACAGCAGCGTGCCATCTAAATCGGAAGCGACGACGTGATACATAGCGTTATGTTCTAACCTCTGATGGAGTTGTCGGCGGCAGCGCGCCGCCTAAGTGTTGAGCAAAGAAGCGCAGAATTGCGTTCAGTGCTTCGGCGCGCATCGCGTCCCGCTCGAACAGGATCTCATGGCGTGCGCCGTTGATAACCAACGGGAGCCCCCCTTCGCAAGGGCGCCCCGCGTCTGACAGAGCCTGACAAAAAGCCTGGTGCGAACGGTTGTCGACCACCCGTTCCTCACCGGCCTGCAAAAGCAACAGCGGCGTTGTTATCTCCCCGGCCTGCGCGATGATCTGCCGACCGGCGCGGATGCTCTCCCGCACCCAATGGTAGGTCGGCCCGCCCACCTGCAGCTCGGGATAGTCGGCGTAATAACGCAGGCTGCGCCGGTAGCGCTCGCGGCTGTGGGTCAACACGTTGACCACATAGGGCAGCGGACGCCACTGGCCAGTGCCCACCGCGTAATAGTCGCGGATCGCCGGGCGCGCCTCCGCCCAGTCGAGAATACGGTCGGCGAGCCAGCCCGGCATCGGCAACTGAATGCCGAACATCGGCGCGCAAAACGCCGCCGCGTCGAACGCCTGCGGCCGACGCTGCAGGAACCGCGCCAGGATCGCGCCGCCCATCGAATGCGCCAGCGCGAAGCGCTGCCGATAACCGCGCGACTCGACCTCGCGCAGCCACAGCTGCTCGAAATCGTCCACGTAGTCGTCGAAGTTTACCACATGACCGCGGTGCGTATCCGCCAGTAAACGCCCGGAGCGCCCCTGCCCGCGATGATCGACGATCACCACGTCGTAACCGCAGTGGAACAGGTCATAGGCCACCTCAGGGTATTTCACGTAGCTTTCGATGCGGCCGGGGCTGACCACCACCACCCGTTGATGCCGCGCGGAACGGAAGCGCACAAAGCGGATCGGCACGCCGTCCACGCCGCGGAACTCACCTTCTTCGCGCTGCCGCCAGAAATCCAGCAGCGGCCCGGTGGCGAAGGCAGCGAACTGCGTTTCACGCGTTAACCAGTCATCGGAGCTGAGAGTGAACGAGGTCATCGAGAGCGTTTTCCCTGTGGAGCCGGCGGAAAATGTGACCGCTGGCACAAGAAATCATACTAGCGTATTGTGATTCAATTCTGACAAAAAACGGCGCCGCCTAGGCGCATTGTGGCACAAAACGACACTTTCAGGGAGCCGAGAACCATGACCTTGGACTGGTGGTTAACCTATCTGCTGACCACGCTTATCCTCAGCCTGTCCCCCGGCTCAGGCGCCATCAACACCATGAGCACCGGCATCAGCCACGGCTATCGCGGCGCCGCCGCGTCGATCGCCGGGCTGCAGGTCGGGCTGAGCGCGCACATCGTGCTGGTGGGCATCGGCCTCGGCGCGCTGATTTCTCAATCGCTGCTGGCGTTCGAGCTGCTGAAATGGCTGGGCGCCGCCTACCTGGTGTGGCTCGGCATCCAACAATGGCGCGCCGCCGGCGCGCTGGATCTGCATGCGCTGGCGGGCAGCATGCCGCGCCGCCGCCTGTTCCGCCGCGCGGTGCTGGTCAACCTGACCAACCCGAAAAGCATCGTGTTCCTCGCCGCGCTGTTCCCGCAGTTCATCTTGCCCCATCAGCCGCAGGCCGAACAGTATCTGGTGCTCGGCGTCACCACCGTGGTGGTGGATATTCTGGTGATGATCGGTTACGCCACCCTGGCGACGCGCATCGCCGGCTGGCTGAAGACTCCGCGTCAAATGCAGCTGCTCAACCGGGTGTTCGGGTCGCTGTTCATTTTGGTGGCGGGGCTGCTGGCGACCGCCCGCAAAGCCTGACAAAAAAGGCCGGGCATCGCTGCTCGGCCTTGGGCATTTCACTGCCGGTTAGCGGGTAAAGATCAGGTGTAACCCGAAGCCGGTAAACAGCACGCCCGCCGCTCCGTCTATCCACTTGGCCAACCGCTGATAACCGCGGCGCATCGCCGGCAGCGCGAACACCACCGCCACCAGGCTGAACCAGACGAAGGTCTCGGCGACGATCAGCAAGAACAGCCCCCAGCGCGCCCCGGCGCCGACGCTGTCGCCGACGAACAGCGAGAACACGCTGCCGAAATAGATCACCGCTTTCGGGTTGGACAGGTTGGTCAAGAAGCCGCGAATAAAGCTGCGCCCGGCCTTCGGCAACGCCACCTGGGCCTCTGCCGCCGGCGGAGCTTGCTGCGCCCGCGCGGAACGCAGCAGTTGCCACCCCATCCAGCACAGGTAAATGCCGCCGCCGACCATGATGATCTGATGCAGCCAGGCCATCTTCTGCAGGATCAGATGCAACCCCATCAACGCCACGCCGGCCCATACCACGATGCCGAGCGAAATGCCGACCACGCCCATCATCGCCTCGCGGCGCGAGCGGCTGGCGGCGGTCTGCGACACGAAAAAGAAGTCCGGCCCCGGGCTCATCAGCGCAATCAGATGCACCAGCGCCACGGTGAGAAACAGCATCAGCATGATTTATCGCCCTCAGTCTTCGTCATTGTCGAGATGATCGCGGATCATCGCCATAAAGGGCGCGCCGAAACGCTCCAGTTTGCGCTGCCCCACGCCGTTGACGCTCAGCAGATCGCCGGCCTTGATCGGCATCTGTTCGGCCATTTCCAGCAGCGTGGCGTCGTTGAACACCACGTAGGGTGGAATGTTTTCTTCGTCGGCGATCGACTTGCGCAGTTTGCGCAGCTTGGCGAACAGCTTGCGATCGTAATTGCCGCCGTAGGATTTCTGGTTGGCGCTACTGCGCGACTTCAGGCTCTGAATGCGCGGCACCGCCAGCTGCAGCGCCACCTCGCCGCGCAACACCGGACGCGCCGCCTCGGTCAATTGCAGCGCCGAGTGCATGGCGATGTTCTGGGTGATAAAGCCCAGGTGGATCAGCTGACGCAGCACGCTGGTCCAGTGCTCCGTGGTTTGATCGCGGCCGATGCCGTACACCGGCAGCTTGTCGTGACCGTATTCGCGAATGCGCTGATTGTTGGAGCCGCGCAGCACTTCCACGATGTACCCGAGGCCGAAGCGCTGGCCGACGCGGTACACGCAAGACAGCGCCTTGCGCGCGTCCTCCAGCCCGTCGTAGCGCTTGGGCGGATCGAGGCAGATATCGCAGTTGCCGCAGTTTTCGTGCTTGCCTTCGCCGAAGTAGTTGAGCAGCACCAGGCGACGGCAGGTTTGAGCCTCGGCGAAAGCGCCCATGGCGTTCAGCTTGTGACGCTCGATGTCCAGCTGTTGCCCGGCGGGTTTCTCCTCCAGACAGCGGCGCAGCCAGGCCATGTCGGCCGGATCGTACAGCAGGATGGCTTCGGCCGGCAGGCCGTCGCGCCCGGCGCGGCCGGTCTCCTGATAATAGGATTCGATATTGCGCGGGATGTCGAAATGCACCACAAAACGCACGTTGGGTTTGTTGATGCCCATGCCGAAGGCGACGGTGGCCACCACCACCTGCAGATCGTCACGCTGGAACGCCTCCTGCACCTGGGCGCGGCGATCGTTGTCCAGCCCCGCGTGGTAAGCGCCGACGCTCAGCCCGCGGCTTTGCAGGCGCGCGGCGGTGTCTTCCACCTTGGCGCGGCTGTTGCAATAGATAATGCCGCTCTTGCCGCGCTGATCCTGCACGAAGCGCCACAGCTGGTCGAGCGGTTTGAATTTTTCCACCAGCGTGTAACGGATGTTCGGCCGGTCGAAGCTGCTGACCTGCACCAGCGGATCCTGCAGCGACAGCAGACGCACGATATCGCCGCGCGTGGCTTCGTCGGCAGTGGCGGTCAACGCGATCACCGGCATCGACGGGAAGCGCTGTTTCAACTGCCCCAGCGCGCGGTATTCCGGCCGGAAGTCGTGGCCCCATTGGGAGATGCAGTGCGCCTCATCCACCGCCAGCATCGCCGGCGGGCAGTGATCGAGCAGGTTGAGGAAGCTTTCCATCATCAGCCGCTCCGGCGCGATGTACAGCATCTTGATGGTGCCGTTGCGGCAGCCGGCCATGACGTCCAACTGCTCCTCGCGGGTTTGCGTCGAGTTGTAGCAGGCGGCGGAAACGCCGTAGGCCAACAGTTGGTCGACCTGATCCTTCATCAGCGAGATCAGCGGAGAAACGACCAGCGTCAGGCCGTCCATCACCAGCGCAGGGATTTGGTAACACAACGACTTGCCGCCGCCGGTCGGCATCACCACCAGGCAATCCTGCCCGCCGATCGCGGCATTGATAATCGTTTGCTGCCCCGGACGGAATTGCTGGTAGCCGAAGGTATCGCGCAATACCTGCTCGGCCAGCAACTCTCTGTTAATCACTGCTGCGGTTGACACACACTTCCCCATTTTTTCATCGGTACACACCCACCGGGTATGATTACACAATATCGTTCAGCATGACACCAACGCGCGCGTGACTCTTTTGCCTAAACGGGCTGGCAAGCAACAAAGGTTAAGCATAAAATCAACATTCCATTAACCTGGACTGACCAGTTAGCTCCCTTAAAACGCAAAAGAAAAACGGAAACCCGCTATGTCGACAACACCACTGACCCTGGAAGCCGCCCGCCGCAAGATCGGCGAAATTTTTGTCTACCACATGCCGTTCAACCGCGAGCTTGGCCTGGAGCTGCGCCGCTTCGACGATGACTACGTCGAGCTGAGCTTCACCAACCAGCGCAAGCTGGTCGGCAACGCCGCGCAGGAAATTCTGCATGGCGGCGTGATCGCCGCCGTGCTTGACGTCGCCGCCGGGCTGGCCTGCGCCGGCGGCGTGCTTACGCGCCTGGAGCCGCTGGTCGAAGAGGAGATCGCCGCCAAGCTGTCGCGCATGGGCACCATCGACCTGCGCGTCGACTACCTGCGCCCCGGCCGCGGCGAGCACTTCGTCGCCTCCGCCAGCGTGCTGCGCAGCGGCAACAAAGTCGCCGTCGCGCGCGTAGAACTGCATAACCACGACGGCCTGCATATCGCGACCGCCACCGCCACCTACCTGGTCGGCTGATGATTGTGTGCGGTGAGCGTCTTCAGTACACTCACCGCATCTTAAGTTCCCCACCAGAGTGACGTCATGGACGCAAAGCAAACGCGTCAGGGCATTTTCTTTGCCCTGGCCGCCTATTTTATGTGGGGCATCGCCCCGGCTTATTTCAAACTGATCCAGCAAGTGTCCGCGGATGAGATCCTCACCCACCGGATCATCTGGTCGTTTTTCTTCATGCTGGCGCTGATCACACTGGGCCGCAACTGGCCTAAAGTGCGCGCCGCCTGCCAAAATCGCAAACGGCTGCTGTTGCTGGCGGTCACCGCGCTGTTGATCGGCGGCAACTGGCTGCTGTTCATCTGGGCGGTGAACAATCACCATATGCTGGAAGCCAGCCTGGGCTACTTCATCAACCCGCTGGTTAACGTGCTGTTGGGGATGCTGTTTCTCGGCGAACGTTTCCGCCGCATGCAGTGGGTGGCGGTGGCGCTGGCGTTCACCGGGGTGCTGGTGCAGCTCTGGCAGTTCGGGTCGTTGCCGATCATCGGTCTGGGGCTGGCGTTCAGCTTTGCCTTCTACGGCCTGCTGCGCAAGAAAATCGCCATCGACGCGCAGACCGGCATGCTGATTGAGACGCTATGGCTGCTGCCGGTAGCGGCGGCCTATCTGTTCCTGTTCGCCGACAGCCCCACCAGCCACCTGAGCGCCAACCCGTGGTCGCTGAACCTGCTGCTGGTCGCCGCCGGCATCGTCACCACCGTGCCGCTGCTGTGCTTCACCGCGGCGGCTACCCGGCTGCGCCTGTCAACGCTCGGTTTCTTCCAGTATCTCGGCCCGACGCTGATGTTCCTGCTGGCGGTCACCTTCTACGGCGAGACCGTCGGCCAGGACAAGCTGGTGACCTTCGGCTTTATCTGGGCGGCGCTGATCCTGTTCACCCTCGACGCGCTCTATACCCAGCGCAAGCTGCGCTGAGCCCGGCGTCGCCGGGTTACAGCCAGTTCTTGCGCTTGAAGTACAGGTAAGGGGCCAGGCCCGCCAGGATCATCAGCGTGATCGCGCCCGGGTAGCCGAACGACCATTTCAGTTCCGGCATGAATTCGAAGTTCATGCCGTAGCTGGAAGCCACCAGCGTAGGCGGCAGGAACACCACCGACACTACCGAGAAGATCTTGATAATACGGTTCTGTTCGATGTTGATGAAGCCCATCGCCGCCTGCATCAGGAAGTTCACCTTCTGGAACAGCGATTCGTTGTGCGGCAGCAGGGATTCGATGTCGCGCAGCACTTCACGCGCCTGCTCCAGCTGGCCGGTCGGCAGACGCGCCTTGCGCACCAGGAAGTTGAGCGCGCGCTGGGTATCCATCAGGCACAAACGCACCTTCCAGCCGATATCTTCCAGCTCCGCCAGCGTCGAGAGCGCGGCGTCGTATTCGTCGCCCTGATGCCCTTCCATGATCACCCGGCTGAGCTGTTCCAGATCGCTGTAGATATTCTCTATCTCGTCCGCCAGCTGTTCAATCTTGGTCTCGAACAGATCCAGCAGCAGTTCGTAAGCGTTGCCTTCGAGCATCGTCTGGTTGCGGGCGCGCATGCGGTACAGGCGGAACGCCGGCAGTTCGCGCTCGCGCAGGGTATACAGACGCCCGTCGCGGATGGTGAACGCCACCGTGGAGTTGCCGGCGTGATCTTCCGCATCTTCAAAGTAGAAGAAGGAGTGGATATGCAGACCGTCTTCGTCTTCGAAGAAACGGGCGGAGGCTTCGATGTCGTCCAGTTCAGGACGCGTCGCCAGGCTTTGTCCCAGCTCATTCTGCACGCGCTCACGCTCGCCCTCTTCCGGCTCGACCAGATCAACCCACAGCGATGACGTGAGATCATCTGAGTCGTCCAGTTCCAGACGGGACAAGCGGCGGTTATCTAATTTAAAAGCGCTCAGCATGTGCCAAAACTCCGTGAAGGTAACGGGTGCGGACAACGCGTTGAAGCACAGAAACAGAGGGAGATGCGTATCACCGATTTGTTTCAGACCATGAAGAGATCTGACTCATAGCGACACTTTGCGGGGTCGCCGACAACCACGAAGGCTATCAGCAAAAACGGAGAGCCTTAGAAGTTATACCTGCGGCGCAGGTCAGTGAGCCAGTATCTACTGGGTGTGTCCAAGGCGTCTGTCCTCAATGATAATAGTGCGCGCATGTTACGCCGAGAAGAAAAAGCCTGTCAACACGTTAGGCGGGATAATTGCGCAACAAATCATCACGATGATCAATAGCAGAAATGGGGCTTAAACCGTACTGAAAAAGTCGCGGCGATCGCTTACCGCCACCAAGAATGTTGCTAAGATGACATCACCCTAATGGTACGACAAGCATGCGGATTTAAACGATGAAACAGATTACCGCCCATGAACTGACCGCGATGAGCGAACAGGCCGCCAGCGTGGCCCGCCTGCGCGCGCACCGCACCTTACACGAAGAGCTGAGCGACCCGGTGCAACGCCTGGCGATCGCCATGGAACCCGGCACCTATATCCGCCCGCACCGCCACCCGCAAACCTGGGAGCTGCTGACGCCGCTGCGCGGCCGCTTTGTGGTGCTGCAGTTCAACGATGACGGCGTTGTAACACAGCGCACCCTGCTCGGCGAAGAAACCAAAGTGCTGGAGATGCCGGCCTTTACCTGGCATGCGGTGCTGTCGGTCGATGCCGGCGGCGTAGTGTTCGAAGTGAAGCAGGGCCCGTATCAGGCGCTGACCGAAGAAGACTGCATGCAGTGGGCGCCGCAGGAAGGCGGTGAAGGCACCGAAGCGGTGATGCGCTGGTATGCCACCGCACAGGTCGGCGACCGGTACCCTCACTGATCGTGAAAGGTTGCAGGGGCTGGCCCCTGCAACGCCTCTCTCTTTATACCGTTTCCAAACGCGCGTAGGCCGCCACCAGCCATTTGATGCCCTCACCCGGGAAGGCGATCTGCAGCCGGCTGTGCTCGCCGCTGCCCTCCAGATTGACGATGGTGCCTTCGCCAAACTTGGGATGACGCACGCGCTGGCCCAGCTTGTAACCGGTGTCGTTCTCGCTGATCGGCGTGCCCATGCGGCGGTGATTGACCGGGCGCGATACGCTGGCGCGCAGGCGCACTTCTTCCACGCACTCCTCCGGCAATTCGCCGATAAAGCGCGACGGCCGGTGATAAACCTCTTTGCCGTACAGACGGCGCGTTTCAGCATAGGTCAGCGTCAGTTTCTGCATGGCGCGCGTCACGCCCACATAGGCCAGACGGCGCTCCTCCTCCAGACGGCCGCCTTCGTCCAGCGACATCTGGCTCGGGAACATGCCTTCTTCCATGCCGACGATAAACACCAGCGGGAACTCCAACCCCTTGGCCGAGTGCAGGGTCATCAGCTGCACCGCGTCCTGATAGGCGTCGGCCTGGCCTTCGCCCGCTTCCAGCGCCGCATGCGACAGGAATGCCTGCAGCGGCATCAGATCCTGATCTTCTTCCTGATAGCTGAACTGGCGCGTCGCCGTCACCAGTTCCTCAAGGTTTTCGATGCGCGCCTGTCCCTTCTCGCCCTTTTCCTGCTCATACATGATGAACAGCCCGGAGTCGCGGATCACCCGATCGGTCTGCACGTGCAGCGGCATATCGGCGGTTTCATGCGCCAGCGACTCCACCAGCTCGATGAAGCGCTGCAGCGCCGACGCGGCGCGGCCGGCCAGAACCTTGTCCTGCATCAGTTCGCGCGTCGCCTGCCACAGCGTCAGCTGGCGATCGCGCGCCGCCTGGCGCACTACGTCGAGGGTGCGATCGCCGATGCCGCGCGTCGGGGTGTTGACCACGCGCTCGAAGGCAGCGTCGTCGTTGCGGTTGGAGATCAGGCGCAGGTAAGCCAGCGCATCCTTGATTTCCTGACGTTCGAAGAACCGCTGGCCGCCGTAGATGCGGTACGGCATCGCCGTCTGCAGCAGCGCCTCTTCCAGCACGCGCGACTGGGCGTTGCTGCGGTACAAAATGGCGCAATCGTTCAGCGCGCCGCCGTTGTCTTGCCAGGTCTTGATGCGGTTGACCACAAAGCGCGCTTCGTCGAGTTCGTTGAAGGCGCAGTAGAGGGAAATCGGCTCGCCTTCGCCGCCTTCGGTCCACAGGTTTTTCCCCATGCGCCCGTCGTTGTTGGCGATCAGGGTGTTGGCCGCTTTCAGGATGTTGCTGGTGGAACGGTAGTTCTGCTCCAGGCGGATGGTTTCCGCGCCGGGGAAATCCTTCAGGAAGCGCTGGATGTTTTCCACCTGCGCGCCGCGCCAGCCGTAGATCGACTGGTCATCGTCGCCGACGATCATCACGTTGCTGTTGCCGCCCGCCAGCAGGCGGATCCAGGCGTACTGGATGCTGTTGGTATCCTGGAATTCGTCCACCAGCACGTTGGTGAAACGTTCGCGATAGTGGTTGAGGATATGCGGCTTGTTCAGCCACAGCTCGTGCGCGCGCAGCAGCAGCTCGGCGAAATCCACCAGCCCCGCGCGATCGCAGGCTTCCTGATAGGCCTGGTAGATGCGCAGCCAGGTGGCCTCTACCGGGTTGTTGTAGGTCTCGACGTGCTGCGGGCGCAGGCCTTCGTCTTTCTTGCCGTTGATGTACCACATCGCCTGACGCGGCGGCCACTGTTTCTCGTCGACGTTCAGCGCCTTGATGATGCGCTTGAGCAACCGCAGCTGGTCGTCGCTGTCGAGGATCTGGAAATCCTGCGGCAGGTTGGCTTCCAGATGATGAGCGCGCAGCAGGCGGTGAGCCAGACCGTGGAAAGTGCCGATCCACATGCCGCCCTGGCTGGTGCCGATCAGATGTTCGATACGGTGGCGCATTTCCGCCGCCGCCTTGTTGGTGAAGGTCACCGCCATGATCGAATACGGTGAGCAGTTCTCCACCGACAGCAGCCAGGCGATGCGATGCACCAGCACCCGCGTCTTGCCGCTGCCCGCTCCGGCCAGAACCAACAGGTTGCTGCGCGGCGCCGCCACGGCTTCACGTTGTTTTTCATTCAGGCTGTCGAGCAGATCGGAGACGTCCATAGGCACCACTAATGGTTAAGGAAAAACCCGCCGGCGACGGGTTTTTCACTGGAAATTTATACAGAGTTCTGGCAGGGATTATAACAATGCTGTCAGCGATGCCAACTGCGAAATCTCAATATGCGGCAGCAGGCGGCTGTCGGCGGCCTGCATCAGGCTGCGTTGCCGATCGTTGATCCAACAGGCCTGCAGCCCCGCGCGCAGCGCGCCGGCCACGTCGGTGGTCAGATCGTCGCCCACGTGCAGGATCTGCTCGGGCGCCACGCCCAGCCGCTCGACGGCCAGGTGATACATGTCCTGATACGGCTTGGCGCGCCCGTCCGGCCCGGAACGCAGCACAAACTGAAAGTAGCCGTCCAGGCCGCACTGCGCCGGATCGGCGTTGCCGTTGGTGATCGCCACCAGCGGGTAGCGCGCCGCCAGCGCCTTCAGCGTGGTATGGGTCGCTTCCGGCACCTCGATACGGCTGCGCCACAGCGCGAAATTCTGCATCGCCGCATCGGCCCCGATCGCCGCTTCGGCGTCGCGCAGCCCCTGCCGGCTCAACGCCAGATGAATGGCGCGCCAGCGCCACTGGGTGACGTCGTGGTAAATCTCCGGATCCTGCTCGCGCAGTTCCTGGCGCAGGCGGTGGAAATCCGCCGACTGGAAGCCGTTCAGGCCGGGATGGTAGCTCTGCAGGAAGGCCACCGACTGCTGCTCGGTGTGCCGGATCACCGGACGGTTGTCATACAGCGTGTCGTCCAGATCGAAAGTCAGCGCCGCCAGCGGGCGCAGCGGGCGATAAAAATGCATCAGGATTTCCCCCGTTTGGCGCGCGGATGCGCGGCATCGTACACGTTCGCCAGATGTTGAAAGTCGAGGTGGGTATAAATTTGCGTGGTGGTCAGGTTGGCGTGGCCGAGCAGCTCCTGCACCGCGCGCAGATCGCCGCTGGACTCCAGCATATGGGTGGCGAAGGAGTGGCGCAGCTTGTGCGGATGGATATGGCTATTGACGCCCTGCTTCACGCCCCATTCGGCGAAGCGTTTTTGCACGTTGCGCGTCGAGATGCGTCGCCCCTGATTGGACAGGAACATGGCGTCGTCCTGCGGCCCAAACAGATCGCGCATCGCCAGCCAGTGTTCCAGCCAGGTGACGGCGGTGCGCCCAATCGGCAGTTTGCGTTCTTTGCTGCCTTTCCCCATCACCCACACCTCGCCCGCCGCCATATCGACATGGCGGCAATCCAGCCCCACCAGCTCGGAGAGGCGCAGGCCGGCGCCATACATCACCTCCAGCATGGCGCGATCGCGCACCGCCAGCGGATCGTTGAGATCGATCTCCAGCAGCTGGTTCATTTCATCGACGTCGATGTTTTTCGGCAGATGGCGGCCGCTGCGCGGCGTGCGGATGCCCTTGGCGGGGTTGGCGTGCAGCACGCCCTGGCTGACCAGCCAATCGAGGAAGCTACGCAACGAAGAGAGCCGCAGCGCCAGGCTGGCGGACTGCAGACCGGCGCGTTTGCTGCGCGCCGCCAGCATGCGCACCCGGGCGGCGTCCAGCGTCGTCCAGTCGGTGACGCCGATCTCCTGCGCCAGGCGCATCAGCGCCGTCAGCTGGCGTGAATAGCTGAGCTGCGTCAGCGGGCTGAGTTGCCGTTCTACCTTGAGATAACGCAGAAAAGCGTCCACCGGCTGCTGCAGGCTGGGCGCAATCGGCGTCATGCGCGTTCGATCCAGCGTTCCAGCAGCGCCGGCAGCATGCGCGCCAGCTGATTGAGCATCACCGTACCCATGCCCTGCTGATAATGTTGCGTATCGCGGCTGCTGAAGATCACCATGCCCAGCTCGCCGTCGTCACCCAACATCGACAGCGCCACCGAGCCAATTTGGCCAATCTGTTTGGCCTGCGGCAACAGCAGCAGCAGCTCGGGGCCGTTCAGGCTGCCGAGATAGTGTTGTTCGCTGCCCAGCCGCTGAATGCGGAACGGCTCGAACGCCGAACGCGTCAGCGCCAGGTGGGTGAAATCGGAAGGCGCGCCGATATTCCAGCGCTCGGCGAACAGCCGAACCGTGGCGCCGGCCAAACCGAAGCCGCGCGCCCAGCGCTGCAGCCGGTTTAGCATGTCCTGCAGGCTGTCGGCGGTGGCCAGATCGGCCTGCAGGTGCAGCAGCCTGGCGAACAGCCCTTCGTTGGCGCTGGCCTGCTCCATCAACAACGTGATCTCTTCTTCCAGCCGTTCGATGTGATTGCGCTGGCGAGCCAGATGCCATTCCACCAGCGAAACGCTGCCGCGCACCGGGTGAGGCACGCGCATCTGCTCAACCTGGCGCGCGTTGCGAATAAAGAAATCCGGGTTCTGCAGCAGGTACTGCATCACGGCGTCGTCATCCAGCGCCAGGCCGGCGACGCTCTGTTCTTCTACGCTTTTCATAGATGAATAAATCCGTCATAGACATGGGTTGCCGGACCGGTCATAAACAGCGGATTGCCCGGCCCTTTCCAGCGAATATGCAGGCTGCCGCCCGGCAGTTCTACATGCACCTCTTCTGACAGCAATTCCTGTTGGATCCCTACCGCCACCGCCGCGCAGGCGCCGCTGCCGCAGGCCTGCGTTTCACCGGCGCCGCGCTCGTAAACGCGCAGCTTGATGTGATCGCGGCTGACCACTTGCATAAAGCCGATGTTGGCCCGTTCCGGGAAGCGCTCGTGCCCTTCCAGCACCGGCCCAAGCAGCTCCACCTTGGCGGTTTTTACATCATCCACCTGCAAAACACAATGCGGGTTGCCCATCGACACCACTCCGCACAGCACGGTATGTTCCGCCGCGCGCATGATGTAGGTCTTTTCCGCCTTGGCGGCGCGGAACGGCACCGCCTGCGGATCGAAATTCGGCTCACCCATGTTGACGCACACCAGATCGTCGTCGGTGACGCTGAGCACCATGCGCCCGGTTTGGGTGCTAACGCGGATATCGCGCTTGTTGGTCAACCCTTTCAGCCGCACAAAGCGCGCGAAACAGCGCGCGCCGTTGCCGCACTGCGCCACTTCGCTGCCGTCGGCGTTAAAAATTCGGTAGTGAAAATCCAGCTCGGGATCGTAAGGCGGTTCTACCACCAGCATCTGGTCAAAGCCGACGCCCAGGTGCCGATCGGCCAGCCGGCGGATCAGCTCAGGTGAAAAATAGACATTCTGTGTAACGGCATCGACCACCATAAAGTCGTTGCCCAGACCGTGCATTTTGGAGAACTGCATATCATACTCCGCTATCTGGACGCGCTATCCGTCTTGATTTTGCGGCGGCGCTCGCCACCGCAAACCGGGTGTTACTGGGCAACCATCGACGGTTTTTGCTGAGAGCCAGACTGCTCCTGCTGGTTCTTTTGCACCTGATCGCCCGTTTGCACCGGCGGTTTGGCCGGTTTTTGGCCGGCGGAGTCGGCAGGTGGGAAGTAAAGCGGGCCTTTCAGACCACAGCCGGCGAGGCCGGTAACCAGAACGGCCATCAGCGCATAGCGTAGTTGTTTTTTCATTTGCATTAATGCCTGTAATTCATGCGTCCAAGGTCTCTATAATCGCAGGTGGATCATGAAAAGCAATAGGAATTGAATATGAACGACAGTGAGTTTCACCAGTTGGCCGACCAGCTGATGCTGAATATTGAAGAGACACTGGACGATTTTGACGGCGATGCGGATATCGATTACGAAACCAATGGCGGCGTGATGACGCTAAGCTTCGAAAACGGCACCAAAATCGTCATCAACCGCCAGGAGCCGCTGCACCAGGTGTGGCTCGCCACCAAGGCCGGCGGTTACCACTTCAACTACCGCGACGGCGTCTGGGTATGCGATCGCAGCGGGCAGCCGTTTTACCAACTGCTCAGCGAAGCGGCCAGCGCGCAGGCCGGCGAGGAACTGAGTTTTTCCTGAGGCTAAGCAGGGCTCGGCAACCGAGCCCTTGCGGCGTCAATGCAGCTGGAACTGCTGCTTCAGCGGCTGAGCGGCGCCGTCGGCCACCGTCACGCACAGGCTGGACAGCACGTTGCTGCGGAACGGGATCACCTGCGTGCGCCCGTCGAGCTGCACAATCTGATAGAACTGCGGCAGATTGAAGTTGATGAAGCTGGAGCCGTAGGTGAAGCGATCGTGCGATGAGGAATAGAAGCGGCTGACGTCGCGCACCAGCTCCTCTTTGCTGCCCTCGCAGTGGTGATACACCTCCACCCGATTCGACTCATCCAGAATATAGATGTTGAAGCCCTTGTCGTCTGAGGTGTCTTCGAAGAAGAACTGGATGATCCCCTCGCTGGCGAAGCCGTCCACCACCGGCGGCAGATGCACCTGATCGGTTTCCACCTTGATAGACAGGCCGTGCAGCTTGTTGTTGGAGATGGCGCCGTAAAACTCCACCGCGTTCTCCAGCTTCTGCACCGACACGCTCAGGCGCTCGAAAAACAGCCCCCAGGTCTGCCCGGCGACGCGCACCGCCTTGAAGCGGCCGGGTTCCAAACGGGTACTGGACAGGCGCAGCTCGATGCACTCCGACACCAGCTGCTGAATGCGGGTGCGAATAAGGCCGCGCAGGTGCTGGCTGTAGCAGAACACTTCCACCGACTCCGGCGGTGCGGCGTCCTGGTGCATTTTGCCGAGAATGGTTTTCAATGCTTCCAGCACCGACTGCTCGCCGCTGAAATGCAGGGTACGCACTTCGTTCCAGGAGTTGCGATACAGCAGATCGATGCTGCCCACCAAACACTGCTGCTGCTGGCCGAAGCTGAACACGTCCAGCTTGCGGAAATCGAAGTGCACCACCTGATTGCGGAAGGCGGCGGTCGGATCGTTTTCCAGATTGACGATGATCGCCAGATGGCGAATCTCGCACGGGCTGTACAACGCTTTCGGCGTCGGTGCCGGCAGGCGCAGCGGGAAGTGATGAGAAACGTCGGCCACCAGCTCCTGCAGCTTGGCGGTGTCGCACAGGTTGCCGCTCTTGATGTGCAGGCGGGTCTGCGGCGTCAGCAGGCCGTTGAAATAGGCCCAGGCCACCAGCTTGTTCAGGTAACGGTTATATTCGAGCGGCTGATGGCTGACGATCGAATCCATGGCCGGCGCCTGATTGTACAGGTACCAGCCGGTGCGGTTGGCGCGGCCAACCGGCACATGAATAAAGGTTAAATCGTTTTCCGACAGATCCGGCGAGATCTGCGGGTTCACCAACGTCACCTTGCCGGGCAGCGCTTCGAACGCCGCATACAGTTTGCGGGTCAGCACGCCGATATCCTGCGGGCTGGCGCTAACGCTGAGGTTGTTGCGGCGGGCGAAACGGATCAGGTTGCGGTAGCTCTGCATCATCGCGTCGAGCAGTTCGTTGTGCGCTTCGCGCACTCGCTCGATCTTCCAGTTGGCGCGGTTGTCCAGCATCGCCAGACGCTCTTCGCTCCAGCCCCACTCGCTGACCAATTGGCTGAGGATCTCGCGCCGCCAGCCGACGCAGGCCTTGGCCAGCGACAGCTTTTCACACACTTTTAGGTAGAAACAGCGGCGGGCCAAATCGAGGCGGGTGGTGTCGTTGATGTCGGTGAGGTAGCGGGTGACGCGCTCGAGCATCATGCAGTAGGCGTCGAGCCCGAAGCTGACGATCTCGCCCTGGTGCAGGCGATGTTTGATGTCCGTCGCCAGCAGTTGGGTATTGGGGTATTCCCAGGAATAGGCTTCCAACAGCAGTGTTTTCAGCACCGCCTTGTAAGGCGAATCGATGCTCTTGTACAGCTGCCAAAGGCTGGCGCCGAAGTACTCTTCCGCCGACAGCGAACTCAGGCCGCCGAGATCCAGCCACTCGTTCGGCGTCAGCGCGCCCTGCGCGTACAGCGACAGCACGTATTCATCGTAGTGCGCTTCTTCTTCGCCCGGCACCATGTTCCACAGGATGCGTTTGCCGGCCAGGCGCACCGCGGTGCGGTAGAACTCGTCCAGCAACAGGATGTGCTGCGTCGAGCCGCAGTCTTCGCCGCCCAGGCTGCCGCTTTCATTATGGCGGAAACGGTTTTCGTCGATCAGGAAGAAGCTGACTTCCACCCCCATCGACGCGGCCCACTTCTCAAGCAGGCTGCATTTTTGCTGCAGGCGGGTGCGTTCTTCGTTGTCCAGCCAGGACTGGTGGCAGACCCAGATGTCGAGATCCGAGCTGCAGCTTTGGCCGATAGACGAGGTGCTGCCCATCGAATAGACGCCGGTGATCGGCAGCTCGCCGCTGGCCGGTTTGTCAAACGGGCTGCCCCATTTGTCTTCTAAATCGTTCAGGTAATCTTGTTGAGTTTCATCAGGCGTGTAGAGGCAAATGCCGTGGGGAACGTTACCGTTCAGGTAACCCGGCATCAGCGGGTGGTGGTGGTGCAGTAAGGTGGGCAGCAGACTGTATACCCGTTGAAACGCGGGCTTCATAGCCGCCAGGGCGCGATCGACGCGTAGCTGATTGATCGCATCCAGTCTCTGCTTCAATGTCTCGATGTAGAGGTACAAGACGTCTCGCCTGATTATCCCGGTGTTTAGAAAAAAACCCGTATTCCATAAGCGCCGTTAGTGTAAGAAGAATATTTGGCGACTTATTGCTGGAAACGTGATCAATTTAACACCTTGCTGATTGACCGTAAAGGAGGTAACGCTTCACAATTATTGTAGCGCTTCCCTAAACGATTTACCCGCAGTGTTAACTGCCCCAAAGCACATCACACGTCCCTTTGATTCCGTTGTCCTTTTTCCGCCTCCGGCTTCTTGCACTGACAGTATTGACTCTCAGTGGTAGGATGGATGGCGAAATATAAAAACGGTAACAAGCATGTTAGACAAAATTATTCGAATTGCCACCCGACAAAGCCCGCTTGCACTTTGGCAAGCACATTATGTGCAGCAACGTCTGATGGCCTGCCATCCCGGCCTGCAGGTCGAGTTGGTGCCGATGGTCACCCGCGGCGACGTTATTCTGGATACGCCGTTGGCGAAAGTCGGCGGTAAAGGCCTGTTTGTTAAAGAACTCGAGCTCGCGCTGCTGGAAGGCCGCGCCGACATCGCCGTGCATTCGATGAAAGACGTGCCGGTCGATTTCCCTGCCGGGCTCGGTTTGACCACCATTTGCGAACGCGAAGATCCCCGCGACGCTTTTGTTTCCAATCGTTTCGCCTCGCTCGATCAGCTGCCGCAGGGCAGCGTGGTCGGCACCTCCAGCCTGCGCCGCCAGTGCCAGCTGCGCGAACGCCGCCCGGATCTTGTCGTGCGCGACCTGCGCGGCAACGTCGGCACTCGCCTGGCCAAGCTGGACAACGGCGACTACGACGCAATTATTCTGGCGGTGGCCGGCCTGAAGCGCCTGGGGCTGGAGCAACGCATCCGCAGCCCGCTGAGCGCCGAAGAGTGCCTGCCGGCGGTCGGCCAGGGTGCGGTCGGCATTGAATGCCGTCTCGACGACAGCGTCACCCGCGCGCTGCTGGCGCCGCTGAACCATGCGGCCACCGAAACCCGCGTGCGCGCCGAGCGGGCGATGAACACCCGCCTGGAAGGCGGCTGCCAGGTGCCGATCGGCAGCTATGCCGAACTGGATGGCGACAGCCTGTGGCTGCGCGCCCTGGTCGGCGCGCCGGACGGCAGCCAGATGGTGCGCGGCGAACGCCGCGGCCCGGCCGCCCAGGCCGAACGGATGGGCGTTGAGCTGGCGGAAGAGTTGCTGGCGCGCGGCGCGCGCGAGATCCTGCGCGAGGTTTATCAGGGAAATCCGCCGGCATGACGATCCTGGTAACCCGCCCATCGCCTTCGGGGGAGCTGTTAGTGAGCCGGCTGCGCGCACTCGGCCGGGTTGCCTATCATGCACCGCTGATCGACTTCGCGCCGGGCGGCGATCTGCCGAAGCTGCCGCAGGCGTTGCAGCAGCTTAGCGCCGGCGATCTGGTGTTCGTGCTGTCGCAACATTCGGTGAGTTATGCCGATTCGGTTATCGGCCGCGCCGGGCTGAGCTGGCCCGCTCACCTGTCTTATTACGCCATCGGCCGCACCACCGGGCTGGCGCTGCACCGCATCAGCAGTTTGCCGGTGGAATACCCGCGCGAACGCGAGATCAGCGAAACGCTGCTGTTGCTGCCGGCGCTGCAAAAATTGGCGGGCAAACGCGCGCTGATTTTACGCGGCAACGGCGGCCGCGAACTGTTGGGGTCGACGCTGAGCGAGCGCGGCGCCGACGTCAGCTATTATGAATGTTATCAACGCAGCCCGGTGCACTACGACGGCAGCGAGCAAAGCGCCCACTGGCAGCGCGCCGGTGTGGATACGCTGGTGGTGACCAGCGGTGAAATGTTACAACAGCTCTATACTTTAGTTCCTGATTACTATCGTTCTTCATGGCTGCTGCGTTGCCGCCTGGTAGTAGTGAGCGAACGCCTGGCTACCCTCGCCCGGGAATTGGGCTGGCGTACGATTCGGGTAGCTGACAACGCCGATAATGACGCGCTGATCCGCGCGCTACAATAATCTGACTATGGGATGTGCCACTATGACGGAACAAAATACCCCAGCCGCCCCGGTTGAAGAACCCACCACCGCGGTTGAGAGCTCCCAGCAGCCAGCCGCTGCCAGCCGCAAAGGCAAGAACACCGGCCCGGTGCTCGGCGCGATCGCTATCGTGCTGGTCATCGCCCTCGGCGCGGGCGGTTATTACCATACGCACAAGCAGGCACAACAGCTGATCGCCGCCAATCAGGCGCTGCAGCAGCAGCTTGACGGCGTGAAGCAGAGCCAGCAGCAGGAAAGAAATGCGCTGGAAGGCTTGTTGCAACAGCAGGGTAAAACCCTGGACGCCGCCGATCGCGAGCAGGCGAACCTGGCGCGCCAACTGAGCGAGCTGCAGGAAAAAGTGGCGACCATCTCCGGCAGCGACGCCAAAACCTGGCTGCTGGCGCAGGCCGATTTCCTGGTGAAAATGGCCGGCCGCAAGCTATGGAGCGATCAGGACGTGACCAGCGCCGCCGCGCTGCTGAAAAGCGCCGACGCCAGCCTGGCGGACATGAACGATCCGAGCCTGCTCGACGTGCGCCGCGCCATTACCGAAGACATCAGCACGCTTTCTACGCTGACCCAGGTCGATTACGACGGCATCATCCTCAAGGTCAATCAGCTGTCCAATCAGGTGGATAACCTACGCCTGGCCGATAACGACACCGACGAAGCGCCGATGGATCAAAACAGCAGCGAGCTCTCCGGCTCGATCGGCGAATGGCGGCAGAACCTGGCCAAGAGCTGGCGCAATTTCATGGCCGACTTCATCACCATCCGCCGTCGCGATACCAGCGCCGAACCGCTGCTGGCCCCGAATCAGGACATCTACCTGCGCGAAAACATCCGTTCGCGCCTGCTGGTGGCCGCACAGGCCATTCCGCGTCACCAGAACGAGACCTACAAGCAGTCGCTGGAAACCGTCTCCACCTGGGTGCGCGCCTATTTCGACACCACCGATCCGGCGACCAAGGCCTTCCTTGAAGAGCTGGACAGCCTGAGCCAACAGTCGATCTCGATGGACGTGCCGGATCAGCTGAAAAGCCAGCCGCTGCTCGAAAAAGTGATGCAGACCCGGGTGCGCAACCTGATGACCCAGTCCCCTGCCGCTCATCAGGAGGGTTAAGCCATGTTACGCGTGCTATTTCTGTTCCTGGTGGTGATCGCCAGCGTGGTGCTCGGGCCGATGTTGGCCGGGCATCAGGGCTATGTGCTGATCCAGACCGATAACTACAATATTGAAACCAGCGTCACCGGCCTGGTGATCATGTTGGTGCTGCTGTTCGTGGTTCTGCTGGCGATCGAGTGGATCCTGCGCCGCATCTTCCGTACCGGCGCCCGCACGCGCGGTTGGTTTATCGGCCGCAAGCGCACCCGCGCGCGTCAGCAAACCAAAGCCGCGCTGATCAAACTGGCGGAGGGCGACTACAAGCAGGTTGAAAAGCTGATGACGCGCAACGCCGATCACGCCGAACAGCCGGTGGTGAACTATCTGCTGGCCGCCGAGGCTGCGCAGCAACGCGGCGATGACTTCCGCACCAACCAATATCTGGAGCGGGCCGCCGAAGCCGCCGATACCGATCAGCTGCCGGTGGATATCACCCGGGTTCGCATCCAGCTGGCGCAGGGCGAGAACCACGCCGCGCGCCACGGCGTCGATCGCCTGCTGAACCAGGCGCCGCGCCATCCGGAAGTGTTGCGCCTGGCGGAACAAGCCTATCTGCGCACCGGCGCCTATGCGTCGCTGCTGGAAGTGCTGCCGTCGATGCGTAAAATCGAACTGCACAGCGAAGAGCAGCTGCAGGCGTTGCAGCAACAGGCTTACATCGGGCTGATGAATCAGGCGATGGCGGACGAAGGCAGCGAAGGCCTGAAGCGCTGGTGGAAAGATCAGAGCCGCAAGACGCGTCACGAAGTGCCGCTGCAAATCGCGATGGTGGAGCACCTGATCGAATGCAACGACCACGAACTGGCGCAGGAGATTGTGCTCGACGGCCTGAAACGCCAATATGACGAGCGCCTGGTGCTGTTGCTGCCACGGCTGAAGTCCGGCAACCCCGAGCAGCTTGAGAAAGCGCTGCGTCAGCAGATGAAGCAGCACGGCGCGACGCCGCTGTTGAACAGCACGCTGGGGCAGTTGCTGATGAAGCACGGCGAGTGGCAGCAGGCGGCCGACGCCTTCCGCGAAGCGCTGAAACAGCGTCCGGACGCCTACGATTACGCCTGGCTGGCCGATACGCTGGAGAAACTGCATCGTTCGGATGAAGCGGCGCAGATGCGGCGTGAAGGACTGATGTTGACGCTGAAACAGAACGGCGGCGAATAACCGCCCGCCCGGCAGAGAAAGCGTGGCCTCGGTGCCGCGCTTTTTTTGCCCGTTAGCTTGCTGAAGCGCAAAAAAAAAACACTTGCCGCATGGCAAGTGTATAAAGAAGCAATCAGGTCTAGGACAACAGGGGCGGTGCCTCACTCAACGTTTTGCCCTGAGCGTGATGACGGGTTAGTCATCGTTCTCGTGGGCGATAGGCACCCTAAATCGGCTCTGCGTCATTCCCAGGGTTTATGAAGCCTAAGGCGAACATAAGAAATGGAATGAGCATCTACGCTGTAGGTATTGCACTTGGCGTGCCAACTTTCAGATCCAGGAAAGTCGCTATAAAAAATAGCATTCAATTGATTGAAAATATTAAATTTTTATTTACGTCTAACTTTCTCTCAGCATGCCGTCCCCTGTCGTTCTTTACCCACGGCCGATCTGACGCTGTCGCCGCAAAACGACGACTTAAGCCAAAGCTACTTTTAATGTTTAAAATCAATGGATTATTTGTCTCAAACTGGCGACAACGTCGAACCACATTGTCGCTGAAAACCTACACACGTGCCGGTTGAGACAAAATGCCAATGTTCAGATACGCAAAAACCCGTGCAATGCTGCACGGGTTGGTCGCTATGCGTTTCGTCGCGGCGGGAAGAACTTACCCTCATAAACGGCGGACGTAAAAAAACCGACTTACGTCGGTTTCTTTGAAACTGGTCAGCGAGAGAAAGATGACGCGCGCCCCAGGATGTAACGCCCTGCGGGCCGTTGCTAAAGCAACGTTGTCTCGCTTCGCGAGGCTCGAACCTCCTGCGGAGGTGCTCATGCTCATAAATTGCAGGCGAAAAAAAACCGACTTACGTCGGTTTCTTTGAAAGTGGTCGGCGAGAGAGGATTCGAACCTCCGACCCACTGGTCCCAAACCAGTTGCGCTACCAAGCTGCGCTACTCGCCGATTTGTGTTGCTCATACTACCCGATTTATCAGACCGTTGTCCATATAAATCTTATATTTATCAGATATTTTGCGTGGTGCGAAGAGAGGGACTTGAACCCTCACGTCCGTAAGAACACTAACACCTGAAGCTAGCGCGTCTACCAATTCCGCCACCTTCGCACTGTCACAAAATACTGCTAAATCTTCACTTCGCTTAGGAAGTGGGGTGGCTAATGGGACTCGAACCCACGACAACTGGAATCACAATCCAGGGCTCTACCAACTGAGCTATAGCCACCATTACTACTTCTTCTTACTCACGCGGTAATATTACCACCGCAGCTCCTGCGCACAAACTTAATGGCGCGCCCGACAGGATTCGAACCTGAGACCTCTGCCTCCGGAGGGCAGCGCTCTATCCAGCTGAGCTACGGGCGCGTAGCGCCGTTGCGGGAGGGGATACTACGGATTTACGCCAATCCTGTCTAGTGCTTTTTCGCAGAAATGTTGCGTTTGATTACGCTTTGCTCACTCCTGCGCAGGAAAGCGCACTCCGTAGCTCCTTTTCACCGTTTATTGCCGCGTTTCTACCCGATTTTCAGCCGGATGATGTTTCTTATGCATGCCGAAAACGAAGTAGCACAGGCTGACGCCTGCTAAGAAAATCGCCCCGACCAGCAGGGAAATTCGCGTATCCGGGTTGATTCCCATGCCGACCAGCACGCAAACCAGAAAAGCGATGGTCAGATAGTTCACATACGGGAACATGATCGACTTAAAGCTGTGGTTTTTGATCGCTTCCTTGTGCGCGCGGCGGAAATAGAGTTGGCTTATCAGCACCACGAACCACGGCACCATGCCCGGCAACACGCTGGCGCTGTAGACATAGACGAACACCTGCTCCGGATTAGGGATGATGTAGTTCAGCGCGGAGCCCACCAACAGGCAGCCGATGGTGACGGCGATGCAGTTGACCGGCACGCCGCTGGCGGAAAGCTTGGTCAGCGCCGCCGGCAGTTGGCGATTCTTGGCCAGGGCGTACAGCATGCGGCCGCCGCTGTACATACCGCTGTTGCAACCGGAAAGCGCGGCGGTCAGTACCACGAAGTTAATGATGCCGGCAGCGGCGACGATGCCGATCTTGGCGAAGGTCAGCACGAACGGGCTGCCGGTAGTGCCGATGCCGTTCCACGGGAAGATGGTCACGATGACGAAGATCGCGCCGACATAGAAGATCAGGATGCGCCACAGGATATTGTTGATCGCGCGTTTCAGCGTCACCTGCGGGTTTTTGGCTTCCCCGGCGGTAATGCCCACCAGCTCAACCCCCTGATAGGACGCCACCACGATGCACAGCGCAAACAGGAAGCCCTTCCAGCCGCCGGCAAAGAAGCCGCCGTGCGCCGTCAGATTGGCGAAACCGATAGGTTCACCGCCGTTGCCGAAACCGAAGAAGATCACCCCCAGCCCCACCAGAATCATCACGATGATGGTGGTGACCTTGATCATGGCGAACCAGAACTCCAGCTCACCGTACAGGCGCACCGCCGCCAGGTTGGCCAGCGCCACCATCGCCACGGCGATCAGCGCGGGGACCCACTGCGGTATTTCCGGGAACCAGAACTGCACATACACCCCAATGGCGGTGATCTCCGAAATGCCGACGGCGATCCACATAAACCAGTACCCCCAGGCGGTGAGGTAGCCGAAATAGGGATTCATGTATTTATGCGCGTAAACGGCGAACGACCCGGCGACCGGCTCGAGGAACAGCATCTCCCCCATCGAACGCATAATGAAGAACACGAACAGCCCGGCGATGATGTAAGCCAGCAGTACCGACGGCCCGGCCCATTTCAGCGTACTGGCCGATCCCATAAACAGGCCGACACCAATGGTGCCCCCGAGAGCGATAAGCTCGATGTGCCGGGCCTCAAGGCCTCGGTGTAGCCCTTGCGGTTTCTCTTTGTGTGCCATAAATCCTCAATAATTTTTCTCGGGTTGTGTTTGCCTGCCGGCCGCTGCCGGTCGTTATTGTCATTATTAAAAGAATAAATCATCCCCTGCCGTTCGGGTTGGCATCAACGGGTAGTCGGAGCGAAGTTACCGTGAGAAGAACATCGTTCAGCGCTGTCGCATCAGGCTTCAGCGGCCAGGGATAATTTCCGGGCGGTATCGTTTCGCATTTCGTCGCTATAAGCAAACCGCAATTTAAAACTTTATGGAATAAATGCGGCGACGTTTAGGGCTGGGGGTTATAGATATGCGGGAGAAATAGGCAAAAGCAGATTATTGGTACAGCAGACCGGGGCGAACCGACACATTCCACCCCGGATAACCGATTACATTTTGCCGCTGTAGTAGTAGCCGACAAACTTCAACAGCTTCAGTTGCCGGCCGATACGGCTGGGCTGGCTGAGCAGGCGGTAAAGCCACTCCAGACCGAGGTTCTGCCACACCTTGGGCGCACGCTTCACATGGCCGGTAAACACGTCGTAGGTGCCGCCCACGCCCATATACAGCGCCTGCGGATGCACCTTGCGGCAGTCGCGCATCAGGATCTCCTGCTTCGGCGATCCCATCGCCACCGTCACGATGGCGGCGCCGCTGGCGCGAATACGCTCGAATAGCGCCTCTCGCTGCTCCGGTTTGAAATAGCCGTCCTGGCTGCCCACCAGGTTAACGTTCCACTGGCTGCGCAGCTTCCGTTCGGTTTCCGCCAGCACCTCCGGCTTGCCGCCGATCAGGAAGACCGGCGTGCCTTCACGGCCGGCGCGCTGCATCAAGGCTTCCCAAAGATCGGCGCCCGCGACGCGCGAAACGTCCGCCGCCGGGTATTTGCGGCGAATCGAGCGCACCATGCTGATGCCGTCGGCGTACTTGTACTCCGCTTCATCCAGCAACGCATGCAGCGCCGGGTCCTCTTCCGCCTTCAGGATCTTTTCCGCATTCATGGCCACCAACGTGCCCTGTTTGACCCGGCCGCCGTCGAACAGAAAGTCCATGCAGTGCGCCATATCGCGAAAGCCCCACAGGCTGAAACCGCGCAGCTCATACTGCGGCACCGAAATCTTTGTTTCCATCGTCGTCATTACCCTTACAAAAGACCGTCCGCCCGTGGGGAAGAGGCCAGCGCGCGGGCGCGCGTCACTCTGGCCTTGATGAGCCCGGCGGTATCGAACAGCCAATACAGCAACTTCGCCAGCACCAGACAGGCGCCGAAAATAATGCAGAAGAACACCACGCGCGAAACGAATGAGTCCACCCCTTCGCGCGCCAATACAATCATGTTGAACACCGCGCCGAAGCAGAATCCTTGCAGGATAGCCGCCTTATAGCGGTTCGGTTCGGTTTTGCCCAACTCATACAGCCAGTCGAACCACTTGATGATCATCCCCACCAGAATCGCGCCGAGCGGGATGAACAGCGCGCCGCCCATCACCACCAGCGAACCGATCAGCGTCGGGGATATCGCCAGCCCGGAGTGGTTGTTCAGCACTTCCCAGGTGAAATAGTTGGCCGAGTTCAGCACCACGTCCGGCCGGCCCGGCCATAGCCACGTTGGGATAAAGACGTAGAAATCACGCAGGATCGGCGCCAGGCCCTGGAAATCGATCTTGTCGTAATTTTGCAGCAGCAGCGCCAGATTTTCCCACGGCGAGAAGGTGTCTCGGGTCAGATAGAGGAAGGTATAAAACGCTTCCGCGCCGCTGACGTCCAGGCTGTAGCGCTTCAACGCCAGCCAGAACATGCCGACCACACCGAATATGCCGGCCGCCGCCAACATCCACAGCGTGATCCAGCCGCGCACGATGCCGATAAACAGGAACAGCGCGAAGGCGATGATGATATTCGCGCGGGTGCCGCCGACGATCACGTAGGTCAAAATGCCGAACGCCACCGTCGCCACCAGGAACAAGAACCAGGCGCGCAGATCCTGCCGCAGGAAATAGACCACCAGCATCGCCGGAATGAAGAAGTAGAAGAACCGTTTGAGCGCCACGCCGGACACGTCGCTGGAGAAGATCTGGCTGTAGGAATTGAGCTTGAACAGCAGGAAGCCGTTCTGCATGAAGAAGATACCCACGGTCCCGATCGCCACCAGCGCCAGCAGCACCCAGGTCATATGGGTTTCCACCCGGTTCATGGTGAACAGCGCCGCGCGCGGCTGAGAGCGGCGCTTGCGCAGCCGGGTCTTGTAGGTGACGTAATAGATGGCGTAAAACGCCGTCGCCGACAGCAAGGCGTACAGCAGAAACTCCACCGGCACCACCTCGACGTCAAACTGAAACACCAGCAGGCAGGTCAGCGGGAAGCCGAAATAAAACGTCAGCAAATACAGCAGCGAGAAGAAGACGTTGAAGTTAAAGCGCACGCGCCGAAACTCCTGGTAGGTCAGCGTCAGAATAAACGTCAGGCTGACCAGGTAGACGACGAACAGACCGCCGAATTGCGCCAACGTCATGAGTGCTCTCCCGCCGCCAGCGCCAGGGCTTGCTGCCAGCCATCGACATAGTTCGGATTAAAGAAGGCGATCGTCTGCTTGTCCACCGCCGCCAGCTGACGCTGCGCTTCGCGCACCACCGCCTCGTCGAGCGAGTCGCCGTAGAACAGCACCGGCAGGTGCTGTTCCGCCAAATCCTGCCAGAAAGGGTTCTGCCGGCTGAGCACGAAAGGCACGCCAAACTGAATCAGCAGACACAGGGTGCCTATCCCCTGCTGGCGATTGAAAATGAAATAACCCAGATCGCAGGCGCGCAGGATGTTGAGGTAGTCCTCAAACGCCACCTGCTGCGTGAGCAGCTGCAGGTTTTTCTCGCCAAACAGCGGCAACCCGGCGGCGCGCACCTGCTCGATGTAGGCGTCGTTATTGGCCGGATAGCCCATCGGCAGGATCACGCGCACGTCGGCGCCGAACTGCTGATGTATCGCCTGCAGCGCTTCGATATGCCGGTTGCTGCGATCGCCGGAGTTGCCCACCAGAATCGTCATCGGCCCGGCCAGATTTTTCTCGACGTGAACGTCGGTCAGCGCCGGATCCATCCGCGTCGGGAAGTACAACAACGAGGCCGGCACCCGCGCATGGCGCTGCTGATAGTGGATCACGTCGCCGCGGGTGGCGAACACGTTCCCCACTCGCCCCTGAGCAATGCGGCGCAGCAGGTAAAACAGCCGAAATTTCCAGCTGGTGGCGTCTTCGTACAGATCGGCACCCCAAATATGCCAACTGACCTGATGCGCCTTGATCTTGCCGCTCAGCAGCGCCAGCCACAGCCCCGGGTTAAACTGACCGTGCAGGAAGAAGCGCGCATCGCGATCGGCCTGGGCGCGGGCGATCACCGCCGCCGCCAGGCTCTTCTTGTCGGCGTAAGGCTCAATGTTCAGGGCGGGGAAATCCCCCAGTGCCGCCACATCCTTGGCCGCCACCATAAAATGCCGCGTCTGCTCAGCCGGCAAACGCGGCGCCAGCACGTCGTTGAAGAAGCGCAGCACCGTCTGGTTATGATGCGGGATATCGGATCCCAGAACGTGAATCAGTGTGGTCATACTCGTCTACGATAAATAAGAAACACGCAGCTACAGAGCGCGAAATACACGATGTAGGTTGCCATATAGGCCTGAGCCGCCCCCAGCGCGCCGCGCAGCGGGATCAGCCTGTGCGAGAACAGCGTCAGCAGCAGAAACTGGCTGACTTCCGTCAAGATATAAAAGCGCAGCGACGCTTTGGCGATCACCAAATAGCCGAACACATAAGCCCCGACTTTCAGCACGTCGCCCACCAGCTGCCAGGCAAACAGATCGCGCATGGCGACGAACTTGTCCGAGAACAGCAGCCAGATGGCGAAATCACGCAGCAACCACACCGTAAAACTCGCCGCCGCTACGGCCGGCAGCACGAATTTCAGCGAGCGCACGATCTCCCGCGAGATGGCGCCCTTGTCCGTCAACCGCGACAGCGTCGGCAGCAGATAGACGGTAAACGAGGCGGTGATAAACTGCAGATAGGCATCGGAAATGCTGCTGACGCCTTGCCAGATCCCCACCTCATCCCAACCGTAATGCGCGGCCAACAGGTTACGCATCATCACGTAGGCCACCGGCAGCGTCACCGAGGTGATCAACGCCATGAGGGTGAATTTGCCGAGATTGCCGGCCACCCCTTTGTCCCAGCGCGGAGCCAGGTAGCGCAGCGGCAACGTTTTGCGCCGCCACAGCATCAGCCCGGCCGGCAACACCACCAACGCCGGCACCAACGCCAGCCCTGCCAGCGCGCCTTCATAGCCGCCCAGCTTGAAGCACAGATAATAAGCCACCACGCCGATCAGGCTGCCGCCGATCACCGCCAGCGCGTTGCCCATCGCGTCGCGATAGCCTTTCAGCACCGCCATGAACAGGTTGGCGTAGGCGATGCCCATCTGAATGAAGGCGACGGCGCGCACCACGCCGACGTAATCGGCATGCCCGAACAGCCCGATGCTGATCGGCTCGGCGGCGAACAAAAACACCAGCGCCAGCAAGGTCGAAAAGCCCAGCACGATGCTCGACGCGGTGCCGACCGCCAGACGCAGACGCTGCGAGTCCTGGTGGTACTCCGCCACGTACTTGGTGATGCCATTAAAAATGCCCGCGCCGGACAGCACGCCCAGCACGGTGATCAACTGGCGAAAGTTACCCGCCTGCCCCACGCCGCTGGGGCCAAACGCCACCGCCAGCAGTTTCACCACCAATAGCCCCACGCCAATTTTGATCAGCGTGGAGCCGGCGGTCCATATCGACGCTTTTGCCAACGACATATCAGGCGAAGAAGCTCAGTATGCTATTGATAACCGTACGTTGATTGGCATCGGACAGATTGTAGAACAGCGGCAAACGCACCAGACGCGCACTTTCCTGGCTGGTATAGCGATCTTCACCGGCAAAGCGGCCAAACTGTTCGCCGGCCGGGCACGCATGCAGCGGGATATAGTGAAACACCGTCATGATCTCGGCTTCTTTCAGATAGTCGATAAATGCGGTGCGCTCTTCGATATCGCGCAGCTTGATATAGAACATGTGCGCATTGTGCTCGCAGTCCGCCGGCACAGTCGGCAGCTCGATACGGCCGGCCTGCGCTAACGGCAGGAAACTGTCGTAGTACTTCTGCCACAGCGACAGGCGGCGCTGATTGATGCGCTCCGCCACTTCCAGCTGACCCCACAGATAGGCGGCCTGCAGGTCAGACATCAAGTAGCTGGAACCGATGTCGCGCCAGGTATATTTGTCGACCTGGCCACGGAAGAACTGGCTGCGGTTGGTGCCTTTCTCGCGGATGACTTCCGCCCGATCGATCAGGGCCGGATCGTTCACCAGCGTCGCGCCGCCTTCGCCGCCGGCGGTATAGTTTTTGGTTTCATGGAAGCTGAAGCAGCCGATATGGCCGATGGTGCCCAATGCCTTGCCTTTGTAGGTCGACATCACGCCCTGCGCGGCGTCTTCCACCACGAACAGGTTATATTTCTTCGCCAGCGCCATGATGGTATCCATCTCGCAGGCGACGCCGGCGTAGTGTACCGGCACGATCGCGCGGGTTTTATCGGTAATCGCCGCTTCGATTTTGGTTTCGTCGATGTTCATGGTGTCCGGACGCAGATCGACGAATACCACTTTGGCGCCGCGCAGCACAAAGGCGTTGGCGGTTGAAACGAAGGTAAAGCTCGGCATGATCACTTCGTCGCCCGGCTGAATATCCAGCAGGATGGCGGCCATTTCCAACGACGCGGTGCAGGAAGGCGTCAACAGCACTTTCGCGCTGCCGAAATGCTGTTCCATCCACTGTTGGCAGCGACGGGTAAAACCGCCGTCGCCGCACAACTTGCCGCTGCTCATCGCAGCCTGCATATATTCCAGTTCAGTGCCAACAACCGGTGGAGCGTTAAATGGAATCATGTCTACCTCTGTATAACCAATACGCGGTGCTTTCAATCACGGCACCCTGTCGTTGATAGAGTCTTAATGCGGCGATATTGCCTACCTGGGTCGCGACCCGCAGGCGCTGCATCCCCTGCCGCCGGCATTCGGCCAGCGCCGCCGCCATCAGTCTGGAGCCAATGCCCCGGCCTGATGCGCCGGGATAGGCCGCCAGCAAGCCGATACGCATTTCCTGGTCGCCAATGTCACGCAGGCTGACAAATCCTTCGGGTTGCCCCTGGTTGTCCAATACCAGCAAGCATTGATGATCAAAGGTGCCCAGCACCGCTTTTTCGATCCAGGCCGCATAGAATCGCCCGCTATCGGCGCGATCGTACCACGGTGCGCGAAATCGGCTGGCGGCGAACACGTCACCGGCGGCAGCCCGCAACGACGGGATGTCCTCGGGTACGGCCATCCGCACCCCGGCCGCAGCGGTATCGACCGTCTCGCGTCCAGTTGCAATGTTCACTGCCAGGTCCACTTCGCCTTCGACCAGCCGGAAGCCCAGCGCCGACAGCGCATCGGCCCACTCCAATCGGTAAGCGGGGATTTTAGCCTGCACCAACGCATAAGCATCCAAATCAGCGTGGCTGACGGGGGCCGCAGAGTCGTCGAAATGTAACTTGGCGCTTTTCAATTGGAAGAAGTCACTCTCCCAATTCAGCGGTTCAATACTGGCGTGGACGCGCATGCAATAAATCCAGTAAGTATTTGCCGTAACCTGTTTTGGCCAGCGTCTGAGCCGCGCGTTTCACGCCCTCATCATCCAGCCAGCCATTGCGCCAGGCGATCTCTTCAAGACAGGCGATTTTAAAGCCCTGACGTTTCTCGACCGTCTGCACGAAACTGCTGGCTTCCAGCAGGCTGTCGTGAGTGCCGGTATCCAGCCAGGCAAAACCGCGCCCCAGCAGCTCGACGGTCAGTTCTCCGCGCTCCAGATACATCTGGTTGATGCTGGTGATCTCCAGCTCACCCCGAGGTGACGGTTTGATCTGCTTGGCGAACTCCACAACCTGAGCATCATAGAAATACAACCCGGTCACCGCCCAGTTAGACTTCGGTTTAACCGGTTTTTCTTCGATCGATAATGCCCGATAGCGGTCATCGAATTCCACTACGCCAAAACGCTCGGGATCCATCACCTGATAGCCAAATACCGTGGCGCCGGCGGTGCGCGCCGCAACGCTTCTCAGCTTGGGACTGAATCCTTGGCCAAAGTAAATATTATCGCCCAACACCAGGCAGCTCGGCTCGCCGGCCAAGAATTCTTCGCCAATCAGAAATGCCTGAGCCAGGCCATCGGGGCTAGGCTGCTCGGCATAGCTGAGATTGATGCCAAACGCTTCGCCGCTGCCCAACAAACGCTTGAAAGAAGGCAGATCTTCCGGCGTGGAGATAATCAGAATGTCTTTGATCCCCGCCAGCATCAGCACCGACAGCGGGTAATAGATCATCGGTTTATCGTAAATCGGCAACAGCTGCTTCGATACGCCGCGGGTAATTGGATGCAGACGCGTCCCGGAACCCCCTGCCAGCACAATACCTTTCATACTTGCTCCCAAATCCGCCGCACCGCGCACAGGCCGCACGGCGTGACATTCAATCGGACAGCCCCAAACGCTCGCCGGCATAAGAACCGTCTTGCACCCGGCGCCACCAGACTTCGTTATTCAGGTACCAAACCACGGTTTTGCGAATGCCACTTTCGAACGTTTCCTGCGGCTGCCATCCCAACTCACGGTCGATCTTGCCGGCGTCGATGGCGTAACGCATATCGTGGCCCGGACGATCCTTGACGTAAGTGATCAGATCGCGGTAGTACGCCACGCCCTGCGGTTTGTTCGGCGCCAGTTCTTCCAGCAGGTCACAGATGGTCTGCACCACTTCGATATTCTTGCGCTCGTTATGGCCGCCGATATTGTAAGTTTCGCCCACCACGCCTTCGGTCACCACCTGATAGAGCGCGCGCGCGTGATCCTCGACATACAGCCAGTCGCGCACCTGCGCGCCGTTGCCGTATACCGGCAGCGGTTTACCGGCGACGGCATTCAGGATAACCAGCGGGATCAGCTTCTCCGGGAAGTGATAAGGGCCGTAGTTGTTCGAACAGTTGGTGACGAGGGTCGGCAAACCATAGGTGCGCAGCCAGGCGCGCACCAGATGATCGCTCGACGCCTTGGAGGCGGAATACGGGCTGCTCGGCGCATAGGGCGTGGTTTCGGTGAACAGATCGTCAGTGCCGTGCAGATCGCCGTACACTTCGTCGGTGGAGATATGATGGAAGCGGAAAGCCTGCTTCTTCTCCGCCGCCAACGGCTGCCAGTAATGGCGCGCCGCTTCCAGCAGGGTGTAAGTGCCGACCACATTGGTCTCGATAAACGCCGCCGGGCCGTCGATAGAGCGATCGACGTGACTTTCCGCCGCCAGGTGCATCACCACGTCCGGTTGATAACGGGCAAACACCCGATCCAACCCGGCGCGATCGCAGATGTCGATCTGCTCGAAGGCATAACGATCGCTGTCGGCCACTACCGCCAGCGACTCCAGGTTACCGGCATAGGTCAGCTTATCCACTACCACCACGCTGTCGCCGGTGGCCTCGATGATATGCCGCACGACCGCAGAGCCGATAAATCCGGCGCCGCCGGTGACTAAGATACGCTTCAACGCCAAACTCCCTTGGTATCCACCACCCAGCTTTGCTTAATCTCTTCCGGCCGGATGGCCTTGAACTGCTGATGATCGACCAACATCACGATCACATCGGCCTGTTGCAACGCCTCCGCGATTGGCGTCAACGTTACATGGCCCGCCAGCGAAGTCGGCAACTGTTCGACGTTCGGTTCCACCGCCAGCGTTTCACCGACGTGCCATTCGGCGATCAGGTGGGCCACTTCCACCGCCGGGCTTTCGCGCAGATCGTCGATATTCGGCTTGAAGGCCAGACCGAAGCAGGCGATTTTCACCTCTGACGCCCGCTTGTCGGTGGCGGCCAGGCAATCGGCCACCGCCGCTTTCACCCGGTCGACCACCCACAACGGTTTGCCGTCGTTCACCAGACGTGCGGTATGGATCAAGCGCGCCTGCTGCGGGTTCTGCGCCACGATAAACCACGGATCGACGGCGATGCAGTGGCCGCCGACGCCTGGGCCAGGCTGTAGAATGTTCACCCGCGGGTGACGATTCGCCAGGCGAATCAGTTCCCAGACGTTGATCCCCTGTTCGGCGCAAATCAGCGACAGTTCGTTAGCAAAGGCGATGTTAACATCGCGGAAGCTGTTTTCCGTCAGCTTGCACATCTCGGCAGTGCGTGAGTTGGTGACCACGCATTCCCCCTCGAGGAAAATCTTGTACAGCTCGCTGGCGCGCGCGGAGCACTTCGGCGTCATGCCGCCGATCACGCGATCGTTTTGAATAAGCTCCACCATCACCTGCCCCGGCAACACGCGCTCCGGGCAATAGGCGATATTCACGTCCGCCGCTTCGCCCGCTTGTTGCGGGAAGCTGAGATCGCTGCGCGCCTGCGCCAACCATTCCGCCATCTGTTCAGTGGCGCCCACCGGCGAGGTGGACTCAAGGATCACCAGATCGCCTTTTTTCAGCACCGGCGCCAGCGATTTCGCCGCCGCCTCGACATAGGCCAGATCCGGCTCATGGTCGCCCTTGAACGGCGTAGGCACCGCGATCAGGAACGCGTCGGCCGCCAGCGGTTTGGTCACCGCCTGCAGGAAACCGCCGTCGACGGCATCCTTGACCACTTTATCCAGATCCGGTTCGACGATGTGGATAGCACCGCGATTAATGGTATCTACCGCATGTTGGTTAACATCTACGCCCACCACTTTTTTCTTGCGGGAAGCAAACGCCGCCGCCGTTGGCAAGCCGATATAACCCAGGCCGATAACCGAAATAGTGTCAAAACTCATAGTGTCACCTGATGATTCTTTAAAGCTTCGAGGATACGCTGACAGGCATGCCCGTCGCCGTATGGGTTGTGCGCCCGGCTCATCGCGTGATATTCGCTTTCGTCCGTCAACAGCCGGGTCACCGCTTCAACAATTTTGGCCACATCGGTGCCGACCAAGCGCACCGTGCCCGCATCTACCGCCTCCGGGCGCTCGGTGGTGTCGCGCATCACCAGCACCGGCTTGCCTAACGAGGGCGCCTCTTCCTGAATGCCGCCGGAGTCGGTGAGGATCATGTAAGCGTGGGTCATCAGATAGACAAACGGCAAATAATCCTGCGGCTCGATCAGCATGACGTTGTCGATGCCTTTCAAAATGCGATTCACCGGCTCGCTGACATTCGGATTAAGATGCACCGGGTACACCACCTGCACTTCCGGGTGGCTGCGGGCGATCTCTGCCAGCGCGCTGCAAATCCGCTCAAAACCGCCGCCAAAGCTTTCCCGGCGATGGCCGGTGACCAGAATCAGTTTTTTGTCGGCATCGAGGAACGGGTAACGCTGCGCCAGGCTGGCGCGCAGCGCAGCATCGCTCATCACGCGATCGCGCACCCAGAACAACGCGTCGATCACCGTATTGCCGGTCACGAAAATGCGGTTGTCCGGCAGCAGCTCGCGCAGCAGATTTTGGCGTGAGTTCTCGGTCGGCGCGAAGTGGTACATCGCCAGATGGCCGGTCAGTTTGCGGTTGGCCTCTTCCGGCCAGGGAGAATACAGATTGCCGGTACGCAGCCCGGCTTCGACATGCCCAACGGGGATGCGTTGATAGAACGCCGCCAGACTGGTCGCCAGCGTGGTGGTGGTATCGCCGTGCACCAGCACCACGTCCGGTTTGAAGTCTTCCAGCACCCCTTTCAGCCCTTCCAGGATACGACAGGTGATTTCCGTTAGCCCCTGGCCGGGTTTCATGATGTTCAGGTCGTAATCCGGCGTGATCTCGAACAACCGCAATACCTGATCCAACATCTCACGATGCTGTGCCGTTACGCAGACTCTTGCTTCAAAGGCCTCATCCTGGGCCAGTGCATGTACCAGCGGCGCCATTTTAATGGCTTCAGGTCTGGTGCCGAAAACAGTCAACACTTTCACAGCGAATCTCTTTTGGTCGGTTAATCGCAGGCCCCGCCTGCGAATGGGGCGCTCACGCGCCCTGCATCAGATTATTATATTATTTTTTTAACTACGCGGCCGACGCGCCAAGGCCACACCGGCGCCAACCAACGCGCCCATCGCGCCCCACAAAATCAGCCAGAAGACCCGGCGTGGGCTGTCGCGTTTTACCGGCTCTTCCGGCGTGCGCAAATAGCGATAGGTCTGGAACTTCTCATCCAACGTCGGGCCAACGTTCAGCGTCGCCAGCATTGCGCGGTTCTGATCGTAATCCAGATCGTAGGTCGGGCCGGAGGCCTGCAGGCCTTCCAGACGCGCCTGCAGCATTGGCCGGCCCAGCAAGAACAGATCCGAATCCGGCAACTGTTCGGCCGGAGTGTCGGTTTGCGTACGGCTGATCCCCTGGCTCTCGGCAATTTTCAACGCCTGTTGCGTGGTGTTCAGCTCGCGCTTGTAAACCGACTCCGCGACCGCTTCCTGACGCTTGACCTGTGCCTTCATCGAGGTGGTGCGAGCGGCCCACGCGCCTTGGATCTCTTCGTTCAGGTGCAGGGCTGCGCGGTGGCTGGCGAAGGCCACGTATTGGCGCAGCAGGCGGTTGGCGTCCGCGGCGGTTTCCGCCGTCAGCTTCACGCCGTCGTTCGGGACTTTTTTGTCGTCGCGCGGCGTGAACAGGATGTTATTGATCAGCTCGTCGAGCAATGCCGCATCGGCACGGGCATCCCCTTCCTGACGCTGTTTGTAGTAATCGCTCTGCAGCCAGAAATCGCGACGCGTGTCGTAAGCCGCCAGCTGCATGATGAATTCATTGTACGCTTCATCCGCGATGCTCGGCTGATCGCCGGCCGCCGCCGCTGGCAGCGTGCGCACATCCAGATTGCGCAGGAACTGCTGCTGGGAGTAATAACCGCCCAGCGCATTCACCGTCGGCCTGTCGGTGATCGCGGTGGCGCTCCACTCTTGCTTAACCAGGTAAGAAACGATCAGCGCGACCGCCGCGAACAGCACCGCAATACCGATAATCCACGGTTTGCCGCGCCACAGGGTGCAGCACAGGCCGCGGATATCGAGTTCGTTATCCACCGTCGGGGTATGCTTGTCAGACGTTGTTTCTGGATTCATCACAGCCAAAAAGCCTCTGGTCTCTGGTTAAGGTACTTGCTTGTTATCGCCCGAACGCCGCAGCCGGCGCTTGATACGCTTAATGTACCGCGCAACCCGCCAGGCGCGCTTGATGCAGTAACCGTACAGGAAGAAGGCAAGCAAGAATAATGCCAACATAACCCACTCAGGGATAAAAGTCAGGCGTTCGCCGATCACGCCCACCGCAGCCAGCAACGCGGCCGCCAGGGTGATCAGCACGAAAGCCTGCCGCGGCGTAAAGCCGGCACGCATGATCAGGTGGTGAATATGTTGACGATCGGGAGAGAAGGGGCTCATCCCCTTGCGTAAACGACGATACATGATTGCTATCATGTCCATCAGCGGAATAGCGATGATCCACAGCGCGGTCACCGGGTTGATCGAGTGCGCCTTTCCCTGTGAACTTTGCAGCAGCAGCCAAATGGCGGTAAAGCCGATCAGGGTGCTGCCGGCATCCCCCATAAACACCTTATAACGGCGGCCGAGGATGCCGAGATTGAGCAAAATATAGGGAACGATAGTGGCGATCATCGCAAAGCACCAGAACGCCAGCTCATGATGGCCGCTCAGGTACAGCAGCAGGCCCAGCGCCCCGAAGGAGACGCACGACAAACCGCCCAGCAGACCATCGATGCCGTCGACCATATTGAAAGCGTTGATCGCCGCCCATACCGCGAACAGCGTCACCAGATAGCCGAACGGCCCCAGCAGCATCTCCCAGTCACCCAGCACATGGCCGAAGCTGCGCAGATACAGACCGGCAAACACCATCATGGCGATGCCGACCAGCGCCTGCACCAGGGCGCGAATTTTAACGCTGATATCGAAACGATCGTCGAGCGCCCCCACAAACACCAGAATACCGGCGCAGGTAAGATAAAGCTTGGCGTGTGCGATGGGTTGTTCAGAGATCCAAAACGCGAAGCACAACCCGGCATAAACGGAAATACCGCCGACCAGAGGAATCAGCCCCTGATGGCGTTTGCGATAATTGGGTTTATCTACCAGACCAATACGTTTTGCCGCCTTGCGGGCAACAAAGAGAAAAGCCAAAGAAAACAGGAAAACAAATAGAATTTCAGTACTCATAGTGAGTAAGTTCACAGTTAACAGATCTCTGTAGAAGATAAGGCAGCTTACCACGGGCTAAGGCTTGTGCCATCGGCCCCCGCTACCTTTCGGTCATTTCCTATGACAACGGTGATTCATGCCTATTTTCTTCGCATCGACTGACAAAATGACAGCAGCAAAGCCGACCGGCGCGAAACCGACCGACAAACAAGATGAATTCTCAATAAGTCGAGGAAACAACTTACTTTTCCATTACTGCTACTTATCGTATCCGCCAAAAGCGAAAAACGCCACGACTAGGCGTGGCGTTCAGCGAATTTTTTAACGAATTATGAGCGTTTCATCATATCGAAGAATTCATCGTTGGTTTTAGTCATCGCCAACTTATTAATGAGGAACTCCATCGCGTCGATTTCACCCATCGGATGAATGATTTTGCGCAGGATCCACATTTTTTGCAGCTCTTCAGAGGTGGTGAGCAGCTCTTCTTTACGGGTACCGGAGCGGTTGTAATCGATAGCCGGGAATACGCGTTTCTCGGCGATTTTACGCGCCAAGTGCAATTCCATGTTGCCGGTACCTTTAAATTCTTCGTAGATCACTTCGTCCATCTTCGAACCGGTATCAACCAGCGCGGTCGCGATGATGGTCAGGCTGCCGCCCTCTTCCACGTTACGCGCCGCACCGAAGAAGCGCTTCGGACGATGCAGGGCGTTGGCGTCCACACCACCGGTCAGCACCTTGCCCGAGGCCGGCACCACGGTGTTGTAGGCGCGCGCCAGACGGGTGATGGAGTCGAGCAGAATGATCACGTCTTTCTTGTGCTCAACCAGGCGCTTGGCCTTCTCGATCACCATTTCGGCCACTTGCACGTGACGCGAAGCCGGCTCGTCGAAGGTCGATGCGATCACTTCGCCTTTCACCAGGCGCTGCATCTCGGTCACTTCTTCCGGACGTTCGTCGATCAGCAGCACCATCAGCACGCAGTCTGGGTGATTGTAGGCGATGCTCTGCGCGATGTTCTGCAGCAGCATGGTTTTACCGGCTTTCGGCGGTGCCACGATCAGGCCACGCTGGCCGCGGCCAATTGGCGCCGCCAGATCCAGTACGCGCGCCGTCAAGTCTTCGGTCGAGCCGTTGCCGCGCTCCATCCGCAGACGGGAATTGGCGTGCAGCGGCGTCAAGTTCTCGAACAGGATCTTGCTGCGGGCGTTTTCCGGCTTGTCGTAGTTGACTTCGTTGACTTTCAGCAGGGCAAAATAGCGCTCGCCTTCTTTTGGCGGACGAATCTTACCGGAAATGGTGTCACCTGTGCGGAGGTTGAAGCGGCGGATTTGGCTAGGGGATACGTAGATGTCGTCGGGACCGGCGAGGTAGGAACTGTCTCCAGAGCGGAGGAAACCGAATCCATCCTGCAATATCTCGAGCACGCCGTCGCCGAAGATATCTTCTCCGCTTTTCGCATGTTGCTTCAGAATGGAGAAGATGATGTCCTGCTTGCGCATGCGGGCAAGGTTTTCCAGCCCCATATTTTCGCCGAGAGTAATCAGCTCAGAAACCGGCGTATTCTTTAATTCGGTAAGATTCATAGTGGTGGGTTCTTAAACTCGGGGTATGTCTCGAACTTGTATCGTGAATGGTATGGCAGCGAGATGCGTGCCTGTTTACTGGACGTTCGATCACCGGGCGCAGAGCCGTCGCGGTAAGAAATGGCTTACATCGGGCGCACGCATTGACGGTTGAAGATCGAAGGTACCTTAAAAATGATTTTTGCAAAACCGTTTGATTGCCAAAACACGGGTTGAGTTCAGTTTACTTTCAACGCCGGTGGTTCGACACAGAGTATAGCTTTAGATTCAAACTCTTTAGATTTAAAACTTCGGGCAAGTTCTATATGCAGTGTGGTTAAACTTAACACGCTTCTTGGCAGGCGTCTAGCGGTGAATTGAACATCACCGCCAGGCGCCTGATACTGGGCTTCCCGCCCGATTACAGATTCGCGTTCAGGAAATCTTTGAGCTGACCTTTGGACAACGCGCCAACCTTGGTCGCGGCCACTTCACCGTTCTTGAACAGCAACAGCGTAGGGATGCCACGGATACCGTACTTAGGCGCGGTAGCCGGGTTCTGATCGATATTCAGCTTGGTGATGGTCAGTTTGCCTTCGAACTCTTCGGCAATCTCATCCAGAATCGGAGCAATCATCTTGCACGGCCCACACCATTCAGCCCAGAAATCGACCAGGATCGGCCCTTCCGCTTTCAGCACGTCAGCTTCGAAGCTGCTGTCAGTCAGGTGAATAATTTTATCGCTCATGTTCTACTCCACAGGATTATGTCTACCTTGTTGGTGTAGCATTAACCAACTCAAGGTGATTTTATTGCACCGCGTTTATTTCAACGGATGTGCTTTCGTAAAGCAATAGTTAGCTGATATTCTACCACACTATGAGCAAAACACACTTGACCGAACAGAAGTTTTCCGACTTCGCCCTGCACCCGTTAGTCCTTGAAGCCCTTGAGAAAAAAGGGTTTCACAATTGCACGCCCATCCAGGCGTTAGCATTGCCGCTCACGCTCTCCGGGCGTGACGTTGCAGGTCAGGCGCAAACCGGTACCGGAAAGACGCTGGCGTTTTTGGCGTCTACTTTTCACTATTTGCTGACCCACCCGGCGAAACAGGATCGCCAGACCAATCAGCCGCGCGCCTTGATCATGGCGCCTACGCGTGAACTGGCGGTGCAAATCCACTCCGATGCGGAAGCCCTCTCCCAGAGCACCGGCCTGAAGCTGGGCCTGGCCTACGGTGGCGACGGCTACGACAAACAGCTGAAAGTGCTGGAAAGCGGCGTGGACATTCTGATTGGCACCACCGGCCGTTTAATCGATTACACCAAGCAGAACTATGTCGATCTCGGCGCGATGCAGGTCGTCGTGCTGGATGAGGCCGATCGCATGTACGATCTCGGCTTTATCAAAGACATCCGCTGGCTGTTCCGCCGCATGCCTGCGGCCGATCAACGCCTGAACATGCTGTTCTCCGCCACGCTGTCCTATCGCGTACGCGAACTGGCCTTCGAGCAGATGAACAACGCCGAATATGTTGAAGTGGAACCGGAACAGAAAACCGGCCACCGCATTAAAGAAGAGCTGTTCTACCCGTCCAACGAAGAAAAAATGCGTCTGCTGCAGACGCTGATCGAAGAAGAGTGGCCGGATCGCGCCATCATCTTCGCCAACACCAAGCACCGCTGCGAAGACATCTGGGGCCACCTGGCCGCCGACGGTCACCGCGTCGGCCTGCTGACCGGCGACGTGGCGCAGAAAAAACGCCTGCGCATCCTCGACGACTTCACCAAGGGCAATCTGGATATCCTGGTCGCCACAGACGTCGCCGCGCGCGGTCTGCACATTCCCGCCGTCACGCACGTCTTCAACTACGATCTGCCTGACGACTGCGAAGACTACGTGCACCGCATCGGCCGTACCGGCCGAGCAGGCGCCAGCGGCCACTCCATCAGCCTGGCTTGTGAAGAGTACGCGCTCAACCTGCCGGCGATCGAGACCTATATTGATCACAGCATTCCGGTGAGCAAGTACAACAGCGATGCGCTGCTGACCGATCTGCCGGCACCGAAGCGCCTGTCGCGTCCGCGCGGCGGCAACGGCCCACGTCGCAACTCCGCGCCACGTCGCGGCGGCGCGCCGCGCAGCAACCGTAAACGCTCGAGCTGATCGCCATGCTCAGCTCCAGCACGCTTTATGCTGCCATCGATCTCGGCTCCAACAGCTTCCATATGTTGGTGGTGCGCGAGGTGGCCGGCAGCATTCAGACTCTGGCGCGGATAAAGCGCAAGGTGCGCCTGGCGGCCGGGCTGGATCAGCACAATCACCTGTCGCATGAGGCCATGCAACGCGGCTGGCAGTGCCTGCGGCTGTTCTCCGAACGCCTGCAGGACATCCCGCGCGAGCAGATCCGCGTCGTCGCCACCGCCACCTTGCGCCTGGCGTCCAACGCCGATGAGTTCCTGCAGGCCGCCGAGCAAATCCTCGGCTGCCCGGTGCAGGTCATCAGCGGCGAAGAAGAAGCGCGGCTGATTTATCATGGCGTCGCGCACACCACCGGCGGGCCGGATCGGCGGCTGGTCGTCGATATCGGCGGCGGCAGCACCGAACTGGTCACCGGCACCGGCGCACAGGCATCGCAGCTGTACAGCCTGTCGATGGGCTGCGTCACCTGGCTGGAGCGCTACTTCAGCGATCGCAACCTCGGGCAAGAAAACTTCGAGCGCGCCGAACAGGCCGCGCGCGAAATGGTGCGGCCGATCGCGCCGCAGCTGCGCCAGCACGGTTGGCAAATCTGCGTCGGCGCTTCCGGCACCGTACAAGCGCTGCAGGAAATCATGGTGGCGCAAGGCATGGATGAACGCATCACCCTGCCCAAGCTGCGCCAGTTGAAACAGCGGGCCATTCAGTGCGGCAAGCTGGAAGAGTTGGAGATCGAAGGGTTGACGCTGGAACGCGCGCTGGTCTTCCCGAGCGGCCTGTCCATTCTGCTGGCCATCTTCCAGGAGCTGGGCATCGAAAGCATGATGCTGGCCGGCGGGGCGCTGCGTGAAGGCCTGGTTTACGGCATGCTGCATCTGCCGGTGGAGCAGGATATTCGCATCCGCACCATCCGCAACCTGCAGCGTCGCTACCTGATCGACACCGAGCAGGCCGAGCGCGTCAGCCAGCTCGCCGCCAACTTCTCGCAGCAGGTCGCCAACGAGTGGCAGTTGGATGCGCGATGTCGCGAGCTGTTGCACAGCGCCAGCCTGATCCACGAACTCGGCCTCAGCGTCGATTTCAAGCAGGCGCCGCAACACGCCGCCTACCTGATCCGCCACCTGGACTTACCCGGCTTTACCCCCGCGCAGAAAAAACTGCTGGCCACCCTGCTGCAAAACCAGAGCAACACCCTCGACCTGTCGCTGTTGAACCAGCAAAACGCCCTGCCGCCGCGCACCGCGCAGCGTCTGTGCCGCATTTTGCGCCTGGCGATCATCTTCGCCAGCCGCCGCCGCGACGACACGCTGCCGGCGGTGCGTTTACGCGCCAATCAGGACGATGAACTGACGGTGATCTTGCCGCCGGGTTGGCTGGAGCAGCATCCGCTGCGCGCCGAGGCGCTGGAGCAGGAAAGCCACTGGCAGAGCTACGTCCACTGGACGCTGCGGTTGGAAGAACAACGTTGAAATAGCAAGGGCGCGATGAGCGCCCTTTCTTTTTAATTCCCACCTTTGGCCTTGGCCAGCTGGGCGCGGATATTGGCCAGATGGCTCTGCCCCTTCTGCATCCGCTCCTGGGGGCTCACCACTTTGCGCTCGGTTTCCCACGCCAAATCGTCCTGCGGCAGCTCCAGCAGGAATCGGCTCGGCTCCGGCCGCACCAACTCACCGTACTGACGGCGTTCGCGGCACAGGGTGAAGATCAGCTCTTTTTGCGCGCGAGTGATCCCTACATAGGCCAGACGCCGCTCTTCATCGACATTGTCTTCGTCGATGCTGCTCTGGTGCGGCAGCAGCCCCTCTTCCATACCCACCAGGAACACGTAGGGGAACTCCAACCCTTTGGAAGCGTGCAGCGTCATCAGCTGCACCTGATCCAGCTCCTCTTCGCTTTCACCGCGCTCCATCATGTCGCGCAGGGTGAAGCGCGTCACGACCTGGGTCAGCGTCATCGGCTCGTCCAAATCGTTGCCTTCCAGCATCTCCGTCATCCAACCGAACAGCGTATTGACGTTTTTCATCCGCATTTCGGCGGCTTTCGGGCTGGTCGAGGTTTCAAACAGCCAGCTCTCATAATCCACGCCGCGGATCAGATCGCGCACCGCCGCCACCGGCTCACGCTCCGCCTGTTGGGCGATGCCGCCCAGCCAGTGGGTGAAGCGTTGGAGCGATTCCAGCCCGCGCCCGGTCAAATGCTGGCTCAGCCCCAGATCGAAGCTGGCATGGAACAAACTCTTGTTGCGCTGGTTGGCCCATTCGCCGAGCTTCTGCAGCGTCGCCGGGCCGATCTCGCGCTTGGGGGTATTGACGATGCGCAGGAAGGCGCTGTCGTCGTCCGGGTTGGTCAGCACGCGCAGGTAGGCCAGCAGATCCTTGATCTCGGGGCGAGAGAAGAACGACGTGCCGCCGGAAATCTTGTACGGAATGCGGTTCTGCATCAGCATCTTTTCAAACACCCGTGACTGGTGGTTGCCACGGTAGAGAATCGCATAGTCGCCGTAGTTGGTCTTTTTCACGAAGTGGTGGGCGATCAGTTCCCCCACCACGCGTTCGGCTTCGTGATCCTCGTTGTTGGCGGTCACCACCTTCAGCTCTTCGCCATACCCCAGCTCGGAAAACAGCCTTTTTTCAAACACGTGCGGGTTATTGGCGATCAGGATATTGGCCGCCTTCAAAATGCGCTCGCTGGAACGGTAGTTTTGCTCCAGCTTGATCACCTGCAGCGCCGGGAAATCTTCCTTCAGCAGCACCAGATTCTGCGGCCGCGCGCCGCGCCAGGAGTAAATCGACTGGTCGTCGTCGCCCACCACGGTAAAGCGCGCGCGATGGCCCACCAACAGCTTCACCAGCTCGTATTGGCTGGTGTTGGTATCCTGATACTCATCCACCAGCAGATAGCGGATGCGCTGCTGCCAGCGTTCACGCACCTCTTCGTTGCGTTGCAGCAGCAGCGTCGGCAACAGGATCAAATCGTCGAAGTCCAGTACGTTGCACGCCCGCATATGGGCGTGGTAAAGACCGTAGCAATGGGCGAACAGCTTGTCGCGCTCCGAGCGCGCCAACTCTGCCGCCCGCTGGGGATCGATCAGGTCGTTTTTCCAGTTGGAGATGGTCGAAATCAGCTGCGCCACCAGCGTCTTATCGCTTTCCAACCACTTTTCGGTCAGCTCTTTCAGCAATGCCAGCTGATCCTGGTCGTCGAACAGCGAGAAGTTGGACTTCATGCCCAGCGCCACATATTCCCGCTTGATGATTTCCAGCCCCAGAGTGTGGAAGGTGGAAATCATCAGCCCGCGCGCCTCTTTGCGTCCCAGGGTTTGCGACACGCGCTCTTTCATCTCGCGCGCGGCTTTGTTGGTAAAAGTCACGGCGGCGATGTGCCGCGCCTGATAGCCGCAGTGGTGGATCAGGTGGGCTATCTTGTTGGTGATAACGCGCGTCTTGCCGGAACCGGCACCGGCCAACACCAGGCAGGGCCCGGTAACGAATTCGACGGCTTGTTGTTGGCTGGGGTTTAATCGCATGGCGCTGACTTGCTCGACTGTAAAACGTGGAAGGGAATTGTAGCAGAAAGCGCCGATGAGATTTAGCGGGTATAATCAGCGCAATTTTCGCATCGACAAAGGCAATACCATGGCAAAAACGGCGTGCGCCCTGCACATTCTGGTAGACAATGAAAAGCTGGCCAACGAGCTGCTGGCCAAGCTTAAGCGCGGCGTCAGCTTCGACACGCTGGCGCGCAAATACTCGAGCTGCCCGTCAAAACGCAACGGCGGCTCGCTGGGCGAATTCAACAAAGGCGCAATGGTGCCTGCGTTCGATAAAGCGGTGTTCAGCATCCCGCTGCTCAAACCTTACGGCCCGGTCAAAACCCAGTTCGGTTACCATATCATCAAGGTGCTGTACCGCAACTGAGGGGGCCTGAGCCCCCTGCCACGAATTACTGCGCGCCAGCGGCGTCCGTCGCCGGCGAAGCGACTGCGGTGTCCGCCGGTTTGGCTTCTTCCGTCACCACCGCCGGCGGCGGCATCATGATGCCGTTATAGGTATCCTGCAGCTGCTTCATGCTCATTTCCGGCTCGCCCTTCGGCTGCATCAGCACCAGCGTCGCGTCCTGAGACAACTGCAGCTTCAGCGCCTGATTCAGCGTCTCCAGCGTCAGGCTGGACAGGAACTCCTGGCGCAACTTCTGGTACAGCTCCGGCGCGATATCCACCACCCCGCTCTGCTGCGACCGCAGACGCTGGCTCATCAGCACGTCGGTGTCGGTACGGGCGTAGGTCGCGAACAGCTTGCTCAGCTGATCGTTTTTCTGCGCCAGCAGCGCATCGAATTCCTCTTTCGACAGGCCGTTGTCACGCACGTTGGCCAGTTCGCGGGCAATGAAGCCCAGGCTGCCGTTCAGATTGTTGTTCGGCGTATCCAGGTGGATGGCGCACTGCCCGCGCTGGTACTGCACGCGGCAGTCAAAGCCCAAATGCAGGTTTTTCTGGTCGCTTTTTTCCAGCGTCTGCTGGAGGTGCCAGAACAACGCCTCGCGGGCGAGATCGCCACGCCAGTAGCGCAGCAGGCTTTGCGAATCGCGAATCGGGTGCCACGGCGAATCCCACATGATCGACAGCGTATCCTGCTTCACCTGCTCGCTGATCAGGCTCACCGGCTGCGGCGGCAGCGGCGTCAGGGTCGGCATCGGAGCCGGGGTTTCACGTTTGCCCTGCAGCGGCGAGAAAGCCTTGTTGATCTGCTCGCCCAGGCTGCGGCTGTCAACCTTGCCGACCACGAACAGCGTCATGGCGTCCGGTGTGTACCACTGCTGATAGAATTTCTTCAACTGCTCAAGGTTGACAGGCCGTTTCGCCGGCTGCGCCGGATCGTGCGCCAGCAGCGTCGAGCCTTTCAGGCGGTAACGCCACCAGGCGTCTTTGGTATTGGGTGGGAAAGTGCCGACCGGATTGATGCTGGAATTCATCACCGCGTGCACCGTGTGCTCGTCGATCGCCAGTTTGCCGGTCGTGTCCGCCAGCCAGGCCAGCGCTTCTTTCAGCAGATCGGGCCGGTTGTTCGGCAAGCTGAGGTTATACATGGTGAAATCGTACGAGATGATAGCCGGCGGCAGCGGCCGCTCGTTATCTACGCTCTGCTGCCACAGCGCCCGCAGCTGCGGCGCCGTGAAGCTTTCGCTGCGCGTCAACGCCAGCCGCGGCAGCAGGTGGGCAAAGCCGGTCTGCTGCGAAGACTCCACCAAAGAGCCGGTATTGACGATCAGCCGCAGTTCCACGCGGTCGCTCGGCCGCTGCGGCGTATCGAGAATCTGCCATGAAAACCCGTTGGCCAGCGCCCCCTGCTGCCAGGCAGGATCGGGTTGTAGTGCTTCAGCCTGCACGCTGCCACTGGCTGCCGCCAGTAGCAGCCCACCAACTATAAGATGAATTCTGGTGCCCTGCATGTGAACCCCTACTTAATGACTATCCAATTTCTTATGCAAATGCGTGTATTCCATTCAATGGAATCATAAAAATACGCCCTGAGTTTCACGGTGGGGCGGAAAGCAGAAAGTGTACCATCGTGTTAGACCGCGCGCCTTTGCGGATGTCACTCATTAGAGTGAAAAATAATAGATTGCGGGGTTTTTAATGCAAAAAATCGTTACGAGGCAGGGGAAGAAGCTCACCGGCCGCGGATGCGACCGGTGATTTACCGCCAAAATCAGGCGGAAGGCAGCGTTTTGTCCGCGCCGGCGTTTTTGTTGTTCAGGGTGTCTTTCAGCTGCTTCTCATCCAGCTGATTACACCATTTGGCCACGACCACGGTCGCCACGCCATTGCCCACCAGGTTGGTCAGCGCGCGGGCTTCCGACATAAAGCGGTCGATGCCGAGGATCAGCGCCAGGCCGGCCAGCGGCAGGTGGCCTACGGCGGAGATGGTGGCGGCCAACACGATAAAGCCGCTGCCGGTCACGCCCGCCGCCCCTTTGGAGGAGAGCAGCAACACCACCAGCAGGGTAATCTGATGCATGATATCCATGTGGGTGTTGGTCGCCTGCGCGATAAACACCGCGGCCATGGTCAGATAGATAGAGGTGCCGTCCAGGTTGAAGGAGTATCCGGTCGGGATCACCAGGCCCACCACCGATTTCTTGCAGCCCAACTTCTCCATTTTATCCAGCATGCGCGGCAGCGCGGATTCAGACGACGAGGTCCCCAGCACGATCAGCAGCTCTTCTTTGATGTAGTTGACAAATTTGAAGATGCTGAAGCCGTTGGCGCGGGCGATGCTGCCCAACACCACCACCACGAACAGAATGCAGGTGATATAGAAACACACGATCAGCTGGCCGAGTTGCACCAGCGTGCCGACGCCGTATTTACCGATGGTAAACGCCATGGCGCCGAAGGCCCCCAGCGGCGCCAGGCGCATGATCATGTTGATGATGCCGAAAATCACCCGCGAGAAGCTGTCGATCACGTTGTAGATCAGCTGCCCTTTGTCGCCCAGACGATGCAGGGCGAAGCCGAACAGCACCGCGAACAGCAGCACCTGAAGAATGTTGCCGCTGGCGAACGCGCCGATCACGCTGCCGGGGATGATGTCCAGCAGGAACGGAATGATGCCCTGCTGCTGCGCTTGCTCGGCGTAGATCGCCACCGCTTTGGCGTCCAGCGTACCGGGATCGACGTTCATGCCGGCGCCCGGTTGCACTAGGTTGACGATCACCAGGCCGATAATCAGCGCGAGGGTGCTGACGATTTCAAAATACAGCAGCGCGATGGCGCCGGTGCGCCCCACCGCCTTCATGCTTTCCATGCCGGCGATGCCGGTCACCACGGTGCAGAAAATCACCGGGGCGATAATCATCTTGATCAGTTTGACGAAGCCATCGCCCAAGGGTTTCATCTGGGCGCCGAGGTCAGGGTAGAAGTGGCCAAGCAGGATACCCAGCGTGATCGCCGTCAGCACCTGAAAATAGAGGCTCTTAAAAATTGTTGTTTTCATATGAACATCCTATGGGGGGAAGACACGCACCAGGCGGCAGTCTAAAAATCCAGCCTGTTCATTGCTTGCGCGGAAAATAACACCCACTTAACAACATGGAAATAATTTGTTGCACCCACCCCTCAGGGTTGATGTGAATTTAAGAGCTGAAACGCGTCAGTCCGGGTGCAAAGCTGAAAATTGCGTAAGCCTTTGTTTGCACTAACGCAAAAGAGGTATGAGGGGAATAGCGATTTTCGGACGGGGAAAAGTACCGGAAAGGTAACGCGGCGCTCACGGCGCCGCGCGGCAAAACTCGGTTTCGAACGCTTCACGCGGCAGCGGCCGAGCGAACAGGAACCCTTGCCCGCTGCGAATGCCGTGCTTCAGCAGCCAGTCGCGCTGCTCGGCGTTTTCCACGCCTTCGGCCATCACCGGCAACGCCAGCACTTCAGAGATTGAACTGACGATGCGCACCATCGCATCGTCGGCCGGCAGCCCCTGAATGAAACTGCGGTCGATTTTAATCAAATCGATCGGCAGGGATTTCAACCGGTTCAGGTACTCCAGGCTGGAGTAGCCCATGCCGAAGTCGTCCAGCGCGATCGACAGCCCCAGATCGTGCAGCTCGCGCAGCAGCGCCAGCGCGCGGTCGAGATCGTCGATGCGTACCGTCTCGGTGATCTCCAGCAGCAGCTTGCGCGGATCGATCCGATACTGCGCCAGCAGATTTTTCAGATGCGGAACAAACGCCTCGTCCTGCATCTGAATGCCGGAAACGTTGACCGCCAGCGGCAGCGCAATGCCGCGCTGCTGCCAGTCCGCCAGGATACGGCAGGACTCTTCCAGCACCCAGTTGCCGAGCGGCACAATCACGCCCAGCTCTTCCGCGAGCGGAATGACGTCGGCCGGCAGGGTATAGCTGCCGTCGTACTGCTGCCAGCGCAGCAACGCTTCTGCGCCAATCACCTCGTTGGACTGCATGTCGATCTGTGGCTGCAGGAACAGCGTGAAATGCCGCTGCTCAATGCCGTGCAGGATCTCGCTCTCCTGCGTCAATCGCTTCTGCGTGCGCTCCGTCAGGCTGGGTTCGAAGAACAGGATCTGATTTTTCCCTTCGCGATGCGCGGACATCATCGCCGAGGTGGCGCTACGCAGCAGCTGTTCCGCGCTCTCCCCCTGATTGAGGTAGTGGGCGATGCCGATGCTGGCGTTGGGCCGCAGCGCCAGGCCTTCCAGCGTCAACGGCGCGTTGATCTCCGCCATGATGCGCCGCGCCAGCTGCATGGCGTGGAACGGCCGCTCGATGCCCTTGGCCAGGATGGCGAATTCGGTATTGCTCAGCTGTGCCAGCACGCCGTTTTCGTCGATGCAGCCGCGCAGCTTCTTCGCCAGCGCCAACAGCAATGCCTCGCGCATCGCCGGGCTCATCACGCCCGACGCTTCATGCAGCGTCTCGATGCCGATCACCAGCAGGTTAAAACGCTCGGGGCGCAGGCTTGAGGCGATATGCTGTTCCAGCAACGCGTTCAGCAAGGCCGGGTTGGGCAGTTCAGTCACCGGGTGGCGGGTGCTCAGGCGGCTCATGTCGGCATGCGCCTTGGCCAGCGTCTGTTGATTGCGGTTGTAGTTGCGCACCAGCAGGCCGAGCTCGTCGTCCTGGTGCAGCGCCGGCAGCATCAGCTGGTGATAAGGCGCTTCGTCCTGCGAGATGTTTTCCAGCTCTTTGGCCATCGCGCGCAGCGGATGCACCATCAGCCGGTTCATGCACCAGGTGATGGACACCGACAGGATCAGCGCCAGCAGCAGGTAGGTCGACAGCATGGTCGACAAAATGCTGAGGATAAACTGGTACATGCGGAACGAATCGGCCTGCAGCACCAGGTAGGCCAGCGGCTGCTGGTTGGCCGGCACCCGTTCCAGCGAATAGAGCGGCACGGAAATTTGGATAGGCAGCTCAAACAGCCGGGCGATCAGCGTCGGCACCGGCCGCTCCGGCGGGAAATTGGCGTGCAGCGCCTGAAACTCGTTCGGCAAGACGATATCCGCCCGGCTCAGAATGCCGACCGGCAACAGCGTATTCAGCACCTTTTTGGCTTCCGGCACGTCCATGCGCAGCACCGCTTCCGCCAGCGGCTGGCGTACGGAGTGAGCGATATTCTCCAGTTGCTGGGCGTAGTCATCCCTGCGCTGCTGCACAAAATGGAACAACTGAATCACGATAAAGATACAGATCGTGACCAGCGCCACGCCGGACACTGTCGCCATCTGCTTAATCGTTAACGAACGCCTGACCCGCAAACCTGCTCTCCGTAAAATCGGGCTGAAACAAAAAGGGGGCTGACTCTCACCCGCCCCCTCGAACCGGGCTGAGTATACTCGATCATCGGCTGTTTTTATCTGGCTATGCCGCAGGCATAACCAAGAAAATCGCGGGTTTCAGTCTTTTCCTAGAGCGAACAAACACGACCCGGACACAGGGTAACAAAACTCCCCGGTGTCCGACACTCCGAATCTCTCTCCTCCCGGTTACTTGAAGTCGGCATAAGGCGTCAGCGGCTGCGGCGGCAAATCGAGGTCCCCCTGCCAGCCGGCCAGGGAATAACGCAGATAAATCAACGCGTGGCTCGGCGTATAGTTCTTCGCCTGCTGAATATCGATGCCGGCGCCGAGCGTCCAGTGCGAACTGAGACGGCGTTCGACGATCGCCCGCAGGGTATAACCGACGCCGCTTGAGGCGCTGCCGTCCTCGACGGCGAACTTATCGGGCAGTGAATCCGGGATCAGGCCTTGCAGCGGATAACGGCGCTGGCTGTCGGTTTTCGAATGCGACAGCGAAACCGAACCGCCCAGCTCCCACGACCAGTTCTCGGTGCGCTGACGATAGTTGACCGGCAGCGACAGCGACAGATATTGCTGCGGGCTGTAATAGCCGCCCTGTCCCAGCGAATAGCCGCTCAAGTCTTTCTGGTAGTGCCACAGCATGGTATTGAGCCCAACGCTCAGGCGGCGATTGTCTTCGTTGATCACCTTGTAGTAATAGCCAGCCATCAACCGCTGCCGCTGGTTGTCCGCCACGTTCTTGCCGGTGAGCTGGTGCGCGCTGAGATCGGCCCACACGCCGTTCGCCTCGCCGCGATCGTAGCTGGCGCTCAGGCTGACGCCGGTGGCGCGCACGCCGCCCCAGGTAGTGCCGGTATTCGGATCCTTGGCGCCGCCAAACGCCAGCAACGAGCTGGAGATCGGCCGCCGCGAGGCCGCCAGCGTCCAGCCGATGTGGTTCCAGTCGCCGCTGTAGGCCAGGCCGCCGCTCCAGTCGACCACCTCGAAGCCCATCGGCGTCGTGCCGATATCGGCGGCCCAGCGATCGTTTTTCCAACCGGCCGCCACGCTGGTGCCGGTGGTTTTCTGGTGTTCATCGCCGCGGCACCCTTGCGTGTGGCAGGTGCCGAAGGTTTCGTAGTATTTGCCGCTGCCGTCGGTCGAGAAGCGGCCGGCATCCAGCTGCACGGTGTCGGTGCGCAAGAAGGCGCGCCCGTCATACAGCGGCATATCCACCTGCAGCATGGTGTCGTGCGCGTTGAAGTCGGAAATGCCGCCGGTGCCGCTCGAGCGCCAGTAATCGTGATCGAGCGTGACGTTCACGTCCTGCTGCCGATACAAATCAGCGGCATCGGAGCGGATGCCGCGCTTCAGCCAGTCGTCGCCCGGATTATTGCGCGTCAAATAGGTGTAGCGGTCATTGTCCTGCGGCAGCGTCGGCGTGATGCCGCCGGCCACCATCGCCTGGCGGTAATCCTGCTGCGCCCGCTCCGGCTGTTGCTGAGCCCGCTCCAGGCGGGCGGCGTCGCGGTAGATCAGCGCTTTGGTCTGCCCGACGGGTTCTGAAGCCGCCGCCGTTTTCAGCCGGCCGAAGAGCGCCTCGGCCTGCTGCGCATCGCCCACCGCGCCCCAGGCATTGGCGACCCGCCGTTGGCTGTTGAGCGAAGCGTCTTGCGGCTGCGGTTCGGTTTTCAGCCGCTGGCGCGCCGCGTCCAGATCCCCCTGCGCCACATAGGCTTCGATCTCGCCCAGCTGCGCATCCGGATTGTTCGGTTCACGGCGTTTCACCCGCTGATAGTCGTCCAGCGCCGCCGCATACTCCCCGCGCGCCAGCGCCCAGTCGGCGAGCAGCAAATCGATGCGCGTGTCCGCCGGCTGCCGGCGCAGATAGGCTTCCGCCGCCGGTTCGTCACCGGCCGCCCGCAGCCCTTCGGCATGTGCGATCGTCGCCTGCATTTTCAGCCGCTGCGCCAGTTCGCGCATATTGTCGTTCCACTGCGCCGCCGGCAGCGTATTGAGCTGCGCCAGCGCCTGACGGTCGCGATCGCTGCCGGAAAGATAGAGCGCATAGGCGTAGGTCAGCTGCGGATTGGCGTGCTGGCGCTGCGCCAGCTGCCGGAATAAGGCGTCCGCCTGTTGCGGCTGCCCGGCCTGACGCAGCGCCTGGGCATAGCGATAGGTCAGCCAGACATCGTCGGGCGCCATCGGCTGGGCGCGCCGATAGATTTCCGCCGCCTGCTGCCACTGTTGCTGCTGCGCCAGCGTCTCCGCCTGCTGTTTCAGCCTGTCGAGCCGCAGCCCATCGAGAGTGCTGCGCAGCTTGGCCTGCTGGCTGCGCGGCAGGCCGTCAAGGTAGGCCAGCGCTTTTTCCGGCGACTGGCGCTGATAGATATTCACCAGGCCGCGCAGCGCGCTGCCGTTGCCGGGATCGCGCCGCAGCGCCTGTTGATAAAACCCTTCCGCCGCGGCGTCATCCTTGCTCGCCACCGCCACATCGCCCAGGCCGAGAAACGCGTCGCCGTTGCTGTCGTCGAGCTGGCGCGCCTGCTGATATTTCTGCCGTGCCAGCGCGAGATTGCCGGCCTTGAGCGCTTTGTCGCCCTCGTCGATCGCCAGCCAGTAGCCGGTGCTCTTGATCAGGCTCTGCCATTTGCCGCTGCCGTAGCCATTCTTGTCGGCCGCCAGCGCCTGGCGAAACAGCTTCAGCGCCTGCGGGCGGTCACCGGCGCGTGAATAGGCCTGGCCGAGCGCGCCCAGTACCTCGGCGTCGTTCGGCGTCGCCGCCAACGCCTTTTGCAACTCAGGAATGGCCGCCCGGCTGCCGCCTTTATCCACCTGCGCCAGGCCGCGCACCCGCGCCTGATAAGCCGGATCGGCCAACAGTTTCTGCTGTCTGGCCAGCTCTTCACGGGCGCTGGTCGCCTGATCGCCGGTGTCGAACACGCCGAGGAAACGGTTGAGCGCCGCTACGCTCTGCGCGCTGACCGGCATCGCTTTGACCTTGTCCAGCCACAGATCGGCGGCATCGCCGCGCCCGGCCGGATCGGCGGCGATCTTCTGCAGCAGTTCATAGGCCTGCGCGTCCTGATTCTGGCTGAACAGCATGCGCGCCAGCGACATGCGCAGCGCCGCGTTGCCGGAATATTGCTGATCCAGCGCCTGCAGCTGCTTTAACGCCTTCGCCTCCTGTCCCGGCAAGCGCGCCACCAGCCGCCAGTATTCCACCGCCAGATCGAGCGTCGGCGGCTCGCCGTGGAACAGCGCATCGTACTGCGCCTTGGCCTCCGGCAACCGGCCGGCGGTCGCCATCAGGCGCGCCTGCTGCAGCTTTTGCCGGGTTTCCGGCTGGGTCAGCAGCATGTTCATTTGCGCCTGGCGATAAGCGCTGGACTGCGGCGCGAGCGTTTTCAGCTTGTCCAACTGCTGCTGCGCCAGCGCCATGTTGCCCTGCCGCAGCGCCAAACGCATGCGCGCGGCGATCACGTCCGGGTTGTTCGGATCCATCAGTTCGAGCCGGTACAGCGATTGGCGCACCAGATCGTCCTTGTTGCCGGCCTCGCCAATGCGCACCTGCTCCAGCAGCCACTGCTCCGGCGCCACGGCCTCCGCAGCGCGCGCCTGCGGCAGCATCGCCAGACTCAGCGGAATCAAATTCAGCCAGTTTATTTTGAAGTTGTGCATTGGCCGTCCCACGAGGGTTGCAGTTCACCCTGACGATTAAAGCGATAACGTTGTTGATCCCACCCCTGGCCGAACAGCGTCAGCGAGGCGCTGAAATAGGCGTCGTCACCCGGCGGGTGTTCGCCGATCCGTTGCCGCTGGGCCGCCAGCGCGTCGGCCTGCGCCGCCAACATCGGCAACATCGCGGCGGAAAAGCCGACCGGGCCGTCGCCGGTGGTTTTGCCGCTGGCGGTATCGGTTTTCTCCGGCGGCACGCCCTGGCTGGCGGTGAGCTGCGCCATCGGCTGGAAGCGTTTGAGCAGCGCCGCCTTGTGTTCATCGTCGTCCGCCAGCATGCCGGCCCACAGATAGACCCGAATGGCGTCGTAGCTGCCGACGTTCGGCTTGACGGTGTCCGGCTGCCAGCCGGCGCCGACCCGCCATACCACCCAGTCCGGCGAGAAGCCGTGCGGCGCGGTCTCCAACCACAGCCGCTGATTGATCTCGCGCATCGCGCGCCACGGGCCGTTCAGCGCCGCAAAACGCGTCAACAGCTGCGGCGGCAGGTAGCTGGGGTTCAGCCGCCAGCGATCTTCCGCCACGAACCCGACTTTGCCCGGCAGCAGCATCAGCCCCAGGCCGGGGATGTCGGCCACTTCCTCGCGGCCGATGCGCTGCAACAGCAGCGTCCCCAGGGTTTGATAACGCCGGCTTTTCCACAGGCGGCCGGCTTCGAGCAGGTTATAAGCGATCCACAGATCGGCGTCCGACGCCGAGTTGGCGTCCAGCACCTTCCACTGCTTGTCGTCGCCCTCGCCCCACAGCCAGGCGGGTAAACGGGCGCTGAGATCGCCCGCCGCCAGGTTGTTCTCCGTCCAGGTCAACAGCTGGTCGAAGGTCGGCCGGTCATTGGCCACCAGGGCGAAGAACAGGCCGTAACTCTGCCCCTCCGACGTGGTGATTTTGTTCGGGCTGCTCGGATCGATCACCCGCCCCTGCGGGCTGATGTAGAACTGCTTGTACTGTTGCCAACCCGGCCATTCGCAGGCCGCCGTCACGCTGAAAGCGCACAGCAGCAGCATGCCGAGCGACAGGCGTTGCAGCATCGCGTTCACCGCCGTCAATCCCGATCTTCAGGCGCCAGACGCCGCCGGCTGAAGGCCTTCAGGCCGCGCCACAGCATCAACCCCAGGATCACTACCAGCACCACCGCGAGCACCGCCAGCAGGACCGGATGCGTGGAGAGGGCATACCAAAGCCGCTCCCACCAAGGCAGGTGACCGACATAGTAAACATCGCCGACGCGCAGGCTGTTGACCCCCGATTCGCGGATCACCGCCACCGAGCCGAACACCGCGGCGCGCTTGCCGCTGTCCAGCAGGGCATTGTTCAGCAGCTCATAGCCGCGCGGGCTGTCCGCCAACAGCGCCACGATGCTGCGCTGGTCGTTGAACGGCGACTGCACGCCAATGATCGCCGACATCGCCCCCTCGGAACTGACGGTGGTCTTGCTGTCCGGCTTGGCGTCCTCCGCCAGCACTTCCGAGCTGGGCAGCGGCGGTTGGCGCGTCGGCTGTTTCACCCAGCTTTGGGTCGCGTCCACCAGCAGGCTGATTTTCTTGTCGTCGCGCAGCGCCTGCGGAATGGTGCCGACCATCAGGATATCGTCGTCACGATCCTTGGCCTGCGACCAGTCGTCGCTCAGCGTGAAGGCCAGCGCCGGGTAGCCGGTTTGCGCGCCGATCACGCCGAGCGCGTTCAGCAGCGCACTGACCTGTGCCGGCTGCGGTTTCTGGTTCACCAACACCAGCGTTTGTGAAAGATCCGCCAGGCGGCTGAACGGGAAGCCGGCGTTGGCGAAGGCGCGCAGGTCCGGCATCGCCATAAAGTGGCGGTAGCCGGAGAAATCGATGGTGGACGCGCCGTCGATCACCGCGTGGTTTGGCGTGAAGGAGTAGGTTTCGCAGCGCCCTTCCGCGCCGCTGGCCAGCAGCGTGGTGTAGTCAAAGTCAAAGCGCAGCTGGTTGGTGGCACCCAGCCGCAGCGCCGGGATACTGACGTTCTTGTCGGAGTCGAGCAGCCCCTGCGTCAACGGCAGGCGCAGCAGCTGCGCCCCCTGTTCGTGTTCCGGCACCAGCGAGTAGGCCTGCACGAACTGGTTGTTCAGGCTGACGCTCAGCCGCGAACCGTCCTGAATGCGCGGCGCGGTATAACGGTACTTGAGGTGCATGTCGATGCCGGTGCTGCGGATCAGGAACAGATCCGGCGGCAGGTTCATGGTCAATGAAATCGGGCCGGGCTCGATGCCGCTGGTTTGCAGCTGTTCGGCGTATTGCTGCAGTTCGGCGAAGGTCATCGGCCGATCGGTGCGCACCCAGTTCGGCGCGTCGTAAGGCTGACGCGGCGCCAGCTGTTCCACCTTGTCCACCGTCACGTTCTGGCCGCGGAACAGAATGTCGCCCTGCGCAATGCCTTTCACCGCGGTGATCAAATCGTTGTCGTCACGCCCCTGAATCAGCAGCAGTTTGACGTAGGGATTATCGGGGTGGCTGATCATCTCCACCGTCGGGCCGTTGACCGCCGGGTAATCGCGCAGGAAATCCGGGCGCTGCTTATTGGTGGCGAACACCACCGCGTGCTGCGTCGGCAGCGCGTTATACAGCGTCGGGAAGGATTGCCCGCGCCACTGCGCCTTGCTGCCGAACCACGAGGCCAGAATGCCCGCCGCGCGCTGCTGGGCCAGATCCGGCTGGCCGGCGAACACCATCGGCAGCGTCAGCGGCCGATTATCGCGGCTGTCGAAGAACGGCTCAGGGAAGTGCGACAGCTCGTTTTTCACCGGCAGCGTCTGGAAGCGCAGCTTCAGCGCGCTGGATTTGCTGACGTCGAGCCACAGCGAGGTGCTGGCCGGGTTTTCGCAGATGTTCTGATAATGGCCGACGAACACCAGCCGGACGCGGTTAAAATCGGTGATATAGCGCGGATCGATCGCCATCTGGATGCGATTGGGCTTGCCCAACTGCTCCTTGGCGATCGTGGTCACGCCCATCAGCTCGTCGTTCAGGTAGACCTTGACGTGCGACTCGACCGGGATCAACGCCGGCGACGGCGTAAATTCCAGGTCGAGCATCGCCTGCGAGACCACCTCATCGCTGCGCACGCCGAATTCGATCTGCCCGTCCGGCCGGGTGCCGCGCAGAACAAAGGTGCCCGGCGGCGGCGCTATCTGCGCAAACGGCAGCGACACGTCGCGCACCGGCGCATTCGGATCCTGCGGCGCGGCGGCCGGCGGTGGCGCGGTCGCCGTATCGGCCGCCGCAGCGATCGGCGGCTGGGCCGCCACGGTCGGCGCGGTGGCGGTTTCGGCCTGCGACAGGGTGCTGATGCCTAAGGCCAGAGCAGTTAACCAGGTTATTTTTCTCGTCATCGTATCATCATCAATGTTGGAGCCTGTTCACCGGGCGAGTGAGCGGGCGGTTGAACTCGCAGCTAACCCACGGTTTCTTGTTGACCCAAGGTCGGATCCCTGCCGACGCCGCGCGGAATAAACGACACTACCCAGGCGGTCAGCGACGTGACCCCGACCAGCAGACCGCGTACCAGCGGCGGCGCGTAGTCCGCCATGCGCACATAGCCGCGGAAGCCCAGCGCCAGCACGTCGCGCAGGCTTTCGATCGGCCGGTCTTCAGGGAACCCGTCCTGCCACAGCGCCCAGGTATCGGCGCGGGCGAAGGTGCACTGAATAAAATCGATGTGTTCGCGGGTGGAAAGACTGACCAGACGCACCCCCACCTTGTTGCCGAAGGCGCGCGTCACCACGCAGGGGAAGCTGTACTCCTGCTGGCCGCGTTTGAGCAGCAGCGAGGCCTTGTCGCCCTCTTTCAACGTGTCCGCCACCCGCATCTCGATGCCCACGCCGCCATCGGAGTAATCGCGCAGCGTGCAGGGGTAGAGGTGGCCGTCGGCACGCGCGATCGCCGCCGGCATGGCGATCTCCACGCGGTGCGCCTGACGCACCTGTTTGGCTTCCACCGCCACCGCCACCGCGCCGCCGAGAATGGTCATGTTGTACAGCACCCACACCAGGCTGATGATCACCGTCATCACCTCGTCCGTCGGGCCATAGGCCAGCCGCCAGGCGCCGAACGCCAGCCCGGCGAGGTTAAGAACCACCAGGAACATGTAAGGCCGGGTGATCACCCAGTCGACGTGCTCCTCCTCCACCAGCCCGCCCTTGGCGGTCACGTTGAATTTGCCCTTGTGCGGATTGAACAGCGCCACCGTCGTCGGCCGCGCGATATACCAGGCCAACACCGTTTCATAGATTTCGCTCCAGAACGAATGGCGGTATTTCCCCTGGATGCGCGAGTTGGTCAGGCTGGCGTGGATCATGTGCGGCAGCACGTAAAGCGCGATCGCCAGCGCCGGCGCGAAGATGATGTAGGCATGCAACAGCAAAAACGCCAGCGGCGCGGTGAGGAAGATCAGCCGCGGGATGCCCGACAGGAAGTGCAGCATGGCGTTGGCGTAGCACAGGCGCTGCGCCAGTTTCAGCCCCTTGCCCAGCAACGGGTTGTCGAGCCGGAAGATCTGCACCATGCCGCGCGCCCAGCGAATGCGCTGGCCGATGTGCGCCGACAGGCTTTCGGTCGCCAGCCCGGCGGCCTGCGGAATGCGGATATAGGCCGAGGTATGCCCACGCCGGTGCAAACGCAGCGAGGTATGGGCGTCTTCGGTGACGGTTTCCACCGCGATGCCGCCGATTTCGTCCAGCGCGCTGCGGCGCAGGATGGCGCAAGAGCCGCAGAAGAAGGTGGCGTCCCACATGTCGTTGCCGTCCTGCACCAGCCCGTAGAACAAAGTGCCCTCGTTGGGCGTCTGACGGAAGCGGCCAAGGTTGCGCTCGAAGGGATCCGGCGAGAAGAAGTGGTGCGGGGTCTGCAGCATCGCCAGCTTTTTGTCTTTGAAGAACCACCCCATGGTCAGCTGCAGGAAGGAGCGCGTCGGGACATGGTCGCAGTCGAAAATCGCCACGAACTCGCCGGTGGCCTGCTTCAGCGCGTTGTTGATGTTGCCGGCCTTGGCGTGTTCGTGAGTCGGCCTGGCGATGTACTTCACTCCCACCTCGGCGGCGAACGCCCGGAACTCGGGGCGATTGCCGTCATCAAGGATATAGATGTTCACTTTCTCTTTCGGCCAGTCGATGCCCAGCGCCGCATAGATGGTGGGCTTCACCACCCCGAGGTCTTCGTTGTAGGTCGGCACCATCAGATCGATGGTCGGCCAGGTGGCGCTGTCTTCGGGCAACGGCACCGGCTGGCGGTTAAGCGGCCAGATAGTCTGGAAATAGCCCAGCACCAACACCACCCAGGCGTAAGTTTCCGCCACCAGCAACAGCAGGCCGCATACCAGGCTGAGCGGATCGTCCCAGTTCAGCGTGGCGGTATAGCGCCACCACAGGTAACGGCAGGAGACGGTCAACGACAGCACGATCAGCATCAACGCAGGCAAGCGCCCCGGCACCCGGCGCACCACCATCGCGATCCCCCACAGCAGCAGAACGAACACGAACTGCGCCGACAGATCGAACGGTTGCGAGATGCACAGCATGGCGAGGATCGCCGCCAGCACGCCGACCAGAATGAACAGCGCGCGCCGCAATCCGCGGTTCATGCGGCCGAGTCGCTCTACCGAGCGCTGTTCCACGCCGGCGTTTTTCAGCCGCTGCGGCAAGCCCTGCAGCCAGTCGGCATAGCGCTGCTGCAGCCGCCGCCAACCGGCGAAATAATCGCGCTGCACCGGCGCGCGGCCGCTGCGGAACAGCAGCAGCCACGCCCCCTGCAGCAAATAGCGCAGTGCATCCGCCGGGCGGGGGCGTTCGGCGGACAGATGCGGGAACCAGTAAGCGCGGCCGGCGCGCACGCGCCGCCAGGCCGGTGACTCCAAACGCAGCAGCATCCACCCCAGCGCCACCAACAGCGTAGTGAAAAAGGCTGTCAGCGCCGACGCCCCGCTGCGGCGATAGGCGCGGTAGCGCGCCTGCACCGCCTGGCGCACCGGCGGCACCAGCAGCAGGCTCAGCACCCGACTCATGGCGCAATGCCCCGTTTGAGGTTGATCAGGCACCAGTTGGCCAGCGTCAGCACTTCATCCGCCGCCAGGCTCTCGGGGCGGTACTCGCCCAGCGGCTGTTTGGCCGCCAGCGCTTCCGCCATCGCTTCATCACGGTGGATAACCACCGGCAACAGGCCGCTCAGCGTTTGCAGCCACAGCTGATGCAAATCCTGCTGCAGCCGGCTGGCCGAAGAGTAATGGTTAATCAGGAAATGACTTGCGTGCGGCAGCGCCTGCTGATGGAGCCGCACCTGGCAGTTGGCGTCGGGGTTCAACAGCACGAACACACTGTCGGCCAGTTGCAATGCCTGCTGCGCCAAAACGCCGTCCCCGACCGGGACGTCCAGCAGGATCCAGCGCTGCGGATCGCCGGCCATCAGCTGACGCAAATCATCGCGCCAGCGATCGGGATGCGCCTGACACCGATGTTGCACTTCCAGCCGTTCCGCCGCATTCAGGCGGCCAAACGGTAAAAAGTCGAGGTTTTCGCAATAACGCAGCGCGCCTTCTCGCCAACCGCCGCCGTCCTGTTCCGCGCGTGCCCAGCCGCGCGCCAGTTCGAACGGCGTGTTGAAATGCAGGCGCAGCAGATTGTCCGGCGTAAAGTCTATCGCCAGCACCGACTCGCCAAGCTGGCGCAACGCCCAGGCGAGCGCCGCCGTGACTGACGTCGTCCCCATTCCACCCCGCAACCCTTGCAGCGCGATCGCCGGCATAGATCAGTGGCTCCCCGCGTTTTGCGCCAATTCGGCCAGCAGCGGCCAGCGCGTCATCATTTGCGTTAACCGCTCCTGCCGCGAAATATCGACATAGCTTAATTTTGGTAATGAAAAAGCCTGGCTGAGCGCCTGCAGGTCATCCTGGCTCTCCTCCGGCGCCGCTGCACGAAAATGGCTGGGTGCGTTATTCATTCTTCCGCCTTGGCGAAAATAGGCTATGTTAATTAACTATAGCAACGATACAAAAAGAGACAGGCAATAAGATGATTCTCAACAAATATTATTGAAGAGCATCGGAGATTTGTTATTGCCAGCGTAAAAATGGCTATCTTTAAATATAAACGCCTTTAGTCGGCTTTCAACGAAAGTAGAACACATCCTATGGCGCACTCTTTTTCTCTAGGCATTCGGCAGATTTGGGAAGAGCTGTCGGTGATGCAGGCCCCCGGGCTTTATTGGATCAATATCGACAGGCAAAGCGACGCCGCGCTGTTGTGTCGCCAGGCCATCGCCGCCCAGCCGGCCACCCGCAAGCTCGCCCTGATCTGCAGCGGGGACAAACCCGATCGCCTGCTGGCCGAGCTGGCTGCGCCCGCTTTGCAGAAGCTGCCGCTGTATCAACTACCGGAGAAAAAAGCCGCGCTGGCGCAGTTGAGCGACGATCTGATGCGCGCCCTGCGGCCGCAAAATCGCTTACTTATCCTGCTGGCCCACGCCAGCCTGTGGCAAACCTTCACCACCGAAGAACTGCGCGAATGGACGCGCACCCTCGCCGCCTGGCTGCGGCGGCAGGGGTGTACGCTATTGATCCTCAGCCACGGCGGCGGCATCAATAAGCTCAAAGGGCAGCTCAGCACACAGCACCGCATCCTGAACGGCCTGTCCAGCCTGCAATGGCAGCAGGACAGCGCGCAATACCTGGTGAACTGGTGGAGCACCGAAAACGGCATCAACGCCAATCAGCTGCTGACGCTGTATGCGGCGGAAGGCGGTTGGCAGGGCGAGGAGGAAAATAGCCAACCCTCCCCCACCGCCTTGCGCAGCGACGAAGGCCAGTATCTGGCCGAGCGCAGCATCCTGGAAGGCGCACCGCCGCTGTCCGCCAACTGGCAGCTGTTGGAGAGCAACGACGAACTGGCGCAGCACGGCATGCTGAGACTCTCGGCGACGTTGATTTTCGCGTTGTATCAAAGCGACCAAATCGATCATCTGGCGCACCAAATCCACACCCTGCGCCGCAGCCGCGGCAACGGCCTGAAAATCGCGGTGCGCGAGATGAGCGCCAGCCTGCGCTACAGCGACGAACGGCTGCTGCTGGCCTGCGGCGCCAACCTGATCGTGCCGCACGTCGCGCCGCTGTCGCGTTTTCTGACCATGCTTGAAGGCATCCAGGGGCAGCGCTTCTCACGTCACGTGCCCGCCGACATCGATGCGCTGCTGGCCGGGCTGCGTCCGCTGCAGCTGAAAGGCTACATGCGGCCGGAACCGTTTAGCCAGGCGGTGCTTTCGCTGATGGCCAACACCTTGCTGCCCGAGGACGGCAAAGGCGTGATGGTGGCGTTGCGCCCGGCCACCGGCCTGCGCGCCGAACAGGCGATGACCCTGTGCCACCTGCGGCGTTTCGGCGACGTGATGACCGTGGTGCAGGGGCGCCTGGTGCTGTTCCTCTCCACCTGCCGCATCAACGATCTGAACACCGCGCTGAAGTTCATCTTCCGCCTGCCGGTGGATGAAGCCTTCAGCAACCGGGTGGTGTGGCACCAGGATGTCGATATCATTTCGGAAATCAAACGCATGGCTCAGGGGCGCTGGCAGCTTACCGCCACCGGAGCCGCGGGCGTCGCGCCGCCGCCCCCCGTGGTGACGGCCGCAGAGCCCGCAGAACGCCGCCAGCCGATCGCTTTCACGCTGCCGCTTGGCCCGCAGGAGGAAAAGCATGCTGAACCTTAACGACATCCTGCAACTGATCTTGCTGTGCGCGCTGGTCTTCATTCCGCTGGGCTACGCCTTTCACCGGCGTTTTCCGCATTTGCGTCAATACTGGCAAAACCTGTTGTTATCGCCGCGCTATTTGAAATCCGCCGGTTTATGGGTGCGCACAGGCTCATCCTCCCAGATTAAACGTCATAAGAAGCAGCCATGAATCCAAACTCAAATACGCAATCCGATAACGCTCTGTGGCGCTACTGGCGCGGGCTGGGTGGCTGGAACCTCTACTTTCTGGCGAAATTCGCCCTGCTGTGGTTCGGCTACCTGAATTTCCACGCGCTGCCGAACCTGGTGTTCATGGCCTATCTGCTGATGCCGATCCCCTCGCCGCGGCTGCACCGCTGGCGCCATTACCTCGCCATCCCGATCGGCATCGCGTTGTTCTACCACGATACCTGGCTGCCGGGCATCAACAGCATTCTCAGCCAGGGCTCTCAGCTGGCCGGCTTCAGCGCCCAGTACCTGCTGGAGCTGGTCAGCCGCTTTATCAACTGGCAGATGGTCGGCGCCGCCTTCGTGTTGCTTATCGCTTACCTGTTCGTCGCCCAGTGGGTGCGCGTTACGGTGTTCACCGTGGCCGCGCTGGTGTGGCTCAATATCGTCAACATCGCCGGGCCGGCGGTCTCACTGCTGCCCGCCAGTTCCACGGCTGCCGCCGGCGGCGCCGGCACGCCGGCCACGGCCGCGCCGACGGCAGGAGATAATGCGCCGGCAGACAGCCTGCCGCCGACCAGCGCCAACCTGACGGCCTATCTGAACCAGTTCTACGAGCGGGAAAAAGGCCGCGCCACCGCGTTCCCGGCCACTTTGCCCGCCGACGCCCAACCGTTCGATCTGTTGGTGATCAACATCTGCTCGCTGGCCTGGGCCGATATGGAGGCGGTCAACCTGCAGAATCATCCGCTGTGGTCGAAGATGGATATCATGTTCGACAGCTTCAACTCGGCCACCGCCTACAGCGGCCCGGCGGCCATACGGTTGCTGCGCGCCAGCTGCGGCCAGCTTTCGCATCACGATCTGTACCAGCCGGTGAACCAGCAGTGTTACCTGTTCGACAACCTGGCGAAGCTCGGCTTCAAGGAACAGCTGATGCTCGATCACTCCGGGGTGTTCGGCAACTTCCTGAAAGAGCTGCGTGAACAGGGGGATATGCAGGCGCCGCTGATGTCGCAGGCCGGCGTCGGCAACGAGCTGACGTCGTTCGACGGTGAGCCGATTTATAACGATCTGGAATTGCTGAACCGCTGGTTGGATCAGCAGCAAAAAGCCGGAGACGCCCGCACCGCCACCTTCTTCAACGTCATTCCGCTGCACGACGGCAACCGCTTCGTTGGCTCTAACAAGAGCGCCGACTATCAGCCGCGCGCGCAGAAGCTGTTCGATCAGCTGAACACCTTCCTCGATCAGCTGGAAAAATCCGGCCGCAAAGTGGTGGTGGTGATCGTGCCGGAGCACGGCGCGGCGTTGGTGGGTGACAAGATGCAAATGTCCGGCCTGCGCGATATCCCCAGCCCGAACATCACCCATACGCCGGTCGGCATCAAACTGATCGGCATGAAGGCGCCGCATCAGGGCAGCCCGCTGCAGATCAAAACGCCGAGCAGCTATCTGGCGCTGTCGGAGCTGGTATCACGTCTGGTGGACGGCAAAGTCTTCAGCGAGTCCAGCGTCGACTGGCAGGCGCTGACGCAAGGGCTGCCGCAGACGCCGGTCATCTCCGAAAACGACAACGCCATCGTGATGCAATATCAGGGGAAACCTTACATTCGCCTGAACGGCGGCGATTGGGTGCCTTATCCGCAATAAGCGCGGCCTTATCGACCCAAAGCACGCCGACAGCGTGCTTTTTTTATTGAGCAAGTCCGACAAAAGGCGAAGTTAACCGTCTGGCAAAAATATTATTACTCACCTCCCGTTAAATTTTTTATTCGCTTATTAATTCATTGCGAAAATTCCTATAAAAATAAGCATTCGTCAGATTTTCGTTAAGCATTCAATAACGCCCCGAAAAGCGATTCGATTAACTGATTGATTAAATAATAAAAAACGCCGGCGTTAAGCCGGCGTGGGTTTATGCGGTGAAATCCGACGCTTTACGCCCCCGGATGTTCGTCCTGATCGACCGCAAAACAGGCCACCATCTGCTCACCGTACTGCTTCAGCTGCGGCTGCAGCTGTACGCAGGTGCCGAAGGCGCGGCGGCAGCGGGCATTGAATGCGCAGCCCGGCGGCGGGTTCATCGGGCTGGGCAGTTCGCCGGTCAGCTTGATGCGCTCGCGGCGCATATCCGGGTTCAACCGCGGCGTCGCCGACAGCAGCGCCTGGGTGTACGGATGGCGCGGGTTGTTGAAGATCGCCTCTTTGCTGCCCTTTTCCACGCAGCGGCCCAGGTACATCACCATCACTTCATCGGCGATGTGTTCCACCACCGACAGATCGTGCGAGATGAACACGTAGGACAGCCCCAGCTCCTGCTGCAGATCCATCATCAGGTTCAGCACCTGCGCGCGCACCGACACGTCCAACGCCGACACCGGCTCATCGGCGATCACCACGTCCGGATTCAGCATCAGCCCGCGGGCGATGGCGATACGCTGACGCTGGCCGCCGGAGAACATGTGCGGATAGCGATCGTAATGCTCGGTCTTCAGGCCGACCTTCGCCATCATCTCCAGCGCTTTTTCCCGCCGTTCGGCGGCGCTGAGCGAGGTGTTGATCAACAGCGGCTCCTCGAGGATCTGCCCGACCTTCTTGCGCGGGTTGAGCGATCCGTAAGGATTCTGGAACACGATTTGGATCTTCTGGCGCCGCAATTTCTCGGCGGAAACGTCCGGCTTCAGCAGATCCTGTCCCTGGTAGTACAGCTCGCCGCCGGTCGGCACTTCGATCATCGTCAGCAGGCGGCCGAGCGTGGATTTGCCGCAGCCCGACTCACCGACCACCGCCAGCGTTTTACCGCGCTCCAGAGTGAACGACACGCCGTCCAGCGCCTTGACCAGCCGCTCCGGCGCGAACAGGCCCTTTTTCACCGGGTAATGCTTTTTCAGGTCGATCGCCTGCAGTAAAGGTTGATTCTGGCTCATACGGTCGGCCTCCCCGCATCATCCAGCGGTGTGTGACATTTAACCTGACGGCCGGGAATGCTGCGCAGTTCCGGCTCCTCGTTACGGCAGCGCTCGTTGGCGTACGGACAACGCGGATTGAGCAGGCAGCCGGTCGGGCGATCGTATTTGCCCGGCACCACGCCCGGCAGCGAAGCCAGCCGCGCCTTGTCGGCGGCGAACTCCGGCAGCGCGCGCAGCAGCGCCTGGGTGTACGGGTGGCGCGGCGCGCGGAAAATCTCCGCCGCTTTGCCGGATTCCACCACCTGGCCGGCGTACATCACGATAATGTGATGCGCCGCTTCCGCCACCAGCGCCAGATCGTGGGTGATGAGCAACAGCGCCATGTTCTCGCGCTGCTGCAGATCCAGCAGCAGTTCGATGATCTGCGCCTGGATGGTCACGTCGAGCGCGGTCGTCGGCTCATCGGCGATCAGCAGCTTCGGCCGACAGGCGATAGCCATGGCGATCATCACGCGCTGGCTCATGCCGCCGGAAAGCTGGTGCGGGTACACGTCCAGCCGCGAGGCCGGATCGGGAATCCCCACCTGCGTCAGCAGGTCGATAGCGCGCTGGCGGCGGGTGCGGCGGTTGCCGCCCTGATGCACCTTCAGCGCCTCCATAATTTGATAACCGACGGTGTAGCACGGGTTCAGGCTGGTCATCGGATCCTGGAAGATCATCGCCACTTCGGAGCCCACCAGCTGGCGACGCTCTTTTTCGGAGATCTTGCGCAAGTCCTGGCCGTTGAACTCCAGCTTGTCGGCCATCACTTTGCCGGGAAAATCGATCAGGCCCATGATCGCCAGCGAACTGACGGATTTGCCGGAGCCGGATTCACCGACGATGCCGACCACCTGACCTTGATCCACGCTGTAACTGATGCGGTCTACCGCGCGGAACGGGGTGCCTTCGTCACCGAAGTGCACCGAAAGCTTGTCTACATTCAATAACGCCATCTCTCTCGTCCTCTGTTACTGCTTGAGTTTGGGGTCGAGAGCGTCACGCAAACCGTCCCCCATCAGGTTGAATGCCAGCACCGTCAGCAGGATCGCCAGGCCGGGGAAGGTCACTACCCACCAGGCGCTTTGCGCGAACTGCAACACGTCGGAGAGCATGGTGCCCCACTCCGGCGTCGGCGGTTGCGCGCCCATGCCCAGAAAGCCGAGAGCGGCCATGTCGAGAATGGCGTTCGAGAAACCGAGAGAAGCCTGAACGATCAAGGGCGCCAGGCAGTTAGGCAGAATATTGACGAACATCTGACGCAGCGCGCCGGCGCCCGCCACCCGCGAAGCGGTGACGTAATCGCGGTTCACCTCCGCCAGCACCGCCGCGCGCGTCAGACGCACATAGTGCGGCAAGGCGACGAAGGTGAGCGCCAGCGAGGCGTTGACGATCGACGGTCCGAATACCGCCACCAGCACCAGCGCCAGCAGCAGGCTCGGCAGGGCCAGCATGATGTCGACGACGCGCATGATCACCGCGTCCACCGCGCCGCCGAAGTAGCCGGCCAGCAGGCCGAACACCACGCCCATGACCAGCGACAACACCACCACCAGACAACCGACCAGCAGCGACAGGCGCGCGCCGTACATCAGGCGCGACAGCACGTCGCGGCCCACGTCATCGGTGCCCAGGATGTATTGCCAGCTGCCGCCCTCCTGCCACACCGGCGGCTTGAGCAGCGCGTCGCGGAACTGGTCCGCCGGCGCATGCGGCGCCAGCACCCCGGCGCCGAGCGCGATCACCAGCATCAAAACGATATACACCAGGCCGACCACGGCCCCTTTATTGCGCTTGAAATAGTGCCAGAACTCCTGAAACGGGGTCATCGGCTTCGGCGCACCTTTAACTGCAGACTCAGTGATTTGAGACATGAGAGCGCCCCTTATTTCTTGTGGCGAATACGCGGGTTGACCACGCCGTAGAGCACGTCTACCAGCAGGTTAACCAGAATGATCATACAGGCGACCAGCAACACCCCGCCCTGCACTACCGGGTAATCACGGCGCTGCAGCGCATCGATCAGCCAGCGGCCCAGACCCGGCCAGGAGAAGATGGTTTCGGTCAGAATGGCGCCGGCCAGCATGGTGCCGACCTGCAGCCCGATCACCGTCACCACCGGCAGCAGCGCGTTGCGCAGCGCGTGAACGACGATCACCCGCATGCGGCTCACGCCCTTGGCGCGCGCGGTGCGGATATAGTCTTCGCCCAACACCTCCAGCATCGAGGAGCGGGTCATGCGCACGATCACCGCCAGCGGGATGGTGCCCAGCACGATGGCCGGCAGGATCATGTGCATCACCGCATCGATAAAGTCGCCCGGTTCGCCCCAGATCAGGGTGTCTATCAGCATGAAGCCGGTCAGCGGGTGGCTGTCGTCGAGGAATACCGTGTCGCTGATGCGCCCCGACACCGGCGTCAGGTTAAGCTGCACCGACACCAGCATGATCAGCATCATGCCCCACCAGAAAATCGGCATCGAATAGCCGGTCAGCGAGATGCCCACCGCGGTATGGTCGAAGACCGAGCCGCGTTTGACCGCCGCCAGCACCCCGACCGGAATGCCCACCAGCACCGCGAAGATCATCGCGCACAGGCCCAGCTCCAGCGTGGCCTGAAAACGCGGAACGAACTCGCTCCAGACGGAGATGCGGCTTTTGAGTGAGGTGCCCAGATCGCCGTGCAGCACGTTGGACACGTAGGAGAAATATTGTTGATAGAGCGGCTTGTCCAGCCCCATTTCCGCCATCAGCTGCGCGTGGCGCTCGGCGGAGATACCGCGTTCCCCGGCCATGATGGTCACCGGGTCGCCGGGGATCATATGGACGAATGCAAAAGTCAGCAATGTAATGCCGATAAACGTTGGGATAACTAACCCCAAACGTCGGAGTATGAACTGCAACATATCCCGAACTCTCTGTATCAATGCCCGGCAGCTCATCGTCCGCCAGGCTTATTAACGCTCACATGCCTTTGAACGATCCAACGGCCATACGCCGGAGACTGGTCAGCAGAGGCGCAAACCTGTTGCGCCCCTGCAAGTCCATTCGTGCATCTCCGGTTTAGGTCGGAATCAGTCTACAGAGACATTCTCGAAGTGATGCTTGCCGAGCGGATCCACGACGTAGCCCTTCACTTCCTTACGCACAGGCTCATACACGGTGGAGTGCGCGACGATCAGCGCCGGAGCCTGATCGTGCATCACCACCTGCGCCTGCTTGTACAGTTCGATGCGTTTGTCGTGGTTGGACTCGGCGCGCGCCGGTTGAATCAGATCTTCAAACGGCTTGTAGCACCAGCGGGAGTAGTTGGAGCCGTCTTTCGCCGCCGCGCAGCTGAACAGCGTGGCGAAGAAGTTGTCCGGATCCCCGTTGTCGCCGGTCCAGCCCATCATCACCGTCTGGTGCTCGCCCGCTTTGGCGCGCTTGAGGTATTCACCCCACTCATAGGTCACGATTTTGGCTTTCACGCCGATCTTGGCCCAGTCGGCCTGGATCATTTCCGCCATGCGGCGCGCGTTCGGGTTGTAAGGACGCTGTACCGGCATCGCCCACAGGTCGATGCTGAAACCATCGGCCATGCCCGCTTCTTTCAGCAGTTCTTTCGCCTTGGCCGGATCGTAAGCGTAATCCTGCACCGCGTCGTTATAGCCCCACATGGTCGGCGGGATCAGGTTCTTGGCCGCCTGGCCCGCGCCCTGATAAACCGCGTCGATGATCGCCTGCTTGTTGACCGCCATGGTCAACGCCTGACGCACCTTCACGTTATCCAGCGGTTTTTTCTCGGTGTTGAACGACAGGTAACCCACGTTCAGCCCCGGCTGCTCCATCAGGTTGATGGATTTGTCCTGCTTCATGCGGGCGATATCGGCCGGGTTCGGGAACGGCATCACCTGGCATTCGTTTTTCTGCAGCTTGGCGTAACGGACGGAAGCGTCAGGCGTGATGGAGAACACCAGACGATCGATCTTCGGCTTGGTGCCCCAGAAACCGTCGAACGCCTTGTACAGGATTTTGGAGTCTTTCTGGTATTGCAGCAGCTGGAACGGGCCGGTGCCGATCGGGTTCAGGTCGACTTTTTCCGGCGTACCGGCTTTCATCATGACGTCAGCGTATTCGGCGGACAGGATGGACGCGAAGTCCATGCCCAGGTCAGCCAGGAACGGCGCCTCCGGGCGGTTCAGCACGAAACGCACGGTGTTGTCGTCTACTTTTTCGATCTTGGCGATCAGCTTCGGCATGTCCATGCCTTCAAAGTATTCGTAACTGCCGCCGGACACTTTGTGGTAGGCGTTATTGGCATCCAACTGGCGTTCGAAGGAGAACACCACGTCGTCGGCGTTGAAGTCGCGCGTCGGTTTGAAATCTTTGCTGCTCTGCCACTTCACGCCTTTGCGCAGGTGGAAGGTATAGGTTTTGCCGTCTTCGCTGACGTCCCACTTCTCAGCCAGGCCCGGCTGCAGTTCGGTGGTGCCGACTTTGAATTCGACCAGGCGGTTGTAGATCGGTACCGAACTGGCGTCGTAGGTGGTGCCGGAGGTGAACAGCTGCGGGTTGAACCCTTCCGGGGAACCTTCAGAACAGTAAACCAACGTCTTGGCCTGTACGCTGGCCGCCACGGTCAGCGCGATCAGCCCAATGCCGAATTTCAGAACCCCCGATTTACCCAAGGAACGTGTCATCGTTAGTGCTCCATTGTGTGATGTGATGTGTGTAATTGCCGCCAGACCTGTATTTTTTATTGCGTGGCCTGTGCGGTCAGCGCCCGAAGGCAGAAGGCGTACGATGAGAGGATGCCGGATGGAACGCATCGCGACGGGGACGTCTGAGCGCGTGGAATTCACTCAAACAACTCTCGCTCTTACCCCTGAGGCTATCAAGTTGCCAACTGTTTGAGGTGTCGTCAATATAACCAGTGGGGATTTACGCAGACTGTGAGAAACAGCAAACAAACATAAAAAAAACCTTTTGTTAACAGTTCCAGCATGAAAATTTATGCTAAGCGGTCATTTTTAGCGCATTGGTCTGACCCTGATAAATTTACTGGTTTTAAACTCCGCTAAAAAACCCCAAAACTTTGTTGCTGAACGATGAATATCTGAACGGTTATTTTTGTGATCGCCGTTAAAGACAGAAGGAAATGCTGAAGGATTACCCAAAAGGGTGAGTCCGATGAGCGCATTTTTCGCCGGGCAGGCCCACAATCTGTGCGGCGTAAAAAAACTTTCGGCGGTGAAAAAGCCGGGGGCGAAAGGATATCCCCCGGCAACGCACTGCAACCGATTATTGAACGCCGGCGCTGTTGCCCAGGCTGGCGTTCATGCTGTTGAGAATATCGCCGTTGTCCGCGTCGATCTCCCAGGAGAACAGGCCGCCCAGCTGCTTATCCAACACGTACTTGCCTTTGGCCTGCACCGAGCGGGCATCGTCAAAGGTGATCAGATCGCCGGTGGAAGGTTTGAACACGTAAGGCGCTTCCGCCGTGGCGTCGTAGGTGTACTGCCACTCGCCGCTCATGAACTGGCTGGCGATCTGGCGGTAGTCCACGATGCCGTTCTCCCAGGTGCCTTTGACCGGCCCGGTGGCGGTGCCGGTGAACGGAATGTTGTTCTGGTAGCCGTTCACCCCGGTCCAACCGCGGCCATACATGGCGGTGCCGACGACGATCTTGCCCGGCTTGACGCCCTGCGCCAGCAGCGCATTGACGCCGTTCACCGTGGTGTAGGCGGTGTCCGGTTTCCAGGCCGGTGCATTCAGCGCGGTCTGATGCCCCAGGTTTTTCAGATCGAAGGCGCCGTAGAAGTCGTAGCTCATCAGGAAGATGTGATCCATCGAGTTCTGCGCGACGTTGTATGCCACCTTGTCGATCTTGTCCTTGCCGGCGCTGATGGCGGAGGTCAGCTCATACTTGCGGCCGGTTTCCGCCGACAGCTGATCCAGCATCGCCCGCAGTTCTTTCATCAGCAGCACATAAGTTTCCCCGTCCTGAGGGCTGCCCAGATTCGGGTTGGCGCCTTTGCCGCCCGGGAATTCCCAGTCGATATCCACGCCGTCGAAGAACTTCCAGGTCTGCAGGAACTCTTTCACCGAGCCGACGAAGCGATCGCGCTTCACCTTGTCGCCCATGAAGAAGAACGGGTCGGACAGCGTCCAGCCGCCGATCGACGGCAGGATTTTCAGATCGGGACGCGCCTGCTTCAGCGCCATCAGCTGGCCAAAGTTGCCCTTGTAGGGGTCATCCCAGGCGGTGACGCCCTTCTGCGCTTTTTGCAGCGCGGCGAACGGATCGTGGATGGAGACTTTGAAATCCTCGCGGCCCTGGCAGGAGCGCTGCAGCGCCTGGAAGCTGCCTTCAATCTCTTTCAGGCTGTCGTTGATGCCGTTGCCGCCGCAGATCGGGATAAAGCCGTACAGCAGGTGGGTCAGGTTTTGCGCCGGGATCTTATCGACGGTGAAATTGCGCCCGTAAACGCCCCACTCGACGAAATAAGAACCGACGACTTTGCCGGAATTCTGTTTATACGGTTTGTTCTTTTCCAGCAGCGGCTCTTTCAACGGCGCCAAATGGCTGCCGTCGGTGTCGGCCACCACAATTTCAGTGGCGTCGCTGGCGGTGCAGCCGTCGGCATTGCACAATGCCACCTGCATTTGATAACGGCCGCCTTTATTGACTTTAAAATTCGCCGTACCGGAAGAACCGGTTGAAGGGCCGCTCCACGCCTCTTTGCCATTTAATAAAATCTTGGCCGTCGTGCCCGCGTCGCCATTCCATAAATTCCAGGAGACGGAAACATCGGCGGCATTTTTTACCTTCACCAAATTATTATAAGCGGTAGCCGCCTGGTCAACTTCAACGATGGCGAACTTGGTGTTGCCCCAGGCGATGGTCGGCTTGCCCGGCGCGGCGGCCTGCGCCGCGGAACACAGCGTGCTGCCGATCAACAGCGCCAACAGCGGTTTATTAAATTTGCGCATAACTGATTCCTTTATTCCGAGAGGATAAACATAAAAGAGTTAATCGTCGCTACGCATTGCCGAAGCGAAAAAATTCCGCAATAATCCACGAAGATTAAAGTCAACAAATAAAAACAGCGTTTTTCCACGTAACGGAAAAAAATCATTCCCGCCGCGTACATTCAGACTATAAATAAAAAAGGCGTGAAAACAAGAGCGCTATCAACTGGGTTTTATTCAGCAAGCGTGAATTTATTTAAATATGAGAAAAAGAACCTAACTGGAATAAGGAGTTTGAATTAATTAAGCGTAAAGGATAAATATATTTCACGAGGATGGCGGATTGACACGTGCCATAAAGCGAAGCCGGTCGTATCGCAGGAGGTGCTCATCCTCATAAACCGCAGGCGAAAAAAAACCTGCTTTAAAAGCAGGTTTTTCGAATGGTGGTCGGCGAGAGAGGATTACGCGCATCGTTGATGCGCGCCCTGCGGGCCGTTGCTAAAGCAACGTTGTCTCGCTTCGCGAGGCTCGAACCTCCTGCGGAGGTGCTCATCCTCATAAAGCGCAGACGAAAAAAAACCTGCTTTAAAAAAGCAGGTTTTTCGAATGGTGGTCGGCGAGAGAGGATTCGAACCTCCGACCCACTGGTCCCAAACCAGTTGCGCTACCAAGCTGCGCTACTCGCCGATGCGGGGCGCATCTTACTGCTGGCGGTTATAGGCGTCAATCACTTTTTTTCCCCTGCATTTCAAGTGGTGATAAAAGCGCCATAATGCGCTGCGCCGGGGGTTGCGCAGCGCATTTTACTCAGGCTTTGGCGGTTTTCAGCACCGGCGTCTGCGCACGCAGGAACGGCAGCAGGAACAGCGCCGACAGGCAGGCGGCGATGGAAATCACCACGAAGAAACCGTTCCAGTGCCAGATTTCCATCACCCGCGCGATCGGGTAGCCGGACAGCGCCGCGCCCAGGTAGGCGAACAGGCCGACGAAACCGGTCGCCGCGCCCGCCGCATCTTTATGCGAGCACTCCGCCGCCGCCATGCCGATCAGCATCTGCGGGCCGAAGATGAAGAAGCCGATGGCGAAGAAGCAGCAGGCCTGCAGCAGGTAGGTGACGCCCGGCATCAGCCACAGCGCCGCCACCGACAGGAAGATGCCGATGGCGAAGATCAGGTTCATCGGGCCACGGTTGCCGCGGAACAGCTTGTCGGAACCCCAACCGGCCACCAGCGAACCGATAAAGCCGCCCACTTCAAACAGCGAAATGGCCGAGTTGGCGGTCATCAGCGAATAGCCCTTTTCCTGCGTCAGGTAGAGGTTGCCCCAGTCGTTGATCGCGGTGCGCACGATGTACACCAGCACGTAAGAGACCGCCAGCAGCCAGATGTACTTGTTGGTCAGCACGTAGCGCTTGATGATCTCGCGGTTGCTCAGCCCCTGGCCTTCCGATTCCTGCACCAGCTCCATGGCGTCGTTACGCCATTTGCCGACGCTCGGCAGCCCCAGGGTGGAGGGCTTGTCGCGCAGGCGCCAGCACATCAGCAGGCCGAGCACCACGCCGATGATGCCGGGGATGATCATGCCGTAACGCCAGCTGAAGTGCAGCGAGATAAAGCCCACCAGCAGCGGGATCAGCGCGCCGCCGACGTTGTGCGAAGTGTTCCAAATCGCCCACCAGCTGCCGCGCTCGGAGCGCGAATACCAGCTGGTGAGGATTTTGGAGCACGGCGGCCAGCCCCAGCCCTGGAAGAAGGCATTGAGGATCCACAGCGTGCCGAGCATCAGCAGCGAAGAACTGAGGCCGAAGAAGATATTCAGCACCCCGGTCATGATCAGGCCCAGCCCCATAAAGTAACGCGGGTTGGAACGATCGCTGATCATGCCGGAAATGAATTTCGAGCAGCCGTAGGTGATGTAGAACAGCGTGCCGAGGATGCCGACGTCGGACATCGTCAGGCCCAGATCGCTCAGCATCGCCGGCATGATGAAGTTGAAGCTTTTGCGCGTGAAGTAAAACGCGGCGTAGCCGATGTACATGGTGCACATCAGCTGGATGCGCCAGTATTTGTAGCTGGCGTCGATCTGCCGTTGATCGGTGACCTGCGGCGCATCCGGGCGGCTTTTAAGGAAAGACCACATGTGGAACCTCAGAGGATTGAATAAAGTGCCGCTATGATGCTCCCCGCGCGCGCGGGAGGCTTACGCCGGATTCCCGACGCGGTTAGGAGTTTTTCCTAGTTTTGCGCTTGCGCCGGTGAAACTGTGGGCAAGATCACACTCAAACAGGCGCCCCGCTCAGAGGTGAGCCGCAGGCTGCCGCCGAGAGCGCTGATGCGCTCCTGCATGCCGCGCAGGCCGTACCCCGGCTGATGGTGGTCCGCATCGAAGCCCACGCCGTTATCGCGGATGGTCAGGGCAATCTGCGGCGCGGCGCCTTTGCGCGGCTGCAGACGCGCGTCCAATTCCAGGCGGCTGGCGCCGGCGTGGCGGCACACATTGGTCACCCCTTCCTGACACACCCGGTACAGCGTGATTTTCAGCGTTTCATCCAGCAGTTCGTCCGGCACCTGCCACTGCATGCTGCTCACCAGCGAGGCGTCCTGCGGCAGCGACTCCCGCAGCATCGCCGCCACCGCCGCCGACAGCGGCAGGTTGTTCAGCGCCGCCGGCCACAGCTGGGTCAGCACATCGTGCACCCCATCGTAGACCCGCAGCGCTAACGCATCGATGGTGTCGGCGCAGCCGATCACCGCCGGCTCCGGCGCCAGGCGCTTGACGATGCTGGCCTGTGTGCGGATCACGGTGATGGTCTGCCCCACTTCATCGTGCAGCTCGCGCGCCACCTCGCGCCGGGTTTGTTCCTCCGCCGTCACCAGCGCCCGCGCCAGCTGCCGGTTCTCCGCCAGCCGCAGCCGCAGCTGCTGATTCAGTTCGCGCTGGCGCTGAATACCGGCGCCCAGCAGCAGCCCGGTCAGGCTTTGGGCCAGCAGTGACAACAGCAAGTCGCGGTGCGACTCGGGCTGCGGCGGCTCGTTGACCATCAACGCCACGCCGTTGAGCAGCGTCGCCAACAGCGCGCCCTGCCAGCCATAGCGGTAAGACATGAACACGATCGGGATCGCCAGGCAGAAAGGCGCAAAGCGGCGCAGCTCGGCGGCGTTAACCTGCTGCTGCAGCCAGATGCTGAATGCAAACAGCAGCAGATAACTGGCCAGGTGGCCCAGGCGCAGCTCCACCGGCTTGTGGATCAGCCCCGGCTCCAGCGGCACCCAGATTTGGCGCGCCAGATAGTGCCACAACAGCAGGCAGGTCGGCGCGATGGTGAAACCGCCGGTCAGGCCGAGCAGCAGCGCGCGGGCGCCTTCGCCGCTCACCAGCTGCCACACAAGCGCCTGCAGCAAAGCGGCGGCGGCCACCACCGCGCCCTGCAACAGCGGCCAGCGCCATTCGCTGTCGCTCTGCTGATGGCGCAACAGCCACGGCGAGGCCAGCAGGCTGAGCAGCACCGTCAGCACCAGCACCGCCACCGACGCCCACAGCGCCGGGCCGTAGCCGTACTGGTCCGCCAGCAGCGCCATCAGCAGCAGGTCGGCCAGCAGGATCCCCGGCCAGAAACGGTACGGGCTCTGCAGCAAAATGCCCATGCGCAGGCCGAACGGGAACAGCAACAGCGCCTGCCAGGGCGGGTCGATCAGCGCGGTGCCGATGCCCCACAGGCAAAATGCGCTGGCGGCATAGATGAAGAACAGCGCCAGCTGGGTGATCAGACGCTGCGTCACAGGTTCAGCATCCGTCTGGCCAGCTCGACGTTATTGGTGATGCCCAGCTTGGCGAACAGGTTGGCGCGATGCACATGCACCGTCTTCGGCGACAGCCCCAGCGCGGCGGCGATCTCGCGCACCTCCTGGCCCTGCGCCAGCAATAGCGCGATCTCGCGCTCGCGGCGGGTCAACGGATCGACCCTCACCCGCGCCAGCTGCTGGGCGATTTCCGGCATCAGATAGACGCCGCCGCCGGCGACGGTGCGCACGGCGGTGATCAGATCTTCCGGCTTGCAGCGCTTGGAGAGAAAGCCGCTGGCGCCGCGTTCCAGCGCCATTTCCACCAGCGCCGGATTATCGTGCATCGACAGCATCACCACGCGGATGCCGGAGGGAATGTCCGCCAGCAGATCCAACCCGCTGCCGTCGGGCATCGAAATGTCGCAAATGCAGATTTCCGCCTCCAGCCCCGGCAGGCCGGCACGCGCCTGCGCCGCGCTGCTGAACTCGCCCACCACCTGAATATCGGCCTCCAGCGACAGCAGCTGCACAAAGCCCGAACGCACAATGTCATGATCGTCGATAAACGCCACGCGCAGGGTCATGGAAATCTCCGGTTAGAAGGGGAAGTGCGCAAGTATACCGTATGCACACACCGGAATAATTGATGAAGAGAATGTATTGGCGGAAATTACCGGGTGCGCAAGGCACCCGGCGGGAGGGATTACAGGCTGTCAGGCGCCGTTTTATTCTGCGGGAGATGGCACCAGTTGTTTTTATCCACGATGCCGCCGTTCGGCGAGGTGTAGCCGAGGCAACCGAGGATGGTGTCGAACAGCTCGACGTGGCGATGCGTTCTGCCGATGCGCTGCTGCGCCTGCAGTTGCTCAAAGGCGCTGAGGTGCTGCGGGTTCTCGAGGAACTTGTCCGACGCCCACACCATCATCGGCACGCGGAATTGTTCCGGCGGCGCCATTTCGCGCGGCGTGCCGTGCAGGTGCGTATTCTCGCCGATCGACTCGCCGTGATCGGCGGCATAGAACACGATGGCCTTCTTGTCCCGCACCTGGTCGATCACATTACTGATAAAGCTGTCGGTATACAGCACCGTATTGTCGAAGGCGTTGATCAGCTGCGCCTTGGTGCAGGAGTCATCCACCCCCATGCACTCCGGCTGATAGCGCGCATAGCTGCGCGGATAACGCTGCGAGTACAGGTAGTGCGAGCCTTTGGTATGCAGGATCACCAGGTGTTTGCCCTTCGGATAACGCGCCAGCGACTCCTTCATTTCATCCACCAGCAGCATATCGTCGACCGCCTTGCCGTCGTTGCGCTTCTCGGACGCGATCATCTCGCGGAACGAATAGTTGTTCACCTCGGTGTTGTTGTAGAACCACACCTCACTCTGCATGGCGAACAGCTCGGAAGAGAAGCCCAGTTCCTTCATCACCGCGAACACGTTTTGCTCTTTCAGCGTGCGCTGCGGGTTGTCCTCGGTACCGCCTTCGCGCACGAACATGCAGCGCAGCGACAGCTTGGTGGCGGTGTCGCAAGACTCGCCGCGGAACGCCACCAGATTCTTCTCTTTCGACAGGCGCGGCGTAGTATCGCGCTCGTAGCCCAGCATGCCCATGTGATCCCAGCGCGTGGTCTCGCCGATGATGAACACCACGTAGGTATCGTCGATGTCCGCCGGCGCACATAGGTAAAGTGTTTGCCCGGATCGAACAGCGTGCTCTGATCCTGACTTTCGTCATAGCGGGTATAGGCGAACAGCCCCAGCGCTGACAGCCAGTTAGACGGCAGGTACGAGTGCGCCACCACGCCGCCGTAGCTCGGCAGATCGACGTTGGCGAGCTTCTCCTGCACGCTTTGCTCGTCGTCCAGCATGCGCAGAGGCAGCCAGACCAACGCTACTACCGCCAACAACACCAGCAGCGGTTTGATGCGGTGACCGGGGGTTTTCAGCTGTTCGATCAGGGTGAAGCGCAGGCTGTTTTTCCAGATCAGCAGCAGCGGCAAGGCGCTGAGCGCCACCATCCACAGCACGAAATGCAGGCCGACCACCTCTTTCGACAGATCGATATCGGTGGTCATCACCGACACCACGATGCCGTAGCCGATCACCACGTTGAAAAACGTCATGTAGTAGCTGGCGGCAACCGAGATCAGCACCAGCAGCGAGGCGACGATGCGATAAAACAGCCGGCCGCCGAGCGACACCAGCCGCATGATGAAGAACGTGAACAGGACGATAGCGATGACTTCCGTCACCGCCGAAATAAGCTTAATTCCCTGAATGCCGTGCGCCAGCGAATCAAAACGGCGATAAAAAACGGACAGGTTTAGAAAGATGCCGATATAGATCGCTAACAATAACGATAAATTCTGCTGTGATAGCGATTTAACTTTGTTCATGTAACGCGGTGGCTCCGGGGACGGTGTAGCGGTTCTGACTCAGTCAGACACTGATTGCGGCTTCTGGTTCAGCCAACCGGCAATAAGCGTTATTTTGCGAGTAATAATCAAGAGAATTCTCACAAAACGGGCAAAATTTACCGCTTTTTTGAGCACTTTTCAGACGGGATATCAAAGAAAATGGAGGGATAAACCCTCCATTTTTTCCATGGTGTCGGCAAAAAACTTACTTAACGTTCAGCGTGACGTCGATATTGCCGCGGGTGGCGTTGGAATACGGGCACACCACGTGCGCCTTTTTCACCAGATCTTCCGCCACGCTGCGCTCGATGCCCGGCAGCGAAATATCCAACTGCACTTCGATGCCGAAGCCGTTCGGGATTTCACCGATGCCGACGGTGCCGTCGATCTTCGCTTCGGCCGGGATTTTGACCTTTTCTTTCGCCGCGACAAACTTCAACGCGCCGAGGAAACAGGCCGAGTAACCGGCGGCGAACAGCTGCTCGGGGTTGGTGACTTCGCCGCCGGCGCCGCCCATCTCTTTCGGTACGCCCAGTTTCACGTCCAACACGCCGTCGGAGGAGGTCGCACGGCCGTCGCGGCCGCCGGTTGCGGTGGCGTGAGCGCGGTAAACCACTTTCTCAATAGACATCGTTCATTCCTTCTTGCTGGTTGGCGAGATGACAACAGCCCCCGCGAGGGGTAGCCGGTCACATATATATCTTTTACGATTAAATCGTGCACTACTTATTTTTGACGCTTATTAACCAGTGTAGACCACCCCTGCCGTTCTTGCGTCCGGCGTCGGTGGCTCAAATCTGATCGATCAGGCTGCCGCGCAGCTTTTCCAGCTGCTGTTTGAGCGAGACGATCTCGTCCAGGCTGCAGTCGGTGGCGCACATCACCGCCTCGGGCACCGACTGCGCCCGTTCACGCAGCGCGCGGCCGGCTTCGGTGAGCGCGATGATCACCTGGCGCTCGTCGGTAGTGGCGCGATAGCGCACCAGCAAACCGGCGGTTTCCAGCCGTTTCAGCAGCGGCGTCAGCGTGGCGGAATCGAGGAACAGCCGCTCGCCGATATCCGATACCGTCACCCGATCGCGTTCCCACAGCACCATCATCACCAGATACTGCGGGTAGGTGAGCTCGAGCTGATTCAACAGCTTGCGGTAGACTTTGTGCAGCGCCAGGTTGGCGGAGTACAGCGCGAAACAGAGCTGCTGATCGAGCAGCAGCAGGTTCTTCGCGTTGGGTTGTTCGGTATCGGTGCTTTTCATGTGAGTGAATATAGATAGCGCACGATGTAATCGCAAGCTATTTCTTGTGAGGTATGCTACATTTTTTTCATGCAGAGGATGCCGGGAGGGAAAGGAAATGACGAATACGCTTGCAGAACGCGCGCGCCGCTACGCCACCAAGGCGCATGCGGCCATCGATCAGCGCCGCAAATACACCAACGATCCGTACATCGTCCACCCGCAGGCGGTCATGGAGCTGGTGCGCAGCGTGCCGCACACCGAAGAGATGCTGGCGGCCGCCTGGCTGCATGACACGGTGGAAGACACGCCCACCACCCTCGGCGATATCGAAAGCCACTTTGGGCCGCAGGTAGCGGAGCTGGTGCGGATGTTAACCAACGTCAGCCACGCCGAGGACGGCAATCGCTTCGAGCGTAAAAACCGCGATCGGCGCCACAGCGCCGGCGCATCGCCGCAGGCCAAAACCATCAAACTGGCGGATCTGATCGACAACACCCGCTCGCTGCTGGACTACGACAGCCACTTCGCCCAAACCTATCTGATCGAGAAACAGCGCCTGCTGGAAGTGCTGACCGAAGGCGACCCGACGCTGTGGCGCCAGGCCAGCCATATCGTCGAACAGGGGCTGCTCAGATTACAGCAGCCGCCGCACAACGTGCCGGCCAGCTGGTTTGAGCACGCCCGCCGGCGCTACCGCGAGAACGACGCGGCCTGATCAGAAGGTCACCACCGTTTTCAACGCCGTCACCCAGGCGTCCTGCGTCTCGCTGACGCCCGCCGGATGATGCCAGTATTGCAGGCCCGGCTGCAGCTGCAGCCACGGCGTGACGTTAACGCGGTAGTACAGCTCCGCCGTCACCGAGTGGCCCGGCACCGGCCGGTAGTTCGGATCGTGATAATCGCTGATGCCGCTCATCTCGTTGAGGTAACGCTGATTGTCTTTATAGCGGTCGCTCAGTTTCACCACCGAAACGCCCAGCCCCAGCCAGTCGTCCGGCCGCGCATCGAACAGCCCGCGATAGCGGATGCCGGTCGAAGTGGACCAGTGCAGGTAGTTGCTGCGCTGATCCCCCAGCCCCAGGCTGTAGAACACGCTCAGGCCACGGTTGACGTCATCCGCATGGCGCGTCACCTGCTGGTTGAAACCGGTATACAGGAACCAGGTGCGATCGTGGCTGCGATAGCCCTGCGGATCGCTGGCGCCCGGCCCGCCGGACACCCCTTCATAAAGATCGCGCTGACGCGCATTGGTAAACAACACGCCCAGGTTATACACCCCCGGCAGCTGGTTGACGGCGTGGGTTTTCAGCTCCAGCTCCATCGGCAACAGGAAGCCTTTGCTGCCTTTGGTGGACCAACTCCAGGCGTGGCTGCGGCTGGGGGCGCTCGGGTTCTGCTCCATCACGCCGCCCTTGAGCGTCAGGCCGTCGGTCAGCTTGTATTGCAGCGTGGTGCCCCAGTAATGCACGTTCCAGTTGTACCAGGTCAACGAGTTGGCGGACTTGCCGCCGCACAGCGTCAGCGTCTGAAAATCGCAGGGGATGATCTGATCGAAATCCTGCACCTTGTTCATCATGCCGATACGCCATTGCAGCCGGCTGTCGAGGAAGGAACGGCTGAAGGTCAACCAGCCCAGCCGGGTGATCGACTGCCCGCCAAAGCTCTCCTGCGACAGATCGGTCAGGCCGACGCGCGGATCCTGCAGCCGATCGCGGGTCAGGTTGTTGTCATGGTTGCGGTTGACGATATTGCCTTCGATCGCCGCGTCCGGAATGCCGGTCAGCGCCTGCAGATCCTGGCTGAAGGTCAGCGAAAATTGGTCGATGTACGACGCCTGTTTATCGTGGTTGTAACCGCCGCCGGCGTTATACGACAGCTGGCTGAGGTAGCCGAGATTATAGTGGAAACCGTGATCCTCCAGGATCGGCCTGATCCCCAGCATATCCCCCAACAGCCCAGGCTGCGGCGGTTCAAAGCCGAGCGCCACCCCTTCCCATTTGGCGGTGGGAGCTTCAACGTCCTTGCCGGTTTGCAGCGTTTCCGCCTGCGCCTGGCTACAGAGCAGCGCCAGCGCCGCCAGGGTCATGGAACGAGGTAATAAGCTTTTCATCATTATTATATTTCTCCGCATAACGGCTGACTGCGGGCAACAGCATTCCCTGGGAGAGAATTTCCCATCATGAACAGCAGCGAATAAGGTTAATTAACGCCCGGCGTTTGCCGCCGGGCTGAAGGGTTAGCGCCGGTCTTTCAGGCTGGCGCCGTTGCTGTGGATCACATCGCGATACCAGTAGAAACTCTTCTTGCGGCGGCGCTCGAGGCTACCGTTGCCGGCATCGTCTCTGTCGACGTGAATGAAGCCGTAGCGCTTCGACATTTCGGCCTTCGAGGCGCTGACCAGATCGATCGGCCCCCAGCTGGTGTAGCCCATCACCTCGACGCCATCGTCGATCGCCTCGGCCACCTGCACCAGGTGGTCATTGAGGTAGTTGATGCGGTAGTCGTCGTTGATGCTGCCGTCGGCCTCGACGCGGTCTTTGGCGCCCAGCCCGTTCTCGACGATGAACAACGGCTTCTGATAGCGGTCGTACAGCACGTTGAGCAGGTAGCGCAGCCCGATCGGATCGATTTGCCACCCCCACTCCGAACTGGCCAGGTGCGGGTTCGGCACCATATCGAGAATGTTGCCGCGCGCCGTTTCGTACTGCTCCGGGTCGGCGGTAACGCAGCCGCTCATGTAGTAGCTGAACGAGATAAAGTCGATGGTTTCACGCAGCGTTTGCCGATCTTCCTCGGTGATCGCCACCTGAATGCCGTTTTCACGGAAGAAGCGCTGCATGTAGGCCGGGTAATAGCCGCGCGCCTGCACGTCGCCGAAGAACAGCCAGTCGCGGTTTTGCCGCTGGGTTTCCAGCAGATCTTCCGGCTTGCAGCTCAGCGGATACAGAATGCCGCCCAGCAGCATGTTGCCGATTTGCCCCTCCGGCACGATCTCGTGACAGGCCTTCACCGCTCTGGCACTGGCCACCAGCTGATGGTGGATCGCCTGATAGACGGCGCTCTTGTCGCTCTCTTGCGGCAGGCCAACCCCGGTGAAGGGCGCGTGCAGCGACATGTTGATCTCGTTGAAGGTCAGCCAGTGTTTAACCTTGTGCTTATAGCGTTCGAACACGGTGCGCGCATAGCGCTCGAAGAAATCGATGGTGCGGCGATCGCCCCAGCCGCCGTAGCGCTTCACCAGACCGTAAGGCATCTCATAGTGCGACAGCGTGATCAGCGGCTGAATGCCGTATTTCGCCATCTCATCGAACAGCCGATCGTAAAACGCCAGCCCGGCTTCGTTCGGGGTCTCTTCATCGCCCTGCGGGAAAATGCGCGTCCAGGCGATCGAGGTGCGCAGGCACTTGAAACCCATCTCGGCGAACAGCGCGATATCCTCCGGGTAACGATGATAGAAATCGATCGCCACGTCCTTGATGCCGCTGTCGCCCGCCGTGCGCGGCGTGATGGCGCCGAAGATGCCCTGCGGCTGCAGATCGGAGGTCGACAGCCCCTTGCCGTCGACCTGATACGCGCCTTCTACCTGGTTCGCCGCTACCGCGCCGCCCCACAGAAAATGTTGCGGAAACTTGCCGTTCATCGCTTGCTCCTCAATTAACGTAATAAAGTCAGCAGCGGCGCCTGTTCCTGCACCGGAGACAGGCCGCTGGTCAACACGTCCACGTAGTCATCGCTGTTGCTGATGATGATCGGCGTGGTGGTGTCATAGCCGGCGGCATGGATCGCCGCCTGGTCGAACTCGATCAGCAGATCGCCCGGCGCGATCCGCTCGCCTTCCCGCACGTGGGCGGTGAAATGCGCCCCGTCGAGCTTCACGGTATCGATGCCGACGTGGATGAGAATCTCCGCGCCGTCGTCCGATTCGATGCCGATGGCGTGTTTGGTTTTGAACAGCGACGCCACGCTGCCGCTCACCGGCGCCACCACCCGCCCCTGCTGCGGCGCGATCGCCACGCCTTTCCCCAGCAGGCCGCTGGCGAAGGTCGCGTCGTTCACCTGTTCCAGCGGCACGATGTCGCCGGCAATCGGGCTGAGAATGGCCTGCTTGCGGTTAAGCGGCGCGGCGGCTTCAGGCGGCGCCGTCTCTTCCGCCGGCGCGACGCCGAACAGGTAGCTGGCCAGCGCGGCGAACACAAACGACAGCAGAGTGCCGCCGATCGCGCCCCACACCGTGGCGTCGATGCCGCCGTTGGGAATGATTTGCGCGAAGGTGAACACGTTCACCAGGCCGAACGAGTAGACCGAGGTATGGAAGTAACCGATCACCGCCCCGCCCAACGCGCCGCCGATGCAGCCGAAGATGAACGGACGCTTGTTCGGCAGGGTGACGCCGTACACCGCCGGTTCGGTGATGCCGAAAATCCCGGCGCCGATGGCCGAACCGGACAGCGCCCGCAGCTTGGCGTCGCGGGTGCGCAGCATCACGCCCAGCGTAGCGCCGACCTGCCCCATCACCGCCGGCAGCAGCAGCGGCACCATGGTGTCGCGCCCCAGCACGCTCAGGTTGTTGATCATCAACGGCACCAGCCCCCAATGCAGGCCGAAGATCACGCACACCTGCCACATCGCCCCCATGAAAGCGCCGGCGATGATCGGGTTGAAGGCGTAAATGGCCTGATAGCCGTTGGCCAGCAGATGGCTGAGCCAGGTCGCCGCCGGGCCGATCAGCAGGAAGGTCAGGGGCACGGTGATCGCCAGACACAGCAGCGGCGTGATGAAATTGCGCAGCGCGCTGTGGATCACCCGGTTAAACAACGGCTCCAGACGGCAGGACACCCAGGCCGCAAAGATGATGGGGATCACCGACGAGCTGTAGTTGATAAAAGTCAGCGGAATGCCGAAGAAATATTCGCGCACCGCGCCCGGCTGTTGCGCCGCCTCGAACGCCGCCATCATCAGCGGATGCGTCAACGCGCCGCCGATCGCCATGGTGACGAACGGGTTGCCGCCGAATTTTTTCCCGGCGGTGTAGCCGAGCATGATCGGGAAGAAATAGAACAATGCGTCGCTGGCGGCGAACAACATTTTAAAGGCGCCGCTGCTTTCCAGCAGCCAGCCGCAGGCCAGGCTCAGCGCCAGCAACCCCTTCAATACTCCCGAGGCAGCCATCACCCCGAGCAATGGGGTGAAGATGCCGGAAACCACGTCGATAAAGCGGCTGAGCAGATTGTCTTTTTTACCGTCCGCATCGCTGCCGCTCGACGCGCCTTCGGCCAACCCGCCGACCCGGTTGACCGCATCGAACACCTCGGCCACGTGGTTACCCACCACCACCTGAAACTGGCCACCGCTCTCCACCACCATGATGACGCCCGGGTTTTTCTTCAGCGCTGCCGCGTTGGCGCGGCGGTCGTCACGCAGCTTGAAACGCAGGCGGGTGGCGCAATGCACCAGGCTTTTCACATTGTCGCGGCCACCGACGCCGGCCAAAATCTCACTGGCTAATGTGTCATATTTCATACGGTTATCCTTAGACTTCGCGTTCTGCCGATCCCGCCTTTGCGCTGGCCTGGCGCAGGAGCGAAATTCGGCGCAAAAAAAAACCTAAACCTCGCGGCCTCTGCCCCATCGGGGAACAGAAACGCGAGGTTTAGGTTTTGCCTGCCGCAGCAGTAACAACCCTAAATCGGTTGAGTTATGACGTTAACACCGCAGATTTTAGCGGAGCAAGGCTTGGCGACGGCAAATTGCCGAACTGTGATCGCAAAGGCAAAACGGCCTCAATGCGCGAAATAATGCATGCCGCCCTCTACCGGGATCACTGCGCCGATGATATATCGCGCGAGCGATAGAGAGGGATGAGAGAGTATCGCCCGGCTTCACGTCAAAAAAACATAAGATTAACTAACCTAATAATTCACTATCAAGCTAAAGTGAAACACGTATTTTCCAGCGGCCAATCGGCTTTTCTGGCAATATTCGCAGCCATTAAGGCAAATACATCGCCAAACATCATCGAATATTGTTAGCATTCCACGATATTCACCCGCGCAAAAATCACCGTGCGCAATTGAATACGGCGAATAAACATCAGAATAACTAATTAAAACAACTAGACAAAAATCACACGGGGGATTATTACTGGTCAACGCTTAATCGAGAGTAGGGATGACAGTCACCATGGTGTTGCGTACTGATGTAGGACGGATTTTGATTACCGGCGCCGGCGGCCGAGTCGCCACCGCGTTTCGCCAGGCAGTAGGCGATCGCTATGCATTGCGGCTGGCGGAACGAGATCTCGCTCTGTTGCGCGATCGCCGGCCCGGCGATGAGGTCATCAGCTTCAACATCGCCGATCTCGACGCCTGCCGTGAGGCCTGCGCCAATATCGACACCGTGTTGCACCTGGCCGCCGATCCGGCTCCCGACGCCGATTTTTGCGGTTCGCTGATGGACAACAACATTCTCGGCACCTTCAATATCTTCCGAGCGGCGAAAGACGCCGGCTGCCGCCGGGTGGTATTCGCCAGTAGCGCGCAGGCGGTGGAAGGCTACCCGCTCGATTATCAAATCCGCCCGGATGACGCCCCGAAGCCGAAAAATCTGTACGGCGCCAGCAAGGCGTTCGGCGAAGGCATCGCCGCCTATTTCGCCCATCAGGAGGGGCTTTCCGCCCTGTCGGTGCGCATCGCCAACTTCACCACTCTGAGCCGAGGCGAACAGCTTAGCGCCCGCGATATGAGCGCTTTTCTCAGCCATCGCGACGCCGCCGATCTGCTGGATCGCTGCATTCGTATCGAAGGGGTGCAATATGCGGTGGTGCACGGGGTTTCCAATAACCGCTATACGCGTTTGTCGCTGGAAGAGACCCGTCGCCTGCTCGGCTACGCCCCGCAGGACGATGCGTTCAGCCTGCTCGGCTTTGAGTGAGCGCGGCGGGGAACCCCGCCGCACGTTATCGTTTTAACCGTTGGCATAGGCCACTTTTTCGGCCTGACGGTGGGTGAACAGCACCAGCAACAGCGCCAATCCGGCAATAATAGCCCCCATCACCGGCACGAAGCTGTATCCCAGCCCGGCGGAGACTACCGCGCCACCGGCGGCGGCGCCCAGCGCATTGCCCAGGTTAAAGGCGCCGATGTTGACCGAGGACGACAGGCCCGGCGCTTCGCTGGCGACACGCATCACGCGCATCTGCAGCGGCGGCACCACGGCAAAGGTCGCCGCCCCCCAAATCACCATGCTGACCGCGGCGCCGATTTCACTGCGCGCCAGGAACGGGATCACCAGCATAATGACCACCAGCAGCAGCAAGAAACCCTTCAGCGTTGCGCTCTCGGAGCGGTCGGCGAATTTACCGCCCAGGTAGTTGCCGATGGAGAAACCGACGCCGATCAACACCAGCATGACCGTCACGAACAGCGGTGTCGCATCGGTGATGTGCTGCAACACCGGCGAGATATAGGTATAGAGCGTGAACATCGCGCCCGCGCCCAGCACGGTCGTCAACAAGGCGGACAGCACCTGCGGGCGCACCAACACCGACAGCTCGCGTTTCACATCAGGGCGCGCGCCGGCGCTGCCTTTCGGCAACGAGAACCACAGCCCCAGCATGGCGATCACGCCCAGCCCGGCCGTCGCCAGGAACGACATGCGCCAGCCGATGGTTTCACCCAGCCAGGTCGCGGCCGGCACCCCGCCGATATTGGCGATGGTCAGGCCCATAAACATGGTTGCCAAGGCGCTGGCCTGTTTCTCTTTCGGCACCACGCTGGCGGCCACCACTGAACCGAGGCCAAAGAACGCGCCATGGTTCAGGCTGGTGATGATGCGCGACAGCATCAGGGTGGTGTAGTCAGGCGCAACCGCCGACAGCACGTTACCCAGGGTAAAGATCGCCATCAGGAAGATCAGCGCGCTTCTGCGCGCCCGGTGAGAAAGCAGCAACGTCATCAGCGGTGCGCCGACCATCACGCCAACGGCATAGGCGCTGATCAACATGCCGGCCATCGGGATGGAGACGTCCACCCCTTTGGCGATCGTCGGCAGCAACCCCATCGGGGAAAACTCGGTCGTGCCGATGCCGAACGCCCCCACCGCCAGGGCTAATAAGGGAAAGTTAATTTTCATTCAACAACTCCGGTTAACCGCTGCCGAAGCGCGGGAAAGTTAAGATGCCAAAAGTATGACATTGATCACACCAAAGATAAGCAGGCGGAAGGCTAAAAGACTTTTGCGATTTTGTTAAAAATCGTGGGAAAAACAGCCGCCGACTCTATCTCAGCCACGCGCCGACAGGCAATAGCCGCCGTCGCCCGTGCGCACATCGGGTTCATTCTCGCCACCTGGCCCACCCGCCATACCGGCTCACCGGCGGCTGCCGCGACTATTGAACACAGAGCAAAAGTGTTTTGTTATTGTGCGCGTTTTTAGAATTAAACGACGAAATATAATGGCCTCAGCAAAACATCATCGCCCTACGGCCTAATTCACATGAGGGAAGCGCCATGCTTTTTGACTCGTATTCTTTAAACGGTTTATCGCTTAACAATCGCATCGTCATGCCGCCAATGACCCGCTCTCGTGCCGGCGCCGGCGACGTCGCCACCGACATGATGGCTGAATATTATGCCCAGCGCGCCAGCGCCGGGCTGATCGTCAGCGAAGGCACGCAGATCAGCCAGCAGGGCCAGGGTTATGCCTGGACGCCCGGCATTTACACCCCGGAACACATCGCCGGTTGGAAAAAAGTCACCGACGCCGTACATCAGGCCGGCGGCAAGATCTTCGCGCAGCTTTGGCACGTCGGCCGCGTGTCGCATACCATTTTACAGCCTGGCCACGCCGCGCCGGTCTCCTCCTCCGCCATCCAGGCCGACGGGGTCAAGGTGTTCGTGGATGTCGAAGGCCGCGGGCCAGAGCATGGCGTGGGTGAAATGGTGCAGCACTCCGCACCGCGCGCCTTAACGCGGGAAGAAATTCCGGCGATCGTCAACGACTACGCCCAGGCGGCCCGCAACGCCATTGCCGCCGGTTTCGACGGCGTAGAGCTGCACGGCGCGAATGGCTATCTGATCAATCAGTTTATCGACTCGCGGGAAAATCAGCGCGACGACGAATACGGCGGTTCACTGCAAAATCGCCTGCGTTTCCTACGGGAAGTGGCGCAGGCGGTGGCGGACGCCATCGGTAAAGAGAAACTGGGCGTGCGTCTGGCGCCGCTGACCACCCTGATGGGCTCGCAGGACGATACCCCGGAAGCCACCTATCTGGCGGCGGCCAGCGTGCTGAACGATATCGGCGCCGCTTACATTCACATCGCTGAAGCGGACTGGGATGACGCTCCGGTGATGCCGGCGGCGTTCAAAGAGTCGCTGCGCCTGATTTTCCGCGGCACGCTGATTTACTCGGGCAAATACACGCGTGAACGCGCTGAAGAAGCGCTGGCCAAAGGCTGGGCGGATCTGATCGGCTTCGGCCGCCCGTTCATCGCCAACCCGGATCTGCCTCACCGCCTGCAACACGGGCTGGCGCTGAATGCGCCAATCAAAGAGAAATTCTTCGGCGGCAGCCGGGAAGGCTACACTGATTACCCGACGATCGGGTAAATATGTTCAGCCCCCCGAGCCTGCAAGTGCGGGGGGCTTCGCTGGCTTGGTAAACAACGCTCTTCTGAATAAGCGACATAACCCAGATTTTCAGTGTCCGCACGATAAATAAAAAATAAATCGAAAACCTTAGATATAAAATAATAAATTAAACATTTTCATTTCAATTTTTTATTAGAACACAAAAAAACAAAACATATAAAAACAATATAAATTGAAATAAAAACAATGAAACCAAGAAAAATGAAAACTTAAAACACAATATTAAATCAAAATTTAAACACATAACCCGTATTTCCCGAACAGGGTTGAATATATATGCGAACGTGTAAATATCTTTCCGAACAGCGCTATTGTGGCGCTGCGTTGATTAAGGAAAGATCTTATGTCTAAATCACCTATTGGCACTACAGCCACGACAGGGCAAAAATGCCCGGAAAGCGGCGTCTGGGAAGTGGTCGGCAAACCCTCAACCACAGCGCCAATCGCTAAAGGCAATATCATGCCGCCCTATGGCGGCAAAGGGGTCACCTGGAAATTGATCCAATACGCATAATCCGTCGTCTTCAGGCCTCTTTTTTCAAAAGGGGCCTCGCAGAGAAAACGTATTCATTCCTTATTTCATCTCTTCCCGCTGCGCACCTTGCCCGCGCGCATTTCGATGTTCTGCTGCAGTTCGCGCAGCCCGCCGACCAGGAAGCAGGCTTCCGCCAGCACGAACAGTGGGCCGATGATCAGGCCCGTCACGTCGTCCATAAACGCCGGTTTTCGCCCCTCCCAGAAATGCCCGACAAACTGAAACAGCCAGCCGATGACGAAGCCGCCGATGCCGACGCTCAGCCACGCCGCCGTCGACAGCGACGCTATCCAGGCGCCGAACACGAGGTACAGCAGCAGCAACGCCAGCATCAGAATGCCAAGGCGCAGATTCAACCGCAGGTAATAAAGGGCCGAAACGATAACCGCCGCGCAGGCCGGCGAAAACGGCAGCCACCCCGCGCCCCATGCCGGCCGGGAGAGCAGCGCCAGCAGGCTGACGACGATCAGGGGGATACCGATAAAATGCGTAGCGATATTGCGCGCATCGCGATGATAGGCGGCATAAGCGGCAAGTTGATCTTCCAGACTTCGCATGTTGACCTCCGAATGACGCGCACGGCCGAGCTTGCTCATTGCATTAAAGATAGCCGTATCGTTCAGCATAGGAAAATGGTCAGGGATTGGCGGAAGATCACAGGAGTATCAAAATCAACACAACATACTGTTTTAAATAAAATAATTATGAATCACCATTCATATTATACACACATATATACATACTTGTTACCGCTACATTCAGAGTTGTTTAAATTACAGCCAATACCGGCGCTTACTCCACTTACAAAAAAGATTTATCGCAAAACTGTTCACCCTATACACCTTTTGATTTTACCCTTTTATTTCAATGCATTGAATGGTGTATGGCTACCTTCTCGGTGTACACCCCTGTTCACCTACAGGGTGAACAGTCTGAATCGCAGGCACAAAAAAACCGGCCTGAGCCGGTTTGGGGAACGCTTGTCGTTATGATATTGGCCATTCAAGCGGCCGATAGGATGCCCTGGTGTTGCTGCATGTATTAGAGTCACTGCCACTATAGGCGGCGCTGCGATTGAGCGTCCAATGGGTTCGGCAGATCAATAACGGCCTATTGATCGGCCGGGCCGATCGACTCGCTCATTGTCACACTGCACCACACTTCGGCAGCCAGTCCGCCTCACATTCCTCACTCAATATCAGGTTGGTTTGTATTCCGTGCTTGGTGCGGCGTTTCAGCAACGTGTGTTCGTACTCTTTCAGCGTCTGCGGCACCGCCTAGCCGAACGCCGTCAGGTTCATCACTTGCTGATACCCCCTTGCAGCCGTAAACGACAGGTAGGCGTGGTACAGGTTGCAATGCGATATACTACCGGTCACTGAATTACATCAGGTTTTTATTAACCGCCAGTATCACCGACGGGATATGGATCCACGTAGGCGGCCCGATATTTCAGCTCTATGATGAGCACATTTTCGTCAGTTAAGGCATCAATGCTCGCCCTTTATAATTCGTCCCCTAGACAGCATGAAAATAAGCAATTGAATTTTAAAAAATTACGCCAACTCATATTCTTCGTAAAAAACCAAGAAGACACTGAATAAAAATAGATGCCCCTCTTGTTTTACAAACATCTCTAGCGTACGAAAACATTTGCATAGAAACAGCGCACTCTACACACATTAGAATAAAAAAGGTTTAATTTAATAATCACAATACATATCATTTCACCCCTGTTTCAGAACTATCCCTCATATAAAACAGCGACCTATCCAAGATAGATTCTATATCGCCACACTTACTTATAAAATCATCTTGCCAATCTCTTTATTTTCACTTAATAATTAAAGTTCGATTCCATTACTAACAACCCGGGATATTACTAGCACCCTTCACTATAATAATCAGTCAACGGCGCCGCTTTCCGCAATCGAGCCTAGTTAATTCATTAGGCAGTTTAACGATAAAATCGTTACCACCCTGAAAAAACATATCCCAACAGCCTCTACTTCACTCTAAAACGCATTATTATATTCTGATTTTAATAATATTCTGAGTGAGAAAGTTACCCCCCGTGGTTAATTATGTCAACAATGTTCAGAGCACTGTATTTCAAAGAGCAAACATCAATAGCCATACTTATGACGCCATATGAAGAAAAAAACATCGACTTATTATAAAATGCACAACAATTACATGCCATTAGCGTTAAAAATACCTTCTCCATCAAACCTTGATAAATAGCAGACAATAAATTAACAATCATCTATTAGAATGGCATAAAAACCGCCAGTCAATAAACATGCAAAAGTCAAAGAATAGTGCTTGCAGGATATGAATCTTGAAAAAAAACATTATCTACGAATTACTCTCGGGACAGATCGTCCCAGGTCCTGTCTGGAGGAAGAAGAGCTTCCGTGCAAAGTTTTTACTTCGACTTATTTTATACTATTCACCGACTAAAAAGGCACTATCCATTTTAACTCAACAGAGTGATTTAAAATCGATATTATATCATCAAAACACATTCCCTTGTAAAACGCACAGGCAATACCTGATGCGCAACCTTAATGCCAAACAACGCGCATCGGCTATTGTCAGCCATTACCGATATGTGTCTTCCCTCAACAACAAAATGCTGTCCAATGCGCTGATATCACAAGAAGAAACGATTTTGGCGGAATTCACCGGCAGAGAAGAGGCACGTTTTACCATTTCTGCCTCTTGTGCGCACAAGGCAGAACGAGAAGGTGAGTCAACGCTATGGCTGCGTGGTGACAATAATGTGTTACTCGCCAGCGTGACCTTTTCGGCCGTGTCCGAAGGGGCTGAATGGCATTTCATCATTGGTGGTCTGCAAGGCCCTGGACGGCACGTACCGCACGAGACCATCAAAGAAGCTACGCGTGCTCTGTCGGGTATTTTCCCCAAACGTGTTTTGATGGAGTTTATCAGCCGCTTCGCTGAACTCACTGCGGTGAGCGCCATTTATGGCGTCAGTGATAATGGACACGTTTTTCGCTCATTACGCTATCGACTGAGCAAAGGCCGGCATTTACATGCAAGTTACGACGATTTCTGGTCATTGATAGGCGGGATAAAACAAAATGCCTGGCGCTGGCAACTGCCCTTGACGTTTGAAAGAAAATCTTTGGAGCATATTCCCAGCAAAAAACGCGCGGAGTATCGCCGACGTTTTCAAATCATAGATGATATTGCAGAGCAAGTTCGCACGCTTAATACGACTAACCTCTGCGCGAAAATTGCATAATAAAACTATCATGAACATTCTTGGGACAGTTTTTTGAGTCAAATACCCCGTACGTTGCCCCCCAATTACAGGGAAAACCAGTTGCCATCCTTCAGTCGGCCAGCACTACTGCACATCGACGCGTCGTCACAGAATAAGACGCTCTGCCCGCAGTGCGACATGCTGGTGGCGCTGCCGCCGCTGGCCTATGGCAGCAAAGCGGTATGCCCGCGCTGCAAAACCACGCTCACGACCCGCTGGGACGAGCCGCGCAAGCGGCCGATCGGTTACGCGCTCAGCGCCTTGTTCATGCTGGTGCTGGCCAACATTTTCCCGTTTATCAACATGCGCGTTGCCGGCCTCGGCAACGAAATCCGGCTGATCCAAATCCCGGAAGTCATGGTGGCGGAAGACTACGCCAGCATGGCCACGCTGTTTATGGTGTTCGTGCAGCTGATCCCGGCGTTCTGCATGGTGGCGATCGTTCTGCTGTGCGCCAAAGTGCGCTTGCCGCTGGGGCTCAAAGCGTGGATGGCCCGGGTGCTATTCCAGTTCAAGACCTGGTGCATGGTGGAGATTTTCCTCGCCGGTGTGCTGGTCAGCTTCGTCAAGCTGATGGCCTACGGCGACATCGGCATCGGCAGCAGCTTCGTGCCCTATTGCCTGTTCTGCCTGCTGCAGGTGCGCGCTTTCCAGTGCGTGGACAGGCGTTGGCTGTGGCAGGACATCGAACCGGCGCCGCGCCTCGACCGCCCGCTGACGGCGGGGCGTACCGGCATGCGCCAGGGCGTGCGCTCTTGCGCGTGCTGCACGGCGATCCTGCCGGCCAACCAGGTGCGCTGCCCACGTTGCCACACCCCCGGCTATGTGCGCCGCCGCCACAGCCTGCAGTGGACGCTGGCGCTGCTGGTGACCTCTGTCATGCTGTATATACCGGCCAACCTAATGCCGATCATGGTGACCGAGGCGCTGGGCAACAAGATGAACTCCACCATCATGGCGGGGGTGATCCTGCTGTGGGGAAGTGGCTCTTACCCGGTGGCGATGGTGATTTTCATCGCCAGCATCATGGTGCCGTCGCTGAAAATGCTGGCGATCGGTTGGCTGTGCTGGGATGCAAACGGCAGGAAGAAACCGCGTGCCGACAGCGAGCGCATGCATCTGATTTATGAAGTGGTCGAATTCGTTGGTCGTTGGTCAATGATCGACGTGTTTGTGATCGCCGTGTTGTCGGCGTTGGTGCGAATGGGGCAG
>NZ_JADNRO010000013.1:0-140751 GCF_019913725.1 Serratia sp. EWG9
CGTTGTTCCCGGTCAGTGGAGGCGCATTATAGGGAGTTCTCGGCAGGCCGCAACCCCTAAATGCAAAAAACTTTTCAAGCGCGGATTTTTTCGGCAAAAGAGCGAAAAAGCGGCGAATTTATGTCACTTTTTCAGGCAAACAGCCATAAAAGCTGGCGATCACTGGAGTAAAATAGAAGAAACGAAGTCAGTAAGGATCCGCAGCCATGCCATTAAATGCACAACAACAGGCCGCCCAACGCAATCTTTCTTATCTGCTTGCAGAGAAACTCGGCCAACAAATTCTGGCAGGCGATTATCAGGCCGGCAGCATCCTGCCCGGTGAAATGGAACTGGGCGAGCAATTCGGCGTCAGCCGCACCGCGGTGCGCGAAGCGGTAAAGATGTTAGCCGCCAAAGGCATGTTGTTGCCGCGCCCGCGCATTGGCACCCGCGTGATGCCGCAAAGCCAATGGAATTTCCTCGATCAGGATTTACTGACCTGGTGGATGACGCGGGAAAACTTCGATCAGGTGATGCAACACTTCCTTATATTGCGCACTTCGTTGGAACCGCAGGCCTGCGCGTTGGCGGCAGACCACGCCAGCCCACAGCAAACCAAACTGCTGGCGGAACTGATGGCGGAGATGCGCGCGCTGCATACCCAGTTTGATCGCGAGCGCTGGATCCAGGTCGATACTCAATTCCACCAGCTCATCTACGAGGCCAGCGGCAATCCGTTCCTGACCTCGTTCGCTAACCTGTTCAGTTCGGTGTATCAGAGTTACTTCCGCGCCATCACCGGCAATGAAGTGATCAAGCTGCGCCACCATCAGGCTATCGTCGATGCGATACTCGCCGGAGACAGCGCAGGCGCCCTCGTCGCCTGCCAAGTTTTGCTGAAAGAGAAAGACTAGACACGCTCCCCGCTTATAGATAGAAGAAAGAGATGAGGGAGAGACGACCATTTAACCAGGACCGACCATGACCCAATCCGCGCGCAGTATGGCAGGACTCCCGTGGATCGCCGCAATGGCGTTCTTTATGCAGGCGCTGGACGCCACCATCCTCAACACGGCGCTGCCGGCGATCGCCCACAGCCTCGGGCACTCGCCGCTGGCGATGCAATCTGCCGTCATCAGCTATACGCTGACGGTGGCGATGCTAATCCCGGTCAGCGGTTGGCTGGCGGACCGCTTCGGCACCCGCCGCGTGTTCATCTTCGCCGTCACGTTATTCACCCTCGGTTCGCTGTTGTGCGCCCTCTCCCCCACGTTGAGCGTACTGGTTGCCTCTCGCGTGCTGCAGGGCATCGGCGGCGCGATGATGATGCCGGTCGCGCGACTGGCGCTGCTGCGCGCCTACCCGCGCAGCGAACTGCTGCCGGTGCTGAACTTCGTCACCATGCCCGGCCTTGTCGGGCCGATTCTGGGGCCGCTGCTGGGCGGCTGGCTGGTGACCTACGCCACTTGGCATTGGATTTTCCTGATCAATATCCCTATCGGCCTGCTCGGCATCTTCTATGCGCGCAAATACATGCCGGACTTCACCACGCCCAAGCGCCGCTTCGATTTTCTGGGTTTTATGCTGTTCGGGCTGAGCCTGGTGCTGATCTCCACCGGGCTGGAACTGTTTGGCGAGCGGGTGCTGGCGAGCTACGTTTCGCTGGGCATTCTGCTCAGCGGCTTCGTGATGCTGTTCGGCTACATCGCGCACGCCCGCCGTCATCCTCAGCCGCTGATCGGCCTCGACCTGTTCAAAACCCGCACCTTCTCGGTCGGCATCGCCGGCAACGTCGCATCCAGGTTGGGCACCGGCTGCGTGCCGTTTTTGATGCCGCTCATGCTGCAGGTGGGATTCGGCTACACGGCGATCGTCGCCGGCTGCATGATGGCGCCGACCGCCATCGGCTCGCTGATGGCGAAATCCACCGTCACTCAGGTGTTGCGCTGGTTCGGCTACCGTAAAACGCTGGTCGGCATCACCGTTATCATCGGAGCGCTGATCGCGCAGTTTGCCCTGCAGAGCCCAGGCATGCCGCTGTGGCTGATGATCCTGCCGCTGTTCGTACTGGGCATGGCGATGTCCACCCAGTTCACCGCCATGAATACCATCAGCCTGGCGGATTTGAACGACGCCAACGCCAGCGCCGGCAACAGCGTCCTGGCGGTCACCCAACAGCTGTCCATCAGTTTCGGCGTCGCGATCAGCGCGGCGGTGCTGCGTTTTTACGAATCCCTGTCGTTAGGCACTATGATCGACCACTTCCATTACACCTTTATCACCATGGGGATCGTCACCGTGGCGTCGGCGCTGGTATTTATGTTGCTGAGAAGGAAAGATGGCCGCAACTTGATCAGCGGCCAGGAAAGCAAGAAAGAAGCGAAGGCGGCCAGTTAACGGCGGCCCACCGAGGCGCGTTCCACCAGCTCGGGCGTCAACACCAGCACCTGGGGCGCGCGCTCCGGGTTTTGCAGGCGGTTGATCAGCGCATCGATCGCCAGCTCGCCCAGCGAATCCTTCGGTTGATGAATGGTGCTCAGCGGCGGCGCCAGATAACGCGCCAGTTCAATGTCATCGTACCCCATCACCGCCATATCCTGCGGCACGGAAAGCCCGGCCTGATACAGCGCCTGATAAACGCCTACCGCCACCGCGTCGTTGCCGGCGAACACCGCATGCGGCGGCTCTTCCAGCGCCAGCAGTTGGCGCATGGCGGTCACGCCGCCTTCAAACTCAAAGTCGCAATGCACTTCATACCCTGGCGGGATCGGTAATCCGGCGCGCCGCATCGCGTTGCGATAGCCTTCCAGCCGGTGACGGGCGGTGGTTTTGTCCTGCGGGCCGGCGATGCAGGCGATCTTGCGGTAGCCGCGAGCGATCAGATGATCGGTCGCCATCTCGCCGCCCAGCAGCGAGTTATCCTGAATAATGTCGTTCGCGCCCTCGAACGGCGCCCAGTCCATCATCACGATCGGCAATGACGGGTAGCGACTCAGGGCATCCTGAGATGGCCGGTGATTTTCGGTGCACATCAACAGCAAACCGTCGACGCGCTTTTGCAGCAGCGTCTCCATACTGCGGTTCATGCGCGCGGCGTCTTCTTCGGTATTGCACAGGATCAGGCTGTAGCCGCGTTCATAGCAGCTGCGCTCCACGCCGCGCACCACTTCAGCATAAAACGGGTTGTTGCTGGCGGTCACCAGCATGCCGATGGTGCGGGTCTGATTGAGCTTCAGGCTGCGCGCCAGCGCAGAAGGCGCATAGTTCAACTGTTCCACGGCCGCCATGACCTTGTCGCGCACGCTGTCGCTGACAAAGCGATTGTTGTTGACCACATGCGAAACGGTAGAGGTTGAAACGCCCGCCAGGCGGGCGACATCTTTCATGGTGGCCAAAGGATCACCCCTGTTGCTGCAAGAAGGCGTCGATCTCTTCGCGCCACGGCACCGAAGGCTGCGCGCCGGGGCGGGTGACGGCGATCGCCGCCGCCGCATGGGCGAAACGCACCGCGTCGGCCATGATCTTGCCTTCCAACAGGGCAGTGACCAGCGCGCCGTTAAAGGTATCGCCGGCGGCGATGGTATCCACCGCTTGCACTTTGAAGCCGGGCACCCGTTTGCCGTTGCCGTTTTCGCTCAGCCACACGCCGCGGCTGCCGAGGGTGATGATCACCGTCGCGATGCCTTTGTCGTGCAGCGCCTGCGCCGCGCGCGCCGCATCGGCGTCGCTGTCCACGGCGATGCCTGTCAGGCGCTGCGCTTCGGTTTCATTCGGGGTGATCATATCAATCACCCCCAGCAGCTCGTCCGGCAGCTCGCGCGCCGGGGCCGGGTTGAGGATCACCTGCGTTTGATGTTGCTTGGCCAAGCGGGCGGCGGCGATCACCGTCTCCAGCGGCGACTCCAACTGCATCAGCAGGGCGTCGGCGTCGATGACTTTTTGCCGGTAGCGCGCCAGGTAATCCGGCGTCACCGCGGCGTTGGCGCCGGCATTGATGCCGATCACGTTCTCGCCTTCGGCATTGACGAAGATCAGCGCCACGCCGGTGGTGCTGTCGGCGATGGCTTCAATCGGTTGGGTATCAATGCGATCGCTCGCCAGCTGCCGGCGGACACGCTCGCCGATATCGTCGGCGCCCACGCAGGCGATAAAGGCGATCTCCGCCCCACTGCGCCCGGCCGCCACCGCCTGATTCGCGCCCTTGCCGCCAAACGCCACCTTATACTGCTTCCCGATCACCGTTTCGCCCGGGTGGGGGAATTGTTCAATATTGAGGATATGGTCGGCATTGATGCTGCCCAGAACCACCAGCTTACCTGTTTCCATCGCATTGATTCCTGAATTGCGCGCCATCGTAAACGCCCCGTCCCGATGGCGCTGGTATGACTTACTGAGTGACCAGTTTCAAATCGACCGGAATGGTCGCCGGCACTTTTTCGCCTTTCAGCACTTTATCGGCGGTTTCCACGCCTATCACGCCGATCTGATCGGGACGCTGCGCCACGGTCGCCGCCAGCTTGCCGCCTTCAACCGCTTTCACGCCGTCGGCGGTGCCGTCGAAGCCTACCACGATCACGTCGGTTTTACCGGCGGTTTGCAGCGCACGCAGCGCGCCCAGCGCCATTTCATCGTTCTGGGCAAATACCGCCTGCACATCCGGGTGAGCGGTCAGCAGGTTCTGCATCACGTTCAGGCCCTTGGTGCGGTCGAAATCGGCCGGCTGGCTGGCCAGCAGCTTGAATTTATTCTGATCCAGCGACTGTTTAAAGCCTTCGCCGCGTTCCCGCGCGGCGGAGGTGCCGGCAATGCCTTCCAGCTGAATCACCTTGGCGTCGGCGCCCGCTTTCTTGGCGATGAAGTCGCCGGCCATTTTGCCGCCCACGCGGTTATCCGAAGCGATATGGCTCACCACTTCACCCTTGCTCGCCACGCGGTCCAGCGTGATGACCGGGATCTTAGCCTGGTTGGCCATCTTGATGGCGTTGCCCACCGCATCGGAGTCGGTCGGGTTAATCAACAGCAGCTTGGGCGCCCGCACCATCAGATCCTGCACGTTGGCCAGCTCTTTCGCCGGGTTGTTTTGGGAATCCAGCACCACCAGGTTATAACCCAGCTTGTTGGCCTCTTGCTGCGCCCCATCCTTCATTGAGACGAAGAACGGGTTGTTGAGGGTGGACACCACCAGCGCGATGGTGTCTTTGGCCATGGCATTGGCGCTCAGGGTGGCGCTCAACGCGATGGCGGAAGCTAAGGTTGCCAGTTTTTTCATTTTCATCATCGTGATTCCTGTAGGGGGAGGTTACTTGTTGCTTTTGTTATCTACCAGAACCGCCAGCAGTATCACCACTGCCTTCACGATCATTTGGTAGTAGGAAGAAACACCCAGTAAATTCAGGCCGTTGTTCAGAAAACCGAGGATCAGCGCCCCGATCAGCGTGCCGACGATGCGCCCCTTGCCGCCGGCCAGGCTGGTGCCGCCCAGCACCACGGCGGCGATGGCGTCCAGCTCATAGCCAGTGCCGGCGGTCGGCTGCGCCGACGAGAGGCGCGCCACTTCGATCACCCCCGCCAGCGCCGCCAGCAGGCCGCACAGCGAATAGACGATAATTTTCACTTTATCGACGCTGATACCGGACAGGCGTGTCGCCGCTTCATTGCCGCCCAGGGCATAAATATAGCGGCCCAGGCGCGTATGGTGCAGCATATACCAGGCGGCGATGAACACGATCGCCATGATCCAGATCGGCGTAGGCACACCCAGCGGACGGCCGATGCCGAACCAACCAAAGGTGTCGGCCACGTCGGTGAAACCGGTATTGATCGGGCTGCCGTTGGTGTACACCATGGTGACGCCGCGCAGCAGCAGCATCATCACCAGCGTAGCGATAAAGGCTTGCACCTTGCCTTTGGCGACGATCACCCCGGTGCAGGCGCCAATCGCGGCGCCCAGCGCCAAGGCCGCCGCCACCGCCACCAGCGCGTTGACTTCAAAGCCGACGATCGACGCCGCCACCGCGCCGGTCAGGGCCAGCAGCGATCCCACCGACAGATCGATGCCGGAAGTGAGGATCACCAGCGTCATCCCCACCGCCATGATGGCGTTGACCGAGGTCTGCTGCAGAATATTGAACAGGTTGTTCAGGGTGAAGAAGTTCGGGCTCATGGAAGAGACCACGGCGATCAGCACCAGCAGCGCAATCAACGACTTCTGCTCTAACAGCCATTCTTTACTGAACCAGCGCTTAGCTGCGATAGTCTGGGAACTCATATCTGATTACTCCTGCTTTACGCCGTATTGCTTGCCGACGGCTGCCGCCATCAACGCTTCCTGTGTGGCCTGTTCAATCGGGAACTCGCCGCTGAGATGCCCTTCGTGCATCACCAGAATGCGATCGCTCATGCCCATCACCTCCGGCATTTCCGAAGACACCAAAATGATGCTCAGCCCTTCCTGCTTGAACTGGTTGATTAACTGATAGATCTCTTTTTTCGCCCCGACATCGACGCCGCGCGTCGGCTCATCGAGGATCAGCACCTTCGGCCGGGTCATCAGACCGCGGGCGATCGCCACTTTCTGCTGATTGCCGCCGGAAAGCAGACCTATCGGCTGCTCCATCGACGGCGTTTTGATATTGAACAGGCGGATGAAGTCCCCCACCGCCTGCCGCTCGTCGGCCTGTTTCAGGCTGCCGTCGGCGCGGCTGAAGTAGCGCAGCGCGGTCAGAGACATGTTTTCCTTTACCGACATGCCCAGCACCAGGCCGTCACGCTTACGGTCTTCCGAGATATAGACGATGCCGTTCGCCAATCCATCCTGCGGCGAATGGGTGACTACCTCGCGGCCGTCGAGGTTGACGGTGCCGGCCTTGCGCGGCGCGGCGCCGTACAGAATCTTCATCAATTCGGTGCGCCCGGCGCCCATCAAGCCGGCCACGCCGAGGATCTCACCGCGATACAGCGTAAAGCTGACGTCTTCAACGCCGGGTCCGGAAAGATGACTGACTTCCAGCCGCTTTTCCCCGCGCGGTAAATCAAGGCGCGGGTATTGCTCTTCCAGCTTGCGACCGACCATCATTTCAATCAGCGAATCTTCCTGCAGCTCGCTCACCGGCCGCTCGGCGATGAACTGCCCGTCGCGAAATACCGTCACTTCGTCGCAGATTTCAAAGATCTCTTTCAGACGGTGCGAGATATAGACGATGCCGCGCCCTTCGGCCTTCAGCTCGTTGATCACCTTGAACAGCGAGGCGGTTTCGGTGTCGGTCAGCGCATCGGTCGGTTCGTCCATGATGATCACTTTCGATTCGAAGCTCAGCACCTTGGCAATCTCCACCATCTGCTGATCGCCAATCGACAGCTCGCCCACCAGCCGGTGGCTGCTGTAGCGCAGGTTGAGGCGCGCCAGCAAGCGATCGGCCTCGGCGTACATGCGCTTCCAGTCAATGCGGCCGAAACGGTTGACGAACTCGCGGCCGAGGAAGATGTTTTCCGCAATCGTCAGCTGCGGGATCAGGTTCAACTCCTGATGGATAATGCCGATGCCCGCTTCCTGCGAATCTTTAGGCCCGTTGAACGCCACCTCTTTACCGAGAAAATACTGACTGCCGGCGTCTTTCTGATAGATGCCGGTCAGCACTTTCATCATGGTGGACTTACCGGCGCCGTTTTCCCCCACCAGCGCCATCACCTTGCCGGGATAAACGCTGAGAGCGGCGCCGGAAAGCGCCTTCACGCCGGGAAAGGCTTTATCAATCCCTTTCAGTTGCAGTAAAGGTTGCATAAACGCCTCAGAAAGTTACGCCGGCGCACAGGATCACGTTCGCGTAAGGCGAACACTCCCCGCTGCGGATCACCGCCCGGCTGTGCTCGGTTTGCGCTTTAAACGCCTGATGGCTGATATAACGCACGCCGATGGTATTGCCCTGGCGTTGGCCCAGTGCGGTCAGTTCAGCCAACAATGCCTCGTGGAGCGACGGATTTTGTTTCACGATTTCTTCCGCCAGGATGGCGCTTTCTACCTGCATCTCTTGCGTGATCGCCGCGAACACCTGCATGAAGGTCGGCACGCCCTGCATCAGCGCCAGATCGATGCGCTGCGTCACCGCCGGTATCGGCAGGCCCGCGTCGCACAGGGTGAGCTGATCGGTATGCCCCAGCCGGGCAATCACGGCAGACACGTCGGAATTCAGTAATACGCCTTTTTTCATCTTCTCACTCCGCTAGCGAAACGTTTCGCTCTCTGGAGGAGTGTAAAAAAACGGCAGGGGAAGGCAACCCGGACAATGCAGAAGTGTGATCGTCATCGAAACGTTTCGTTCGCGCACGGAGAAAGCGCAAACAAAAGGGGCCCAGCCTAGCTGAGCCCCTGTCAGGCGGGTTAGATCTCGACCTGCGTGCCGAGCTCGATGACCCGGTTCGGCGGGATTTCGAACTGATCCGGCGCGCGCAGCGCATTGCGGCTCAGAGCAACGAACAGTTTGCCGCGCAGGTAGAGGTACCATGGCCGCTTGGTGAGGATCAGCGATTCATGGGACATGAAGAACGACGTCTCCGACATGCGGCACGGCAACCCTTCCAGCCCGCAGCGGTGGAACACTTCCTCCACATTCGGCGTTTCGCGCCAGCCGTAGCTGGCCACCACCCGCCAGAAGGTCGGCGACAGCTGTTCGATGGTCACCCGGCGCACGTTGTGCACGTAAGGCGCATCCTCGGTGCGCAGCGTCAGCAGCACCACGCGCTCGTGCAGCACCTTGTTGTGCTTCAGGTTGTGCAACAGCGCAAAAGGAATGACGTTGGTGGCGCGCGACAGGAAGACCGCGGTACCCGGCACCCGCACCGGCGGCGATTTCTCCAGCGAGGCGATCATCGCCTCCAGCGAGTTGCCGTGTTCGTGCAGGCGACGCAGCAGGCGGAAACGCTCGCTCTTCCAGGTGGTCATAATGATGAACATCACCAGCGCCAACGTCAGCGGCAGCCAACCGCCGGAGAACAGCTTCAGGGCGTTGGCGGAGAACATCGGCACGTCGATGATCAGCAAGATGGTTACGATGCCGATCGCCAGGAAGCGGTTCCAGTGCCAGTTATTAATCGCCACCGAAGTGACCAGTATGCTGGTCAGCACCATAGTGCCGGTAACGGCGATGCCGTACGCCGCCGCCAGGTTGCTGGAGTGTTCGAAGCCGATGATCACCAGCACCACCGAGATATACAGCGTCCAGTTGATCACCGGAATGTAGATCTGGCCGGATTCCATTTCCGAGGTGTGAATGATGCGCATCGGCGACAAATACCCCAGGCGCACCGCCTGGCGAGTCAGCGAGAAGACGCCGGAAATCACCGCCTGCGAGGCGATGACCGTTGCCAGGGTTGCCAGAATCAGCAGCGGGATCAGCGCCCAGTCGGGCGCCAGCAGGAAGAATGGGTTTTTGATCGCTTCAGGGTTTTTCAGCAGCAACGCCCCCTGGCCGAAGTAGTTGAGCACCAGCGAAGGCAGCACCACGGTGAACCAGGCCAGGCGGATCGGGAACTTGCCGAAGTGCCCCATGTCGGCATACAGCGCCTCAACGCCGGTGATCGACAGCACCACCGCCCCCAGCGCGAAGAACGACACCTTCTTATATTCCATAAAGAAGTTAAGCGCCCATTTGGGATTCAGCGCCTGCAGCACTTCCGGGTTCGAAATGATGCTGCGCGCGCCCAGCACCGCCAACACGATGAACCACAACAGCATTACCGGGGCGAACAGCTTGCCAACGCTGCCGGTGCCGTGTTTTTGGATAACGAACAGCAGGGTCAGCACCAGAATCGAGAGCGGCACGATATAGGCGTCGAGCGCGGGCGCGGCGATTTCCAACCCCTCTATCGCCGACATCACCGAGATCGCCGGGGTGATCACCACCTCGCCATAGAAGAAGCTGCCGCCGATCAGGCCCAGTATCACCAGCACTGCGGTGGTGCGCGCCGAGGTATTGCGCCCGGCCAGCGACATCAGCGTCAAAATGCCGCCTTCGCCGGCGTTGTCCGCCCGCATCACGTAGGTGAGATATTTGAGGGAAACGATCACGATCAGCATCCAGAAAATCAGCGACAGGAAGCCGAAAACCACGTCTGGACGAACATCGAAGCCGTAATGGCCGGAGAAACACTCTCTCAACGTATAGAGAGGACTGGTGCCGATATCACCGTAGACCACGCCGATGGCAGCCAGGGTTACCGCCGATAGGGACTGCTTATGCTCTGCGCTCATAATTCGTTTCTTTATCAGAACATCCGTTAGCGATGCATCCGCATCAGGCAAAATACGGGCTCAAAGATCCGTCACGCCCACCAGAAAGCCGCACAGTATGCACCATTTATACGGCTTGCCTACCCTTATATCAGAGCCGAAAAATAAACAAAATGTGAACCGGATATCCGACTCAACTGAGAAAATTTTTACTAATCAATAAGCTATACCATTAAAAATAATGGTGGTTTATCATCGAATTATCGACCAAGATTGGCTAACTCTCGGACAATACGACGATTATATGACGCCATCATCCCTTCTGGCAGAACGAATTTCCCGCCTCAGCAGCGCGCTGGAGAGCGGCCTTTATGAGCGGCAAGAGGCGATCCGCCTGTGCCTGCTGGCGGCGCTGAGCGGCGAAAGCGTATTCTTGCTCGGCCCGCCCGGCATCGCCAAGAGCCTGATCGCGCGCCGGCTGAAGTTTGCCTTCCGCAACGCCCGCTCTTTTGAATACCTGATGACGCGCTTTTCCACGCCGGAAGAGGTCTTCGGCCCGCTCTCGATTCAGGCGCTGAAAGATGAAGGGCGCTATCAACGCCTGACCGCCGGCTATCTGCCAGAAGCGGAGATCGTGTTTCTGGACGAGATCTGGAAGGCCGGCCCGGCGATCCTCAACACCCTGCTGACGGCGATCAATGAACGGCGCTTTCGCAACGGCAACAGCGAAGAACCGATCCCGCTGCGCCTGCTGGTCACCGCTTCCAACGAACTGCCCGAAGCGGACAACAGCCTCGAAGCCCTGTATGACCGCATGCTGATTCGCCTGTGGCTGGACAAGGTGCAGGATAAACAGAATTTCCGCTCGCTGCTGGTCAACCGCCAGAGCGAAAGCCAAAACCCGGTGCCGGCGGCGCTGAGCGTCAGCGACGAAGAGTTTCTGCAGTGGCAGCCGCAGATCGATAAGGTGGCGCTGCCGGAAGCCTGCTTTGAGCTGATTTTCCAGCTGCGCCAGCGGCTGGACGCGCTGGAACAGGCGCCGTACGTCTCCGATCGACGCTGGAAGAAAGCCCTGCGCCTGCTGCAGGCCTGCGCCTTCTTCAGCGGGCGCGACGCCATCGCCCCGCTCGATCTGATGCTGTTGAAAGACTGCCTGTGGCACGATCTCACCTCGCTGAAGCTGCTGCAACAGCAGATCGATCAACTGCTGACCGAATCGGCCTATCAGCAGCAGTCGATGTTGATCCAACTGCAACAGATCCATACCCGCTGGATGCAGGACCAGCAGCAACAAAGCGACCGACAGGCCATCAGCCTGGTGAAAAAAGGCGGGATGTTCAGCCGCAAACCGCAATACGCGCCGGCCACGCCGTTCGCCGGCGGCACCCTCACTCTGCTGCTGCAAAAACCGCTGCAGCTGCATGACATTCAGGTCAATCATCTGAGCATCGAAAGCAGCGCGCTGGACAACTGGCTGCAAAAAGGCGGCGACGTGCGCGCCAAGCTGAACGGCATCGGCTTCGCGCAGCCGATCGATTTGGACGTCGATGACCAACTGCACCTGACGGTGTTGGACGTCAGCCGCCAGCCGTCGCTGCTGGCGCTGCCGGGCAAACAGGCTACCGCTACGCCGCAGGCGCTGCTGGATGAAATGGACGCATTGGCCCAGCGCCTGGCGGAACAGCGCCGCGCCTTCAGCCAACATCAGCCCTGCCTGTTCACGTCCGCCGCCGGTCTGGCCAAGATCGAAGCCAGTTTGCTGCAGGTCGCGGAACAGGTTAAACAGCAACAGCAGCAAATGCGCGGCCAGTAACCATGCTCAGTCTGGAGACGCTCGATCTGCTGCTGGCGATCACCGAAGGCGAGATGATCGAGGAGATGATCGTCGGCATGCTGGCCGCGCCGCAGCTGTCGGTATTCTTTAAAAAGTTTCCGGCCCTACGGCGGGCGCTGGATCGCGATCTGCCGCGCTGGAAGCTGCAGCTAAAGGAGCGTTTGCAGGAGGCCATGGTGCCGCCGGCGCTGGCGCAGGAATTTTACCGCTACCAACAGTGCCAGCTGGAGAACAATACCCAGTTCTATCACAACCTCAACGACACGATGGAGCTGCTGCGCCAGCTGGTTTCCCCGTTTTATGAACAGGCGCGCGCGCTGGTGGACGCCGCCGATCTGCCCAATCATCCGTTGGACGACAGTTTTCAAACGCTGTTTCTGCAGCGCTGGCGCATCAGCCTGACGCTACAGGCCACCATGTTGCACCACCAGCTGCTGGAACAAGAGCGTGAGCAGCTGATGGCGGAACTGCAGGAACGCCTGGCGCTGAGCGGCGCGCTGGAACCGCTGCTGTCGGAAAACGACACCGCCGCCGGCAGGCTGTGGGACATGAGCAAAGGCCAGCTGCAGCGCGGCGATTACCAGCGGCTGGTGGAGTACGGCAACTTTTGCAGCAGCAGCCGGAGCTGAAAAAGCTGGCGCAGCAGCTGGGCCGCAGCTATCAGGCCAAGGCGGTGCCGCAGCAGGACGCGCAGCCGGAGCCGTTCAGGGTCATGGTGCAGGTGCCGGCCACGCTGCCGGAAGAAGTGAGCGGCATTCATCAAAGCGACGACATTCTGCGCCTGCTGCCGCCGGAGCTGGCGACGCTGGGGATTGAAGAGCTGGAATTCGAGTTTTATCGCCGCCTGCTGGAAAAGCGACTGCTGAGCTACCGCCTGCAGGGCGACGTCTGGCAGGAACAGATCCTGATCCGTCAGGTCATCCACCAGCAGCAGGATCAGCAGCCGCGCGGGCCGTTTATCGTCTGCGTGGACACCTCAGGATCGATGGGCGGCTTCAACGAACAATGTGCCAAGGCGTTCTGTCTGGCGCTGCTGCGCATTGCGCTGGCGGACAACCGCCGCTGCTACATCATGCTGTTCGCCAACCAGATCGTACATTACGAACTCACCGCCGCCAGCGGCATTGAGCAGGCGGTGCGTTTTCTCGGCCAGCAGTTTCGCGGCGGCACCGATCTGGCGGCCTGCCTGAACGCCACCGTCACCAAAATGGCGGAGAGCGGCTGGTTCGATGCCGATGCGGTGATCATTTCTGATTTTATCGCCCAGCGGTTGCCTGAGGAGGTAATAAAGAAGGTGAAACAGCAGCAGCAAAGCCACCAGCAGCGTTTCCACGCGGTGGCGATGTCCGCCTACGGCAAACCCGGCATCATGCGCATCTTCGATCACATCTGGCGCTTCGATACCGGGTTGAAAAGCCGGTTGATGCGCCGCTGGCGGCGCTAGGCAGAATCAGAGCAGGCCTTCAACCGCGCCGCGCACTTCCGGTGACCACACGCCGCACTGCACCTGGCCGATATGCGACAGCTGCAACAGCAACATCACCAAACGCGACTGACCGATGCCGCCGCCGATGGTCTGCGGCATATCGCCGCGCAGCAACGACTGATGCCATTCCAGCTTCATGCGATCTTCATCGCCGGTCAGCGCCAGCTGATGTTTCAGCGCCGCGGCGTCGACGCGGATGCCCATGGAAGAAAGCTCGAAAGCGTCCTGCAGCACCGGGTTCCACACCACGATATCGCCGTTCAGGCCCGCCAGGCCATCCGCCGTCGGCGTGGTCCAATCATCATAATCCGGCGCACGCACATCGTGCGATTTGCCGTGCGACAGCTTGCCGCCGATGCCGATCAGGAACACCGCGCCCAATTCTTTGGCGATCGCCCGCTCACGCCCTTTGGCGTCCAGATCCGGATAGCGCTGCAGCAGGGTTTCGCTGTGCACGAAGTGGATCTGTTCCGGCAGGAACGGGGTCAGGCCATGCTCACGGCTGACTTCCGCTTCCGTCGCCTTGATCGCGGCGTAAATGCTGCGCACTGTACTTTTCAGATAGTCCAGACCGCGCTCACCGTCGCCCATCACCCGCTCCCAGTCCCACTGATCGACGTACACCGAGTGGATTGGCGTCAGGCGGTCTTCATCCGGGCGCAGCGCCTTCATATGGGTATACAGGCCTTCGCCGGCACCGAAATCGTAGCTGCCCAGGGTTTTGCGTTTCCATTTCGCCAGTGAGTGCACCACTTCGAAGGTGGCGTCCGGCAAAGTTTTGACTTTGACCTGCACCGCTTTCTCGCTGCCGGAGAGGTTATCCTGCGTGCCGTCGCCCAGGCGGCTAAGGATCGGGGCCTGCACTTCGATCAGACCGAGCTGCTGTTCCAGCTGGCGGGAGAAGAAGGATTTGACCTGGCTGATTTGTTGTTGTTTTTGGATAAACTGTTTTTTCATTGCCGTATCTCTTGTAAACCTGTCTCTGTTGCCATCGATTAAGCAACAAAACGATACGCTAATTCAATATCCGTTAATCAATATTGCCTTTTCACTTTTAATCGTTCATTTTTACCCGGACTGAATTCAACAATCGTTAATTAATGGGGGATTAAATGGCGGAAATTTATCAGATCGATAATCTCGATCGCGGCATCCTCAACGCCCTGATGGACAATGCGCGCACACCGTACGCCGAACTGGCGAAAAATTTCGCCGTCAGCCCCGGCACCATTCACGTGCGGGTGGAGAAGATGAAACAGGCCGGGATCATCACCGGCGCGCGTATCGACGTCAGCCCCAAACAGCTGGGCTACGACGTGTGCTGCTTTATCGGCATCATATTAAAGAGCGCCAAGGACTACCCTTCGGCACTGAAGAAGCTGGAAAGCCTGGAAGAAGTGGTGGAAGCCTATTACACCACCGGCCACTACAGCGTCTTTATTAAAGTGATGTGCCGCTCGATCGACGCGTTGCAACAGGTACTTATCAACAAGATCCAGACCATCGACGAGATCCAGTCCACCGAAACGCTGATCTCGCTGCAGAACCCCATTATGCGCACCATCGTGCCGTAACCCGCCAAATTGCATACCCACATTATCCACAGGTAGATCCCAGCCGATTCACAGCGTACAATGCAGCCACTTTGAGTGAGAAGGTTGGGATCGTTGGTTCATGGCAGACATTACTCTGATCAGTGGCAGTACGCTTGGCAGCGCCGAATACGTGGCTGAACATTTGGCTGAAAAGCTGGAAGACGCCGGTTTCTCTACCGAGATGCTGCACGGCCCTGAACTGGATGAACTGCCGTTGAACGGCCGCTGGCTGGTGGTCTCTTCCACGCACGGTGCCGGCGAACTACCGGATAACCTTCAGCCGCTGTTGGAACAGATCGCTGAGCAGCAGCCGGATCTTTCCGAGGTGCAGTTCGGCGCCGTCGGTTTAGGCAGTTCGGAATATGACACCTTCTGCGGTGCGATCAAACAGATCGACGATCTATTGATCGCCAGAGGCGCTAAAAGGATCGGCGATCGTCTCGAGATCGACGTGACCGAGCATGAAATTCCCGAGGATCCGGCCGAGGAATGGGTAAAAAACTGGATTAATTTACTCTAATTCGTCTAAAGATCGCGCGAACGATTGTGGATAACTAAGCTTAAAAGCAGGGTAAAAGCCGTAGTTATCCCAATAACAACCGTAGTGCGCTTTTTGTCCTGTGCATAACAAGCCTTTTAGATCCCAGCTTATCTGCGTCGGGATCACCGATCATTCACAGCAAACGATCCTCCTTAATCTGCTGATCTTCATCGTGAATAGTCACTTATCCACAGAGGATCGCGATCCTAATAAGAGATCTAATAAAGAGATCTTTAAATAAAAAAGATCTTCTTTTAATTACCGACGATCCTGACCACTTGGTCGATCGTCTAAACTTGAGTAGAATCCCCGACCCCAGGGCAAATACGATCGTTCGCAATACGGCGAGGTGCAGTTCCATGTTTTATCCAGATCAATTTGACGTCATCATCATCGGTGGTGGCCATGCAGGTACCGAGGCCGCCATGGCCGCGGCGCGCATGGGACGTCAGACTTTATTATTGACACACAATATCGACACGCTGGGACAGATGTCCTGTAACCCGGCGATTGGCGGTATTGGTAAAGGGCATCTGGTTAAGGAAATTGATGCGCTCGGCGGCCTGATGGCGACAGCGATCGACCATGCCGGCATCCAGTTTAGGATACTAAACGCCAGCAAAGGCCCTGCCGTTCGCGCCACTCGCGCTCAGGCGGATCGCGTGTTGTATCGCCAGGCTATCCGTACCGCGTTGGAGAACCAGCCCAATCTGATGATCTTCCAACAGCCGGTTGAGGATCTGATCGTCGAAAACGATCGCGTCGTGGGCGCCGTCACCCAAATGGGCCTGAAATTCCGCGCCAAAGCGGTGGTATTGACCGTAGGCACCTTCCTGGACGGCAAGATCCATATCGGCCTGGAAAATTACAGCGGCGGCCGCGCCGGGGATCCGCCTTCGATCTCGCTGTCTCAGCGTTTGCGTGAACTGCCGCTGCGCGTCAACCGCTTGAAAACCGGGACACCGCCACGCATCGACGCCCGCACTATCGATTTCAGCGTACTGGCGCCGCAACACGGCGATACGCCGGTGCCGGTATTCTCGTTCCTGGGCGATGCCAGCCAGCATCCGGAACAAATGGCGTGCTATATCACCCATACCAATGAAAAAACCCATGACGTGATCCGCAATAACCTCGATCGCAGCCCGATGTATGCCGGGATCATCGAAGGGATCGGCCCACGTTACTGCCCGTCGATCGAAGACAAGGTCATGCGTTTTGCCGATCGCAACGCGCACCAGATCTTCCTCGAGCCGGAAGGGCTGACCAGCAATGAGATTTACCCTAACGGGATCTCCACCAGCCTGCCGTTCGACGTGCAGATGCAGATCGTCCGTTCGATGGAAGGGATGCAAAACGCGCGTATTATTCGCCCTGGTTATGCTATCGAGTACGATTTCTTCGATCCGCGCGACCTGAAACCGACGCTGGAAAGCAAATTCATTCAGGGGCTGTTCTTTGCCGGCCAGATCAACGGCACCACCGGGTATGAAGAAGCCGCCGCACAGGGGCTGCTGGCCGGTCTGAACGCCGGTCGCTTCGCTGCCGAACAAGAAGGCTGGGCGCCACGTCGCGATCAGGCTTATCTCGGCGTGCTGGTGGACGACCTCAGCACCCTCGGCACCAAAGAACCGTACCGCATGTTTACCTCACGCGCCGAGTATCGTCTGATGCTGCGCGAAGACAACGCCGATCTCCGCCTGACGGAAAAAGGCCGTGAACTCGGCCTGGTGGACGACGTGCGTTGGGCGCGCTACAGCGAGAAGCTGGAGCGGATCGAACGTGAACGTCAGCGCCTGCGCGACATCTGGATGCACCCGCACGCCGAGAACGTCGAACAGGTCAATGCGTTGCTGAAAGCGCCGCTGTCACGCGAAGCAAACGGCGAAGAGCTGCTGCGCCGTCCGGAAATGGACTACGCGCAATTGACCGCCACCGAGGCCTTCGCGCCGCCGTTGGACGATGTACAAGCCGCCGAGCAGGTTGAGATCCAGGTCAAATACGAAGGCTACATCGCTCGTCAGCAGGAAGAGATCGAAAAACAGCAGCGCAACGAGAACACCGTGTTGCCGTTGGATCTCGACTACCGTCAGGTTTCGGGGTTGTCGAACGAAGTGATCGCCAAACTGAACGATCACAAACCGAACTCCATCGGCCAGGCTTCACGCATCTCCGGCATTACGCCGGCGGCGATCTCGATTTTGCTGATTTGGCTGAAAAAGCAGGGGCTGCTGCGCCGCAGCGCATAAATCCCGCATCCAGGCGGCCGTTTGCTCAACCCGTAGCCAAACGGCCGCTGACATCACCTGCGCGCTGAATTATCATAGGCGCCTCATTGCGCCAGCTAACCATCCGCTGGTCGTTCAGCGCCTGCCAGAGGATCCGTTGTGCAAAAAAAATTAGACTCGCTGCTCGCGGCAGCAGGCATTGAGCTGCCCGATCAGCAGAAACAGCAGCTGCTGGGCTATGTCGGCATGCTGGATAAGTGGAACAAGGCTTATAACCTCACGTCGGTGCGCGATCCGCAGCAAATGCTGGTGCGCCACATCCTCGACAGCATCGTGGTCAACCCGCATCTGCAGGGATCGCGTTTTATCGATGTCGGCACCGGCCCCGGTTTACCGGGCATTCCGCTGGCGATCGTGCGTCCGGATGCGCATTTCACGCTGCTCGACAGCCTGGGCAAGCGCGTGCGTTTCCTGCGCCAGGTGCAGCATGAACTGGGCCTGAACAATATCGAGCCGGTTCAGAGCCGCGTTGAAGCGTTTCCGGCCGAGCCGCCGTTCGACGGCGTGATCAGCCGGGCGTTCGCTTCGCTGCAGGATATGCTGTCCTGGTGCCATCACCTGCCGGCGAAAGGGCAGGGGCGTTTTTACGCATTGAAAGGCATGCGCCCGGATGAAGAATTGGCACACCTGCCGGAGGGCGTTAGCCTGGAGTCTATCGTGCGGTTGCAGGTGCCTGAACTGGAAGGAGAACGCCATCTGGTGGTGCTTAAGGCAAACTGAGTTTGTTTTTGATCAAACAAGCGTGAATTAACGGTAGTACGGCGTGTAAAGGTAAGCATGCTAATTAGTTGGTCGCTTTTTTTAGTTAATTTACTTTCTATTAACACAAAAAACGCGGCTAATTAGCGACAATAGAGTAATTGCAATTAGAAATAGTCACGTTAGCAATCATGTGCGAAAGATTGACCTTTGCTGCTAATGTTAATTGGCTGTTGGAATATTGCCCCGTTGCTTGTCAATAAAAGGTTTTCATCGGGTATACGGATTGTTTTTGAACAGTTAACTGATAATGTTTTGATTTATATAATCTTTTGATCGCTCAAATTGCTAAAGACGGTTTGATTGTCCATCGGCTATAAATCAGTGAAGGGCATTATTGTGATCGGCTTCGCGTTTCTAAACGCAACGCTGGAATAATCAGACAATTAAATGCGCCCTATTATTCCGACCGTTTTCTTGTGAAAATAGGCTGGAATAGGGAAATTTAAATAATTGTTCACCTTTTCGCTACTTATCGATTGAATTCGTTGGTATGCCCCGTATAATTTGCTCGTTTTTTGCTGCTTGACTCAGGACAGCAAAAACAGTTGTATACGTCACTCAGCATACCCCCTCTGGGGTACGGAGAGAACAAACGTCATGTCTGTGTCCCTATACAGCGGGAAAGTCGCACGCAAACTGCTGTTTTTGCAGTTAATGACTTTTGTTCTGATCAGCGTTGCTTTCTGGCTGAAAAGCCCGGAATGGAGCGCTTCGGCGTTGGCAGGCGGTCTCGCCGCCTGGTTGCCGAGTGCAATGTTTATGCTGTTTGCCTTGCGCCATCAGGCGCAAACGCCGGCGCCCGGTAGGGTTGCCTGGTCGTTCGCCATCGGCGAGGGGCTAAAGGTCGTGATCACCATCGTTTTGCTGATCGTGGCGCTGGGGGTGTTCAAGGCGGAGTTTATACCGCTTGGCCTGACCTATTTAGCGGTGTTAGTGGTGCAGATAGTGGCACCGGCCGTGATTAACAGTTACCGAACTTAACTAAATAAGGGTAAGAGGCATCATGTCTGCAGGAGAAGTCTTGACTCCACAGGAGTATATCGGTCACCACCTGACGCAGCTTCAGGTCGGGACTGGGTTCTGGTCGATCAACATCGACTCGATGTTTTTCTCCGTCGTCCTCGGGGCGCTTTTCCTGGTGATCTTCCGCAAAGTGGCCAAAAACGCCACCAGCGGCGTGCCGGGTAAACTGCAAACCGCCGTGGAGCTGGTAGTCGGTTTCGTCGACAGCAGCGTGCGCGACATGTACCACGGCAAGAGCAAGGTGATTGCGCCGCTGGCGCTGACCGTGTTCGTCTGGGTGTTCCTGATGAACCTGATGGACTTGCTGCCCATCGACTTCCTGCCTTACGTTGGCGAACACATCCTCGGCCTGCCTGCGCTGCGCGTAGTGCCTACCGCCGATGTGAACGTCACGCTGTCGATGGCGCTGGGCGTGTTTATCCTGATTCTGTTCTATAGCATCAAAATGAAAGGCGTTGGCGGGTTCGTTAAAGAGTTGACCATGCAGCCGTTCAACCACCCTGTATTCATTCCTATCAACCTGATTCTTGAAGGTGTCAGCCTGCTGTCCAAACCTGTTTCACTGGGTCTGCGACTGTTCGGCAACATGTATGCGGGTGAGTTGATCTTCATCCTGATTGCCGGCCTGTTGCCGTGGTGGTCACAGTGGGTCCTGAGCTTGCCTTGGGCTATCTTCCACATCCTGATCATTACGCTTCAAGCCTTTATTTTCATGGTTCTGACGATCGTCTATCTGTCGATGGCATCTGAAGAGCACTGATTTTCTTAAAACACTTGCACTTTTAAACTGAAACAAACTGGAGACTGTCATGGAAAACCTGAGTATGGATCTGCTGTACATGGCTGCCGCTGTGATGATGGGTTTAGCGGCAATCGGTGCTGCGATCGGTATCGGCATCCTGGGTGGTAAATTCTTGGAAGGCGCTGCTCGTCAGCCTGACCTGATTCCTCTGCTGCGTACACAGTTCTTTATCGTTATGGGTCTGGTCGACGCCATCCCGATGATCGCTGTAGGTCTGGGTCTGTACGTGATGTTCGCCGTCGCGTAAGTAGAGCAACCCTCTACGACGTAACCAAACTATTAACTTTTAAAGAGGCATTGTGCTGTGAATCTTAACGCAACAATCCTCGGCCAGGCCATCGCGTTCGTTCTGTTTGTCTGGTTCTGCATGAAGTACGTATGGCCGCCGATCATGGCTGCCATCGAGAAACGTCAGAAAGAAATCGCTGACGGCCTCGCTTCTGCAGAGCGTGCCAAAAAAGATCTGGACTTAGCGCAAGCCAATGCGACCGACCAGCTGAAAACTGCCAAAGCAGAAGCTCAGGTGATCATCGAGCAAGCGAACAAACGCAAAGCTCAGATCATGGATGAAGCGAAAGCCGAAGCCGAGCAGGAACGTAACAAAATCGTGGCGCAGGCTCAGGCTGAGATCGAAGCCGAACGTAAGCGCGCTCGTGAAGAGTTGCGTAAGCAAGTCGCGATGCTGGCAATTGCCGGCGCCGAGAAGATCATCGAACGTTCCGTGGATGAAGCTGCTAACAGCGACATCGTTGATAAACTGGTCGCTGAACTGTAAGGAGGGAGGGGCTGATGTCTGAATTTGTAACTGTAGCTCGCCCCTACGCCAAAGCAGCTTTTGACTTTGCCGTTGAGCACCAAAGCGTAGAGCGCTGGCAGGACATGCTGGCGTTTGCGGCTGAAGTCACTCGCAATGAACAGATTTCTGAACTGCTGTCTGGCGCGGTTGCGCCAGAAACACTGTCCAAGACGTTCATCGCGGTTTGTGGCGATCGGCTCGACGAACATGGCCAGAACTTTATCCGTGTAATGGCCGAAAATGGACGTTTACTGGTTCTTCCTGCCGTGCTGCAGCAGTTCATCGAACTGCGCGCCTCGCTGGAATCCACCGTCGAAGTCGAAGTGCTCTCTGCGAGTGCGCTGAGCGACGAACAGCAGGCGAAAATCGCCGCTGCGATGGAAAAACGTCTGTCACGCAAAGTTAAGCTGAATTGCAAAATTGACAAGTCTGTACTGGCCGGCATCGTTGTTCGCGCCGGCGATATGGTGATTGATGGCAGCGTTCGCGGTCGTCTTGAACGCCTGACAGACGTCTTGCAGTCTTAAGGGGACTGGAGCATGCAACTGAATTCCACCGAAATCAGCGAACTGATCAAGCAGCGCATTGCTCAGTTCAATGTAGTGAGCGAAGCTCACAATGAAGGTACTATCGTTTCCGTCAGCGACGGGATCATCCGCGTACACGGCCTGGCCGAAGTTATGCAGGGCGAAATGATCGCGCTGCCTGGCAACCGTTACGCAATCGCATTGAACCTGGAGCGCGACTCCGTTGGTGCCGTGGTCATGGGTCCGTACGCGGATCTGGCCGAAGGCATGAAGGTTAAATGCACCGGCCGTATCCTGGAAGTTCCAGTCGGTCGTGGTCTGCTGGGCCGCGTCGTTAACACCCTGGGCGCGCCAATCGACGGCAAAGGCCCGATTGAAAACGACGGTTTCTCTCCGGTAGAAGCTATCGCCCCAGGCGTTATCGAGCGTCAGTCCGTTGATCAGCCGGTTCAGACTGGCTACAAATCCGTTGACGCCATGATTCCAATCGGCCGCGGCCAGCGTGAGCTGGTGATCGGTGACCGTCAGACCGGTAAAACCGCGCTGGCGATCGATGCGATCATCAACCAACGCGACTCCGGCATCAAATGCGTTTACGTGGCTATCGGCCAGAAAGCGTCCACCATCGCTAACGTGGTGCGCAAACTGGAAGAGCACGGCGCACTGGCCAACACCATCGTGGTGGTGGCGACCGCTTCCGAATCCGCTGCACTGCAATACCTGGCGCCATACGCCGGTTGCGCAATGGGCGAATACTTCCGTGACCGCGGTGAAGATGCGCTGATCGTGTACGATGACCTGTCCAAACAGGCCGTTGCTTACCGCCAGATTTCCCTGCTGCTTCGTCGTCCGCCAGGTCGTGAAGCTTACCCAGGCGACGTATTCTACCTGCACTCCCGCTTGCTGGAGCGTGCAGCGCGCGTTAACGCCGAGTACGTTGAAGCCTTCACCAAAGGTGAAGTTAAAGGTAAAACCGGTTCACTGACCGCTCTGCCGATCATTGAAACCCAGGCGGGTGACGTTTCCGCGTTCGTTCCGACCAACGTAATCTCGATTACCGATGGTCAGATCTTCCTGGAATCCAACCTGTTCAACTCCGGTATTCGTCCGGCAGTTAACCCGGGTATCTCCGTATCCCGTGTTGGTGGCGCCGCGCAGACCAAGATCATGAAGAAACTGTCCGGTGGTATCCGTACCGCGCTGGCGCAGTATCGTGAACTGGCTGCGTTCTCCCAGTTCGCCTCCGATCTGGACGACGCGACCCGCAAACAGCTGAGCCACGGTCAGAAAGTGACCGAGCTGCTGAAACAGAAACAGTATGCGCCGATGTCGGTTGCACAACAGTCTCTGGTGCTGTTTGCCGCAGAACGCGGTTACCTGAACGACGTCGAAGTCGCCAAAGTGGTGAGCTTCGAAGCCGCGCTGGTGGCCTATGCGGACCGCGAGCACGCCGAACTGCTGAACCACATCAACCAAACTGGCAACTTCAATGATGAGATCGAGGGCAAGTTGAAAGACGTCCTCGAGACCTTCAAGAAAACCCAGTCCTGGTAACGCCGAACGGTCCTGCTGTTGAAAGACAGCAGGCCGTCTGGCACTGAGGAGAAGCAGAGATGGCCGGCGCAAAAGAGATACGTAGTAAGATCGCTAGCGTGCAAAACACGCAAAAGATCACTAAAGCGATGGAAATGGTCGCCGCCTCCAAAATGCGTAAATCGCAGGATCGCATGGCGGCCAGCCGTCCTTATGCAGAGACCATGCGCAAAGTGATTGGTCACCTTGCGTTAGGGAATCTGGAGTACAAGCACCCGTACCTGGATGAGCGTGACGTTAAGCGCGTTGGGTATCTGGTGGTGTCTACTGACCGTGGTCTCTGCGGCGGCTTGAACATCAACCTGTTCAAAAAGCTGCTGGCGGAGATGAAAGCCTGGTCCGAAAAAGGCGTCGAAACCGATTTGGCGCTGATTGGCTCTAAAGCGGCCTCTTTCTTTGGTTCCGTGGGCGGCAACGTGGTTGCCCAGGTGACCGGCATGGGGGATAAACCTTCCCTGTCGGATCTGATCGGGCCGGTGAAAGTGATGCTGCAGGCCTACGACGAAGGTCGTTTGGACAAGCTGTACATTGTCAGCAACAAATTTGTTAATACGATGTCCCAAGAGCCGCAGGTGCTTCAGCTGCTGCCGTTACCGCCAGCCGATGACGAAGAGCTGAAGAAAACGCCTTGGGATTACCTGTATGAACCGGATCCAAAAGTGCTGCTTGATACCTTGCTGCGCCGCTATGTGGAGTCGCAGGTTTATCAGGGCGTCGTGGAAAACCTGGCCAGCGAGCAGGCCGCACGAATGGTCGCGATGAAAGCCGCAACCGATAACGGCGGTAGCCTGATCAAAGAGCTGCAGTTGGTATACAACAAGGCGCGTCAGGCCAGCATCACTCAGGAACTCACCGAGATCGTTTCGGGAGCCTCCGCGGTTTAAGCTAGGTTTACGAATTACGTAGAGGATTCAAGATGGCTACTGGAAAGATTATCCAGGTAATCGGCGCCGTGGTGGACGTCGAGTTCCCTCAGGATGCCGTACCAAAAGTGTACGACGCCCTTGAGGTAGAAAACGGCACCGAAAAACTGGTGTTGGAAGTTCAGCAACAGCTGGGCGGTGGCGTGGTTCGCTGTATCGCAATGGGGACCTCCGACGGTCTGCGTCGCGGTCTGAAAGTGAACAACCTGGACCACCCGATTGAAGTGCCGGTGGGTAAAGCTACCCTGGGTCGTATCATGAACGTATTGGGTCAACCCATCGACATGAAAGGCGACATCGGCGAAGAAGAGCGTTGGGCGATTCACCGCGCGGCGCCAAGCTACGAAGAGCTGTCCAGCTCCCAGGAACTGCTGGAAACCGGTATCAAGGTAATGGACCTGATTTGTCCATTCGCCAAGGGCGGTAAAGTCGGTCTGTTCGGCGGTGCGGGCGTAGGTAAAACCGTAAACATGATGGAGCTGATCCGTAACATCGCGATCGAGCACTCCGGTTATTCCGTGTTTGCGGGCGTGGGCGAGCGTACTCGTGAGGGTAACGACTTCTACCACGAAATGACCGACTCCAACGTTCTGGACAAAGTATCCCTGGTTTACGGCCAGATGAACGAGCCACCAGGTAACCGTCTGCGCGTTGCGCTGACCGGTCTGACCATGGCGGAGAAATTCCGTGACGAAGGCCGTGACGTTCTGCTGTTCGTTGACAACATCTACCGTTATACCCTGGCCGGTACCGAAGTGTCCGCACTTCTGGGCCGTATGCCATCCGCGGTAGGTTATCAGCCGACGCTGGCGGAAGAGATGGGCGTTCTGCAAGAACGTATCACCTCGACCAAGACCGGTTCCATCACTTCCGTACAGGCCGTTTACGTTCCTGCGGATGACTTGACTGACCCGTCTCCAGCCACCACCTTTGCGCACTTGGACGCAACCGTGGTACTGAGCCGTAACATCGCTTCTCTGGGTATCTACCCGGCCGTTGACCCGCTGGATTCCACCAGCCGTCAGCTGGATCCGCTGGTCGTTGGCCAGGAGCACTACGACGTAGCGCGTGGCGTGCAGTCCATTCTGCAACGCTACCAGGAACTGAAAGATATCATCGCGATCCTGGGTATGGACGAGCTGTCTGAAGAAGACAAACTGGTCGTATCCCGTGCGCGTAAGATCCAACGCTTCCTGTCTCAGCCGTTCTTCGTGGCAGAAGTCTTCACCGGTTCTCCGGGCAAGTTCGTATCGCTGAAAGACACCATCCGTGGTTTCAAAGGCATTATGGACGGCGACTATGACCACCTGCCGGAGCAGGCGTTCTACATGGTTGGCACCATTGAAGAAGCAGTGGAAAAAGCCAAGAAACTGTAACGCCTTGAGAGGAGGGTGATATGGCTATGACTTACCATCTGGATGTAGTCAGCGCGGAAAAACAGATGTTTTCCGGCCTGGTGCAGAAGATCCAGGTGACAGGCAGCGAAGGTGAACTGGGGATCTTCCCTGGCCATGCGCCGCTGCTGACTGCCATCAAGCCTGGCATGGTGCGTATTGTTAAGCAGCACGGTGAAGAAGAGTTCATCTACCTGTCCGGCGGCATCCTCGAGGTGCAGCCGAGCGTGGTTACCGTGCTGGCGGACACTGCTATCCGTGGTACTGACCTCGACGAAGCGAGAGCGTTGGAAGCTAAGCGTAAAGCTGAAGAACACATTCGCAGCTCTCATGGCGATGTCGACTATGCTCAGGCATCCGCTGAACTGGCGAAAGCGATCGCAAAACTGCGCGTTATCGAGCTCACCAGAAAAGCGATGTAATGTTTGGGTGCAGAGCACCCAACTTTAAGAAAGCGGCCTATAGGGTCGCTTTTTTTTTACTTTAAAATAAGCATTTCAGCCCGGCGTACAGAGTGGTGTATAACCCCTGATATCGGGAAAGAAACGTCGCCGATCGCCGACAGTTTTTTCGTCCCAGCGTCGAATTGGCCGCGATAGCGGCAGGCCAAGGCCCACGCGGCCTGCGCCGGGTTCGTGCAGAGAAATATGTAGTAATATCGCCGCTAAACGGTTTTACTTTCGTCTATCAAAATGGAGTTATCAGGTTGCTTATGTCGAACAGCGCAATGAGCGTGGTTATCCTCGCCGCGGGCAAGGGAACACGCATGTATTCCGATCTTCCCAAGGTCTTACATCCGTTGGCCGGCAAGCCGATGGTGCAACACGTCATTGATGCCGCGATGAAACTGGGCGCGCAACATGTACACCTGGTATACGGCCACGGCGGCGATCTGCTGAAAAGCACGCTGACCGAGGGCGCGCTGAACTGGGTGCTGCAGGCCGAGCAATTGGGTACCGGCCATGCGATGCAGCAGGCGGCGCCGCATTTTGCCGACGATGAAGACGTATTGATGCTGTATGGCGACGTGCCGTTGATCTCCGTGGATACGCTGCAGCGCCTGTTGGCGGCCAAGCCGCAGGGCGGCATCGGCCTGCTGACGGTCAAGCTGGACGACCCGAGCGGCTATGGCCGCATCGTGCGCGAGCAGGGTGACGTGGTGGGCATCGTCGAACACAAGGACGCCAGCGAAGCGCAGCGTCAGATCAATGAGATCAATACCGGCATCCTGGTGGCGAATGGGCGCGATCTGAAGCGCTGGCTGGGGATGTTGAACAACGACAACGCTCAGGGCGAGTTTTACATCACCGATATCATTGCGTTGGCGCATGCCGACGGCAAGAAAATCGAAGCCGTGCACCCGTCGCGTTTGAGCGAAGTGGAAGGCGTGAACAACCGTCTGCAGCTGGCGACCCTGGAGCGCGTGTTCCAGTCGGAACAGTCTGAAAAACTGCTGCTGGCCGGCGTAATGCTGTTGGATCCGGCGCGTTTCGACCTGCGCGGTGAACTTGTTCACGGCCGCGACATCACTATTGATGCGAATGTGATTATCGAAGGTCACGTCAAGCTGGGCGACCGGGTGAAAATCGGCGCCGGCTGCGTGCTGAAAAACTGCGTGATCGGTGATGACTGCGAGATCAGTCCTTACAGCGTACTGGAAGACAGCGTGCTGGAAGCCGACTGCACCGTGGGGCCGTTCGCCCGCCTGCGCCCTGGCGCGGAGCTGGCAACAGGGGCCCACGTCGGTAACTTCGTGGAAATGAAAAAGGCGCGTTTGGGCAAAGGCTCCAAGGCCGGTCACCTCAGCTACCTGGGCGATGCCGACATTGGCGATGACGTGAATATCGGCGCCGGCACCATCACCTGCAATTACGATGGCGCCAACAAGCACAAGACGCTGATCGGCGATGGCGTGTTCGTCGGTTCCGATACTCAACTGGTGGCGCCGGTGTCGGTCGGCAAAGGCTCCACCATTGCCGCCGGCACCACGGTGACGCGAGATATCGCCGAAAACGAACTGGTCCTGAGCCGCGTCAAGCAGGTGCATATTCAGGGCTGGCAGCGCCCGGTGAAGAAGAAGCCATAGTGTGTTTTGCGTTGGGCTCTATTCACGAGCCCAATACAAAACATAATAACCCCACCATCTACAGGCTCGGGGACGCACGGTAAAACCGGCAAAAATCAGGTCAAGGCATCGAAAACGTCCACGAAGGACGTTCATTAGGAATACAACTGATGTGTGGAATTGTAGGCGCAGTAGCGCAACGTGATATCGCAGAAATTCTGTTGGAAGGTTTACGCCGTCTCGAGTACCGCGGTTATGACTCCGCCGGTCTGGCGGTGGTCGACTCGCAGGGTAACGTCAGTCGCCTGCGCCGCGTAGGCAAGGTGCAAAAACTGGCCGAAGCGGCGGAGCAGATCGATCTGCACGGCGGCACCGGCATCGCTCACACCCGTTGGGCAACGCACGGTGAACCGACCGAGGCGAACGCGCACCCGCATGTTTCCGACTACATTACCGTGGTGCATAACGGCATCATCGAAAACCACGAGCCGCTGCGCGAACTGCTGATCGAACGCGGTTACCGCTTCAACTCTGAAACCGACACCGAAGTGATCGCGCACCTGGTGCACTGGGAACAGCTGCAGGGCGGTACGCTGCTCGACGTGGTTCAGCGCGTGATCCCACAGCTGCGCGGCGCTTACGGCACCGTGGTGATGGACAGCCGCGATCCGAGCGTATTGGTCGCGGCGCGCTCCGGCAGCCCGCTGGTTATCGGCCGCGGCGTCGGGGAAAACTTCATCGCCTCCGATCAGTTGGCGTTGCTGCCGGTCACCCGTCGCTTCATCTTCCTGGAAGAAGGCGATGTAGTGGAGGTGACTCGCCGCACCGTCAACATCTTCGACAAACAGGGTAACGCCATCGAGCGCCCTGAGATCGAATCCCAGGTGCAGTATGACGCCGGCGACAAGGGCGCTTACCGCCACTACATGCAAAAAGAGATCTACGAACAGCCGCTGGCGCTGAAAAACACCCTGGAAGGGCGTTTCAGCCATGGCCAAATCAACCTGAGCGAGCTGGGCCCGCACGCCGACGAGCTGCTGGCCAAGGTGCAGCACGTGCAGATCATCGCCTGTGGGACTTCATACCACTCCGGGATGGTGGCGCGTTACTGGTTCGAAGCGCTGGCCGGCGTGCCGTGCGATGTCGAGATCGCGTCCGAATTCCGTTACCGCAAATCGGCGGTGCGTCCGGGCAGCCTGATCATCACCCTGTCGCAGTCCGGCGAAACCGCCGACACGTTAGCGGCGCTGCGTCTGTCCAAAGAGCTGGGTTATCTCGGTTCGCTGGCCGTTTGTAACGTTGCGGGGTCTTCGCTGGTGCGCGAATCCGATCTGGCGCTGATGACCAAAGCGGGCACGGAAATCGGCGTTGCTTCGACCAAAGCCTTTACCACGCAGCTCACCGTGTTGTTGATGCTGGTGGCGCGCCTGGGCCGTCTGAAAGGCATGGCGGAAAGCGTGGAGCAGGAGATTGTGCACGGCCTGCAGGCGCTGCCGGCGCGTATTGAGCAGATGCTGTCGATGGATAAAGAGATCGAAGCGCTGGCGGAAGGTTTCTCGGACAAACATCATGCGCTGTTCCTCGGCCGCGGCGATCAGTACCCGATCGCCATGGAAGGGGCGCTGAAGCTGAAAGAGATCTCCTATATTCACGCTGAAGCCTATGCGGCGGGTGAGTTGAAACACGGCCCGCTGGCGCTGATCGACGCCGATATGCCGGTGATCGTGGTGGCGCCGAACAACGAACTGCTGGAAAAGCTGAAGTCCAACATTGAAGAAGTGCGCGCGCGCGGCGGTCAGCTGTACGTGTTCGCCGATCAGGACGCCGGCTTCGTCAGCAGCGAAGGCATGACCATCATTCCTCTGCCGCACGTTGAGGAAATCGTGGCGCCGATCTTCTACACCGTGCCGTTGCAGCTGCTGTCTTACCACGTGGCGCTGATCAAGGGCACCGACGTTGACCAACCGCGCAACCTGGCGAAGTCTGTCACCGTAGAGTAACCTGCCGCAGGTAAACTGCAAAAGCCGGCCTTCGCGCCGGCTTTTTTCATGAGCGACCTTAAAGATGACAGCGCGACCGATTCGGCGATAAACATTGTCATATTCAAGCGGATAGGCCGTGCCCAAACGGTTTTTTTGTTGTTTGGCAATTGCGCTATTTTTGAGTTAATTGATTGATTTTTAAATAAACAAACCCCATTCAAACGCACTGTAATATAACTGTCATATTGCGTACATTTTTCTGTCACCAAACTGTCCTATTTTCCCTCCTGCAGCAATACTTACTCTGATTAAAACGACTCGACGTCGATTTTAAGTATCCCATTAGGAGGGATTATGAAACTGATGCGTACCACCGTCGCCAGTATTGTGGCAGCGACCTTCTCCCTGACCGCCATGTCCGCGTTCGCTGCTGCCAGCCTGACCGGTGCAGGTGCGACATTCCCCGCTCCGGTTTACGCCAAGTGGGCAGATTCTTATCAGAAAGAAACCGGCAACAAAGTTAACTATCAGGGCATCGGCTCCTCTGGCGGCGTGAAGCAAATCGTAGCCAACACCGTTGACTTTGGCGCTTCCGACGCCCCGCTGTCTGACGACAAACTGGCGGCCGATGGCCTGTTCCAGTTCCCGACCGTGATCGGCGGCGTGGTGCTGGCTGTGAATATCCCGGGCATCAAATCCGGCGAACTGACGCTGGACGGTAAAACCTTGGGCGATATCTACCTGGGCAACGTCAAAAAGTGGAACGATCCGGCTATCACCAAGTTGAACCCAGGCGTGAAACTGCCTGACCAGAACATTGCCGTGGTGCGCCGCGCCGACGGTTCCGGCACCTCGTTCGTGTTTACCAGCTACCTGTCCAAGGTGAACGCGCAGTGGAAAGAGAAGATCGGCGCCGGTTCTACCGTTAACTGGCCGACCGGTCTGGGCGGCAAAGGCAACGACGGCATCGCCGCCTTCGTTCAGCGTCTGCCTGGCTCTATCGGCTACGTAGAATACGCTTACGCCAAGCAGAACAACCTGGCTTACACCAAGCTGGTGTCCGCCGACGGCAAACCGGTCAGCCCGACCGAAGAGAGCTTCAGCAACGCCGCCAAGGGTGCGGATTGGAGCAAAACCTTCGCTCAGGATCTGACTGACCAGAAAGGCGACAACGTGTGGCCAATCACCTCCACCACCTTCATCCTGGTGCATAAAGAGCAGAAAAACCCTGCTCAGGGCGCCGAAGTGCTGAAGTTCTTCGACTGGGCCTACAAAACCGGCGGCAAGCAGGCTAACGAACTGGATTACGCCACCCTGCCGAAAGAAGTGGTTGAGCAGGTGCGTGCGGCCTGGAAAACCAACGTAAAAGACAGTTCAGGTAAAGCGCTGTACTAACAACGCAGGGGCGCGGGTTCGCCGCGCCCCACACAGTTCTTCAGGCTCCGATCCCGGTTGGGGCTGCCAGGGTTCAAACAGAGAGTAATCTATGGCTGAGTACAAGCCGACCATCAAAGCACCGGGCAAAAACGGTGACATCATTTTCAGCGCGCTGGTGAGACTGGCTGCGCTGATTACCCTATTGTTGCTGGGCGGCATCATCGTTTCGCTGATCTTCGCCTCCTGGCCAAGCATGCAGAAATTCGGCTTCGCCTTCCTGTGGACCAAAGAGTGGGATGCGCCGGCGGAGCAGTTCGGCGCGCTGGTGCCTATCTACGGCACCGTGGTCACCTCGCTCATCGCGCTGATTATCGCCGTGCCGGTGAGTTTCGGCATCGCGCTGTTCCTGACCGAACTGGCGCCGAACTGGTTGAAGCGGCCGCTGGGCATCGCCATTGAGCTGCTGGCGGCCATCCCGAGCATCGTCTACGGCATGTGGGGCCTGTTCGTGTTCGCCCCGCTGTTCGCCGAATATTTCCAGACGCCGGTGGGCGAAGTGCTGTCGGGCATTCCTATCGTCGGCGAGTTGTTCTCCGGCCCGGCCTTCGGCATCGGCATTCTGGCCGCCGGGGTTATCCTGGCTATCATGATCATTCCTTACATCGCCGCGGTGATGCGCGACGTGTTCGAACAGACGCCGGTAATGATGAAAGAGTCGGCCTACGGCATCGGCTGCACCACCTGGGAAGTCATCTGGCGCATCGTGCTGCCGTTCACCAAAAACGGCGTCATCGGCGGCGTGATGCTGGGTCTGGGCCGAGCGCTGGGGGAGACCATGGCGGTAACCTTTATCATCGGCAACACCTACCAGCTCGACAGCGCTTCGCTGTACATGCCGGGCAACAGCATCACCTCGGCGCTGGCCAACGAATTCGCCGAAGCCGAGTCCGGCGTGCACACCGCCGCACTGATGGAGCTGGGCCTGATTCTGTTTGTTATCACCTTTATCGTGCTGGCGCTGTCGAAACTGATGATCATGCGTCTGGCCAAGAATGAGGGGCGTTAACATGGCGACGATGGATATGCAAAACGCAGTCGTTCTGGCGGAAAGCCGCCGCAAAATGCAGGCCTGGCGCCGGCAGAAAAACCGCCTCGCGCTGTTCCTGTCGATGGCGACCATGGCGTTCGGGCTGTTCTGGCTGATCTGGATCCTTATCGCCACCGTGACCAAAGGCTTCGACGGCATGTCGCTGGCGCTGTTCACCGAGATGACCCCGCCGCCGAACACCGCGGGCGGCGGCTTGGCCAACGCCATCGCCGGCAGCGGGCTGTTGATCCTGTGGGCGACCATCTTCGGCACGCCGCTGGGCATCATGGCCGGTATTTATCTGGCGGAATACGGACGTAAATCCTGGTTGGCGGAAGTGATCCGCTTTATCAACGATATTCTGTTGTCTGCACCGTCGATCGTGGTGGGCCTGTTCGTTTACACCATTGTGGTGGCGAAGATGGAACACTTCTCCGGTTGGGCCGGCATCGTGGCGCTGGCGCTGCTGCAGGTGCCGATCGTCATTCGCACCACCGAGAACATGCTGAAGCTGGTGCCGGATACGCTGCGCGAGGCCGCTTATGCGCTGGGCACGCCGAAATGGCGCATGATTTCCGCCATCACGCTGAAGGCGTCGGTGTCCGGCATCATCACCGGCGTGCTGCTGGCGATTGCGCGCATTGCGGGGGAAACGGCGCCGCTGCTGTTCACCTCGCTGTCGAACCAGTTCTGGAGCACCGACCTGATGCAGCCGATCGCCAACCTGCCGGTGACCATCTTCAAATTCGCCATGAGCCCGTTCGCCGAATGGCAACAGCTGGCCTGGGCCGGGGTGCTGTTGATCACCCTGTGCGTACTGTTACTGAATATCCTGGCGCGCGTGATTTTCGCCAAGAAAAAGCATTCATAAAATTTTGAGCGCCGCTTTGGCGGCGCTGATGAAAAGAGAGAAGTCTTGATGAGTATGGTTACTGACGCTTCCAGCAGCAAAATTCAGGTACGCGATCTGAACTTCTACTACGGCAAATTCCATGCGCTGAAGAACATCACGCTGGATATCGCCAAGAATAAGGTCACCGCGTTTATCGGCCCATCCGGCTGTGGCAAGTCCACCCTGCTGCGCACCTTCAACAAGATGTACCAGCTGTACCCGGAACAGCGAGCGGAAGGCGGCATTCTGCTGGACGGCCAGAATATCCTGACCGACAACTCGGATATCGCGCTGCTGCGCGCCAAGGTCGGCATGGTGTTCCAGAAGCCGACGCCGTTCCCGATGTCGATTTACGACAACATCGCCTTCGGCGTTCGCCTGTTTGAAAAGCTGTCGCGCGCTGATATGGACGAACGCGTGCAGTGGGCGCTGACCAAAGCGGCGCTGTGGAACGAAACCAAGGACAAGCTGCACCAGAGCGGCTACAGCCTCTCCGGCGGCCAGCAGCAGCGTCTGTGCATCGCCCGCGGCATCGCCATTCGTCCGGAAGTGTTGTTGCTGGATGAGCCTTGCTCGGCGCTGGATCCGATCTCAACCGGCAAGATTGAAGAGCTGATCAGCGAGCTGAAGGCTGATTACACCGTGGTGATCGTGACGCACAACATGCAGCAGGCGGCGCGCTGCTCCGACTCTACCGCATTTATGTATCTGGGCGAGCTGATCGAGTTCAGTGATACTGATAACCTGTTCACTGCGCCGCAGAAAAAGCAGACTGAAGACTACATCACTGGCCGTTATGGTTGATAGGAAGCATCATGGATAACCTGAATTTAAACAAACACATTTCCGGCCAGTTCAACGCAGAGCTCGAGCATATCCGCACCCAGGTGCTGACCATGGGCGGGCTGGTGGAGCAGCAGCTGACCGACGCCATCACCGCGATGCACAATCAGGATGGCGAGCTGGCCAAGCGCGTGATCGAAGGCGACGCCAAGGTCAACATGATGGAAGTGGCGATCGACGAAGCCTGCGTGCGCATTATCGCCAAGCGCCAGCCGACCGCCAGCGATCTGCGTCTGGTGATGGCGATCATCAAAACCATTTCCGAGCTGGAACGCATCGGCGACGTGGCGGACAAGATCTGCCGCACCGCGCTGGAGAAGTTCTCGCACCAGCACCAGCCGCTGCTGGTCAGCCTGGAGTCGCTGGGGCGCCACACCGTGCAGATGCTGCACGACGTGCTGGACGCGTTCGCGCGCATGGATCTGGACGAAGCGATCCGTATTTACCGTGAAGATAAAAAGGTCGACCAGGAATACGAAGGCATCGTGCGTCAGCTGATGACCTACATGATGGAAGATTCGCGCACCATTCCGAGCGTGCTGACCGCGTTGTTCTGCGCCCGTTCTATCGAGCGTATCGGCGATCGCTGCCAGAACATCTGCGAATTTATCTTCTATTTCGTCAAAGGACAGGATTTCCGTCATTTGGGCGGCGACGCCCTGGAAAAGCTGCTGTCTCCGGGCGGTAAAGACGAAAAAGACGACTAACCCTTTCCGGGTAATATCCTTCCAAGGCGCGGTTTCCCGCGCCTTTATTCCATCTTAAGCGCGTAAAGATAAAAAGGTTATAAATATAGCTTTTTATATTATTTCCTGACCTATGTGGCGCTTGCTAGCTTATCCGCCAGCAGGACATCAACCACTTAGGAGCTTTCTATGAAACATCGCGCTTTGGCCTTAACGTTGTTAGCCAGTCTGACCGGTTTCGCCGCCGGCGCCGCGCACGCGGACAAACTTGACGATATCAAGCAAGCCGGCGTGGTGCGCATCGCGGTGTTCGACAGCAACCCGCCGTTCGGCTACATCGATCCGCAGAGCAAGAAGCTGGTGGGCTACGATGTGGATGTCGCCGACGCGATCGGCAAAGCGCTGGGGGTGAAAGTGGAGCTGCGCGCCACCAACCCGGCCAACCGCATTCCGCTGCTGGTGTCGAAGAAGGTTGACCTGATTGCCGCCAACTTCACCATTACCGACGAGCGCGCCAAGGAAGTGAACTTCAGCGTGCCGTACTTCGCCACTGGCCAGAAATTCATCGCCCGCAAAGGCGTGTTGAAAACGCCGGAAGACATCAAGAAGCTGCGCATCGGCGCGGATAAGGGCACGGTACAGGAAATCACCCTGCGCGAGCGTTTCCCGACGGCGAAAGTGATCTCCTACGATGATACCCCACTGGCGTTCGTGGCGCTGCGTAACGGCAACGTGCAGGCGATCACTCAGGACGACGCCAAGCTGGTCGGCCTGCTCGGCAACCTGCCGGCGGCGCAAAAGGCGGAGTTTGAAATTTCGCCGTTCAGCCTGACCAAAGAGTATCAGGGCGTGGGTATTCCCAAGGGTGAAGATCGCCTGACCGCTGCGGTGAACGAGACGCTGATCAAGCTGGAAAAAGACGGCGAAGCGGTTAAGATTTACGATCGCTGGTTCGGGCCGGAAACCAAATCCGCCCAGCCGCGCGGCGATTTCAAAATCGCGCCTTTGGATCAGCAACCAAAAGCCTGACTTAACCGCTTGCGGTGAGATAGGCACGGAGGGGCGCAGCTTGCTGCGCCCCTGATGCATTCTGCAAGACAAGGATTGAACATGAACCTGGACTGGCTGCTGGCGCCGCAATACCTGAGCTGGCTGTGGCACGGTTTTCTGCTGACGCTGTGGCTTTCCGCCTGTGCGGGGCTGGCGGCTACGCTGTTGGGCTTTGTGCTGGCGGCGATGCGCGACAGCAGCCTGCGGCCGTTGCGCTGGCTGGCGATGGGGTACAGTTCGCTGTTTCGCAATACGCCGCTGCTGGTGCAGCTGTTCTTCTGGTACTTCGCCGCCGGGCAGATCCTGCCGTCCGCCGCCATGCAGTGGCTGAACAGCGCCCATCAGGTTGGCCCGCTTGAGTGGCCGTCATTCGAGTTTCTCGCCGGTTTCTTCGGCCTGACGCTGTACTCCACCGCCTTTATCGCCGAAGAGATCCGCTCCGGCATTCGCGGCGTCGCCGGCGGGCAGAAATATGCCGCTCAGGCGCTGGGGCTGACCGGCTGGCAGGCGATGCGCTATGTGGTGCTGCCGCAGGCGCTGAAAATCGCGCTGCCGCCGTTGCTGGGCCAATACATGAACGTGATCAAGAACTCGTCGTTGACCATGGCGATCGGCGTGGCCGAACTCTCTTACGCCTCGCGTCAGGTCGAAACCGAAACCCTGCGCACTTTCCAGGCGTTCGGCGTGGCGACGGTACTGTATATCGCCATCATCGCGCTGCTGGAAGGCTGGGGCATGTGGCGACAACAGCGTAAACCGCTGGGAGGGCATTGAGATGGATTTCAGCGTGATTCACGACAACCTGGGCTACCTGCTGTGGGGCACCTGGCCGGATGGGCCGCTGGGCGGCGCGGCGCTGACGTTGGCGATCAGTCTGATGGCCGGGGTCGCCTCGGCGGTGCTCGGCACCCTGCTCGGCGTGGCGCTGGCGATGTCGCGCGGCATCGCCGCCGGGCTGCTGGCGGCGGTGTTGGGCTTTTTCCGCGCCATTCCGGTCATCATGCTGATCTTCTGGACCTATTTCCTGTTGCCGATGGTGTTTGGCGTCGAGATCCCGGAAATCACCACCGTCGTGTGCGCGCTGGCGCTGATCGCCTCGGCCTATCTGGCCCATGCGGTGAAAGCCGGCATCACCGCGATCGGCCCCGGCCAGTGGCAGGCCGGGCTTTCTCTGGGGCTGACCCGCTGGCAGACGCTGCGCATGATCGTGCTGCCGCAGGCGCTGCGCATGATGGTGCCGTCGTTCATCAACCAGTGGATTTCTCTGATCAAAGACACCTCGTTGGCTTATATCGTCGGCGTTGGCGAACTGACCTTCCTGGCGACCCAGGTCAACAACCGCAGCATGGTCTACCCGATGGAAGTCTTCCTGTTCGTGGCGCTGGTCTATTTCGTGTTCTGCCTGGCGCTCGATCTGCTGGCCAACGCGGTCAACCGCCGTTTCGGCGCGCAAACCCGCGGCCTGAAGCGCTCCTGGCGCTGGTGGCGCAACAAGCCGCCGTTGCCGGCCAGTTAATCGGCCGTCAGCCGCCAGCCGCGTTCGCGCCACAGCGCGGGCAATTGAGCCAGGTCGTCAAACGTTGTCACCAGCGGGTGGTCGATCGGCGGGTTATGCGGATCGGCGCAGAAGTAAAAGACCGGGATGCCGGCATTGATGCCGGCCTGCGCGCCGGCGGGCGAATCGTCCACCAGGATGCAGCGCGTCACCGGCACCTGCATCTGTTCGGCGGCGTGAAACACGATCGCCGGATCCGGCTTCCAGCGCTGAATGTCATAGCCGCTGAACAACCGGTCATCAAAATAAGGCAGCATGCCGGTCAGGCCGAGCGAGTGCTGCATCTTGCTGACCGGCCCGTTGGAGACGGTGCAGACGGGCACCGTCACCTGCGCCAGCAGCTCGCGGGCGCCGGCAATCTGTTGCAGTTCGCTGTCGAACAGCCGCGCCACTTCTTGCCGATACAGCGGCTCCAGCGTCTCTTTTGCCAGGTCAGTGCCCTGCTCGGCGTTGACCCGATCGATGATCTCGTACAGCTTCACCCCTTTGTATTTCTTGAATACCTCTTCCAGCGACAGATGAATGCCGTAGCGGGCGAACATATGGACATAGGCTTTGCTGCACAGCACTTCGCTGTCCACCAGCGTGCCGTCGCAGTCGAACAAAATGCAGTCAATCTGATTCATGCGGGACAGGTTCCTTCGGGTTAACGCCGCTGAGGCCGCTCAGCGATCACTTGATCAGGCTACGCGCCTTGAGATCGTGCAAAATCAGCGCGGCGACGTGTGAACACTGCGGCAGATCGCGGCTGTCGCACCACTTCAGCTCGGCGATTTCGGCGGCCGGCTGCAACTGCCCGGTAAAGTCGGCCTGGTAGCAACGAATGCGCACCTGAGTGCCGTCCTGCTTGCCGTCCGCCGGGCCGGTGAACTCGCCGTAAAACGCGATGGATTGCGGCTGCAGCGCAACGGTCAGCTCTTCGTCGATTTCGCGGCACAGCGCCTGCTCATCGGTTTCACCCGCTTCACGCTTTCCGCCCGGCACATAAAACAGCGTCTTGTTGTGCGAGCGCACCAGCGCCACTTTGTCATCTTTCAGCGCGATCAACGCGAGCTTATCGATAAGGGTCGAAGACATGCGGGTTCCTGTTTTTTTAGCGGGTAGGGTAAGAGATGCGATAGGCCATTTTATCGGCCGTGTCGGCAAACGGCAACGCGGCGGGCTGTGATGGAGAATGAATGCCTGTAAATACAAGCCGTTGACGCGTTTAGCCGTAAAGACGGCGAAAAAAACCTGTGACCGGCGTCAAAAGCCCCATTTTTTGTTATAGGATAGCCGGCGACTGTCCATTCCCATTTTCGGAATTCTGATAATGACCAAACCAGTATCTGGCCTTGACGCTGAGCAAGGCTTGCTTGGGCGCGTGTTTAAACTCAAGCAACATGGCACGACGGCGCGTACGGAAACGATTGCCGGTATCACCACTTTCCTCACCATGGTGTATATCGTGTTCGTTAACCCGCAAATTTTGGGCGCGGCGGGCATGGATACCCAGGCGGTATTTGTCACCACCTGTTTGATCGCCGCCTTCGGCAGCATCCTTATGGGCCTGCTGGCGAACCTGCCGGTGGCGTTGGCGCCGGCGATGGGCCTGAACGCCTTCTTCGCCTTCGTGGTGGTCGGCGCGATGGGCATCTCCTGGCAGGTGGGCATGGGCGCCATCTTCTGGGGCGCGGTCGGCCTGCTGCTGCTGACCATTTTCCGCATTCGCTACTGGATGATCGCCAACATTCCGGTCAGCCTGCGGGTCGGCATCACCAGCGGCATCGGTCTGTTCATCGGCATGATGGGGCTGAAAAACGCCGGCATCGTGGTGGCCAACCCGGACACGCTGGTGACCATTGGCAGCCTGACCTCGCACAATGTGCTGCTGGGGGCGCTTGGCTTCTTCATCATCGCCGTGCTCTCTTCGCGCAACTTCCACGCGGCGGTGCTGGTATCGATCGTGGTCACTACCCTGATCGGCTGGATGCTGGGCGACGTGAAATACGGCGGCCTGTTCTCCTTGCCGCCGAGCATCACCTCGGTAGTGGGCCAGGTCGACGTGGCCGGCGCGCTGAACATCGGGCTGGCCGGGGTCATCTTCTCGTTTATGCTGGTGAACCTGTTCGACTCCTCCGGCACCCTGATCGGCGTTACCGATAAAGCCGGTTTGACCGACAATCAGGGCAAGTTCCCGCGCATGAAGCAGGCGCTGTACGTTGACAGCATCAGCTCGGTGGCCGGCTCGCTGGCGGGCACTTCTTCCGTAACCGCTTACATCGAAAGCTCATCCGGCGTCGCCGTGGGCGGCCGCACCGGTTTGACGGCGGTGGTCACCGGCCTGCTGTTCCTGCTGGTGATCTTCCTGTCGCCGCTGGCGGGTATGGTGCCGGCGTATGCCGCTGCCGGCGCGCTGATCTACGTCGGCGTGCTGATGACCTCCAGCCTGGCGCGGGTGAAATGGGACGATCTGACCGAAGCGGTACCGGCGTTTGTCACCGCGGTGATGATGCCGTTCAGCTTCTCGATCACCGAAGGCATTGCGCTCGGCTTTATCTCCTACTGCGTGATGAAGCTCGGCACCGGCCGCTGGCGTGAAATCAGCCCGTGCGTGGTGGTCGTGGCGCTGCTGTTCGTGCTGAAGATCGTTTTCGTCGACGGCCATTGACAGCCAAAGGGCCGACGTCCGTCGGCCCTGAAACCCTAGACTCCCGGCGTTGCATCCGGCGCCCGATCCAGCACCCATTGCAATGGCCGCCTGAAGCGCGCCTGCCAACTGCCGGCGGCATCCTCCCCTTGGGCGAAGTGCAGCGTCTGAACCTGATTATCCTCTCCGAACAGATTGGCGAAGTGCAATGCCAGCGCCTGCTCGCTGAAGTTCTGCCGATCGTAATACGCCATCACGATTTTCTTTTTCGCCGCCAGCGACTGCTGGGCCGGCTTGATCTCGCCGTTGGGGGCGATCAATAGCGCGCCGGCGTAAAACTGCGGGTACTTCGCGATCAGATTGGCGGCGTGCAGCGCACCCTGGCCGCGAGCGCTGAGATAAATCCGTTGGGGGTTCAGCTTTAACTGTGGAGCCAGCTGTTGCACCGTACGCTGAAGGGCGGCCTGGGTGCTCTCGTCGCTGTAATTCGACCAGCGGAAGCTGTTTTCCGACAACATCTGCGTGCCGTTGATCTCGATATAGGCCACGCCCATTTCGCCGAACAGCAGCCGTTCCTCGGGGCTGATGGCGGCGGCCTTGCCGTAGGTATGCAGGAAGATCACCGTTGGCCAACCTTCGGGCGGCGCTTCGCCGTCCGGTATCGCGTAGCTGGCTTTGCCTTCATAGCGGCGGGCGTGCTGCAGATAGCGCGCTTTGGTGGCGGCCAGAATGGATTGGTAGGTGGCGGAGTGCTGGATGCTGTTGAAGGCGTCGTCCTCCAGCAGATTGTAGTAGTACCACAGGCCGCGATCGGCGCTCAGCTGCAGATAGCGCTCCGCCAGCTCGGTTTGCCCTTTCTCCGCCGACGATACCGCCAGCTGGTAGGGGGCCCAGACGTTGCGGCCGTCTTCGCGCATCAGCGTCAGGTACAGCGACATGGCGCCCAGCTTTTTATCTTCCTGGTTTTGCGCGGATCGCGACAGTTGGGCGTTAAGCGCACTGTGCGCAGGCAGCTCCAGCGGCTCTTCACCGGCGGGATAACGCATGTCTGCGGCGAAAGCGGGACTGGTGATGGAAACGAAAAATAACGCTAAAATGAAAAAATACATGATGCTATGGCTTTAATTTCAATAAATTGGCGGACTTCATGTCCTGTTGCGGCGCCCTGCGGGCGCCGCGAGACCGTCATTCCACGCGGCGAATGAAATCGCTGAACGCGGACAGCTGGCCTGTCAGGAAATCCAACGTTCCCTGATCGCTCAGTTCGCCGGCCTGTTCATCGACCTTGTTCTGGATCACGCCGCCCATAAACTCGGGCTTGTTCATCACCATCGCATCCAGGAACACCAGGATCTGGCGCAGGTGGTACTGGCAGCGCGCGCCGCCGATGGGCCCCATCGAGCTGGTTTGAATGGCCACCGGCTTGCCGGCCAGCGGTTGATTCGGCAAGCGAGACAACCAATCGATGGCGTTTTTCAACCCGCCGGGCACGGAATAGTTGTATTCGGGGGTGACGATGATCACGCCGTCGGCCTGGCGGATCTGCTCTGCTATCGCTTCGACCGCGGCAGGGAAACCCTCACCCTGTTGCATGTCGGCGTCGTACAGCGGGATATCGCGGATGGAAGGCAGCGCTTCAATGGTGACGCCCTGCGGAGCCAGGCCTGGCAGAGCGCGGGCCACCATGGCGTTGTAGGAGCCTTTGCGCAGGCTGCCGAGCAGAGTGACGATTTTTAAGGCTTGGTCTGACATGATGATTCTCCCTTTCGAATGAGCAGATTCAGCGGACAACATGGGCGAATAGTAGGCTAAAGCTCGGGTCGAGAATAGGCGATTGCTCAACATTTAGCTGTTTTTACAAATTACGGCAGAAATTCGTGCGGTAAAAACGGCTTTATCCGCCTTGCGCCACGTTAACCGGGCGTCTTCAGGCCCGTCAGTTTGACGAAGCGCGAGGACGCCGCCGGGCTGCGTGGCGAGATTTCCCCGTCTTTGTGCAGGCCGCGGCGCTCTTCGTAGCGCCAGCACAGCAGGCGATCCAGCCCGGGACTGCCGGCGCAGGCCCAGCTTAGGTATTCATCGGCGTCGCTCATCACCTGAACGTCCGGCGTGGCGCTGGAGCGCAGGTGCCCGGAGAACGGATGCAGACGCAGCGTAGACTGGCCGCTGTTGCCCAGGCCGGAAATTTTCAGCACGCTTTGCCGGATGCTCCACAGCTGAGTTTCCGCCTCCAGCCGATCGTCCTGCGCGCCGATCCAGGCACTTTCCGCCGGCGTCTGATGCGCGTGTTGCAGCGCGCTTTGCCGGGTGCCGCGCGCCCGCATCACTTCGATATCCAGTCCGACTTTGCCTTCGTCGCTGAGCAGCACGCCCACGGTGTTGCTGGCGTAGGCGAGGCTAAAATCGGGCAGCTGATGATCGGCGAAGCAGGGGCGGCCGGTCGGGGTGGTGGCTATAGGGGGAAGCGACGGCAGGCCGTACAGGTAAAACATCATTTCGGCGAGCAGAATGCGCCCTTGCAGGTAACGCGTGCGGCGCTTAACGGAAAAGGTGCGGGTGGCGGCTATCACTTCGTCGGAGAGTCTCTGGGTATCCAGGACAGCGGAGGCCGGGGTCCATCGGGCAAAATGACACGCCATTGTTCACTCCATGACAGAGGGTCGCTAAGAACGCAGGGGTGTTAGATTAAGACTAAGTTGAGGATTTATCATCAAAAAACACTATGCGGATTATCCGATTTGTTGGCTTTTGCGCTGTGCAGGAGGGGATGGGGGCATGCAAGGCGAAGGTTATTCAGACCTCAAATCGCGTTGCGTAACGGGGTCGTGCATAAAATTAATCAGTTCCGAAGCCAGCCGCTTTCGAATCGACGGCGTCCAATGAACCCATAATATACCGCCTGATAAGAAAAAGTTGGCGGAGAGAGCAGGATTCGAACCTACGACACGATGACTCGTGTGGATTTAAGAAACGGTTAGTTTCTTAAATCTGGCTTAAACCACTCGCCCACCTCTCCGCATTCGTTTGTTGGAAACATAAAACCACATAATAAAAATGGTTAAAATAACCTGAACTTGAAAATGTGAGCAAACCCACAAAAACCCTATTTATTGTGGGTGTTTGTTAATTATCAGAGTCAGGTCACTAAATTTACATTAGCTATTGTTATAAAAAGTTGGCGTCATTGGCTACGAATAGGGAAGAGGGTATGCCAGATCTCGAATTAATGCCGCTGCAAAGCGCCGATTTTTATAAGACAGCTGAACGTGTTGTTTTTAAAGAATATAAATGTAACTGCAAAAAAGGTTGGAAGGGTGAAGATCGCTTTATCGTCTACAAAGCCGATCAGAATGGGATCGTTGAGGTTATCAACAATGAGGTTTCAAATAACAACGTTGAAGACCTTATCGCGCTGGCATCGTCTTTTTTGACGGATAAGGTGGTGATTTCCGGCGGGCATACCGTGGTTAATTTGGACGATCGTTTTTCTGTCAGCAGTGAAGTGGAAAAGTCCGCGCGCTTCTGCATCGACTACATTGCCGAATCCACCAGACGGCTCAGTGTTCAGCCTGACTTCTTGATGGAAATAAATGATTTCTATATGGAAAAAAGCGATGGCAGCGAGATAGACGGCGCTAACGAATTCAGGAAGATGGCGACATCGCCGTACATTATTCCGGAAAAAATAAACGCCTACATTCTGGCGTCGAATCAACGTCATGGCATTGATATCAATGCATTTTATGTCAGTGAAAAAAACATGGCGGATCGCTTTAAACGCCACATTAAAAACCGTATGGATAAAGAGGCGTATTTTCAGCGCCAAGACGGAGATGTGAAGATGACGGTGGGTGAACACACGTTCGATATCATCAAGGAAAATAAACCGACCTGCGCGGCGGGAAATGCTGCGACGTTCAGGGCTATTCGGTATCGCATTTCCTCCAATAAAATCTTTGATAATTACACGTCGCATATTGGCGTTTTTCCGCTGTGTTCACGCGTCAACGTGCTTAATGGCTATCGTGCGGCCGCAACTTTTTACGATAACTTCACTTTGCCTTCTTTACTGGTCTTCTTCGGCAAATCCTGTTTCGAATGACATTTTTGTGCCAGCTGGCTATGCGTCACGCATAGCCATGATGGTCGAGCATCATCATGAAAATCTCACACCTGTATTGGCCTGTCACTTTCTTCTCCACGGCATTCGGCGCCGGGATTTTCTTTTTGCCGCAGGCGGTGGGGCCGGGCGTGCTGGGGATGAACGTGTTCATGCTGTTTATCGTTATCGCCATGTCGGTATCGATGATGGCGCACTATCTTTTTTTCAAATTCATCATTTCGCACCCGGAGAAAGATTTCCTGGCGGCATCATCGACATTTATCGGCGAGCGGGCAGCGGCAATCGTCTGTGTGCTGTTTATTTTGTCGATGATTATTATCGTGCTGATAAATTTCATCACCTTGGTCAACGTCGTCGCGTCTTTTTTCCACAACGGATTCTGGGTCAGGGGCGGCATTTCGCTGTTGCTGAGTGCCGCGCTGTCGGTGGCATGGTTGGCGTTTAGTCAGCGAATCGAGCACCTGATTTCCAGAATGGCACTGGTTTCTATCGTACTGGTGGCGATCCTGGCGGTGTTTTTCCTGTTACAACCTGCGGGGGGGCAGCAGGCGGTGCAGGCGCCGCCTGGCATTTCATTGCAGACGTGGCTGCTGCTGCCGATTTTTCTTTTTACATTTAACTTTACCCCGTGCATCCAGCGCTTTGCGAAAAGCGCCTTACGACCGCAGGCGCGCAGTATTCTGTTTGGCAAGGTACTGATCATGGCGTTTATCGTCATGATCGTTATCGCCATCAGCCGTTTGCTGACGCTGGATGACATCTCAATCATTAACAGCCGCAATGTAGATGCGCTGTTTTATACCGCCGGTTTGACCGGCAACGCCACGGCGTGGTTAGGCGCTGCCCTGTTGCTGTGTTTACTGACCGGCGGCGCCTATATCGGCACGTTGACCGGCGTGATCGATGGCATTACGTCCTTCGGCGTGGCGGGCAAAAAGAGAATCATCGCAGGGAATATCGTTGTCTGTACGTTTATTGGCGCGATCAACCCGAACATTATCAAGATCATCTCGGGCTGGTCGATACCCGTTATCGTGATGACCGTCTTTTTCATTCCATCACTGTATTTTTTGCTACGGGGCGACGGCAGGCAAAAGGGGATCGGCGTCGTCGTGCTGGGCTGCGGGATCGCGGTAATCGCAACGTTGTTGGTGTAAAGCGGCACGCTTAATCCAGCACCAGCCTATCGCCGGTGGCCGGCGCGATCCCTTCCGGCAGCCATAGCCGGCCCCAGGCGCCGGTACAGTGGCAGCCCATAATCTTTTCCGGCTGATGCTGGCGCAAAAAACGGCGGACGCGCCAGAGCGTGCGCGGGGAAGCGCAGCGCAGATGAAAACCGCCGATCAAGGCGTGGATCCGATCGATCCCGGTGATTTGCTGGCAATGGCGCACGATATTGACGATCCCGCGGTGCCCGCAGCCGGTCACGATCACCAGACCGCGATCCGATTTGTAAATCAGCACCCCTTCGTCAATAACGTAATCTACCGCTGCGTTCTCCCCGGCGATCACCCCGTAGGCGCGGGGTGCGGGCACCGCGATTTCGCCTGACCACATAAAGCGATCGCCGATCGCCAGCGGCTCTCGGCTGTATTGCATGCGGTGGCGCGAGTAGTCGATATCCAAAGAGAGCTTTTTGATTTTCCGAGTGTGGCCCAGCACCTTCAGCGCCGCATAGCGCTCATCGCCGACCTGCGGGTGGCAGATGATACGGCTGTTGTCCGGCAGCCAGGCGACGCCGCCGCAGTGGTCATAGTGGCCGTGGGAGAGCACCGTCGCGGTGATACGGGAGAGATCGACACCCATCAGCGCCGCATTGCGCAGAAAGCTGTCGTCGGGGCCGGTATCGAACAGTATGGACGTCGTATCATCCTCAATCAGCAGGCTTAACCCGGCCTTGGCCTGCAATAGCGGGTTGGCGCCGGCGGCGCGGCGGTTTTCCAGCAGTACCCTGAGGGTCAATGCCATGTTGACTCGTTCCTGAGAGAGATTCCTGACTGGCCAGTATAGCGCGGGACGCTGCGGCGGCTCTGTGAGCCGGCGCGCAGAGCGAGAGCGGAAAAGAAAAACGGCCGGAACAAGGGCTTGTCCCGGCCGTGAAGGCGTCTGGCGGTGTTACTTGCCGATACAGAAGCTGGAGAAAATGCGGCCCAGCAGGTCGTCGGAGGTGAATTCGCCGGTGATTTCACTCAAGGCCAGCTGCGCCTGGCGCAGTTCTTCGGCCAACAGCTCCCCCGCGTAAGCGCTCACTAACTGTTCTTTGCCCTGTACCAGATGCTGCGCCGCCAGTTCCAGCGCCTGCAGGTGGCGACGGCGCGCCAGGAAGCCGCCTTCCATGTTGCTGGTGAAGCCCATGCTCTGTTTAAGATGATCGCGCAGCACATCGACGCCTTCGCCGGTGCGGGCCGACAGGCGAATAAGTGAGTGGTTATTCACTTCCGTCATACCCAGCGTTTCACCGGTGATGTCGGCTTTGTTGCGCACCACGGTGATCGGCAGCGTGTCCGGCAGGCGCGCCATAAATTCCGGCCAGATCTCCGCCGGCTCGGTGGCGGCGGTGGTGGTGCCGTCAACCATAAACAGCACTCTGTCGGCCTGTTCGATCTCGTTCCATGCACGTTCGATGCCGATGCGCTCCACTTCGTCGCTGGCGTCGCGCAGGCCGGCGGTGTCGATGATGTGCAGCGGCATGCCGTCGATATGGATGTGTTCGCGCAGAACGTCGCGGGTGGTGCCGGCGATATCGGTGACGATCGCCGCCTCGCGTCCTGCCAGCGCATTGAGCAGGCTCGATTTGCCGGCATTGGGGCGCCCGGCGATCACCACCTTCATCCCTTCGCGCAGCAGGCTGCCCTGGCGCGCTTCACCGCGCACGTTGTCCAGATCCGCCATCACGTCGTTGAGCTGCGCCTCGATTTTACCGTCGGACAGGAAGTCGATTTCCTCGTCCGGGAAGTCGATCGCCGCTTCCACATAGATTCGCAGGTGAGTGAGCGCTTCCACGAGCTGGTGGATGCGGGTGGAGAACGCGCCCTGCAGCGAGTTCATCGCCGAACGCGCCGCCTGCTCGGAGCTGGCGTCGATCAGATCGGCAATCGCTTCGGCCTGCGCCAGATCGAGTTTGTCGTTGAGAAACGCGCGCTCGGAGAACTCGCCCGGCCGCGCGATGCGCACGTCGGGCAGCGCCAGCACACGCTTGAGCAGCAGATCGAGGATCACCGGCCCGCCGTGGCCCTGCAGTTCCAGCACGTCTTCGCCGGTAAAGGAGTTCGGCCCCGGGAACCACAGCGCGATGCCCTGATCGAGGGTGGCGCCCGTAGCGTCGCGGAACGGCAGATAGTCAGCGTAGCGCGGCTTCGGCAGCTTGCCGAGCAACGCCTGGGCGACGTCTTTGGCCTTGCTTCCGGAAATGCGCAGAATGCCGACGCCGCCGCGTCCCGGCGGGGTGGCTTGGGCTACGATGGTATCGGTGGTGCTCATAACGGTTCTCTCTGACGATTAAGATGCAAAAAGGCGGTCTAATGACCGCCTTTGGGGTAACTGCAAGGGTCGGCGCGCCGAACCCCTACAATACGCTTAGCTTTTTTTCTTGTCGCGGCTGTGCAGACCGCGTTTTTCCAGACCACGGTAAATCAGCTGCTGCTGCAGGATGGTCACCAGGTTGCTGACGATGTAGTACAGCACCAGACCGGACGGGAACCACAGGAAGAACACTGTGAAGATCACCGGCATGAAGGTCATGATTTTCTGCTGCATCGGGTCAGTCACGGTGGTCGGCGACATCTTCTGAATGAAGAACATCGTCACGCCCATCAGGATTGGCAGGATGTAGTACGGGTCTTGCGCCGACAGGTCATGGATCCACAGGGCGAACGGCGCGTGGCGCAGCTCGACCGAACCCATCAGCATGTAGTACAGCGCCAGGAAGATCGGCATCTGAATGATCAGCGGCAGGCAGCCGCCGAGCGGGTTCACTTTCTCCGCCTTGTACAGCGCCATCATCTCTTGGCTCATGCGCTGCTTGTCATCGCCGATGCGTTCGCGCATCGCCTGCAGCTTCGGCTGCAGCATGCGCATTTTCGCCATCGAGGTGTACTGCGCCTTGGTCAGCGGGTACATGATGCCGCGCACGATGAAGGTGATGATGATGATGGAGAAGCCCCAGTTGCCGATAAAGCCGTGGATGAACTTCAGCAGTTTGAACAGCGGCTGGGAGATGAACCACAGCCAGCCGTAATCCACGGTCAGATCCAGGTGCGGCGCCAGTTGGGCCATCTGGTCCTGCAGCTCCGGGCCGACCCACAGGGTCGCGTTCAGCTGCTGCTGAGCGCCAGGCTGCACCACGACCGGCGTAGATTTGAAGCCGATGGTGGACAGGTTGTCACCCGGTTTGGCGGTGTAGAAGGTGTTGTCACCCTTGGTCGCCGGTACCCACGCGGTGGCGAAGTACTGCTGCAGCATGGCGACCCAACCGTCTTTGGTGGTGACGCTCAGGTTTTCGTCTTTGTCGAACGCGTATTTCTGGTACTTGTCCTCGCTGGACGAGTACGCCGCGCCGCGGAAGGTGTGCAGCGCGAAGTTGCTGCTGCCGGTATCGCGGTGCTTAGGCAATTCGGTGGTCTGCTTCAGCTGGCCGAACAGGGTCAGCTCCAGCGGCGCCGCGCCTTTGTTGTCGATGCTGTAATCTACGCCGACCGCATAGTGGTTGCGTTTGAGCACGAAGGTCTTGGTGTAGACCGCGCCGTCTTTATCGGTGTAGGTCAGCGGGATGCGCAGCTCGTCCTGGCCTTCCGGCAGGGTGTAGCTGTCCTGCGCCGCTTGGTACAGCGGGCGTTCGCCGTTGGCCGGGTTGTCCGGGCCGTTTTTACCGGTCAGGCCGCTTTGCGCCTGATAGACGAACGACGGAGTGGTTTCCAGCAGTTGGAACGGAGTCGATGAACCCAGAGTTTCCGGGTAGGCCAACAGTTTAGCCTGCTCGATATCGCCACCACGGGTGTTGATGGTCAGTGACAGCACGTCGGTGTTCACGGTAATCAGCTTACCCTGACCACTGGCTGGCACGGCCTGGCTGGCGGCATCACCGGCTACTGCGTTCGAAGTCTGTTGCGTGGTCTGTGCGGCCGGCTGCGGAGCGTTGTCCGTTTGCCATGCCTGCCAGATCATGAAAGACACGAACAGCAGAGCGATGAGGAGAAGATTGCGTTGCGAATCCATCGTTAGTGTTCTCTGTTATCGTCGGTTTTTGGCGGCACCGGATCATCGCCACCTGGGTTCAAAGGGTGGCATTTTAATACGCGTTTCAATGCTAACCAACTGCCTTTTATCATGCCAAACCTGCTTAATGCCTCAATTGCGTAATGAGAGCATGTCGGCTGGAAGCGACAACGAGGCCCTAGCAGCGGACTGATGACGAGCTGATAGGCCCGCACCAGCCCGATCAGGATGCGGGAGCCTGGCGACAGTGGCGACGCCATAATTTATCCAAAGCTTCCGTCAGCGCGCGGTTATCCAAATCCGCTATCCCCTTTTTGGCCACCACGACAAAATCCATCGCCGGTAATTCGTGCTGGCGCAGGCGGAAGCTTTCGCGGGTTAGGCGTTTGATCCGATTACGCTCGTGCGCGCGTTTGACGTGTTTTTTGGCGACGGTAAGACCGATGCGGGGATGCCCCAGCTGGTTCAGGCGGCCGAGGATGGTGATTTGCGGCGTGCCAGCCCGTTGTGGCTGCTGGAAGACGAAAGTGAAATGAGTGGGAGTTAACAAACGTAACTCCCTGGGAAAAGCGAGCTTAACCACTCAGCGGGTTAGCTTTATTACTTAGAAACAGTCAGACGAGCACGGCCTTTCGCACGACGGCGGGCCAGAACTTGACGACCATTTTTGGTGGCCATACGAGCACGGAAACCGTGGCTACGGTTGCGCTTCAATACGGACGGTTGGAAAGTGCGTTTCATAGCGATTTCTACCTAAACTTAAAATAATTACTGATCAGTAAACGCGTTTGGCTACTCGGCGTGAAGATGACCGACGCCTCAATCGCAATACATAAAGAAGCGGGATTGTAATAATTGTACAGTCCTGAGTCAATTCGCATCGCGCCAGCCTACCTGGTTGTCTGCCAATAACGGAACAAAATCCGGTCTTGGCCCGTGGTCACCGCAGAATCCTGTCTGGCTAATGACGCACCATAAGGAACCAGGTATCACACGTAGGGCGAAGATTATACGGACTCGGGGTGAAATCGCAAGGATCCCCGTGAGATCCTTTGCGCGCGATCCCAGGATCCGACGTGGATAACAGGGTATAACCGGTTGACAATGTAAAAAACGCGGCGCAGCGGCCGGGATCTGCGCGGTCATTCGGCGCCGGCGGCGAAAAGATCGCCGCCGGCCGCGGCCTGTGGATAAAATGGATCTAATCTGTGAGGAAGGGGAGGATCTCTTGCGCGGATTGCGCTATGATCCGTCATTCCGATCGCGATCCCTCATGCCGGGATCGTGAGGGACACAAACCGTGAAAGGCGGTTCGCATCCCCCACAGGCAAACAGCCGATGCCGGGTATGTGTCAAAAATCATGAGTTATAAAAAAGTTGCCCGTTTCTTTTCTTTATTGATCTTGTTCGAGTGGAGTCCGCCGTGTCACTTTCGCTTTGGCAGCAGTGTCTTGCCCGATTGCAGGATGAGTTACCTGCCACAGAATTTAGTATGTGGATTCGCCCATTGCAGGCGGAACTGAGTGACAACACCCTGGCGCTGTACGCGCCTAACCGTTTTGTGCTGGATTGGGTTCGCGATAAGTACTTAAACAATATCAATGGTCTGCTGAATGATTTCTGCGGCACGGATGCGCCTTTGCTGCGTTTTGAAGTCGGCAGCAAGCCGATCACGCAGGTGATCAGCCAGACCGTGACCGCCAGCGTCAGCAGCGCCCCTGCGGCCCCGGCGGCGCGCACGGCCGCGCCTTCGCGCCCGAGCTGGGACAACGCGGCGGCGCAGCCCGAGCTCTCTTACCGCTCCAACGTCAACCCCAAACACACCTTCGACAACTTCGTCGAGGGTAAGTCAAACCAGCTGGCGCGCGCGGCGGCTCGCCAGGTGGCGGACAATCCGGGCGGCGCCTACAACCCTTTGTTCCTGTATGGCGGCACCGGCCTGGGTAAAACCCACCTGCTGCACGCGGTCGGCAACGGCATCATGGCGCGCAAGGCCAACGCCAAAGTGGTCTACATGCACTCGGAACGCTTCGTACAAGACATGGTCAAAGCGTTGCAGAACAATGCCATCGAAGAGTTTAAGCGCTACTACCGTTCGGTCGACGCGTTGCTGATCGATGACATCCAATTCTTCGCCAACAAGGAGCGTTCGCAGGAAGAGTTCTTCCATACCTTTAACGCCCTGTTGGAAGGCAATCAGCAGATCATCCTGACTTCGGATCGCTACCCTAAAGAGATCAACGGGGTGGAAGATCGTCTGAAGTCCCGCTTCGGCTGGGGGCTGACGGTGGCGATCGAGCCGCCGGAGCTGGAAACCCGCGTGGCGATCCTGATGAAAAAGGCCGACGAAAACGACATTCGCCTGCCGGGCGAAGTGGCGTTCTTCATCGCCAAGCGCCTGCGTTCCAACGTGCGTGAGCTCGAAGGGGCGCTGAACCGCGTGATCGCCAACGCCAACTTTACCGGCCGGGCCATCACCATCGATTTCGTGCGCGAAGCGCTGCGCGATCTGCTGGCGCTGCAGGAAAAGCTGGTCACCATCGACAATATCCAAAAGACGGTGGCGGAGTATTACAAGATTAAAGTCGCGGATTTGCTGTCCAAGCGGCGTTCGCGATCCGTTGCCCGCCCGCGCCAGATGGCGATGGCGCTGGCGAAGGAACTCACCAACCACAGCCTGCCGGAAATCGGCGATGCGTTTGGTGGCCGCGACCATACCACGGTGTTGCACGCCTGCCGGAAGATCGAGCAGCTGCGTGAGGAAAGTCACGACATCAAAGAAGATTTCTCCAATTTAATCAGAACATTATCTTCATAGCGCTATGAAATTTATCGTTGAACGTGAGCATCTGCTAAAACCGCTGCAACAGGTGAGCAGCCCGCTGGGCGGCCGCCCGACCTTGCCGATCCTGGGCAACCTGCTGTTGCAGGTGACGGAAGGCTCCCTGCTGCTGACCGGCACCGATCTGGAGATGGAGATGGTGGCGCGCGTCGCCCTGTCCCAGCCGCACGAGCCGGGCGCGACCACCGTGCCCGCGCGCAAATTCTTTGATATCTGCCGTGGCCTGCCGGAAGGGGCGGAGATCGCCGTCACGCTGGAGAGCGAGCGCATGCTGGTGCGATCCGGCCGCAGCCGTTTCTCGCTGTCCACGCTGCCCGCGGCGGACTTCCCGAACCTGGACGACTGGCAGAGCGAGGTGGAATTCACCTTGCCGCAGGCGACGCTGAAGCGCCTAATTGAAGCCACCCAGTTCTCGATGGCCCATCAGGACGTGCGTTACTACCTGAACGGCATGCTGTTTGAAACCGAAGGCGAAGAGCTGCGCACTGTCGCGACAGACGGCCACCGCCTGGCGGTGTGCTCGATGCCGATCGGCCAGCAGCTGCCGTCGCATTCGGTGATCGTGCCGCGTAAAGGGGTGATGGAGCTGGTGCGCTTGCTGGACGGCGGCGATTCGCTGCTGCAGCTGCAGATCGGCAGCAACAACATTCGCGCCCACGTCGGCGATTTCATCTTCACGTCCAAGCTGGTTGACGGCCGTTTCCCGGACTATCGCCGCGTCTTGCCGAAGAACCCGGACAAAACGCTGGAAGCCGGCTGCGATCTGCTCAAGCAGGCGTTCGCCCGCGCGGCCATTCTCTCGAACGAGAAATTCCGCGGCGTGCGGCTGTACGTCAGCCAGAATCAGCTGAAGATCACCGCCAACAACCCGGAACAGGAAGAGGCGGAAGAGATCCTCGACGTCAGCTACGACGGCGCGGAGATGGAGATCGGCTTCAACGTCAGCTACGTGCTGGACGTGTTGAACGCGCTCAAGTGTGAAGACGTGCGCCTGCTGTTGACCGACTCGGTCTCCAGCGTGCAGATCGAAGACGGCGCCAGCCAGGCGGCGGCCTACGTTGTCATGCCAATGCGGTTGTAGTCTCGTTACCTTGAATTACAGCACCGTCATCGGTAAAGAGATTGCATGGCTCTGACGCGTTTATTGATTAAAGATTTCCGCAATATCGAGGCGGCGGATTTGGCGCTGGCGCCGGGATTCAACTTCCTGGTCGGCGCTAACGGCAGCGGCAAGACCAGCGTGCTGGAGGCGGTGTATACGCTCGGCCATGGCCGCGCCTTTCGCAGTCTGCAGGCCGGTCGGGTGATCCGCCACGACCAACCGGAGTTCGTGCTGCATGGCCGCATCGAAGGCGCGGAGCGCGAGCTATCGGTAGGATTGAGCAAGAGCCGTCAGGGTGACAGCAAAGTACGCATCGATGGCAGCGACGGCCACAAGGTGGCCGAGCTGGCGCAGCTGCTGCCCATGCAGCTGATCACCCCCGAAGGTTTTACCCTGCTGAACGGCGGGCCGAAATTCCGGCGCGCTTTCCTGGACTGGGGCTGTTTTCATAACGAACCCGGTTTTTTCACCGCCTGGAGCAACCTGAAACGGTTACTGAAGCAGCGCAATGCCGCGCTGCGCCAGGTGAGTCGCTATGCGCAGATCCGCGCCTGGGATCAGGAACTGATCCCGCTCGCGGAGCGCATCAGCGAATGGCGGGCGGAATACAGCGACGCGATCGCCGCGGATATCACCGCGACCTGCGCGCAGTTTCTGCCTGAATTCGCCCTGAGCTTCTCCTTCCAGCGCGGCTGGGACAAAGAGAGCGACTACGGCGAGCTGCTGGAGCGCCAGTTTGAGCGCGACAGGGCGTTGACCTATACCGCGGTGGGGCCGCATAAAGCGGACTTTCGCATTCGTGCCGACGGCACGCCGGTAGAGGATTTGTTATCGCGCGGTCAGCTTAAGCTGCTGATGTGCGCGTTGCGCTTGGCGCAGGGTGAGTTTCTCACCCGGCAGAGCGGGCGGCGTTGCCTGTATCTGATTGATGATTTTGCCTCCGAGCTGGACACCGGCCGTCGCCGGTTGCTGGCCGATCGCCTGAAAGCCACCCAGGCCCAGGTTTTTGTCAGCGCGGTCAGCGCTGAACAAGTGACCGACATGGCCGGTGAAAAGGGCAAGATGTTCCGCGTGGAACAGGGTAAAATAGAGGTTCAACCACAGGACTAAAATGAGCGAGAAACGTTGATGTCGAATTCTTATGACTCCTCAAGTATCAAGGTATTAAAAGGGCTGGATGCGGTGCGCAAGCGCCCGGGCATGTATATCGGCGATACCGATGACGGCACCGGTCTGCACCACATGGTATTCGAGGTTGTGGACAACGCTATCGACGAAGCGCTCGCGGGCCACTGTAGTGACATTCAGGTCACCATCCATGCCGACAACTCGGTATCGGTGCAGGATGACGGCCGCGGCATTCCGACCGGCATTCACCCGGAAGAAGGGGTTTCAGCCGCAGAGGTCATCATGACCGTGCTGCACGCCGGCGGTAAATTCGACGACAACTCCTATAAAGTTTCCGGCGGCCTGCACGGCGTGGGCGTCTCGGTGGTTAACGCCCTGTCGGAGAAACTGGAGCTGGTGATCCGCCGCGAAGGCAAAGTGCACGAACAAACTTACAGCCACGGCGAGCCGCAGGCGCCGCTGAACGTGGTGGGCGAAACCGAGCAGACCGGCACCATGGTGCGCTTCTGGCCGAGCCACCAGACCTTCACCAATGTGACCGAATTCGAGTACGACATTCTGGCCAAGCGTCTGCGCGAGCTGTCCTTCCTCAACTCCGGCGTGTCTATTCGCCTGAAGGACAAGCGCACCGACCGTGAAGACCACTTCCATTACGAAGGCGGCATCAAGGCGTTTGTCGAGTACCTGAACAAGAACAAAACCCCGATCCACCCGAACGTGTTCTACTTCTCCACCGTGAAAGACGACATCGGCGTGGAAGTGGCGCTGCAGTGGAACGACGGTTTCCAGGAAAACATCTACTGCTTCACCAACAACATTCCGCAGCGCGACGGCGGCACGCACCTGGTCGGTTTCCGTACCGCAATGACCCGTACGCTGAACAGCTACATGGAGAAGGAAGGTTACAGCAAGAAGGCCAAAGTCAGCGCCACCGGCGATGACGCGCGTGAAGGCCTGATCGCCGTGGTGTCGGTGAAGGTGCCGGATCCGAAGTTCTCTTCTCAGACCAAGGACAAGCTGGTCTCTTCCGAGGTGAAAACCGCGGTTGAAACGCTGATGAACGAGAAGCTGGTGGATTACCTGATGGAGAATCCGGGCGACGCGAAAATCGTGGTCGGCAAAATCATCGACGCGGCGCGCGCGCGCGAAGCGGCGCGTAAAGCGCGTGAGATGACCCGCCGCAAAGGCGCGCTGGATCTGGCCGGCCTGCCGGGCAAACTGGCGGACTGCCAGGAACGCGATCCGGCGCTGTCAGAACTGTACCTGGTGGAAGGGGACTCCGCGGGCGGCTCTGCCAAGCAGGGGCGCAACCGCAAGAATCAGGCTATCTTGCCGCTGAAGGGGAAAATCCTCAACGTCGAGAAAGCGCGTTTCGACAAAATGCTTTCTTCGCAGGAAGTGGCGACGCTGATCACCGCGCTGGGTTGCGGCATCGGCCGCGACGAGTACAGCCCGGACAAGTTGCGTTACCACAGCATCATCATCATGACCGATGCCGACGTCGACGGTTCGCACATCCGTACGCTGCTGTTGACCTTCTTCTACCGCCAGATGCCGGAAATCATCGAGCGTGGCCACGTGTTCATCGCACAGCCGCCGCTGTACAAGGTGAAGAAAGGCAAGCAGGAGCAGTACATCAAAGATGACGAGGCGATGGATCAGTACCAGATCGCCATCGCGATGGACGGCGCTACGCTGCACACCAATGCCAGCGCACCGGCGCTCGGCGGCGAGCAGTTGGAGAAACTGGTGGCCGAGCACTACGGCGTGCAGAAGCTGATTGGCCGCATGGAGCGCCGCTACCCGCGCGCGCTGCTGAACAGCCTGATCTATCAGCCGACGCTGAACGAAGGCGATCTCAGCGATGAAGCCAAGGTGAAAACCTGGATCGCGTCGCTGGTGCAGGCGCTGAACGACAAAGAGCAGCACGGCAGCAGCTATGACTTCGTGATCTTCGAGAATCGCGAGCGCCAGATGTTCGAGCCGGCGTTGCGCATCCGTACCCACGGCGTGGATACCGACTATAAGCTGGACTTCGATTTCATCCACGGCGGTGAATACCGCAAGATCTGCCAGCTGGGCGAGCAGCTGCGCGGGCTGATCGAAGAGGGCGCGTTCATTGAGCGCGGCGAACGCCGTCAGCCGGTAGACAGCTTCGAACAGGCGCTGGAGTGGCTGGTGAAAGAGTCGCGCCGCGGCCTGTCGGTGCAGCGTTATAAAGGTCTGGGCGAGATGAACCCGGAGCAGCTGTGGGAAACCACCATGGATCCGGAAAGCCGCCGCATGCTGCGCGTGACCGTCAAGGATGCCATCGCTGCCGATCAGCTGTTCACCACGCTGATGGGCGATGCGGTTGAACCGCGTCGCGCCTTTATCGAAGAAAACGCCCTGAAAGCGGCGAACATCGATATCTGATGCGTTAATGGCTGTGAAAATCCGCGCCGGGCGACCCGCGCGGATTTTTTTGGCCTTTTTTGGCGCTGACAGCCGAGGCTGAAACGCGTTAGCATGAATAAAAACCACTGGGAGAAGCGTTGAATGGCTATTGAACTGATTGCGATCGACATGGACGGCACGTTGCTGGATCCGCAGCATCAAATCACGCCGGCGGTAAAGCAGGCTATCGCGGCGGCGCGGCGCAAAGGGGTGCACGTGGTGCTGGCCACCGGGCGGCCTTATGTCGGCGTGCAGGATTATCTGCGCCAGTTGGACATTCAAGACCCCGGCGATTTCTGTATCACCTATAACGGCGCGCTGGTGCTGCGTGCGGTCGACGGCGCCTGCATTCTGCAAGAAACGCTGGGCTTTGAGGATTATCTGCATTTCGAGCAGATGGCGCGCGAGTTCGGCGTTCACTTCCAGGCGTTTGATTTCGATACCCTGTATACCCCGAACAAGGACATCGGCAAGTACACCATACACGAGGCGGAAATGACCGGCATTCCGCTGAAATACCGCAGCGTGGAAGAGATGGATCGCCAGATGCGTTTCCCTAAAGTGATGATGGTCGACGAGCCGGAGCTGCTGGACCGCGCTATCGCGCGCATCCCGGAAGAAACGCGCGCGCGTTACACCATCCTGAAAAGCGCGCCTTACTACCTTGAGATCTTGCACAAAAACGTCGATAAAGGCGCCGGGGTGAGAATGCTGGCCGAGCATCTCGGCGTGGCGCGGGAGAACATCATGACGCTGGGGGATCAGGCCAACGATACGGCGATGATCGAATATGCCGGCGTCGGCGTGGCGATGGGCAATGCCATTCCCGAGCTGAAAGCGGTGGCGCAGTTTGTCACCAGCGCCAATACCGAAGACGGCGTGGCGCGCGCTATCGAGAAGTTCGTGCTCAACGCCTGATCAAGCGGGGCGCTGCGGCGCCCTTTTTATACCTTCGCCAACACCCCTTTGGCGATCTGCAGATCCTGAATTGCCAAGCCGGTGAGATCGGCGATGGTGATGTGCTGCGGCTCGCGTCGTACCCGCCCTCCCTGCGCCAAGACGGCGCCAATTTCGACGATTGGCGTTGAAATCAGCCTATTTTGCCGATAAGCCGTCGCGATCTCGCCATAGTCCGCACACTGCGCCAGGGCATCGACCAGCAGCGCGTCCGCGCGGGCCACCAGCTCGGTCGCCAGTTCCTGCTTGCCGGGCGTGTCGGCGCCCACGGCGGTGATGTGCGTACCGGGCCGAATATCCGCCGCCTGCAATATCGGTTCGCGGCTGGGCGTGGTAGTCACGATCAGCTGACAGTGCGCCGCCAGTTCCGCCGCATTCTGCGTAACCCGCGCCCGGAAACCCTCGGCTTCGGCATCGCGCCGATACGCCGCCAGCGCCTGTTCGTCTCGCCCCCACACCCATACCTCGCGGCAATCGGTCACCGGTTTCAGGCATTGCAGCTGCAGCCGCGCCTGCAGGCCCGTGCCGACAATGCCGATCGCCTGAATATGCGGCGGCGCGCACAGCTCGGCGACGATGCGGCCGGCCAGGGCGGTGCGCAGCGCGGTCAGCCAACCTTCATCTTGCAGCAGCGCCTGCGGCTCACCGGTCTGGGCGGAGAACGCCATCATCAGCCCCTGATTGCTCGGCAGGCCGTGTTCGGCATTGCGATAGAAACCGGTAGAGATCTTGACCACGAACAGTTCGTCGCCTTCCAACCAGGCGGACTTGATGCAGCAGTCGCCGTCGGCCCGCTCGAACAGGAAATGCTGCACCGGCGGCTGTTGCACCCGCTGTTGCGAGTAGGCGATAAAACCCTGCTTCAGCAGCGGCGTTATGGTCTCGGCGTCGAACGCGGCGAGGATTTGCTGCCGATTAAGGATGTGCATCGGCGATGGCCTTGAGGTATTTCTCCAGCACGATGTTCTTGCCGCACAGCACCACCGCCACCTTTTTACCCTGGTATTCCGGCGCCAGTTTGATCGCCGCCGCCAGCGCCACGCCGGCCGCGCCTTCGATAATCCAACGATCGCTGGCGGCTATCCGGCGCATCGCGTGTTTAATCTCCGCCTCGCTGACCAGCACTTTGCGGTCGATCAGCTGTTGGCACAGCGGAAAGGTCACGGCGCCCGGCTCGACGCCGCCGGCGGTTCCGTCGGACAGGGTTTCTTGCTCTTCCACCGGGAAGATATGGCCCGCTTCCAGCGCGCTGTACAGGCTGGTGGCGTTTTCCGGCCAGCAGGCGATAAGCTGCGTGTTCGGCGACAGTTGCCGCAGAACGGTGCCGATGCCGGCGATATAACCCCCGCCGCCGACCGCCACGAACACGGCGTCCAGATCGGTGAGTTGTTCAACCAGCTCCATGCCGCAGGTGCCCTGGCCGGCGATCACCTGCTCGTCGTTATACGGCGAGATATAGGTTTTCCCCTGTTCGCGTGCGGCCTGTTCCCCCGCCAGTTCGGCGTTCAGCGCATCGCCCGGCACCAATTCCACGGTGCCGCCCAACGCGCGAATGGTGTCGAGCTTGATGCTCGCCGCCGTCTCCGGCGCATAAACCGTGACGCCAACGCCCATCAGTTGCCCCGCCAAAGCGACGGCCTGACCGTGGTTGCCGGTAGAGGCTGCGATCACGCCGCGCCGGCGTTGCGCGTTATCCAGCAGCCGCAGCTTGTTGCTGGCGCCGCGAAATTTAAAGGAACCGGTGTGCTGCAGGTGATCGCATTTCAAATACAGCTCGCAACCCAATTGCTGAGAAAGCAGCACGCTGCGCTCCAATGGCGTGACTCGCACCTGAGGGCGCAGTTGCTGATGGGCAGAAACAATGGCATCGAAAAGGGGGTTCATACCGGCTCCGGATTTTTTAGACTTAAAATCCAGTTTGTACTTTTTTGTATGGATTGTAAACCCCGTCGGGCAACCCGGCCAGAAAGCGGAAATGGCGGGGGTACGGCATCGCGTATGCGGTGAAAATAAACATTACTGGGCGTTTAGCGGCACAATTTTTTATTTATTTGCGTTAAGTAAGGTGCCGCTGTGGGCGTATTTAATGAGGAGAAGGATAATCAATAAAATAATGCTCGCTTCCTTTACTTATACCGTTTGGGCGTCGTTGAGTTTCCCCATCAGGAATGGGGCCGGCTAGCCGGGCGTTTATTTCCTGCCGGCGTCGTCGATAGGCTTAACGGATAAGTCTCATGGAAATTTCGACGCGGGAAAGCCCCCGGCTCGTCCTCGCCGGCCATATGAAACGCGGCTGCCGATCCGGTAAGATGGCCGTTCAGTGCCAGCATGCGCAGGAGAGCCGCCATGAGCCATCGGGAAAAACAACTGACTTTCGACCCACGCGGGCATCAGTTAACCAATATCAACGTCTGGACGCCGGACAGCCAATGGCTGGCTTATGACGTGCGCCCGCGCGGCGCCTCTTTCACCGGCCTGAGCATCGAGCGGGTTAACGTCGCCAGCGGCGCGGTGGAAGTGGTTTATCGCGCCCAGCACGGCGCACACGTCGGCGTGGTCACGGTCAGCCCCGATGCGCCGGCGCGTTACGTCTTCATCCACGGCCCGGAACACCCGGACAGCGCCTGGCAGTATGATTTTCATCACCGCCGCGGGGTGATCGTCAGCGAACCGGATCGCGAGTTGGCCATTACCCTCGACGCGCTGGATATCACGGCGCCCTACACGCCCGGCGCGCTGCGCGGCGGCAGCCATGTGCACGTTTTCAGCCCGGACGGCAGCCGCCTCAGCTTTACCTACAACGATCACGTGATGCATGAATGCGATCCGGCGCGCGATCTGCGCAACGTCGGCGTGGCCGTGCCGCTGCACGGGGTCAATCCGCCGAAACAGCATCCCCGTGAATATGACGGCAGCCACTATTGCGTGCTGGTTAGCGAGACCGTGCCGCAGCCGCAGCCGGGCAGCGATCAGATCAATCGCGCCTACGAAGAAGGCTGGATTGGCCGCGAAGGCTACCGTAAGGCCGACGGCAGTCGGCAACGTTGGGCGCTGGCGTTCATCGGCGATACGCTGTCCGCCGCCGGCGAGAAACTGCCGGAGGTGTTTATCGTCGATCTGCCGGAGAACGACGCCGACTACGCCAGGGCCGGCACGGTGCCGCTGCAGGGGACGGAAAGCGAGCTGCCGGCGCCGCCGCTTGGCGTCAGGCAGCGGCGGGTGACCTTTACCGGAGAACGCCGTTTTCCGGGCGTGGTCGGTGCGCCGCGCCATTGGCTGCGCAGCTCGCCGGACGGCAGCCAGATAGCTTTTCTGATGAAGGATGACGGCGGCGTGGTGCAACTGTGGACGGTGTCGCCGAACGGCGGTGAGCCGCGCCAGGTCAGCCGCGGCGAGCATGACATCCAGTCGGCGTTCAGCTGGCACCCGCAGGGCGGGACGATAGCCCTGGTGTGTGACAACAGCGTGATGCTGTGTGAGGTCGCCAGCGGCCGCCTGCAGCGTTTAACGCAGCGCAGCGTGCAGCCGCCGTCGGGGGATGCCGTGGTGTTTTCGCCGGATGGCAAGAAAGTGGCATTTATGCGCGAGATTGCCGGATTCAACCAGATCTTTGTGGTTGAGGCGTAAGGCGGGCCTGATGGCCCGCTGCGTGCGTGATTAGTGTGTGGCGGTGCTGTCGTTGCCCTCGCCGGGGTTGCCGGTTGCCGCCAGATTCTGTTGCTCGCTGCGCAGGATGCGCGCTTTTGGCGAGTCTGCGGTGGCGTCATTGCCTGAACGCAGATAGTCGTAAGGCAGCAGCACGGTATCCATCACTGCGGAGAACGGCAGATCCAGCGCCACCAGCGGCATCATCGCCCAGCTGGTGTTGTCGTCCTTCAGCATGTCCACGCTGGCGCGGGTGCCGGGATAGTAACCCTGATTCGGGCCGGTATGGCTCATCACGCTGGAGCAACCGCTGGTCGCCAACAACATGCAGCCCGTCGCTATCGCTTTCATCGTCGTCATTAATCCATCCTGCAGGGTTGCTGTGCCCCTAAATTAAGCTGATTTATAACATCCTGTTGCTGCTTTAAAAGAAGCAAAATCCCGCTCTGTGGCGGCTCTCTCACTTTAGTGTAAGTGGTAAAAAAACTTTCACCTAACCGAAAAGCGCTTTTTTTGATCCTCGCCCGTTGAATTGATGAAATCAACCCCCATTTTATCATCAGAGCCGGATTGAGAATTTGCCGTAAGGGAATTCTGGCTTAATTAGCCTGTCCAGAATGGAAGGCGTATTTATTTCAACCTCGCTGAAGTGCCTTAGGAGGCTGTTTTATGCGTAATTTCGATCTTTCTCCGCTATACCGTTCCGCCATTGGTTTCGATCGCCTGTTCAACGCGCTGGAGGCCGGCCAGAGCCAGGGCAACGGCGGTTATCCCCCTTATAATGTCGAGCTGGTGGACGAAAATCATTATCGCATCGCCATTGCGGTAGCCGGGTTTGCCGAGCAGGAGCTGGAGATCACCACGCAAGATAATCTGCTTATCGTGCGCGGTGCGCACAATAACGAACCGGCAGAAAAAACCTATTTATATCAGGGCATCGCTGAGCGTAATTTCGAGCGTAAATTCCAGCTGGCCGAACATATTCAAATTAAAGGCGCCAAACTGGAAAACGGTCTGCTGTATATCGATATGCAGCGCATCGTGCCGGAAACATTAAAACCGCGCCGTATCGAAATTAAATAATTCCGTTTTCGCCGGCAGGAACGCTGTCGGCAAATATGCAGTAATAATCCGCCCGCCGTCAGGGGGCTGAATAAACACATCTCGCTTAATGAAAGGAGTTGTTCCTATGCGTAATTACGATCTATCCCCGCTTCTGCGTCAATGGATTGGTTTTGATAAACTGGCCAGTTCCATGGGGGGCCAGGAACCCCAGGGGTTCCCGCCGTATAACATCGAGAAAAGCGATGACAATCACTACCGCATTTCTCTGGCGCTGGCCGGTTTTCGGCAGAGCGAACTGAATATCGAAGTGGAAGGGCCGCGGCTGACCGTCAGCGGTAAACCCACGCCGCCGGAAAAACAGGTCGAGTACCTGCATCAGGGGCTGGTGTGCAAAGAGTTCCAGCTGACCTTCACCCTGGCGGAACACCTGCAGGTATCCGAGGCCAAATTTGAAAATGGCCTGTTGCACATCGATCTGGTGCGTCAGGTTCCGGAAGCCTTGCAGCCTCAGCGCATCGCCATCGGCGCGACGCCGGAGCTGGAAGCCAAATAACCGACTGAAAAACGGTCATCATCATGCGGGGGAGATCCAGACGGATCTCCCCCGTTGCGTTATGTGGCGCACGCCACAGTCCCCCCGTCTGCCCGATGCCATAATCCTTGTTAATTGTGTGTCTATGTCCGCAAATCCCATGTTCAACTTTGGCAAGGATGTGACCTATGAGCGATATCGCCCTGACCGTCAGCATGTTGGCGTTGGCGGCCGTCATTGGGCTGTGGATGGGGAACTGGAAGCTGTACGGTGTCGGGCTGGGGATTGGCGGCGTGCTGTTCGGCGGCATCCTGGTCGGCCACTTCGCCCAGAGCGGGCAAATCAGCCTGAACGGGGACATGCTGCACTTCATCCAGGAGTTTGGCCTGATCCTGTTCGTTTACACCATCGGCATTCAGGTTGGCCCCGGCTTCTTCTCTTCGCTGCGCGTCTCCGGTCTGCGGCTCAACGCCTTCGCGGTGCTGCTGGTGCTGACCGGCGGCGCAGTGGCGGCGGCGGTGCACAAGCTGTTCGACGTGCCGCTGCCGATCATCCTCGGCGTGTTCTCCGGCGCGGTCACCAACACGCCGGCGCTGGGCGCCGGTCAGCAAATCCTGACCGATCTCGGTTCCGATCCGGCGTTGGTGGACGGCATGGGCATGGGTTACGCCATGGCCTATCCGTTCGGCATTTGCGGCATCCTGCTGGTGATGTGGCTGATCCGATTGGTTTTCCGCATCAACATCGAGCGCGAGGCGCAGGCGTTTGAAAGCAGCCTGGGCAATCAGCGCGAGCTGTTGCATGCCATGAACGTGGCGGTGCGTAACCCCAATCTGCAGGGCATGGCGATCAAAAGCGTGCCGCTGCTCAACGGTGAAGCGATCGTCTGTTCGCGCCTCAAGCGCGGCGAGCTGCTGATGGTGCCGGCGCCGCATGAGCGGCTGGAGCTCGGCGACTATCTGCACCTGGTGGGCAAACGCGAAGATTTGGAGAACGCCCGGCTGGTGATCGGCGAAGAGGTTGACGCTTCGCTGTCCACGCGCGGCACTGCGCTGCAGGTAGTGAGGGCGGCGGTGACCAACGAGCAGGTGCTGGGGAAAAAAATCCGCGATCTGAACCTGAAGCAGAAATATGACGTGGTGATTTCACGCCTCAACCGCGCCGGCGTGGAGCTGGTGGCCGGCAGCAACGTGACGCTGCAGTTTGGCGATATTCTCAACCTGGTCGGCCGGCCGGAGGCCATCGACGCGGTGACGGCAATCGTCGGCAACGCCCAACAAAAGCTGCAGCAGGTGCAGATGCTGCCGGTCTTTATCGGCATCGGCCTCGGAGTGCTGCTGGGCTCCATTCCGCTGTTTGTGCCCGGCTTCCCGGCGGCATTGCGGCTGGGGCTGGCCGGCGGGCCGTTGGTGGCGGCGCTGATCCTGGGGCGCATCGGCAGTATCGGCAAGCTGTACTGGTTTATGCCGCCGAGCGCCAACCTGGCGCTGCGCGAACTGGGCATCGTGCTGTTTCTGGCGGTGGTCGGTTTGAAATCGGGCGGCAATTTTATCGATACGTTGCTGCATGGCGAGGGGCTGACATGGATTGGTTATGGCGCGTTGATCACCGCCATTCCGCTGCTGAGCGTCGGCATTCTGGCGCGCACGGTGGGCAAGATGAACTATCTGACGCTGTCCGGCATGTTGGCGGGGTCGATGACCGATCCGCCGGCGCTGGCGTTCGCCAACGGCCTGCATCCCACCAGCGGCGCTGCCGCGCTGTCTTACGCCACCGTATATCCGCTGGCGATGTTCCTGCGCATCATGTCGCCGCAGCTGCTGGCGGTGCTGTTCTGGACGTTGTAGTGCGGATCGTCTACAGCCGATAAGGCATCAACACGCCATTGTCAGTGCCGAAATCTTTGGGGTTGCGGGAGATGAGCATCCGGAATCCCACCTGCGCGGTGGCCCAGATAATGGCGTCTGGCAGTTTCACATGCTGTGAGTGGCGCAGTTCTACGGCGCGTTCGGCGACTTCATCGGTAATAGGCAGCAGCAGAAATTGCCCTAAAAACTGACGTGTTTTCAGCTCCAGTGCCGGACCCTGTTTTTTAGCACCTACCATCACTTCCATCCAGGTGATGGCGCTGATGGCCGGATTGATGTGATACTCGACCAGAACGTCCCTGGCTTGAGGAATGCCGTTGAGATAATCGATCAGGATATTGGTGTCGAATAACGCCCGTTGAGCCACCATTATTCCCACTCCTCGCGCTGACGATTTTCGTACTCCACGCCATCTCCCATCGCCCCGGACCAGAGCCCGAAAGCGTTGCTGGGATCTTCCACGTGGTTCTCCGTCAGATAGCGGGAGACTGCTTGACGAATGATTTCGGCCCGGGGAACGTGGCGGATATTTTTCAGATTATCGAGCTGCCGCAGGTCTTCTTCAGGTAAATCGATCACGATGCGAGTCATCGTTGGCCCTCCAAAAAAGATATACGATATATGCATCGTATATCTTTGTCGGTCGATTTTCAATCAGTCGGCGTTAGCCTTCCTGATGTGCGCGTTCGATCTCTTCCGCCAGAATAGCCACGCCGCGCTCGATTTTCTCCGGATCGGGCACGTAGTTCATGCGCATGCACTGGTGGGTATGTGGCCATTCATGCTCCAGTCCCGGGAAGAAGTAGTGGCCGGGCACCATCAGCACGCCGCGCTTTTTCAGGCGCTGATACAGCACTTCGGTGGTGATCGGCAGATCCTTAAACCACAGCCAGAGGAAGATAGCCCCTTCCGGTTTGTGGATCAGGCAGCGTTCCGGCGACAGGTAGCGGCGAATGATCTCGATGGTGTGCTCGACGCGCTGTTTGTAAAACGGGCGAATCACCTCGTTCGACAGGCGCAGCAGATCGCCGCGCTCGATCATTTCCGTCGCCATCGCCGGCCCCATGCTGCCTGGGGACAGGCTGATGATGCCGTTCATGTTGGTCAGCGCGGTGATCACCTTCTCGTCGGCGATCACGATGCCGCAGCGCGAGCCGGGCAGGCCGAGCTTGGACAGGCTCATGCACAGGATGGTGTTTGGGTTCCACAGCGGCGTGGCGTCGCTGAAGATAATGCCGGGGAACGGCACGCCGTAGGCGTTGTCGATGACCAGCGGAATATCGCGCTGTTGCGCCAGCAGATCGAGCTTCATCAGCTCTTCGTCGGTGATCACGTTGCCGGTCGGGTTGGTCGGCCGTGAAACGCAGATCATGCCGATGTCATCGCCGATGGTGAGATGTTCGAAATCGACGTGATACTTGAACTGGCCGTCCGGCAGCAGCTCGATGTTCGGTTTGGCGGAGACGAACAGCCCTTCATCCAGCCCGGCATCGGCATAGCCGATATATTCCGGCGCCAGTGGGAACAACACGCGGCGGCGCGAGCCGTCGGCGTAGCGGCCGGCGAACAGGTTGAACAAGTAGAAAAACGCGCTCTGACTGCCGTTAGTCAGTGCAATATTCTGTGGCGAGATCTCCCAGCCGAGCTCGTCGCGCAGCAGATTGGCCAGCGCTTTCAGCAGCGCGTCCTTGCCTTGCGGGCCGTCGTAGTTGCACAGCGCTTCGGTCAGTTTGCCCTGGTCGAGCATCTCCTGGCACAGCTGTTTGAAATACGCTTCCATCTCTGGGATCTGTGCGGGGTTGCCGCCGCCGAGCATGATGGCGCCGGGGGTGCGCAGGCCTTCGTTCAGGTCGTCCATCAAACGGGTAATGCCCGCATAACGGGTAAATTTTTCGCCGAAAAGTGAGAAAGTCATAGGTGCAGCAGTACTGTTTTTTAGCAGGTAATCACCCACCATACCGCCAGATAAACCCCGCTGCAATGCGGCTGACAAATCGACCGGTGGGCACAAGTTTTGCCCTGCGTTCGATTAGCAGCATATTACGCTGGATTATTATGACCGTTCGCCGGCCCACATCATTATCGCCTCAACCTTTCAGCCACGCGATCTTAGGGTTGGCACAGGTTTTGCGGTCCCGACCCAGATCACACTTTTTCGCTGCATTTCATTAACACTATGGCAATTTATAACCATATCGAGTAACTTCCGCATCCGTTAAATTTAGCTTAACAATAAAGATTATCTAAACTAATGCTCGGGAAGGAATGAGTAGTGCGGTAGCGTGGATGAAGCCATGCCAAAAGCACGGCTTTCAAGGCGGTTTTACTTGGCTGACCATAGTTAGTTGCCAGTTTCGTCCTTGTCTATCTACAGAGTAATCGGTTTGATGAGAGGTGTCTCCTGCTGGCCAGCATGGGGCATGTAGGTTGCCGTTGCCGAAAATCGGCTTTTTTGTATAAAAAACACTAATCATACTGCCCGCGAGGGAGCCGCAAATAGCATTCAGCGGCGTAACGCCAGGGTAGGGCGCTCTGTGTCCGGCAGATGCGCATCGCCAGGCATCGCAGCCCATTAGGTGGGTAGGGTTGGAGGATAAAGGTTTCGCGCCGATTCACCTGGCGTCATTTGAAAACCCGTATGCAGCGTAGACTTTCGCTCACCGCGTACAAGTGAGATGAGGTCAGGTAGCAATGAAAAACAGCGCAAGTCTGGTTTCGATAAATAAGTGGAAAAGAAATCTATAAAATTCTCTTTCGCACTTTTTAGCGTGCAGGAAGTTTAAAGAATAAATAATCAAGCTCTTTTATTTGTGAGATGAATTACTTCACTTGAAAAACAGGGAAGCATTTGCTGTTCAATGTTCATGAGCATTGCGGTGAACATCAATATGTCGTTATTCCAATCAGAGTAAAAAGGAAGATTGCACGATGATTCGTGGTAACATTAAAGAGTTTGAGAACACACTTGAGTGCCGTGTGAGCGCATACCCCATGATGACAGATGTAGGGTATTGCAAATTGGCTTCGGATGACTTTAACCTTACCGATGCGCAAAAATCAGACTTAAGTATTATTCAGCGGCATTTCGATACGCTTGCTCTGGATCCCTACGGTGAAAATGCGGGGCGCTATCGGCAGCACAGTAAATATGTGCTTTTACCTTGCTTTAATCTCTTGATTCCTCAATCTTCCGAACACGCCTACAGTTACAAACAAGATGTCGGATTTAATGATGAAGTCGTTGAGGAGGCAAGGAAGTTTCAGCCTGTCCCAAACGAAATTTTGTCAAATAATCTGATCACGTCGCTTGTCCTGCATGATTTTAAAAATTCCCCGTTACATGAGTATGCTTCCACGATTCCCATGGAGGTCGGCATTCACTTCATCAGAATGAAAGCGACGGTTGATGCGCCGGGGATTTCCGTACCGAATCGACTTCATAAGGATGGCGAGCCTTGCACCTGGATACATTTGATCAATCGTGATGGTGTTTCTGGCGGTGAGAACATCATTACAGATAACACCAAGACGAACATCCTGTGTAATGAGGCGATGCTCAAACCGCTGGACTCCATCGGCATCGTTGATGATCTAGTCTGGCACCAGGTGAAACCGGTTCATGTGGATGGGCACGGTAAGGTGGGCTTCCGCGATGTCATATTAATCGATTTCACCCCGATGTTCGCGGTGCCAAATAACCCATCGTAATAAAGACTCACATGAACGGGGGGATCCTTTATTCAAGGCATGCCCCCCACTTCCTGATACTCGAAAATAGGCAGTAACCGTGTTAGCAAAAGAAACTCTTGCCGTTCACAGCGGGACCATTATCGACGAAATGCATGGTGGCATTCTTTCTCCGCTATTCTCCGCGAGTTCTCACAAGCATCTTGATATGACAGAAGATGTCTATCCAAGACATGGTAACTTACCCAATCAGCGCGCCGTTGCCGAGAAGATGTGCGCATTGGAAAGCGGTGGTGAGGCCGCTCTGGTATTCAGTTCCGGTATGGCGGCTTTCGCGACGGCGATGCTTTCGCATTTAAAAGCCGGTGACCATATTGTTTTACAAAACGGCGTGTATTCAGGTGCGCTCAAGTTTGTACAGAATCATTTTGCAAAATTAGGCATCACATACAGCGTTTCGGAGAGTTGTGAAGTAGAGAGCATCATCGCATTAGTCCATTCGAATACGCGAATGATATATATCGAAACACCGACTAATCCATTGCTTAAAATTCTGAACATTGAGCTATTGACCCGATTCGCCAAGAGTCGGGGGGTGTTCACCATTATTGATAACACCGTGGCGACGCCGATCAACCAAAACCCTCTGGAATATGGCGTCGATTTGGTATTGCACAGCGCCACCAAGTTTTTGGGCGGCCACGGCGATGTGTCAGGCGGCGTGGCTGTCGGCAGTGAAGAGTCCATTGCTGCAATGGCCGAATATATGAATGACTTTGGCGGGTGTCTGAACGCGCAGTCATGTCATCTGCTTGAGCGAAGCTTGCGCACGTTGGCCATTCGAATGAATGCCATTAACCGCAACGCGATGGAACTGGCCAGCCGTTTAAATGAGCACCCTAATGTGACGAACGTGTTCTATCCGGGGTTGCCGAGTCATCATAATCATAGCGTAGCCCGCGAACAGATGCGGGGGTTCGGCGGCATGGTCAGCTTTGAAATCGCTCCGCGGTTTGACGCGACAAGTTTTCAGAAGAAGTTAAATCTCATCGTCCCTTCCAACAGTTTGGGGGATTTGGAGACCACGCTGAACTCGCCTTATCAGGCCTCATCGTCGTTCAGAAGTCTTAGCGAGCAGGAGCAGAAAAAATCAGGGATTACGAGGCAATTAATACGAATGTCAGTCGGCATCGAAGACGTTAATGACTTGTATGAAGATTTGCATCAAGCGCTCAAGTGAATGATATGGAATTAGAAATGCAAACAGGCTCAACGTTGAATAGTGATGAAGTTCACCGCATAGAATCTCTTTATGGGCTGACGGTAAAAAGCAGCGCCTTCTTGGGGATGGGATCCGGCAATACCAATTACTGCCTCGAAACGGATATCGGCCGCTGTGTTTTCAGCATTATTGAAGAGCAAAGCCGTGATGACGTTGAGATCATGGCAAAGACGCTGGTATGGCTGGAAGCACATGATTATGAGACCTCCTTGCTGGTCAAACCCAAAGGGCAAGAAAGCTATTCAATTATATTAAGGGGCAAGCACTCTCTATTAAGAACCTATATGGATGGCGCCGTCCGCCGGGATTTCAACGAGCATATGCTCAGGCAGCTCGGCGTTGCCATGGCGAAACTGCATACGATCCCCGTCCCTAATTTCTTAACAGACTCAGTCTTCTATGAGCAGAAAAAGTTCATGGATGCCCTCGATGCCAATATCGATCAGGATTATGAGCGCTGGGCCAAAGACAGACTCAGGCATCTTGCCGTAGAACGCATCAGCGGCTTGCCTACCTCTGTCATCCACTCCGATCTTTTCTACGACAATATGCTGTTTGAAGGCGAGCAGTTCGTCGGCATGATAGATTTTGAGTTGACCTGTATTTATCACTCCGTTTTCGATATCGCCATGGCGATTGTCGGCACCTGCGGCATCAATGGGACGCTGTCGCCGGAAAAAGCGAAGCATATCATCGCGGGTTATAATTCTATAAGAATGCTTGAAGCGCGCGAAATTAAGGTGTTGAAAACCTATACGGAATACGCCGCCATCCTGACATCTCTTTGGCGTTATTGGCGGTATAGAATCTATCAGCCGGGTGGTGATAAATCTGATAAATATCGCGAAATGACAAGCTTGGCTAAAAGTATTGAACGCACCGACTTCTCACAAATTTGCTGACACGTTCCCTTCATAAAGTAAAAGGGCGTCGAGCGTAAATTCGACGCCAAGACAATCGAACGTTAATATTCGGCCCTGATTATAGTACGGAGTAACCCGCTGCATGGACATCAAAGACACGAAAAAAATCGTCATCCTCGTTGACGCCTACTCATCCGGAAATGATGTGGCACCGGAATTCAATAAAAAAGGATACGGGTGCGCGCACATTCAAAGTCGAGAAGATATCCCGGCGAAGCTGCTGAATAGCTACAGAGGGGATGATTTCTTTATCAGTTTGCAATACACAGGGGATGAGATCCTCAATCAATTGCAAGAGTATGATGTTATCGCGGTGATTGCAGGCTGTGAAACAGGCATTGAACTCGCAGATCATCTGGCTGAGCTTCTGGACCTGCCCGGTAACGATACCGGCACGAGCCGTTCTCGCAGGAATAAATACCTGATGCAGGAGTGCTTGAAAAATAGCGCGATCAATCATATCCCCACGCACCGGTTAACTACCCTTAAAGACGCCACGCAATATGCGACCGAGCTGTTTAAAAAATACCGGAAGCTGGTCCTAAAACCCGTTGACAGTGCAGGCACGGACTCCGTTTTTGTTTGCAAAACGGTTGAAGAAGTTGAAGCTCATTCGGGTGATTTGTTCAAAAAAAGCAATCAGCTCAATTTAAAAAATGAAGTCATTATTCTGCAGCCTTTTATTGAGGGGGAAGAGTACGTCGTCGATACTGTCAGTTATCAAGGCCGTCACAAGATCTGTGCGATATGGAAGATGGGCAAGGGCAGTTACAACGGGGCCGATTCCATCTGTGAGTTCACCGAACTGACCTCCTTCGATGCGCAGAATCACGCTCAGCTCAAAGATTACATCTTTAGCTGTCTGGATGCTTTAGGGATCACGTTTGGCGCAGCGCACTCGGAACTGTTTTTAACCAAAGACGGTTGGACGCTAATTGAAACCGGGGCCAGACCGCACGGCGCGGGTTTTCCGGCGTTGTCATCCCTGGCGTTGAAGCGCACGCAGATTGACGAACTGGTACTGAGCGTGTGTTCAACCGAGGCATTCCTGGAAGCGGTCGCAGAGGAATATAAACCGTTAAACTATTTAAAAATTAAAGAGCTGATATCTTTTAGCGCTGGCACTATCAAGGCCGTTAAGCATGTCGATACCATCGCCGGTTTGCCATCCTACAAGAAATCAAATCTGCCGGATGTTGATCAGGAAATAAAACTCACGACGGACGTTTACAGCTCTCCGGGCTGGATTGCGTTAAGCCACCGTTGCGCCGATCAGCTCAATGCCGACTATCAATATATCGTTGGCCTTGAAAGTAAGGGCATGTTTGAAGTCTATGAACAGTAAAATCAAGGCGTCCGGCCCAACGTACATTCTTGGATATTGCATCCTGGGTGCGGCCATAGATGTTTTTCTCTCAGGTTTGTTGCAGAGCATCGATCTGTTCGTATTATTGTTTTGGACTTTCACCTTGACCTGGCTCGGTTTCTTTGTGATCTCCGTGCTGTTTTTCCCCGTCAAGCTGCGAGCTTGCCTCAACGCCTGGAAGTTAATTCTATTATTGAATATCTCTACGCTGGGAGCTTGGGTTGGGCTTTTCGTTGGGTTGAAATGGACGGAGCCCTCCATTCTGGTGGCCATGCTTTTTGGACTGAGCCCGATCATTTCTGTTTTCATTGAGATTTATAACCGAAATTCGGTGGGTGTAAAAAACATCGTTATAGCCGTGATGCTGGCTTTTATTGTCGCCGTGCTGATGATATTGGCCGTGAAAGGGCAGCGTTTTAACCCCTTCGATTCAAACACCCTATTTGTTCTGGCGCTTGGCTTAGTGTGTCTCGTCACCTCAACCTGTATGGCTGTCGGCACCTATATTGCAAAATCATTGTCCAAACAAGCGTTTAACGCCGTCAATATTCAGTCGTTCAGATTTCCCTTGCTCATTGGCGTTTGCGCGCTGATGTTGCCGAGCGAAGGCGTATTGGCAACGACGCAATCCAGCTTCTGGATGTACCTGCCGATCATCGTCATATTAGGGAATATATTGCCGCTATGGATGCTGCAAAAGGGTATTGAACTCACCAGCGCCTTGACCACCAACATTATTGTGAATGTTTCACCCTGCATTACGCTGTTGCTGGAGGCTTTTGACCCGTCGATAGCCTACAGCCATATGAAACTGGCGGTGTTGGTGATGCTGCTGCTGGTCATGCTGATCGCCAATGACGACGTGGGCAAATTTGTCGTCAGCAAGATAAGGGGGAAGCCCGTGAGTTTGACGGAGTGAAAATACTCCGTCGACAGCCGCAAAAAGCGGCGAGGCCGGCGATCCGCAGATCGCCGGCCTCGATAAGTTATTTCTGCAACAGCTGCGGGTTGACGCAGTTTTCTTTCACCGTGCCGGTCAATGCCGCGATCAAGTTATCCACCGCGCAGGCGGCCATGCCGTAGCGCGTTTCATGGGTGGCGGAGCCGATGTGCGGCAACGCCACCACGTTCGGCATGCTGAGCAGCGGCGAGTCGGCCGGCAGCGGTTCCTTCTCGAACACATCCAACCCCGCGGCGTGGATCACGCCGTTTTGCAGCGCTTCGATCAGCGCCTGCTCATCCACCACCGGCCCGCGGCCGGCGTTGATCAGAATGCCGCTTTTCTTCATCTTCGCCAGCTGATCGCGGCCGATCAGATGGAAAGTTTGTTCGGTCAGCGGCAGCGTGATGCAAACGAAATCCGACTCGGCCAGCAGGGTATCCAGATCGCAGCGGCGGGCGTTGAAGCGTTGCTCCGCCTCTTCGTGCGTGCGGCGGGCGTTGTACAGCACCGGCATGCCGAAGCCGAAGTGCGCGCGCTGCGCCAGCGCCAGGCCGATGCGGCCCATGCCGAGGATGCCGATGGTTTTGTGGTGCACGTCGACGCCGAACCAGTCCGGCCCGATGCTGCCGCGCCATTCGCCGGCCTTGACCCGTTCCGCCACTTCCACCACCCGGCGCGCCGTCGCCAGCACCAGGCTCATGATGGTGTCGGCGACGGTTTCGGTCAGCACCGTCGGGGTGTGCATCAACAGCACGTTATGGGCGTTGAGCGCCTCGACGTCGAAGTTGTCGTAGCCGACGGAAACGGTCGAAGCCGCGCGCAGTTTGGGCGCCTGCTGCAGGAAGGCTTCGTCAATTTTGCCGCCGGAACCGATGATCCCTTCGGCCTGCTGCAACGCCTGGCGCAGTTCCTCGCGGTTCTCCGGCTGCAGGCCGTTGAACGCGTGTACGGTGAAGTGTTGTTCCAGACGTTCACGCAGGTCGGCGGGCAGGCTTTTGTACAATACGATAGAAGGTTTCATCACGAACTCCAGCTGGGCCAAAGGGGGCCTGGCGCCCCCTCGGGTTTATTGACAGAGAAAAAGTATAACCGGATCAAGCCATCTGCGGCTGGATCTCGTTGCGGGCGGGCTTGACGATCAGCGTCAACACCACCGCCACCACCAGTGCGATAGCCATAAACATGTAGGAAGCCGCCGGGCTGCCGGTGGCGCCGTTCAGGTAACCGACGAACCAGGAACCGAAGAACGAACCCAGCGCGCCCATGCTGTTGATCAGCGCCATGGCGCCGCCGGCGACGTTTTTCGGCAGCATTTCCGGAATGATGGCGAAGAACGGCCCATAAGGGGCGTACATCGCGGCGCCGGCGACCACCAGCAGGCCGTAAGAGATCCAGAAATGGTTGGTGCCGACGGCGTAAGAGCCGAAGAACGCCAGCGCGCCGATCAGCAGCAGCGGCCAGACAAACAGCTTGCGGTTTTGCATTTTGTCCGACGCCCAGGAGACCACGATCATGGCGATGGTCGCCGCCAGGTAAGGCACCGCCGACAGCCAGCCGGCTTCCACCATGCCCATCTGCATGCCGCTGCGCAGGATGGAAGGCAGCCACAGCACGAAGCCGTATACGCCGATGCTCCAGGCGAAGTACTGCACGCACAGCAGGATCACGTTGCGCGAACGGAAGGCTTCGCCGTAGTTGCGCACGGCCTTGATGCCTTTCTGTTCTTCGTCCAGCTGCTGTTGCAGCGCCTGTTTCTCATCGGCGCTCAACCAGCCGGCCTGTGCCGGTTTGTCTTTCGCCAGCACCCACCAGCAGAACGCCCAGATGACCGCCGGAATGCCCTCGATGATGAACATTTCGCGCCAGCCGAAGGCGTGGATCAGGTAACCGGACACCACCGACATCCACAGCACCGTCACCGGGTTGCCGAGGATCAGGAAGGTATTGGCGCGTGAACGCTCCGATTTGGTGAACCAGTTGCTGATGTAGATCAGCATTGCCGGCATCACCGCCGCTTCCACCACGCCGAGGATAAAGCGGATGGCGGCCAGCATCGGGATATTGCTCACCACGCCGGTCAGCGAGGCGCAGCCGCCCCACAGGATCAGGCACCAGAAGATCAGTTTTTTGACGCTGCGGCGCTCGGCGTAGATGGCGCCGGGAATTTGGAAGAAGAAATAACCGAGGAAAAACAGCGCGCCCAGCAGCGAGGCCATGCCCTTGGTGATGCCGAGATCCTCATTGATGCCGGCGGCGGAGGCGAAGCTGAAGTTGGCGCGATCGAGATAGGCCAGGCTGTAGGTGATAAACACGATGGGCATGATGTACCACCAGCGTTTGGCCGCGACAGTCGCTTTGTTCATGTTCAGTATCCTTCAGTGGTGTTGCATCCCCTTCGCCCAGCTCGTTGGGCATGAAAGACGAAGGGGCAGATGCTCTCCCGACGCGTCCCGGTTGTAGGGCCAGAGGCTGACGTCATGCGGAGAAGTCGTTTTTTTATTGTTATTCGGCCAGCGCTGCGCGGGTCGGCAGGCCTTCGCTATCGCCGATGGCCTGGATCGCCAGCGAGCCGATTTTGTTGCCGCGTTGCACCGCCTGTACCAGCGTTTTGCCTTCCAGCAGGGCGCTGAGGGTGCCGACGGCAAAGCCGTCACCCGCCCCTACGGTATCCACCACGTTGTCGACCTTGACCGCGGCCACCGCCGCTTTATCGCCGGCGGCGGTTTTAAACCAGGCGCCGTCCGGGCCGGTTTTGATGATCACCGCCTGCACGCCGCGCTCCAGATAGAAATCGGCGATGCCTTCCGGCGTCGACTGGCCGGTGAGGATCTGTCCCTCTTTCAACCCCGGCAGCACCCAGTCGGCGGCGAACGCCAGCTGGTTCAGCTGCTCGATCATCACCTCGCGGCTGGGCCACAGCACCGGGCGCAGATTGGGATCGAACGAAATGGTTTTGCCCATGGCGCGCATCTCGCGCGCCGCATGGTGGCACAGCGCCAGCGATTCGCCGGACAGCGCCGCCGCCACGCCGCTCAGGTGCAGGTGGCGCGCGGAACCGAAATATTCGCGGTTGAAATCGGCGACTGACAGGCGGCTGGCCGCCGAGCCTTTACGGAAATATTCCACGCTGGGATCGGTACCATCGATAGTCTTGGATTTCACCTGAAAACCGGTGGGATAGTGGCCGTCGACCGTCACCTGCCGGTAGTTGATGCCTTCTTTTTTCAGCTGCTGCAGGGTGAAGCGGCCAAACGAGTCGTTGCCGACGCGGCTGACCCAGCCGACGTTCATGCCCAGACGGGCCAGGCCGATCGCCACGTTCAGTTCGGCGCCGGCGATGCGTTTGGTGAAGGTTTCCACCTCCGCCAAATCGCCGGTCTGCGCCGCCACGAACATCGCCATGGCTTCACCCAGCGTGACCACATCCAGGGGCGCCTGCTGCGCCGTCGTTGCCGTTAACGTTGTCATCATGGGGTTACTCCGCACGCAAAATATTGACGTAATGGCGGGTGACGGCTTCCAGGTCATCACCCTGCAACGGGAATTCGATGCCGCGCGGCGCATCGTGCGGCAGGCGGGCCAGCAGATCGCGCCAGCTGCCGTCGGTATCGTCCAGCGCAATGGCGCGCCAGCCGCGCGGGCCTTGCGTCGCGGCCTTGACGTGCACGTAACCGACGTGGCGGGCCAGGCGCTCGGCGGCGGCGAAGGCGTCTTGCCCCACCCACAGCCAGTTGGCCATATCGAAGGTCATGCTGACCGGCAGGTGGCTATCTTCCGCTGCATGGAAAAAGGCGTTCAGCATCGACAAAATGCCGCAGTCCGGCGTTTGGTCGTTCTCGACCACCAGTTTGACCGGATGTTGCTCCAGCGCCACTTTCAGCTCGGTAAAATCGAAGCCGGGGCGGAAATGGCCGAGGGAGAGCTTCAGCTGGCGCGCGTTCAGCGCCTGCGCTTCCGCCAGCAGCGCCGGCAGGTTGGGGTTCAGCGTATGTTGCGGAGTGAACAGCGCCTCAGGGGCGGAATAGACGGCGAACAGCTGCTGGCGTTCTATCTCCTGGGCCAGCGCAGGCAGGCTGTCCAGCTCGCCGGCGGCGAACAGTTCGCGGCGGATCTCCACCCCGTCGGCGCCCGCGCCGGCGATGATGGGCAACAGCGCGCGCTGGCCGCCCTGTTGTTTGACGGTATCGGCGCCGTAGGCGCCGGTGACCACGATGATTTCTGTTTTCATTTTGACTCCTGAGGCGGCATTGTCGCCGCCGCTGCTGTTACCGGTACGTTAAATGGAACCGGTTCCAGTAGAAAGCGACAGAGTGTAAAAATATGATCGCAATCACGAAGCTGAGCAAAAAACAGCCGATGAAGGCGGGGCGGTTAAGGCCCCGGAGAAGGCGGGTTAGCGGGTGGTGGAGCCGCGGACGATCAGCTCGCCGGAGAACATCTGCTCGCCGCTGGGGGCGGCCAGACCCTGAATACGCTGCACCAGCCGCTCCAGCGCCGCGTGCCCCATTTGGTAGGTGGGTTGTTTCAGCGTGGTGATGCCGACGCCCGCCAGTTCCGCCCACTCCAGCTCGTCGAAGCCCAGCAGGCCGATGTCGTTGCCCCACTGGATGCCGAGCCGGCGCATGGCGCGCGCCACCTGCAGCGTCAGGGCGCCGTTGGCGGAGATCACCGCCTTGCGCATGCCGCGATGACGGCCGCTGAAATCGCTCAGCACCTGTTCCAGTTTTTGCCGATCGTTGAGCGGCGTTTCGGCCTGCTCCGCCAGCAGCGCAGGGTGCTGCGCCATGGTATGCCTGAAGGCGTGCAGGCGTTCCAGGCGGGTATTGACCGTACCGAGCGGTTCGCTGAGGAACAGGATCGCTTCGAAGCCTTGTTGCAGCAGGTGCTCGGTGGCGACGGTGGCGGCTTCACGGTTGTTCAGGCCCACTACGTCGCAGGCGAAGTCGGGGATTTTGCGGTCGATCAGCACCATCGGCAGCATCGACTGTTGCAGCGTGGATAACGCTTCCTCGCGCATGCCGACCGCGTTGACCACGATGCCTTCCACCCGGTAACTGCTGAGCAGCTGCAGGTAGTGCTGTTCCTGATTGACTTCGTTGTTGGTGTTGCACACCAGCAGGGTAAAGCCGTGTTGGCGGCAGGCGGCCTCGATGCCGCGCATCACGTCCACCGAATAGGGGTTGGTGATATCGGCGAGGATCAGGCCGATCAGGCGCGTTTGGCCGCCCTTCAGGCTGCGCGCCATCTGGCTTGGGCGGTAGTCGAGCTGCTGGATCGCCTGTTCGATGCGCTGTTTGAGATCGTCGGAAAGCAGGTGCTGTTCACCATTCAGATAGCGTGACACGCTGGTCTTGCCGGTTTTGGCGATGCTCGCTACATCGCTGATGGTGGCGCGTCCTGAGGCGCGCGTTGCCTTGACAGTGCTCACAGCCGATCCCTCCTGCGGTTAATTGCCAAGGAGACTACCATACCCGGCGTGCGGGCGGGAATGTTGAAGGATAAGGAGAAAATCGCAGGGAAGGGGCGGGGCGCCGGTGGCGCCCGCGCGGGATTACTGCAGCGGGCTGAGGGTGATCTCGACGCGGCGGTTTTGCGCCTTGCCTTCCGCGGTGCTGTTGGACGCGATCGGGTTGTCCGGGCCGGCACCGGCGGTGCGGATACGGTTCGCCGCCACGCCCTGGGTGATCAGCGCGCTGGCTACGCCATCGGCGCGCTGCTGCGACAGGTTCATGTTGAGCGAACGGGAACCGGTGCTGTCGGTGTAGCCGATGACGTTGACTGCGGTTTTCGGATACTCTTTCAGCACCATGGCGACGCCGGTCAGGGTATTGGCGCCCGCCGGTTTCAGCGTGGCGCTGCTGCTGTCGAAGGTCACGTTGTTCGGCATGTTCAGCACGATGTTGTCGCCCTGACGGGTGACGCTGACGCCGGTGCCTTTCATCTTGTCGCGCAGTTTGGCTTCCTGCACGTCCATGTAATAGCCAGCGCCGCCGCCGAGCGCCGCACCGGCCGCCGCGCCGATCAGCGCGCCCTTGCCGCGATCTTTCTTGGAAGAGGACAGTACGCCGACGCCGGCGCCCAGTGCGGCCCCGAGGCCCGCGCCGATGCCGGACTTGCCGACTTCGGATTCGCCGGTGTAAGGGTTGGTGGTACAGGCCGACAGCGTGAGCGCGACGCTCACTGCGCCGGCAATAATTACAATGCGTTTTTTCATGTTCTTGTCCTTAATGGCATCAATATCTGTACGCGCCGGCCCAACACGGGGGCGCAAAAAAGTAGGCGACGCAGGTGGGGCCCGCATCACCGCGCTACTATGACGCGTTGGCTCGCCGGCAGTTCCGGAGAAAAACGTGACAAATGATGAGCGCGGGTAAGTGCTGGGGGAGTTATGCGACAAAACGCCGGGCGGCGCCATGCAGCGGATTCCTAATTGCGCGCCGCCAGGGCGCGAATGCGCCTTTTTTAACCGTAACCGGTTGAATTCTCGATTGCCGGCCAGTTCATGATCAGCGTATAGGCCTGGGTTTCGTCGTTAAACAGGCGCTGCGTCACCTGAAAACCGTGCTTGTGGTAAAACGCGCAGGCGCGCAGGTTTTGCTGATAAACCTCCAGGCTGAGCCGGCGGTAGCGCTGCTGCACGTGCGTCATCAGCGCCCGGGCTACGCCGCGGCCGTGATACGCCCGATCGACAAACAGCGCGCCGATGAACTGTTCGTCCAGCACGCTGATAAAGCCGACGATCTCGTTTTCATGCCAGCAGGCCCAGCTCTGCGCGCGCGGCAGGTAATTTTCCCGCACCAGTGCGGCGCTTTCACGCCAGTATTTTTCCGCCACGAACGGATGGGCGGCGATGGTGCTGGGCAGCCAGAGCGCCATCAGCCGGTCAATATCCGCCGGGCCACAGGGGCGGATCACCGTGGCTTTGGGTAGCACATGCACCCCGTGAGATGATCGTTCACCAGCCCGCTGGCCTGCATGAAGGCGTAACAGATGGTGGAGCCGATAAACTTGAAGCCGCGCTTTTTCAACGCCTTGGACATGGCGTCTGACTGCTCGGTTTTGGCCGGAACCTGGTTCAGCGCCTGCCAGCGGTTGAGCTGGGGCCGGCCGCCGACGAAGTCCCATATGAAGGTGACGAAATTCTCGCCGGCCGCCTCCATCGCCAGATAGGCTTTGGCGTTGGTGATGATGGCTTCTATCTTGCCGCGGTGACGGATGATGCCGCTGTCTTGCAGCAGCCTTTCCACGTCTTGTTCGGTCATGGCGGCGACCCGCTGCGGATCGAAATCATGGAAGGCGCGGCGGTAGTTCTCGCGCTTTTTCAGCACGGTGATCCAGGAAAGACCGGCCTGTTGTCCCTCCAGACACAGCATTTCAAACAGCTCGCGCGCGTCGGTGGTGGGCGTGCCCCATTCCTTGTCGTGATACTCGAGATACAACGGATCGGCCGTCACCCAACCGCAACGTTCGTCTGCCATCCTGAATGTCCTTATGCTGTATTTATGAACAGTAATCATCGCTCGAAGCGGCGAACTTGGCAAGCCTCTGATTGTTTTGTCCGCAGCCCCGCTTGACGTGACGAAAAAGCCGACAATAGTTACTACATGGCCGGTGGAAAACCGGCCAACGATAAAAACGACATTGCCTTCATTTGCAGGCTCTCAGGAGTCGATTCATGCCTCTAAAAATAACATGCATGCCCCGCCCTGCGGCGCTTGCAGTGGCGTTACTTTGCAGTGTGACCCTTCCGGTTCAGGCGTATGACCAACTCTACGTCTTTGGCGACAGCCTGAGTGATACCGGCAACAACGGCCGGTTCACCTATGACGGCAGTCAGCACCTGCTGTACGACGAAGCGTTGGCGCAACGCATCGGCGCGGCGCTGGTGGCCTCGGACAACGGCGGTGAAAACTACGCCGCCGGCGGCGCCGTGGCGGTGCCGGGCCTGAACCCGGTCGACAACACTCAGGATCAGGTGCAGCGCTACCTGAATCGGGTTAACGGCCAGGCCGATGGCGACGGTTTGTATATTCACTGGATCGGCGGTAACGATTTGGCGGCGGCGGCGCTGAACGCCGCTACCGCGCCCGGCGTGGCCTATAACAGCGCCGCGGCCGCCGCCGCGCAGGTGCATTCGCTGCTGAACGCTGGCGCCGGCACGGTGATCGTGCCGACGGTGCCGAACATCGGCTCCACGCCGCAGCTGATGGAACTGATCATTCAGCAGGCGCTGCCGCCGGTACAGGGGGCGGCGATTCAGGCGGCCTATGCCACGCTCAATTCGGTGGCAACCCCGGACAACGCTTCGCGCACGCAGGCGATCCACGCGGCGTTGACCGCCGCGGCGAAGCAGGGCAGCGCGATCCCTCAGGTGCAGCAGGCGATCGCCGCCCAGCTTGTGGCTGCATATGACAGCCTGAGCGCGCAGGCCGCTCAGCTGACCGATTTCTATAATCAAAGCGAAGACCGTTTGCTGGCGCAGGGGGGCGGCAATATCGTGCGGGTGGACGTGAACAAGCTGTTCGCCGAAGCGATCGCCAATCCGGCGCAGTTCGGCTTCGCCAACACGGCCGGCATGGCTTGTCCGGCGGGCGTTTCCTCGGCGGTTTGCCGTTCCGACATGCCCGGCTTCGACGCCGGCCAGTCCTATCTGTTCTCCGACCATTTCCACCCCAGCCCGCAGGCGCACCTGCTGATTGCGGATTATATCCAGGCGGTGTTGGATGGCCCGGCGCAGGTGGTGGCGCTGAATCAGGCGACGGCGGCGATGGCGCGTGACAGCCGCGCCACGCTCGACAGCCGTTTCCAGCAGCTGCGCAACGGCGACAATCCGCAGGGCTCGCTGGGCGTGTTCGGCGGCTACGCAGGCCAACACTATGACTATGCCGATAACCGGGCGGCGGGGGATGGCAACGCCACCACCCACAACCTGACCGTCGGCGTGGACTATCAACTGACCGACAGCTGGTTGATCGGTGCGTTGATCGCCGGTTCCAACGACGATCAGCATCCTTCCAGCCGCTATGACTACAAGGCGCGTGGGGTGCTGCTGTCGGCCTTCAGTTCGCTAGCCATATTCGAGCAGGGATGGGTCAATGCCGATCTGCACTATGCGACGATGGATTATGACGACATCCGTCGCAGCATGCGGTTGGGGCCGCTGACGCGCACCGAAACCGGTTCGACCTCCGGCAAGCAGTGGGGCGCGCGCGTGACCGCCGGCTATGACTTCCCTATCGCTGCTTACCTCACCACCGGGCCGGTGGCGCAGTTCGCCTGGGATTACAGCCATGTGTCCGGCTATAGCGAAGACGGTGATGACAGCACCGCCATGCGCTTCAACGATCAAACCTATCATTCGCAGATCGGCGCGTTGGGCTGGCGGTTGGATACGCAATTCGGCGTGTTTAACCCCTATGCGGAAGTGAGTTATCAGCATCAGTTCGGCGATGACGTCTACCGCGCCGGCGGCGGCCTGAAATCGACGCAAACCTCATTTACTCGCGACAGTGCGGGTCAGGACAAAAACTGGGTGGATGTCACGCTGGGGGCCAACATGCCGTTGACGGACAGAGTGTCGGCCTTCGCCACCGTCTCGCAAACCGGCGGCCTGAGCAGCGGCGAGCAGTTTATGTATAACGTCGGCGTCAGCGCGCGCTTCTGAGAACTCTCGGGAGAGGATGGAGCCTGTGACGGCGAGATGGCGAGGCGATGTGGGCGGATGAGACTGTACTTTAGTACAACTATCATTTATCGCTGAAAGTTCTTATCGTTATTGCACAACGATAAAATACAGCGCTACAAAAAAAAACTGATCCTATAAAGGATCAGGTAGCCACTTGGCCAACACCAGGGAAAATTTTGGTTATTATTGTATATCCAAATCTTCACTGTCAATGGCTTTTTCCCTTCATCATCGGATGCGGGGCGTTTTCGCCTGCCTGTCTGGCCCCCTCTCATCTTCAACGCGACAGAACGCTTTTGTCAGATGCATGTCATGATGCCGAGTTGTTATGATTTTGTTTTCTTTGTGTTTCTTTGCCGGATAATGCCCTCTGCCGCCCCTTCTTCAGCGACGCGCTTATTTCTCGATTAAATTAATTTCCCCTCCGAAATTATTTTAATTGACTCTTTAAAACGCCTGTTGATTATTAACGCTTCCTATTATGCCTGTCGGTTTAATTTACTTGGCGGCGCAACCGGGTTATACTCTTCTCAGTTTTATAGTGATGTTATTTCTTGAAGAGGATTGGTGAGTGTCTAACTTTTTTTTCAATAATGAAACCATTAATGCCTCTATAAAAGAAGAGTTGGAACGCGGGCTGAGCAAATACAATAATATAAAATATGCCTATGCTATAATGAATAAAAGAAATCCGACTAGCTTTTCAATCATTTCCAATAGAACGGAGTGGTTCGAGTTTTATATCAAAAACAACTATCAGTTTATTGATCCCGTTTTGATTACCGCATCGCATAGAATCACCCCGTTTACCTGGGATAAAGATTTGGAAATTGGCGCAGGATTAAAATTGCCAAAGATTTTTGATATGGCCAAGAACTACAATATTATTAATGGGTATACTTTCGTCTTGCACGATCATCATCATAATCTGGTGGTGTTATCCATTATGTTGGATAAGCATTGTGATGCGGATGTTGAACAGCAGATTGACAATAATAAGGCCGAAATTCAAATGCTGCTGATTACCATGCACGGAAAAATGACGGCGCTCTACCAGGAAATGAGCACGCCTGCTGACTTTGAAAAAATGAACCAGCGGGAGTTTTTCTCCAAGCGTGAAAATGAGATCATCTACTGGGCGAGCTTAGGTAAATCCTATCAAGAAATTGCCCTTATCCTGGGAATAAAACTCACCACCGTAAAATATCACATCGGCAACGCCGTCAAAAAGCTTGGCGTCACCAATGCCAAACATGCCATCAGGTTAGGTGTGGAGCTGCAGCTCATCCGGCCGCTTCTCGCTGACTCGGAAGGATAATGGCCAGGAATCCAACGGGTTATCCCACTTTGTGGCGTGTTGGTTGATGCGCGCCAGCAATCTGTTCCGGTTGGCATCGTCTATCGGCAGATAGATCAGATAAATATTTTTATTCTTTTCGGAGCATCCGGTTTTTACCACCGAGATATGCCAGCCCGAGCGTTGGAAAATAATGCGCATCGGGTGACTGATAATGGCGTATATGCCTTCGTAGCCGCAGCTTCTTGCATAGTTTATCATCGACAGGAAAAGCATGGTGCTAATTGGCGCTTGATGGAGTTGAAGTGCTTGAATGCGCGCCTTGTCTATAAATAATCTGCTGGCTTCAACGTAATTCCCTTCGGGGAGTTTTATATCGTTAAAGTAATTGTCGAATACGCCATCGCTGATCATGTTTGGGTATTTTGTTTCGATAAATCGCAAGCTGCAAATGACGTGATCTTGGTAGGTGCCGAAAATATAGGTGGCGTGACGGTTGTCGTATTCGTCAAACTCCATGTTATTTTCGCAATTAACGAGCCAGTCTAAACGGTCTTTAAACGTTTTTTTTCTTAAAGAGAATAGTTCTTTCGATCTGTTATCTGGCAGCAAATTATAGTCTACGTCAAAGAGCTCTATCATTTTCAATCTTTTTCCTAAGCGACTTAAATGGCTTTTTAGCTGCGGCTGTTATTTGTTCTTGTTATACTACCAGAGTCACTATGGCAAGTAAATTTCAGTCGATGCCGCGTCGGTGAGAATAAAGTAAATATATAACACTGAGTTATGTTTTTTTTCATTCCATTCACTTATTTGAATATTGTTCAACACGCCTGTTGTTTGTCGAAGAAGCCTCAAGCTGCCGGTAGTGGAAGCATGCGGGAGATGAATCGGCGTTTCTCTAAAGCCAGCCGATACCCGAGCCTGCGAAAGCGGTGCGGTGACCTCGCCCTCTGCGGCGCCGATGCCGCCGACGTTTTTCTTGGCCGACGGGTGAAAATCCAGCGCTTCTCGCCCCGATTCGCACTTGTTGCCGGATTCTGGCTGTATATCTTACGGTCAAAGGGTATACTGGCGCATTCCATATAAATCCACTTGTATCGCGTGCGAATTCAACATGCAAAAGTTTGATACCAAGACCTTCCAGGGCCTGATCCTGACACTGCAGGATTATTGGGCGCGCCAGGGCTGCACCATCGTTCAACCATTGGACATGGAAGTCGGCGCGGGAACCTCACACCCGATGACGTGCCTGCGCGCACTGGGGCCGGAGCCGATGGCCGCCGCTTATGTGCAGCCATCCCGTCGCCCGACCGACGGCCGCTACGGCGAAAACCCGAACCGTCTGCAGCACTACTATCAGTTCCAGGTGGTGATTAAGCCATCGCCGGACAACATTCAGGAACTCTACCTGGGCTCGCTGAAAGAGCTGGGTCTGGATCCGACTATCCACGACATCCGCTTCGTGGAAGACAACTGGGAAAACCCGACGCTCGGCGCCTGGGGCCTGGGTTGGGAAGTGTGGCTGAACGGCATGGAAGTGACGCAGTTCACCTACTTCCAGCAGGTCGGCGGCCTGGAGTGCAAGCCGGTGACCGGCGAGATCACCTATGGCCTGGAGCGTCTGGCGATGTACATCCAGGGCGTGGACAGCGTGTACGATCTGGTGTGGAGCAACGGCCCGCTGGGCGTCACCACCTACGGCGACGTGTTCCATCAGAACGAAGTGGAGCAGTCCACCTACAACTTCGAATACGCCGACGTCGACTTCCTGTTCTCCTGCTTCGAGCAGTATGAGAAAGAAGCCCAATCGCTGCTGGCGTTGGAAAAACCGCTGCCGCTGCCGGCCTACGAACGCATCCTGAAGGCGGGCCATACCTTCAACCTGCTGGACGCGCGCAAGGCGATTTCGGTGACCGAGCGTCAACGCTACATTCTGCGCATCCGCACGCTGACCAAAGCCGTTGCCGAAGCCTACTACGCTTCCCGCGAAGCGCTGGGCTTCCCGATGTGCAACAAGAACGAGAACTAAGAGGCAGCCATGACTCAACAGACTTTCCTGGTGGAAATCGGCACGGAAGAGCTGCCGCCGAAGGCTCTTCGTTCCCTGGCGGAATCTTTCGCCGCCAACTTCACCGCCGAGCTGGACAACGCCGGCCTGGAACACGGTGACGTGAGCTGGTTCGCCGCACCGCGCCGCCTGGCGCTGAAAGTGGCCAACCTGAGCGCGGCGCAGGCCGATCGCGAAATTGAAAAACGCGGCCCGGCGATCGCTCAGGCGTTCGACGCCGAAGGCAAACCGAGCAAAGCGGCCGAAGGCTGGGCGCGCGGCTGCGGCATCACCGTCGATCAGGCGGAGCGCCTGGTGACCGACAAGGGCGAGTGGTTGATGTACCGCGCCCATGTCAAAGGCCAGTCGGCGCAACAACTGCTGGCCGGCATGGTCAGCACCGCGCTCGGCAAGCTGCCGATCCCGAAACTGATGCGCTGGGGCGATTCCGACGTGCAGTTCGTGCGTCCGGTGCACACCGTCACGATGCTGCTGGGCGCCGATCTGATCTCGGGCACCGTGCTGGGCATCGAATCCGCGCGCACCGTGCGCGGCCACCGCTTCATGGGCGAAGCCGAGTTCACCCTCGACAATGCCGACCAATATCCGCAGATCCTGCTGGAGCGCGGCAAAGTGGTCGCTGACTACGAAGCGCGCAAAGCCCTTATCAAACGCGACGCCGAACTGGCGGCGCAGAAGATCGGCGGCAAGGCCGATCTGAGCGACAGCCTGCTGGAAGAAGTGGCCTCGCTGGTGGAATGGCCGGTGGTGCTGACCGCCAAATTCGAAGAGAAATTCCTGGCGGTGCCGGCGGAAGCGCTGGTGTACACCATGAAGGGCGACCAGAAGTATTTCCCGGTGTACGACGCCGCGGGCAAACTGCTGCCTAACTTTATCTTCGTGGCCAACATCGAGTCGAAAGACCCGCAGCAGATCATCTCCGGCAACGAGAAGGTGGTGCGTCCGCGTTTGGCCGACGCCGAGTTCTTCTTCAACACCGACCGCAAAAAACGTCTGGAAGACAACCTGCCGCGCCTGGAAACCGTGCTGTTCCAACAGCAGCTGGGCACCCTGCGCGACAAAACCGATCGCATCCAGGCGCTGGCGGGCTGGGTTGCCGGCCAGATTGGCGCCGACGTCAACCACGCCACCCGTGCTGGCCTGTTGTCGAAGTGCGACCTGATGACCAACATGGTGTTCGAATTCACCGACACCCAGGGCGTGATGGGCATGCACTATGCGCGCCACGACGGTGAGGCGGAAGATGTCGCCGTTGCCCTGAACGAGCAGTATCAGCCGCGCTACGCCGGTGATGCGCTGCCGCAGTCGCTGGTGGCCTGCTCGCTGGCGATCGCCGACAAGATGGACACCCTGGCCGGCATCTTCGGCATCGGGCAGCATCCGAAGGGCGATAAAGACCCGTTCGCGCTGCGCCGCGCCGCGCTGGGCGTGTTGCGCATCATCGTCGAGAAAAACCTGCCGCTGGATCTGCAGACTCTGACCGAAGAGGCCGTGCGCCTGTACGGCAGCAAGTTGACCAATGCCAAGGTGGTCGACGACGTGGTGGAATTCATGCTGGGTCGTTTCCGCGCCTGGTATCAGGAAGAAGGCCACGCGGTCGATACCATTCAGGCGGTGCTGGCGCGCCGTCCGACCAAACCGGCCGACTTCGACGCGCGCGTCAAGGCGGTATCCCATTTCCGCACGCTGGACGAGGCGGCGGCATTGGCTGCGGCCAACAAACGCGTCTCCAACATTCTGGCCAAGTCTACCGAAACGCTGAACGACAGCGTGCGCGCCTCGGTGCTGAAGGATGCGGCGGAGATCCAGCTGGCGACTCACCTGGTGGTGCTGCGCGACAAGCTGCAGCCGTACTTCGCGGCGGGCAACTACCAGGAAGCGCTGGTGGAACTGGCCGCGCTGCGTGAGCCGGTGGATGCGTTCTTCGACAACGTGATGGTGATGGCGGACGATGCGGAAGTGCGCGTTAACCGTCTGACGCTGCTGAGCAAACTGCGCGAGCTGTTCCTGCAGGTGGCGGATATCTCCGTGCTGCAGTAAGCGATTCTTTGCTGTGAAAAGGCGCCTGCGGGCGCCTTTTTTATTTCCGTTTCCTGGGTGCGAAGGCAAGGTCGCCTGGCGACTTGGGGGGCGACTTGGGGAAATTGAAGCGTCCGGTCGCCGACGGCAATGAACCTCAGTGCGTTTTGCGCACGATGTTCAACCGCCTCCGGCCGAGCCGATGTTCACCGCAAGCGGAATCGCGTATCGGAACGCCGCCAGTTGATCTATTCTTATAGGCGCACGGAGTGCGCAAAAAGGGGCGGAGTCCAATGAAAAAGCAGGTTTATAACAGGAGTTATGTCACATGGCGGTAGGGATCCAGAGCAGAGGTTTCGCGCGTTGGTTGGCACCGGTATTGGCATTGTTGGTGGTCATGCAATTGACCGCCTGCGGCGATAAAGAGCCGGAACAGCGCAAAGCATTTATCGATTACTTACAGAATACCGTGATGCGCAGCGGGGCGAATATCCCCACGCTGAGCGAAGATCAGAAGCAGAAGTTCGGCAACTATGCCGGCGATTACGCGATTTTGGTCGGCTTTTCGCAGCAGTTGTCCAAGTCGGTCGGCGCCAGCCTGACCCCGGCGCTGGATCAGATTAACCAGATCCGCACCGCGCAGGACTACCTGAACAAACGCGACGCGCTGCAGCAATCGGTCGGGGCGTTGAACCTGTTGGGCCAGCAGATCCAGTCGGCCAAATCGCAGGCGGATACTGCCCACGCGGCGCTGAAGCAGCCTGACGATCTGAAGGCGGTGTACAACCAGGCCTATGACAAGATCGTCACCGCACCGGCCAACGCCTTGATGCCGGCGATCCCGACTACCGCCAGCTTTGTGCAGGATCTGGTGCAGGTCGGCGACTTCTTGCAGAGCCAGGGCAATCAGGTCAGCTTCAACAACAACGGCGTGCAGTTCCGCACTGCGCAGCAGGTGGCGCAATACAACACCATGATGTCGAATCTGGTGGCCAAACAGCAGAACCTGATGAATGCGCAGAAAACCATTCAAAGCGTGACGCAATAACGCGCCCACGCATGGGACAGGCCGGCATTGCCGGCCTGTTTTATTTCCCCTCAGCGTTTCCAATCGCTTGCTGGCTTATTGCGCAGGCTTCTGTACTACACTTCAATTAATCCATTCATTAGGCAATGTAGTTTTCTTTCATTCATCACTTCGCTAGTTCCCGGCGGGATGAGTGCTCACAGGGAAGATCAAACAGAGCGTTGCGATCGGCGCTGCAGCTAAAAATAAATTGTGACTAATGTCACAATTAAAAACAAAACGCCAATTTAAAAATGTGATCATAGTCACCTTATTGGGGGTTTTGTGGCGACTTTGTTCTCACTGTGCTTTTTTTACACGTCATAAGTGTGATCTAAATCACTATAAATGAGGGTTTGTTGGGGTGTTGTGTGTGATTTGTATCACAAAAAATCCGTGAAGTTCGCGTGACAAAAACAGCGTGATAGAGTCCGTTTCGCATACAGCGGCAACACGGCTGGATCGTCACAACAATAATCACGCGCTCTATTGTCAGCGCGTAACAATAGGGGTGTGTTTTATGTTTTCACCAGACATCAAGGTTAAAGTGCAAAACTTTGGCCGCTTCCTGAGCAACATGGTGATGCCCAACATCGGCGCCTTTATCGCCTGGGGGATTATCACCGCGCTATTCATTCCAACCGGCTGGCTGCCGAATGAAACCTTAGCCAAGCTGGTCGGCCCGATGATCACCTACCTGCTGCCGCTGCTGATCGGCTACACCGGCGGGCGGCTGGTGGGTGGCGATCGCGGCGGCGTGGTCGGCGCCATCACCACCATGGGCGTCATCGTCGGCGCCGACATGCCGATGTTCCTCGGCGCGATGATCGCCGGCCCGCTGGGCGGCTGGGCCATCAAGCATTTCGACCGCTGGGTGGACGGCAAGATCAAAAGCGGCTTTGAAATGCTGGTGAACAACTTCTCCGCCGGCATCATCGGCATGCTGCTGGCGATCCTGGCCTTCCTGGGCATCGGGCCGCTGGTGGAGGTGCTCTCCAAACTGTTGGCCGCGGGCGTGCACGTGATGGTGACGAACAACCTGCTGCCATTGGCGTCCATCTTCGTTGAACCGGCGAAAATCCTGTTCCTGAACAACGCCATCAACCACGGCATCTTCTCGCCGCTGGGTATTCAGCAGGCCACGGAAGCCGGCAAATCGGTGTTCTTCCTGATAGAAGCCAACCCAGGTCCGGGCATGGGCGTGCTGATGGCCTACATGTTCTTTGGCCGCGGCAGCGCCAAGCAATCCGCCGGCGGTGCGGCGATCATTCACTTCCTGGGCGGCATCCACGAAATCTACTTCCCGTACGTGCTGATGAACCCACGTCTGCTGCTGGCGGTGATCCTGGGCGGCATGACCGGCGTCTTTACCCTGACGATGCTGAACGGTGGCCTGGTGTCTCCGGCTTCCCCTGGGTCGATTCTGGCGGTGCTGGCGATGACCCCGAAAGGCGCCTATTTCGCCAACATTGCGGCGGTGTTCGCAGCCTTTGCCGTCTCCTTCGTGGTGTCCGCTTTCCTGCTGAAAACCTCCAAGGTGAAAGAGGATGACGATCTGGAAGCCGCGACCCGTCGCATGCAAGAGATGAAATCGCAGTCCAAAGGCGGCGCGGCGGCGCCGGCATCGGTCGACGGCGATCTGAGCACCGTGCGCAAAATCATCGTCGCCTGCGATGCGGGCATGGGTTCCAGCGCCATGGGCGCCGGGGTGCTGCGCAAGAAAGTGGCCGACGCCGGGCTGAAGAACATCTCGGTGACCAACAGCGCCATCAACAGCCTGCCGGACGACGTGGATCTGGTGATCACCCACCGCGATCTGACCGAGCGCGCGATGCGCCACGCGCCGCAGGCCCAGCACATCTCGCTGACCAACTTCCTCGACAGCAAGCTGTACAGCGATCTGGTCGAGCGTTTGGTGGCGGTCAACAAAACCACCGACAACCAGCAGAAGGTGCTGGGCGCGCTGGACGACAGCTTTGAAGCCGGGGAACCGAACCTGTTCAAGCTGAGCGAGAGCAACGTGTTCCTCAACCTGCAGGCCAGCGACAAAGAGCAGGCGATCCGCTTCGCCGGCGAGCAGCTGGTGAAGGGCGGCTACGTCGAGGCGGAATACGTGCCGGCGATGCTGGAGCGCGAAAAGCTCACCTCCACCTACCTGGGCGAATCGATCGCCGTGCCGCACGGCACCATCGAGGCCAAGGACCGGGTGCTGCGCACCGGCGTGGTGTTCTGTCAGTACCCACAGGGCGTGCGCTTCGGCGATGAAGAGGATGAAGTGGCCCGTCTGGTGATCGGCATCGCCGCGCGCAACAACGAGCATATTCAGGTGATCACCAGCCTGACCAACGCGCTGGATGACGAGAGCGTGATCGAGCGGCTGGCGAATACCACCAGCGTTCAGGAAGTGCTGGACCTGCTCGGCGGCAAAAAAGCCGGATAACGGAATCATTTTAAAGGGTGCAGCTTGCTGCACCCTTCGACATTAAGAAGGTAGAGTTATGAAAGCATTACATTTTGGCGCAGGGAATATCGGCCGTGGTTTTATCGGCAAGCTGCTGGCGGACGCGGGGGTTGAGGTGACCTTCGCCGACGTCAATCAAACGGTGCTGGATCTGCTGAACAGCCGAAAAAGCTACTCGGTGCACGTGGTGGGCGAGCAAGAGCGCGTGGAGCGCGTCAACAACGTCAGCGCCGTCAACAGCGGCAGCGAGGCCGCGGCGGCGCTGATCGCCGAGGCGGATCTGGTGACCACCGCCGTTGGTCCGCAAATTCTCGCCAAAATCGCCGGCACGATCGCCAAAGGGCTGGTGCTGCGCCATCAGCAGGGCAATGTGCAGCCGCTGAACATCATCGCCTGCGAGAACATGGTGCGCGGCACCAGCCAGCTGAAGCAGCACGTGTTCGCCGCGCTGCCGCAGGACGAGCAGGCATGGGTTGAACAGCACGTCGGCTTCGTCGATTCGGCGGTCGACCGCATCGTGCCGCCGGCGGACAGCAGCGATCCGCTGGAAGTGACGGTGGAAACCTTCAGCGAATGGATCGTCGATCAGACGCAGTTTAAAGGCCAGCCTCCGGCGATCGCCGGCATGGAACTGACCGACAACCTGATGGCGTTCGTCGAGCGCAAGCTGTTCACCCTCAACACCGGCCACGCCATCACCGCCTACCTCGGCCAACGGGCCGGGCTGCAAACCATTCGCGACGCCATTCTCGACCCGGCGATCCGCCGCGTGGTGAAAGGGGCGATGGAAGAGAGCGGCGCGGTGCTGATCAAGCGTTACGGCTTCGACGCCGACAAGCATGCTGCCTACATCAACAAAATCCTCGGCCGCTTTGAAAATCCGTATCTGCACGACGACGTCGAGCGCGTAGGGCGCCAGCCGCTGCGTAAACTGAGCGCCGGCGATCGCCTGATCAAACCGCTGCTGGGCACGCTGGAATACGGCCTGCCGCATGCCAACCTGATCCAGGGCATCGCCGCCGCCATGAGCTACCGCAGCGAACAGGATCCGCAGGCGCAGGAACTGGCGGAACTGCTGAACACGCTCGGGCCGAAAGCCGCGCTGGCGCAAATTTCCGGCCTGCCGGCGGAAAGCGAGGTTGTAGAAGAGGCCGTTGCTGTGTATAACGCCATGCACAAGTAGAATCGTGATGATGAACACCCGAGCGCAGCTTGCTGCGCTCCTGGAACCCGAGTTCGGCATCGACGGCCCTCCCCACGCCTTTCGAAAAGCGACGATGGAAGAAGCACAGGCATTTGAAAACCAGGTTCTGGAAAAGCTGAACGCGGGCAAAACGGTGCGCAGCTTCCTGATCGCGGCGGTAGAGCTGCTGGCGGAAGCGCTCAACGTGCTGGTGGTGCAGGTATTCCGCAAGGACGACTACGCGGTGAAATACGCCGTCGAACCGCTATTGTCCGGCAGCGGCCCGCTGGGGGAGCTGTCGGTGCGCCTGAAGCTGATGTACGGGCTGGGGGTGATTTCCCGCCACGAATATGAAGATGCCGAGCTGCTGATGGCGATGCGCGAAGAGCTGAACCACGACGGTTCGGAATACCGCTTCGTCGACGACGAAATCCTCGGGCCGTTCGGCGAGCTGCACTGCGTGGCCGCGCTGCCGCCGGTGCCGACCTTCCTGCAGCCGGGCGAGGCGGATGAAGCGCTGATCGCCATGCAGCGCCAGCGCTATCAGCAGATGGTGCGCTCCACCATGGTGCTGTCCATTACCGACCTGATCGCCGGCATCGGCGCCAAACAACCTTCCCGACTTTCTCCTCTCGGCCGCGGCTAAGCGAAGGCCGCGCGCCATTCGTCGAACAGCAACCACAGTGCGGTGGCGGCCATCAGCCCGGACATCACGCCGTTGAAGGCGCGCAGTTTCCAGGTGACCCGCAGCGCGTTGCGCAACCGGTCGCCCAACACCGCCCACAGCAGCACGCACGGCAAGTTCAGCAGCGCGAAACCGGCGATGATAGACAGCGTATGGACGAAAGTGGCGCCTTCGCGCGGGGTGAACAGGATCGCCACGTTGATCACCATCAGCCAGGCCTTGGGGTTGACCGCCTGAAACAGCGCGCCGCTGAGCAGGCTCATCGGCTGCGCCTGTTCTTTGGCGTCCGGCGAGGCCGCCTGAAACAGCTTCCATGACAACCACAGCAGATAGGCGCAGCCGATCACCGCCAGCGGCAGGCGGATGACGCCGGCCCAGCTCAGCGCCAGCGCCAGCAGCGGGATAATGATCGCCAGCTGTACCGCACAACCGACGCAGATGCCGAACAGCATCGGCAGGGTGCGGCGCAGGCCGAAGTTAACGCCCGACGAGGCCAGCAGCAGGTTGTTGGGGCCGGGGGTGATCGACATGACGGTGACGTAGCTGACAAAGGCGGAGTCCAGCATGGCAGGTTCCTTGAACGTGAAAATGACGGTAATAACGAGAGGATCAGCATAATCGCTGCGATGGGATGGTGACAGAATCACAAATCGGATATTGTCATGGTTACAGTTGTATGAAATGTAAACTGTACCCATTGCCTGGAGAGAAACTGTGACCTTGCTCGATGAAACCCCGGATACCCGTTACCTGCAGCTGGCGGATACGCTGGCCGAAGCCATTCGCCGCGGCACGCTGCAGCCCGGCGACCGCTTGCCTTCGGTGCGGCGCTGTGCGCAAACCCATCGCGTCAGCATCAATACCGTGGTATCGGCTTACCGCACGCTGGAGGATCGCGGGCTGATCGAAGCGCGGCCGCAGTCGGGGTTTTATGTCCGCAGCACGCTGCCGGCGCTGAAGATGGCCTCGGCGCCCAGCGGCCGCATCGAGCCGCCGGCGGACGACGTGCTGGCGTTGATCGATACGGTGTTCGCCGCCCAGCAGAACCCGGCCTTCACCAACATTGCGCTGGCCTGCCCGCAGACCAGCGATTTCTATCCCGGCGGCAAACTGGGGCGCATGCTGTCTTCCCAACTGCGCCGCCAGCCGGGTCTGATCGGACAATATCCGTTGCCGCCCGGCAGCCTGCGGCTGCGTCAGCAGATCGCCCGCCGCTCAATGACGCTCGGCATGCTGTTGGAGCCGGGCGACGTGGTGTTGACCCACGGCTGCATGGAGGCGCTGCAGCTGGCGCTGCGCGTCACCACCAAACCGGGCGACTGCGTCGGGCTGGAGTCACCGACCTACTTTTATCTGCTGCCGCTGCTGGCCAGCCTGGGGCTGAAAGCGCTGGAAATCCCTACCGATCCCCAGCTGGGGCTGTCGCTGGACGCGCTGGAGCTGCTGCTGAACGAGAAGCGGCTGAATGCGGTGATCGCCATGCCGACGGTGCAAAACCCGCTGGGTTGCACCATGCCGCTGGCGGCGAAAAAGCGGCTGGCGCGGCTGATGAACGATCATCAGGTGCCGTTGATTGAAGATGGGCTGTATGCCGAGATCCAGTTCGGCGGCGCGCTGTCGCCAGCGGTGAAGGCGTTCGATCGCGACGGCTGGGTGCTGTTTTGCTCCAGCTTCACCAAAACGCTGGCGCCGGATTTTCGCGTCGGCTGGATCTGCGGCGGCCGTTTTCACGAGGCGTTGCGCAAGCTGAAGGCGGTGTCGTCGATGTCCGAGTCGCAGCTGCTGTCGGAAACGCTGGCGACCTTCCTGGAGAGCGGCGGCTACGATCACCATTTGCGCAACCTGCGCAAGCGCTATGCGGCGCAGGTCGACGAGGCGAGGGCGCTGATCGCCCGGCATTTCCCGCGCGGCACGCTGGCCACGCAGCCGGCGGGCGGCTTCGTGTTCTGGGTCGAATTCCCTCCCGGCGTGGACAGCGTGGCGCTGTTCCATCAGCTGCTGGAGGAGCAGATCTGTTTGACGCCGGGCACCCTGTATTCCCCGAGCGGGCGCTACCGCAACGCGCTGCGGCTCTCCTGCTGCTACCCGTTCAACGCGCGCTACACCCAGGCGCTGGCTCGGCTCGGCGCCAGGGCCTGCGAGATGAGCGGCCTGCCGCCCGGCATTGCGCAGGACGGGTAACGGCGCGCGCCTTTTGCTACAATGCCGGTATCATTGATTAGCGTGCCATTTTGGGCACAACGGGCCAGAGACCATGAAAGAGAAAGAAAAGGCAGAGATCAAGCGCCTGAGCGACCTGCTGGACGCCTTGAACCACAAAGACGCCACCGTGATCCAACAGGGCAACCCTGAGTTGATCGCGCAGCACACCAAAGAGAAAGAGAAACTGGCGACGGAGATCGAGCGCCTGAAAAACGTGCGCGGCGAGAAGCTGAGCGCCGAAGCGCAGAAGCTGAGCCAGCTGCCGTTCAGCCGCGAGATCACCAAGAAAGAGCAGGCCGATATGGGCGCGCTGAAGAAAAGCGCGCGCGGGCTGATCGTCGTGCACCCGATGACCGCGCTGGGCCGCGAGATGGGCCTGAAAGCGGTCACCGGCTACGCCAAGAAAGCGTTCTGACCCCCGGCCGTCAGACCTTGGTGGTGAAATACGCCTTGGTCTGATAGGGCACGGTGACCGTGTCCTTGCCCCGCAGTTCCTCTTCTTCCGCCACCAGTTGGCGCAACCGATCGATAACCTGCTCCTGTTGCGGCTGCGGCAGCGCGGCGATAAAGCTGGTTGAACGCACGCGGTTGTAGATCACGTCCTCCACCGCGCCGCGGTGGCCGAGCATAAACACCTGCTCCTGCAGCGGTTCAAAGCCTTTGAACGGGAAGAGTTTGCGCCATTCGCCGGTATAGAAACGCGGCGCATCGCCTTCGTGGCTATCGACGATCTGATTCAGTTTACGCACCCAACCGACGCGCGCATCGCGCATGTTCCACACCAGGCCGAGTTTGCCGCCGGGCTTGAGAATGCGCTGGATTTCCGCCAGCGCCTGCGGCGTGGCGAACCAGTGGAAGGACTGGGCGCACACCACGGCATCCACCGACTCGTCCGGTAGCGGGATCGCGTCGGCGGTGCCCGCCAGCGTTTTCACCTGCGGCAGCGCCGCCGACAGTTTTTCCAGCATTTGCGGCACCGGTTCGACGGCGATCACCTGCGCGCCGGTTTCCAGCAGGCGCGGGGTGAACTTGCCGGTACCGGCGCCGAGATCGATGACCGTCATGCCGGCGTGCAGGCCGATGACGTCACGCAGCCAGGCGGCGATTTCCGGCGGGTAATCCGGCCGGCCTTTCACATAGCGATCGGCATTGGCCTGATAGCCCTCGGCGGCGGCGTGATGAATCGAATGGGTCGGGGTGGTCATAACCTGGCTCCTGGCTGAAAAAACGTGCGGCTACAGTATAGGCGGAAGAAAAGGGTTAACGCGGCATTCGGCGCACGTTTTTCATTTTTCCGCCCGCGCTTTCAATGGCCGAGCAGGCGGCGGTTGAAATCCTCAAGGCGCCCTTCGGCGAGCCGAGTGAGCATGGTCTTGCTCCAGCTGGCGGAGAGGCCGGCCACCGCCAACAGGCGGCGATACTGTTCCGCATCGAACGGCATGTGCCAGGCGATGGCGATGGCTTCGGCCACCGACACATCGCTGTTGCGCGCCGCCAGCGCCAGCGGACGATCGCCGCTGACCGCGCCCGGCGACACCACCCGATACAGCCAGCCGCAGCGGCCGCTTTGCTGCATCAGCACCGAAATGTCCTCGATGGCGAAGTGATAATTGAGCTTGAAGCACGGCGAGCGCGGCTGGGTGACCTGGATAAGCGCCTCGCCCCAGCGGAAGATGTCGCCCATAAACACATTGTGTTCGGTCAGCCCTTCGGTGGAGATATTCTCGCCGAAGGCCGGGGCGCAAAATTGCTCGGCCTGCGCCGGAAACTGCTCGCGCCAGTGGGCATAATGCTCGCGCGGGTAGTGACACAGCGCGCGGTCCGGCCCGCCGTGGTAGCTTTTTTCGGCCTGTTCGTCGCCTTCCAGGCCGAGCGGCGTGAGCCGGATGGCGCCATCCACCTGGCGTTTGGCGATGGCGCTGGGGCGCCCGCCTTCATAGGGTTGAATGCTGCCGATGTAAACGTCTGGGTGATGCATGTGCGCCTCCGTGTCTCGCGTCGAGGGCTCAGCATAGCCTGAGTTGTTCTCGTACACTACCCGGCGTTTACCTGTACGGAAGGATGTGTTTTTCCTGTCTATATTTAGGCTTTTATCGTCGAGAAAAAACCATGCGTTTCATTGTATTGAGGCATGCGGAGTCAGAATGGAACCGCTCGGGGATTATTCAGGGGCGAAGTGACAGTCCGCTGACAGAAGAGGGGCGACGTCAAATCGCTGGGCTTGGCGCTCGCTTGCAAATGTTATCGGTCACTTTGTTGATCAGTTCACCGGCTGGTCGGGCTTTTACGACAGCGGAGACGTTGGCTGAGAGATGTGGCTGCACTGTGCAAATGGATGAGCGTTTGCAGGAGCAAGATTTTGGCCGACTGGAAGGATTATCTTATGCGCAGGCCATGCGCGATTATCCAGAAGCGACGCAGTGCCTCTTTGCCGGTAAGGCAGAGGCGTCGGCTCCGGGAGGGGAGAATGCTTATGAGGTTGCCTGGCGCCTGATGGCTTGTCTGTCCGATCTGGCTGTCGATGGACAAAATCAAACGCTTGGTGTTGTTACGCACGGCCATGCTCTGCAGGCACTGATTTGGTGGCTTAAAGGGGCCGACCCGCAGGAGGATCTCCGCAGATACGGTCATCGCAATTGCGGCTACGCAATGCTTGATGCGACCGCCTCTGGTTTTAACTTGTTGAATTGGGGAGTCGCGACCCACCTGTTGCCACAAAGATAGGGCGAGGAACGGATATTCCTCGCCTGAGGGCGTCAGAAGGTGGTCCAGTTCTCTTCCGCTGCGGCGTTGGCGGCCGCGGGTTTTACGGCCGGCGCTTTCTGCGCGGCGGCTTTCACGGCGGCGGGTTCGGTCTGCTCCGCCAAACGGAACACCGAAACGCTCTGCAACAGCATGTCGGCCTGCTCTTCCAGCGAATCGGCGGCGGCGGCGGACTCTTCCACCAGCGCGGCGTTCTGCTGAGTGGTATGGTCCATTTCGACGATCGCCTGGCCAATCTGGGCGATGCCGCGCGTCTGTTCATCGGAGGCGGCGGCGATCTCGGCCATGATGTCGCGCACGTGGGTGACCGAGCGGACGATCTGTTCCATGGTATTGCCGGTGCTTTCCACCAACTCAGTGCCGGTTTTCACCCGGCTGACCGATTCGGCGATCAGTCCTTCGATCTCCTTCGCCGCCTGGGCGCTGCGGCTCGCCAGGCTGCGCACTTCGCTGGCGACCACCGAGAAGCCGCGTCCCTGTTCGCCGGCGCGCGCCGCTTCCACCGCGGCGTTGAGCGCCAGGATGTTGGTCTGGAAGGCAATACCGTTGATCAGGGTGGTAATTTCTGCGATACGCTGCGAACTGCTGGAAATATCGCGCATGGTGCTGACCACGTTCTCCACCAGCTTGCCGCCCTGTTGCGCGGTCTGCGAGGCGTCGGTGGCCAGCTGATTGGCATGATGGGCGTTGTCGGCGTTCTGTTTCACCGTGGCGGTCAGCTGTTCCATGCTGGCGGCGGTTTCCTCGACCGCCGCCGCCTGCTGCTCGGTGCGGGAAGAGAGATCGGTGTTGCCGGCGGCGATTTCCGCGGAAGCGGTGGAGACCTGGCTGACCCCCATCTGGATCTTCTCAATCATGGTGCGCAGATTTTGGCTCATCGCCGCCACCGCGTTCAGCAACTGCCCCAACTCATCGCGGCGGGTGCTGGTCTGCGCCTGGCGCAGATCGCCGCCGGCGATGCGTTCCGCCATCGCCAGCGTGCTTTGCAGCGGACGGGTGATCTGCAGCGTGATGCGCCAGGCGATAAGCACTCCGGCGATAATCGCGATCAGGGTGGTGATGCCCATCTGCAGCTGCGCCAGGTTGATGTTGCTGCGCGTCTGCGCCAGCTCGTCCTGCATAAAGGCGTTCACCAGCGTGCCGATCTCATGCGCGCGTTCACCGAGCTGTCGGCTGATCTGCTGCTCGTGCTCATAGGCCGGCAGGTAGGCCGCGATACGGTTTTTGTAATCGTCCAGGGCAGCCAGCAGCGGTTGCAGCTGCGGGCGCTGCGCGTCGTTGACCCGGCGGCTCAAGGCGTTGGCCGCGTCGCGCGCGTCGTCGATGGCCGCCATCAGCGGCGCTTCGGTTTCCTTGTTCAGGCTCAGCAGCAGACCGCGCGCGCCGTAGCGCACCTGGGTCAGCTTCTGGTTCAGCTGGATGAAGGCCAACTGCAGATCGCCGTTGGTGAGCTGGCGCTCCACCTGGCTCAGGCTGGCCTGCACTTCCGACATGTTCCAGCTCTGGCGCACCGCGTCTTTCGCCGAGACCGCCTGCTCAAAGATTTTTTGCTGTTGCTGATATTCCCCAATCAGCGTCACCAGACGCTGCAGATCCTTGCGGCTTTGGGCGTCCCAGTCCAACGCCTGGCCCTGATCTATCAGTTTGACGGCGTTATCGATATTGGCGCGGTTGTTCTGCAGATACTCCGGCTGGTAGGTCTGGCCGTACATGGCGCGGTTGTATTTGGCCTGGTTGATCTCCTCGTTCAGCCGGTTGCTGAAGTCGATGCGATCGGCGCGGGATTCGATGATGTGCAGGTATTGTGCCCCGGTGCCAGCGATGACGACCGCCAACAGCAGCAACAGCGCGAAGCCGAGGCCGAGCTTTTTACCTACGGTGAGATGGGTGAACTTTCCTGCCAATGCTTGCAATGCCGCCATAGCGTTTTTCCTTCTCCGGGCGAACGTCAATTGAACAAACCATCGGCAAGAAGTGGTCAAACTTTAGCGGATTTCAGGCAAAAAAATACCCGCCGGCGGCGGGCATCTTCATCAACGGGGGCGAATTACTTCTTCGCGGCGAAGCGTGCGGCCGCTTCGTCCCAGTTGACCACGTTCCAGAACGCCTTGATGTAGTCAGGGCGTTTGTTCTGATATTTCAGGTAGTAAGCGTGTTCCCACACGTCCAGACCGATGATTGGGAAACCGGAAGCGCCAGCGACGGCTTCGCCCATCAGCGGGCTGTCCTGGTTAGCGGTAGACACCACGGCCAGTTTGCCGTCTTTCAGCACCAGCCAGGCCCAACCGGAACCGAAGCGGGTGGCTGCGGCTTTCTCGAACTCTTCCTGGAATTTCTCAACGCTGCCGAAATCGCGCTCGATGGCCGCTTTCAGATCGCCGCCCAGCGTGGTGCCGGTTTTCAGGTTTTTCCAGAAGAAGCTGTGGTTGGCGTGGCCGCCGGCGTTGTTGCGCATGAAGGTGCGTTTGTCGGCAGGGACTTTATCCAGATCCTGGATCAGCTCTTCAACGCTGTATTTGGCCAGCTCAGGGTAAGCTTCCAGCACGGTGTTGGCGTTGTTGACGTAGGTCTGATGGTGTTTGGTGTGATGGATTTCCATCGTCTGCTTGTCGAAATGCGGTTCCAGTGCGTCGTAAGCGTACGGCAGGGATGGCAGTGAATAACTCATAATCATCATCTCCAGTGGTGTATGGGCGGCGCAAAGGGCGAGCACCGCGTAAGCAGTCGGATCATTATAGTTAATTAAATGATATTGAAAATGATTATCAATGCCCTGCTGACTGTGTGGTTAATGAACAAATCGCTGCGTTAACATACTGATAGAAAAGAGGCCTTGAGCGCCTCTTCATGCCTTGGCGCCGATGCGTTGGTTACTCTCTATACTGTAGAGAGCGCCGAGCCTGCTGCGACGCCGAAATGTATCGAAATGTGCCAATGCGTTCACTGAATGAGCACGAGTGTGTAACAACCACAAGCACGCTGTGGTAATATCGCCGCGTCGCGTATCAGCATAACAACAGTGACATTAGCGCTCCGCCGTTTTGGCGAGGAGCGCCATTTGAACAATGTGACAATCGAGAGTAAAGGAGACCCCCATGCAGGTCAGCAGAAGGCAGTTCTTTAAGATCTGCGCTGGCGGTATGGCAGGAACGACGGTGGCCGCGCTGGGCTTTGCCCCCGAAGTGGCGTTGGCGGAAACCCGGCAGTACAAACTGCTGCGCGCCCGCGAGACCCGTAATACCTGTACGTATTGTTCCGTCGGCTGTGGGCTGTTGATGTACAGCCTTGGTGATGGCGCCAAAAACGCCAAAGAAAGCATTTTCCATATCGAAGGGGATCCGGATCACCCGGTAAACCGCGGCGCGCTTTGCCCGAAAGGCGCCGGCCTGGTTGACTTTATCCACAGCGAAAGCCGCCTCAAGTACCCGGAATACCGGGCGCCGGGGTCGGACAAATGGCAGCGCATCAGCTGGGACGACGCCTTTACCCGCATCGCCAAGCTGGTGAAAGAAGACCGTGACGCCAACTTCATCAAAACCAACGACCAGGGCGTTACCGTCAACCGTTGGCTGACCACCGGCATGCTGTGCGCCTCGGCCGCCAGCAACGAAACCGGTTTTCTGTCGCAAAAATTTAGTCGCGCTCTCGGCATGCTTGCCGTAGACAACCAGGCGCGTGTCTGACACGGACCAACGGTAGCAAGTCTTGCTCCAACATTTGGTCGCGGTGCGATGACCAACCACTGGGTTGATATCAAGAACGCGAATTTGATTATCGTCATGGGCGGTAATGCGGCGGAAGCGCATCCGGTGGGGTTCCGCTGGGCGATGGAAGCCAAAATACACAACAATGCCAAGCTGATCGTGATCGATCCGCGCTTTACCCGAACCGCATCGGTGGCGGACTTCTACACGCCGATCCGCTCCGGGACCGACATCGCTTTCCTGTCGGGCGTGTTGCTGTATCTGATGACCAACAACAAGTTTAACCGCGAGTACGTCGAGGCCTACACCAACGCCAGCCTGCTGGTGCGGGAAGACTTTGCCTTCGAAGACGGCTTGTTCAGCGGCTACGACGCGGAAAACCGCAAGTACGACAAAACCACCTGGAACTACCAGTTCGACGAGAACGGCTTCGCCAAGCGCGACGTCACGTTGCAGGATCCACGCTGCGTGTGGAACCTGCTGAAGCAGCACGTGAGCCGCTACACGCCTGACGTGGTGACCAACATCTGCGGCACGCCGAAGGACGATTTCCTCAAGGTGTGCGAATACATCGCCGAAACCTGCGTCGCGGATAAGACCGCTTCGTTCCTGTACGCCCTGGGCTGGACTCAGCACTCGGTCGGCGCGCAGAACATTCGCACCATGGCGATGATCCAGCTGCTGCTCGGCAACATGGGCATGGCGGGCGGCGGCGTCAACGCGCTGCGCGGCCACTCCAACATCCAGGGGTTGACCGATCTCGGCCTGCTGTCGCAGAGCCTGCCGGGCTACCTGACGCTGCCGTCGGAGAAACAGACCGATCTCGAGACCTACCTGAAGGCCAACACGCCGAAGGCGCTGCTGCCGGGCCAGGTGAACTACTGGGGCAACTACCCGAAATTCTTCGTCAGCATGATGAAGACCTTCTACGGCGACAAGGCGCAGAAGGACAACAGCTGGGGCTTTGACTGGCTGCCTAAGTGGGACAAAGGCTACGACGTGCTGCAGTACTTCGAGATGATGTCGCAGGGCAAGGTCAACGGCTACTTCTGCCAAGGCTTTAACCCGGTGGCGTCTTTCCCGAACAAAAACAAGGTGGTGGCTTCGCTGTCCAAGCTGAAGTTCCTGGTGACCATCGATCCGTTGAACACCGAGACCTCCAACTTCTGGCAGAACCACGGCGAGTTCAACGAGGTGGATTCCTCGCAGATCCAGACCGAAGTGTTCCGCCTGCCGTCCACCTGCTTCGCCGAAGAGAACGGCTCGATCGTCAACTCCGGCCGCTGGCTGCAGTGGCACTGGAAAGGCGCGGACGCCCCGGGTGAAGCGCTGAACGACGGCGAGATCCTGGCGGGCATCTTCAGCCGCCTGCGCGAGATGTATGCGCGCGACGGCGGCGCGGTGCCGGAACAGGTGCTGAACATGCGCTGGGACTACCTGACGCCGGACAACCCGGCCCCGGAAGAGGTGGCGCAGGAGAACAACGGCAAGGCGCTGGCGGATCTGCTGGATGCCGACGGCAAAGTGGTGGTGAAAAAAGGCGAGCTGCTCAGCTCGTTCGCGCAGCTGCGCGACGACGGCACCACCGCCAGCGGTTGCTGGATCTTCGCCGGCAGCTGGACGCCGGCCGGCAACCAGATGGCGCGGCGCGACAACGCCGATCCGTCCGGCCTCGGCAACACGCTGGGCTGGGCCTGGGCATGGCCGCTCAACCGTCGCATTCTGTACAACCGCGCCTCGGCGGATCCGCAGGGTAAACCGTGGGATCCGAAACGCCAGCTGCTGGAGTGGGACGGCGCCAAGTGGGTCGGGGCCGATATCCCGGACTACAGCACCGCCACGCCGGGCAGCGACGTCGGGCCGTTCATCATGCAGCCGGAAGGCATGGGCCGCCTGTTCGCCACCGACAAAATGGCGGAAGGGCCGTTCCCTGAACACTACGAGCCGTTCGAAACGCCGCTCGGCACCAACCCGCTGCACCCGAACGTGGTGTCCAACCCGGCGGCGCGCGTGTTCAAGGACGATCTGGCGGCGATGGGCAAATCCGACAAGTTCCCGTACGTCGGCACCACCTATCGTCTGACCGAGCACTTCCACTACTGGACCAAGCACGCGCGGCTGAACGCCATCGCCCAGCCGGAACAGTTCGTGGAGATCGGCGAAAAGCTGGCGGAGAAGAAGGGCATCAAGCAGGGCGATACCGTGAAGGTCAGTTCCAACCGCGGCTACATCAAGGCCAAGGCGGTGGTGACCAAGCGAATTCGTACGCTGCAGGTGCACGGCCAGGAAGTCGACACCATCGGCATCCCGATTCACTGGGGTTACGAAGGGGTGGCGAAGAAAGGCTTTATCGCCAACACGCTGACGCCGTTCGTCGGCGACGCCAATACGCAAACGCCGGAGTTCAAGGCGTTCCTGGTCAACGTGGAAAAGGTGTAACGGAGACGAATTATGGCCATGCAATCTCAAGACATCATTCGTAAATCCGCCACCAATGGTTTCACGCCGGCGCCGCGCGCCCGTGACCACCAGGAAGAAGTGGCCAAACTGATCGATGTCACCACCTGTATCGGCTGCAAGGCCTGTCAGGTGGCCTGTTCCGAATGGAACGACATCCGCGACGAAGTGGGGCACAACGTCGGGGTGTACGATAACCCCGCCGATCTGACCGCCAAGTCGTGGACGGTGATGCGCTTCTCCGAGGTGGAGGAAAACGGCAAGCTGGAATGGCTGATCCGCAAGGATGGCTGTATGCACTGCGCCGATCCGGGCTGCCTGAAGGCCTGCCCGTCGGAAGGCGCGATCATTCAGTACGCCAACGGCATCGTCGACTTCCAGTCCGAGCACTGCATCGGCTGCGGCTACTGCATCGCCGGCTGCCCGTTCGACGTGCCGCGCATGAACAAGGACGACAACCGGGTGTACAAGTGCACCCTGTGCGTCGACCGCGTGGACGTCGGCCAGGAACCGGCCTGCGTGAAAACCTGCCCGACCGGCGCGATTCACTTCGGCACCAAGGAAGCGATGAAGCAGGTGGCGGCGGATCGCGTTAGCGAGCTGAACACCCGCGGCTACCAGAACGCCGGTCTGTACGATCCGGCAGGGGTGGGCGGCACGCACGTGATGTACGTGTTGCACCACGCCGACAAACCGCAGCTGTACCACGGTTTGCCGGACAACCCGAGCATCAGCCCGGCGGTGACCTTCTGGAAGGGCGTGTGGAAACCCCTGGCGGCCATCGGCTTTGCCGCCACCTTCGCGGCCAGCGTGTTCCACTATGTCGGCGTCGGGCCTAACCGCGTCGAGGATGAGGACGAGCACGACGAGTCGCATGACGAGGAGACGCGCAAATGAGAAAGGAAAAGCCCATTCAGCGTTACAGCGCGCCGGAGCGTATCAACCACTGGATAGTGGCGTTCTGCTTCGTGTTCGCCGCCATCAGCGGGCTGGGGTTCTTCTTCCCCTCCTTCAACTGGCTGATGAACATCTTCGGGACGCCGCAGCTGGCGCGCATTCTGCACCCGTTTGTCGGGGTCATCATGTTCGCCGCGTTCCTGCTGATGTTCCTGCGCTACTGGAAGCATAACCTGATCAACCGGGAAGATATCGTCTGGGCCAAGAACATCCACAAAATCGCCATGAACGAGGAAGTGGGTGACACCGGGCGCTATAATTTCGGCCAGAAGTGCGTGTTCTGGGCGGCGATTATCAGCCTGGTGCTGCTGCTGGCCAGCGGCGTGGTGATCTGGCGGCCGTATTTTGCGCCGTCGTTCTCCATCCCGCTGATCCGCATCGCGCTGCTGGTGCATTCGCTGGCCGCGGTCGGCCTTATCATCGTGATTATGGTGCACATTTACGCCGCATTGTGGGTAAAAGGCACCATTACCGCGATGGTGGAAGGCTGGGTGCCGGCGGCCTGGGCCAAGAAACATCATCCGCGCTGGTACCGTGAGGTCCGCGAGAAACGACAGGAAGATAAACCCTGATGAGTATCCGCATCGTTCCTAAAGAGCAGTTAGGGGCACAGCGTGAGAAGTCCACAACGGCGGAGAACATCCCGCCGTTACTTTTCGCCAACCTGAAAAGCCTGTACAGCCGCCGCGCCGATCGTCTGCGTCAGCTGGCGGTCGACAACCCGCTGGGTGACTACCTGAACTTTGCCGCCGAGCTGGCGCAGGCGCAGCAGCATGCGTTGCACGATAACCCGCTGCAGCTCGATCTGAGTGAAGCGTTGGTGCAGGGTGCCGCCAGCGGCAAACCGCCGCTCGATCTGAGCGTGTTCCCGCGCAGCGAGCACTGGCGCAAGCTGTTGACATCGCTGATCGCCGAGCTGCGTCCGCAGGCGCCGGAACACATTCTGGTGGTGCTGGACAACCTGGAGAAGGCCTCGGCGCACGAGCTGGAGCTGATGGCCGACGCCTTGCTCAACCGCGAGTTCGGCAAGGTGGGCAGCGAGAAGGCGCCGTTCCTCTGGGCCGCACTGTCGCTCTATTGGGCGCAGATGGCCAGCCTGATCCCCGGCAAGGCGCGCGCCGAATACGGCGAGCAGCGCCAGTTCTGCCCGGTGTGCGGCAGCATCCCGGTTTCCAGCATGGTGCATATCGGCACCGTTAACGGCCTGCGCTACCTGCACTGCAACCTGTGCGAAAGCGAATGGCACGTGGTGCGGGTGAAGTGCAGCAACTGCGAGCAGACCCGCGATCTCAACTACTGGTCGCTGGACAGCGAGCAGGCGGCGGTGAAGGCGGAAAGCTGCGGCGACTGCGGCACTTACCTGAAGATCCTCTATCAGGAAAAAGACCCGCAGGTCGAAGCGGTGGCCGACGATCTGGCTTCGCTGGTGCTGGACGCCCGCATGGAAGAGGAAGGCTTCGGCCGCAGCAGCATCAATCCGTTCCTGTTCCCGGCGGAGTAACCGCCCGGCCCCGTTCGCGCGGGGCCGGACAAGCAATTTCAGAACGGGCTTCTGGCATTCGCCCGGGCGAGTTGCTACGTTTAGGCCATGACGCGCCAAGCGAAAGGAACCACGATGTTAAACACCCTGGCAAAACTGACCGCGGTCGCCGTGTTGGCGATCGGACTGGCGGCCTGCGACAACAAGGACGACACCAAACCGGCGGTGCCGCCACCGGACACCAAGCCGACCGTGACGCAGCCCGCGCCACCGCCGCCGCCTGCGCCGGTAGAGGCCCCACCCGCGCCGCCGGGGCTGAACGTGTCGCTGCAGAAGGGCAAGATCACCTTCGAGTTGCCGCCGGGCTTTAGCGATCAAACGCTGAACAGCGGCATCGTCAATGACAGCACCTCCACCATCCAGCGCTTTCTTGACGGCAAGTCGCGCCAGAGCGCGGTTTCGTCCGAAGTGATCCCGCCGGACGGCATGAAGATCAATACCAGCGACAAAATGCTGAAAGAGCTGACGCAGAGCGCCATCACGGTGCTGGCCGAGCGCTATCAGAATATCCAGACCACCAAAGAAGAGAACTTCACCGTCGGCAAACAGAAGTTTCGCCGGGTGGATACCGAGCAGACCGTCAACGGCCAAAAGGTGGTGTCCACCCTGGTGTTGACGGTGTTCAACAAACGGGTGGTAACGCTGCAAATGCTGTCGCCGGCCAAAACGCCGGAAGTGCATCAGGCGCTGGTGCAGCGGATTATCGATACTCTGGCGGTGAAGTAAGGGCATTGCGCCGCGGCCAGGACGAAGCGGAGGAGACCGGATGAAGCTTATCGGCAGTTACACCAGCCCCTTTGTGCGCAAGATTTCCGTGATGCTGCTGGAGAAGGGGATCGCGTTTGAATTCGTCAACGATCCGCCGTATGAGCCCGGCAGCCGGGTGAAGGAGCAGAACCCGCTCGGCAAAGTGCCGGTGCTGATCGCCGATGACGGCGAGGTGTTTTACGACTCGCCGATCGTGGCCGAATACCTCGAACTGCTGACGGTGGAGCCGGCGTTTTTGCCGGCCGATCGCGCCGTGGCGCTGCGCGTCCGCCAGGTGGCGGCGCTGGCGGACGGCGTGACCGAAGCGGCGGCGACGCTGTACCGCGAAAGCCGGCGCGCGCCGGAAAAGCAGGACGAAAACTGGATGCTGCGCCAGCGTGACAAGCTGACGCACGGTCTGGATGCGCTGGAGGCGCTGGCGCAGGAAAAAACGTGGCTCAATGCCGAGCGGCTGACGCTGGCGGATATCGCCACCGGCTGCGCGCTGGGCTACCTGAATTTCCGCCGCATCCTGCCCAACTGGTGCGTCCAACGTCCGGCGCTGGTCAAGCTGGCCGAACGCCTGTTCGCCCGCGAAAGTTTCGCCCGCACGGCGCCGCCCTGAACGTTCTTTTCTCCCCGCCGCGGCGGGGTTTTGCTATGCCGATACGTCTAAACTGAAAACCGAGCGACCATGAGCACTGAATCCCACCTTCTTTACAGCCAACTGCCCGCCATCGACCGCCTGCTGCGTGAACCCGCGATTGAACCGCTGGTGGCGCAGCATGGCCAGACGCTGATCGGCGAACTGCTGCGCCAGCTGCAGGCCGAGGCGCGCGACGCGATAAAACAGCAGCAACGTTTACCGGCCTGGTGCGGTGACTGGCCGCAGGCGCTGCGGGCCGAGCTGGCCCGGCAGCAACGCCCGGCGTTATTGCCGGTGTTCAATCTCAGCGGCACCGTGCTGCACACCAACCTCGGGCGCGCCTGCTGGCGCAGCCGGTGCAGGATGCGGTAAGCGCGGTGATGGGGGAGGCGGTGACGCTGGAGTACGATCTGGACGGCGCCGGGCGCGGCCATCGCGATCGGGCGGTGGCGAGTCTGCTGTGCCGGCTGACCGGCGCGGAAGACGCTTGCATCGTCAATAACAACGCGGCGGCGGTGCTGCTGATGCTGGCGGCGATCGCCCCCGGCAAAGAGGTGGTGGTGTCGCGCGGCGAGCTGGTGGAGATCGGCGGCGCGTTCCGCATTCCCGACGTGATGCGCCAGGCCGGCTGTCAATTGGTTGAGGTCGGCACCACCAACCGCACCCATCTGAAGGATTACCGCCAGGCCATCAACGAGCAGACCGGCCTGTTGATGAAAGTGCACACCAGCAACTACAGCATTCAGGGCTTTACCGCTGCGGTCGATGAGGCCGAACTGGCGCAGCTCGGGGCCGAACAGGGCGTGCCGACCGCCACCGATCTGGGCAGCGGCTCGCTGATCGATATGGCGCAGTACGGCCTGCCCGCCGAACCGATGCCGCAGCGGTTGCTGGCCGCCGGCGTCGATCTGGTGACGTTCTCCGGCGATAAGCTGCTGGGCGGCCCGCAAGCCGGCATCATCGTCGGCAAAAAGGCGCTGATCGCGCGCCTGCAACAGCACCCGCTCAAGCGCGCGCTGCGCGTCGGCAAGCTGACGCTGGCGGCCCTGGAGGCCACGCTGCGGCTTTATTTGCAGCCGGAAAAACTGGCTGAGCAACTGCCGACGCTGCGGCTGCTGACCCGCCCGCAGCAGGAGATGCAACAGGCGGCCGAGCGGCTGCTGACGGCGCTGACGCCACGGTTCACCGCCGATTTCGAGCTGCGCGCCGAACCGTGTTGGTCGCAGATTGGCAGCGGTTCGCTGCCGGTGGATCGCCTGCCCAGCTATGCGCTGACCTTCACGCCGCGCGACGGCCGCGGCGCCACGCTGGAAGCGCTGGCGGAACGCTGGCGCCGCCTGCCGCAGCCGGTGATCGGCCGCCTCGGCGACGGCCGGCTGTGGCTGGATCTGCGCTGTCTGGAACAGGAAGGGGCGCTGATCGACGCGTTGAGCGCATCATGATCATCGCCACCGCCGGCCATGTCGATCATGGCAAAACCACTCTGCTGCAGGCGATCTCCGGGATCAACGCGGATCGCCTGCCGGAAGAAAAGCGCCGCGGCATGACCATCGATCTGGGCTACGCCTACTGGCCGCAGCCGGACGGCCGGGTGCTGGGCTTTATCGACGTGCCCGGCCACGAAAAATTCCTCGCCAATATGCTGGCGGGCGTCGGCGGCATTGACCATGCGCTGCTGGTGGTGGCCTGCGACGACGGCGTGATGGCGCAGACCCGCGAGCATCTGGCGATCCTGCGCCTGAGCGGGCGCCCGGCGCTGACGGTGGCGCTGACCAAGGCCGACCGGGTGGAGGTGGCGCGTATCGATGAGGTGCGCGTTCAGGTGCGCGACGAGCTGGCGCGCCAGGGCTGGCCCGATGCGCCGCTGTTTGTCACCGCAGCAGTGGCGGGCGAGGGTATCGAGGCGCTGCGCGCGCATTTGCTGGCGCTGTCGCCCGGCGAGCATGCGCTGACGCGCCGTTTTCGTCTGGCGGTAGACCGTGCGTTCAGCGTCAAAGGGGCGGGGCTGGTGGTGACCGGCACCGCGCTCGGCGGCCGGGTGAAGGTGGGGGATACGCTGTGGCTGACCGGCGCCAACGCGCCGGTGCGGGTGCGCGGCCTGCATGCCCAGAATCAGACCGTGGAACAGGCGCAGGCCGGGCAACGCATCGCGCTTAACATCAGCGGCGATGTCGATAAAGACCGGATCGCGCGCGGCGATTGGCTGCTGGCGCAGCGCCCGCCGGAGGCGGCGGAACGCATTCTGGTGGCGCTGGAGACGGATCGGCCGATCCGCCATTGGCAGCCGCTGCATCTGCACCATGCCGCCAGCCACATCACCGGGCGCATTTCGCTGCTGAACGACGGGCTGGCGGAACTGATCCTCGATCGTCCGCTGTGGTTGGCACAGAACGATCGGCTGGTGCTGCGCGATATCGGCGCGCGGCAAACGCTGGGCGCGGCCCGGGTACTCAGGCTGAATGCGCCCAAGCGCGGCAAGCGCCAGCCGGACTATTTGGCCTGGCTGCAGGCCCTGGCGCAGGCGCAGGACGATGCGCAGGCGCTGGCGCTTGAGCTGCCGCACGGCGCGCTGTCGCTGGCGGCGTTTGCCTGGGCGCGTCAGTTGACCGACGACGGCCTGGCGGCACTGCTGGCGAACCGCGATCTGCTGATCGTCGGTGACCGGGCGCTGGCGCAGGATCAGGTGCAACAGGCGGAAAGCCGCCTGCTGCAGGTGCTGGCGGAGTATCACCAACAGCACGCCGATCAGCTGGGCTTAGGGCGCGCCCGCCTGCGGCGCATGGCCCTGCCTCAGCAGCCGGAAACGCTGGTGTTTATGATGATCGATCGGCTGCTGAAGGCCGGCGCGCTGCACAATACGCGCGGCTGGCTGCACCTGCCGGAACACGGCCTGGCGTTCAGCGCCGAAGAGGCGCCGCTGTGGGCGCGCATCGAACCGCTGTTCGGCGACGAGCCGTGGTGGGTGCGCGATCTGGCGAGTGAGCTGGGCGAAGAGGAGAGCCGGGTGCGCGCGCTGCTGCGCAAGGCGGCTCAGCTGGGCCATGTGACGGCGGTGGTGGTGGATCGCTACTACCTCAGCCGACGCATCGATCAGTTCGCGGCGCTGATCCGCGAGCTGGATGCGGAGCGCGGGGGCGCCAACGCCGCCGATTTCCGCGATCGGCTCGGCGTCGGGCGCAAGCTGGCGATCCAGGTGCTGGAGTTCTTCGATCGCAGCGGCTTTACCCGCCGCAAGGGCAACGAGCATCTGCTGCGCGACGGCGGGCTGTTCGGCAACTGATTGCGTGTTTTTTGTTCTCTGATGGCGGTGTAATCAGCTTTAATCACTTTGATTGATATTGATTGTACTGAGGAGCAAGACGATGAATACGAAAGTCATCACCGCTCATGTCCCGCTGCCGTTGGCTGAAAAGGTGGATGAAATGGCCGCCAAACTTGACCGTTCACGGGGATGGATAGTGAAGCAAGCCCTCGCCGCCTGGCTTGAGCAAGAGGAAGAGCGCCGTCGGTTAACGCTGGCGGCGCTGGCCGATGTCGAACAGCAAAACGTTATCGATCATGAGTCGGTAGAAGCCTGGGCGGCCAGCCTGGACAGTGACGAGCCGCTGCCGGTACCGCGCTGATGGAGTTAAAATGGACGAGTAAGGTGCTACCGGATTTGGCGCGTTTGTTTGAGTTTCTTGCCTTGGCTAACCGCACTGCGGCAGCGAATTCGGTGAAGGCCTTGGTCGCCGCGCCTAAAGCGTTGCTCGATAATCCTCGCCTGGGTGAAAGACTGGACGAGTTTTTACCGCAGGAAGTGAGGCGTATTCTGGTCGGCCGTTATGAGATACGTTACCAGGTGCAGCCGGCAACGATTTATGTTCTGCGTATTTGGCATACCCGCGAAGAGCGATAGGCCGAATTCCCCTACCCGATAAACCTGACGCCGTGCCCGGCGGGCGATCTCCGTCCTGTCGGCGTTGCTGTTGTTGGCGGTAGCGGTGGTGGGGGCGGGGTATGCGCTGGGGGGGCTGCTCGGCTGAAGCCGCATAAAAAACGCCGGTCGGGAAACCAGACCGGCGTTTTATCGTCGCGCTTATGCCGCGCCGTTCGGCTGCGGGGTGGGATCGCCGTTGCGGCGTTTGGCGAGGAACAGCGCCACCAACGTCAGCCAGCACAGGCCGCTGATGAGGTTGAACAGGTTGAACAACCCGCTGCCGCCCCAGACGTAGGCGACCTTGGCCAGCTCGATGCCGACGGTGAACACCATCATGCTCAGCATGCCCATGGTGGCGGACACGGTGCCTTTGCTGACGTTGCTGGAGAACAGCGTCAGGCGGTACAGCCCGGCGTTGGCGAGGCCGATGCCGAAGGCGTACAGGCTCAGGCCGGCGGTCATCCACAGGTAGGCGTGGCTGGAGAACTGAGTCGCCAGCGCGGCGATCAGCAGCCCCAGCAGCATCGGGCCTGCGCCCAGCTTGATCAGGCGCTCCACGCTGTTTTTGCCGGTCAGGCGCGCCAGCGTCAGGTTGCCGAGGATCAGCGCGCCGAACACCGGGATTTGCAGCAGGCCGTAATCCAGCGTCGACAACGACTCCCCGCTGATCAGGATCACCGGCGACTGGGCGATCCAGGCCAGCAGCGGCAGGCTGGCGAAACCGATCGCCAGGGCGCCGCACAGGAAGCGGCGGTTGCCCAGCACCTGGCGGTAGTCGCGCCACAGGTTGGCGGCGGAGAACGCCTCGCCCTGCAGCGTGGCGGTCTCCGGCATGGCTTTCCACAGGCCGTAGAAGGCGATGGCCGCCAGCGCCGCAAACAGCACGAACATGCTTTGCCACGGTGCGACGTGGATTAGCGCCGCACCGGCCAGCGGCCCCAGCAGCGGTGCGATCAGCGCCACGTTAGCCATCAGGGCGGTGATTTTGATGCACACCGCCTCTTCGAACGACTCCTGAATCGTGGCGTAGCCGACCGCGCCGATAAAGCACAGGCCGATGCCCTGCAGGAAACGCATGGCGATGAACTGCTCGATGGTGGTGACCAGCAGGATCGCCAGGCAGGAGACGATAAAGAACGCCACCCCGGCCAGCATCACCGGGCGACGGCCGCGGCGATCCGACAGCGGCCCGAGCAGCCACTGCAGGAAGATGCCGCCGGCCAGATAGGCGGTCATCGAGGTGGGCACCCACTCTTCGCCGGCGTTGAAATCCGCCACGACGGCCAGCATGCCGGGCTGAATCATATCGTTGCCGATATAGGTGGCGAACTCGAACAGCACCAGACAAAGAGGGAATAAAAGCGCCTGCCGGCCCAAACGTGCCGCAGGTGGTAATGTTGTTTTCATATTATTGTACTGATAGTAAAAGAGAAAAAGGAACTGCCAGGGCGGGAAGCGCAAACTGAGCGAGTTATGGCGGCTATTTTGCCGCCAATTGTTCACCTTCGCAATCATAAGGTGTTGTTTAAGTGCATTCTGATATTTCGCTTTTGGGTTGTCGCCGAACGCCGTGCCCGATAACCTCTTCTTAACATATCAATATGACACAAGATCGGGCGAGCGTTTGAGCGAGAAAATCGGCTGGATAGACAACCTGCGGGCGATGGCGTGCATGATGGTGGTGATGATCCACGCCACCACCTATTACGTCACTAACGGCGCGGCGATAGGGTTGCACAACTGGGACATCGCCAACGTGCTGAACTCACTGTCGCGCGTGTCGGTGCCGCTGTTCTTCATGATTTCCGGCTACTTGTTCTTCGGCGAAAAGAGCGCCGGCCGGCGGCATTTCACCCGCATCCTCTGCTGTATTCTGTTCTACAGCGCCATTGCGCTGATCTATATCGCGGCTTTCACCAAGATCGGTTTCTGGCCGTCGCTGCGCGGCATCCTGCAAAAGCCGGTGTTCTATCATCTGTGGTTTTTCTACGCCATCGCGGTGATTTACCTGCTGTCGCCGCTGATTAGCGTCAAACCGGTATCGCGCCGCTACCTGGCCGCCGCGCTGGTGGTGTTGGCGGCGATCGCCAACCCGAATACCGATAAGCTGACCTTCGGCAACGCGCATCTGCTGCCGGTTAACCTGTATATCTACGGCGATACCTTCTACTACCTGCTGTATGCGTTGGCCGGGCGGGCGATTGGCATGATGGAGGCGCGCGGGCGCGCCGTGGGCTGGTTGGCGGCGTTGGGATTTGCGCTGTGCGTGGCGCTGATCGCGCGCGGCACCAAACATCAGCTGTTCATCAACGGCAACTTCGCTGATACCTATTACATCTACAGCGGCCCGCTGGTGTTTATGGCGGCGGTGGCGCTGCTGGTGTGGGTGAAACACTGTCTGCCGCAGCCGATCGGCTGGCTGAGCGTATTTTCCCGTCATTCGCTGGCGATTTACGGTTTTCACGCCCTTATCGTCAACGTGATGCGCAGCCGGCACCTGGATTTCACCGGCCACCCGCTGTTGGATATCTTCTGGGTGTTCGGCGTGGCGCTGGGGGGCAGCCTGCTGCTGTCTGTCGGCCTGCAGCGGCTGGATACCCGCCGGCTGGTGTCATAGCGGCGAGCGCTGGCGCTGCTGGGCGCGGCGCAGTTGCCGCCCGGAAGAAAACCCAGCCGCCAGCGCGGCCTTCTCCAAGCCATACCCTTGCTGCAGGCGCTGTTGCGCCACCGCCAGCCGCAGCTGCTCATGATATTCCCGCACGCTGATGCCGACGTGGTTGCGAAACAGCCGCGCCAGGTGGCGGCTGCTGACGTGCGCCTTCTCCGCTATCTGCGGCACTGACCAGTCGGCCTCCGGCTCTGCGGCCATCACGTCCTGCGCGCGGTGCACCGCCGGGTGCAGGTGGTTGCGGTAGCGCAGCCAGGGCGACAGCTGCGGATCGTCGCCGGCGCGGCGGAAATAAACCACCATGTCGCGTGCGACGTCGCGCGCCCGGCCGGAGCCACAGTGGCGGTGGACCAGGTGCAGCGCCAAATCGATACCGGTGGTGATGCCCGCGCTGGTGTAGACGCCGCGGTCTTCGACGAAGATGCGGTTCTCTTTCACCTGCGCCGCCGGCGCCTGGAGGCGGATACGTTCGATGACGTCGTGGTGGGTGGTGCACTGATAGCCGTCGAGCAGCCCGGCCTGCGCCGCCAGCAGCGCGCCGGAACAGATGCACACCAGGGTGATGCGCTGCCGTTGCAGATCGGGCCGCAGCGTCGCCAGCCAGCGGCGCGCCTGCTCGGCCTCCTCTCCGGCGAAATAGCGCTGCGAATCGCCGACGCCCGGCAGCACCAGGATGGCGCCGTCTTCCAGGCGCTCGGGCAACGGCTGCAGGCCGCTCAGCGTCATGCCGATGGAGCAGACGATCTGCGGTGCCGGGCCGAGGTAACGCAGGCTGAACTGCCCGGCGAGGCGCAGGGTTTCCGCCGGGCCGCTGACGTCCAGCGACAGCACGTTGGGCAACAGCAGAAAATAGACGGCCTGCGACATGATTACTCCTGTGCGAGTTGCGCCAGCGCCTCATCCACGCTGGCGATGCGGGCGAAACGATCGACCAGTACGGTTTCAGTATGCCGCTTCAACTGCGCGGGGGTAAAGACTTCGCCGCCGGGATGGCGCATCGGGAAGGTTAACGTCGCCTCAGTGACGAAAGTCACCCGATAACCGAGATCGGACGCACCCGGGTGGTGGTTTCGCAGCACTGCTCGGTGCGGATGCCGGAGACGATCAGGTGGTTGATGTCCCGCTCGCGCAGCCAGGCGTTGAGGCCGGATTCGGTCAGCGCATTGTGCACATGCTTGTGTACGGTGATATCCGCCTGGTGGGTGAGGAACGGCAGGCGCTGCACATGGCCCGAAGCCAGTGAGAACGGCCCTTGCGGCGAAACGTGCAGCACGTCGACCAGGGCCGCGCCGCGCTGTCGGCAGCCCGCAATCAGGCGGGTCAGCGCCTGTTGAAACGCCGGCAGATCGTCCTCCTGCCAGAATGGACGGTGCTGGAATGATTGCTGGACATCGATGATCAATAACGCGCTCTGTGACATTTTCGGCCCTCCGCCAGTGTGTGTAGCGACCATCTTGCGCCGCGCCTTACTCTGGCAGAAGGCCAAAAACGGCCATCATGATGACAACAACGGACCGACCTTAGGCTTTGCTCACCTGGCCGGCGACCAGGCGCCCCTGATGGAAGGTGGCGCTGCGCGCCGGCAGACGGGCGACCGCCTCGGCGGAACAGCTGGCGTTGACCAGCACGAACTCGGCGGCATCGCCGGCTTTCGGCCAGGCGCGCTGCCCCTTATCGTCCAGCGGCAGCACGCCGCCGGTGGAGATGGCCATGGCGCGCGACAGGTGATACTCGTCGGAACCGCGGTACAGCTGGGCATACAGATTGGCCTTCTCCAGGATGTCGCCGGTGCCGAACGGCGACCAGTGGTCGATCACGCTGTCGGTGCCGGTCATCACGAACACCCCTTTCTCACTGAGCTGCGGCAGCGGCATCATCAGGCCGCCGATCGGCACCGTGGAGGCGATGGTGATCTGCTGCGCCGCCAGCCGGGTGGCGGTTTCCGCCAGTTCGCCCGGCGTCAACGTGGTCAGGGCGAAAGCGTGGCTGATGGTGACCTTGCCGCGCAGCGCCGGGTTTTTCTCCACGGTGGCGATCATGTAGTTGATGGCGGCGACCCCGGCCGGGCTGGTTTCATGCAGGTGGATATCCACGCCTTTGCCGGTATCGAGGGCGATCTGGAACATGGCGTCGAGCGACTTCTCCATCGCGCCGTCGACGTTGGTCGGATCGAGCCCGCCGACGTACTGCACGCCCATCTGCATCGCTTCGCGCATCAGCGCATCGACCCTGGAGTGCAGCAGGCCGTGCTGCGGGAAGGCGACGATTTCACAGCTGAAGTCCGCCCGGTGGTTTTCCAGCGCGCGCTGCAGGTGCTCCAGGCTTTTCAGGCCGCTGACCGGATCGATATTGCAGTGGCTGCGCGCCACGGTGCTGCCTTTGGACTGCAGCAAGGCGATCAGGTTTTCCGCCCGTTGCTGCGAGGTGGGCAGCAGTGTCGGGATCAGTGTCTGCTCCAGTGCGATCATGTCCATGATGGTCTTGCCCTGGCGCGGGCGCGGCGCCTGCCACGGGCCGCTGTAGAAGGTTTTATCCAGGTGGATGTGCATATCGCGAAATGCCGGCAGCAGCAGCCGGCCCTGCGCCTTATAGCGGGGCACGCCGGCCGGCAATGCGGCGTTGGCGGCGTGAATGGCGGCGATCTTGCCGTCTTTGATATCCAGGGTGTACAGCGCGGTGCGGGTGCCGATCACCGTTTCGCCGTCGTATTCAAAGCCGTCTTCCAGCCGCACCTCGCTCAGGCAGTAGTGGCGATCGGTCAGGGTCATCGGCGTTGGCGCACACGGCTCGCCGCCAGGCGAAGCGGCCTGCGCCATGCCGCCGGTCAGGCCGATCACTGCGCAAGCGGTGGTGAGTTTGCCGGTTTGGCTGAGGAAGGCTCTGCGGCCCGGTTGTTGAGGGTTTTCCACGTTCGGTTCCTTAATCCAGAGGTGAGGTGGGTGAAAACATCCCCCAATTTAGGAGAGGAACCGGCCGGTTGGCAGCGACATTTGCCACTGGTGACTATTCGATTTGGTAATGACCGGCGTGCGCCGGGGCAAGGATTTTCCTGGCTTGCTCTTTCGTAGCTTTAATGGCTACATTTGTAGCCATTAAAGCTACATTGAGGTCAGCGTTATGCACGATCCGATGCTCGAGTTGCTGTTCAGCGAATACCGTAGAAAAGTGCTAAGCCTGCTGTTTATTGAAGCCGGGCGTGCGTTTCATGTGCGAGAAATTGCGCGGCGCACCGCAACTCAGGCCGGCACTTTACATAAAGAGTTGAGCAGGTTGGCGGAGAGCGGCATCTTGCTCAGGCAGCGGCAGGGCAACCAAATTTGCTATCAGGCCAACGCCGATTGCCTGATTTTCCCTGAGCTGGCGGCGATTTTCCGCAAGGTTTGCGGGCCGGCGGAGTGCTTAAGGCAGACATTGGCAGCGTTTGGCGAAGCTATTGAACGCGCTTTTATTTTTGGTTCTGTCGCCAGTGGCAAAGCGACGGCGGCCAGTGATATCGATGTTCTGATCGTCGGCAAACTGTCTTTTGCGGAGGTGATTCAGGCGGTTTACCCGCTGCAGGAAACGCTGGGTCGGGAAATTAACCCCAAACTGTACTCGCCGGAAGCCTGGCGGGCGGCTTTGGCCGAGAACTCCGCGTTTATACAGGACATTATGCAGAAACCCCAACTTTGGATTGCGGGAGACAAGGATGACGCTGGACAATCTGGTCGGGCTGGGACTGGAGGTGATAACGCCTGACGCGGGGCGATTAAAAAATTGCTGGCCGCCGCCGCTCGCAACCGACGCGATGCGGGTATCACTCAGCTCCGCAATGAGAGCCGTTTCGACACGGCATATAAGGCGGTCATGCAAATGGCGAATGCCGCTTTACAAGCCAAAGGATACCGCACGCTGACCAGCAAACCCGGCCATCACCAGATCATGATCCAATCGTTGCCGCTCACCGTAGGGCTGCCGCGAGAGGAAATGATCTGCCTGGATGCATTGCGAAAACAGCGCAACGTGGCGGATTATTCCGGCGACTTGGTGACGGACGCGGCGGTACAGGCTTGCCTTGAGCAGACAGAAGCGCTGTGGGTACGGATTATCGACTGGCTGCAGCGCGAACATCCGCAGATAGTGGCGTAAGCTGCCTTACTTCAACCCGCAAAACGCCGCCAGCCGCTGGGCCAGGGCCAGCGTGGCGGCGGGGGCGCCGTCGCGGTAGTAGAGCGCCAGTTCGAAACTGTCTATCGGCGGCAATCCTTCGGCCGCGCCCAGTACCCGGTGCGTCGCCAGACGGCAGCCGGCCGGCAGCAGGGTGACGCCCAGCCCGGCGGCGGAGGCGGCGGTCAGCGCCGCCAGGCTGGCGCTGCTGTAGCCGATGCGCCAGCGTTTGCCGAGGGTATCCAGCGCCTGGCACAGCTCGTCGCGGTACAGGCCGTTCAGTGGAAATACCGCCAGCGGCACCGGCGATTGCTCGATGGCCGGGAAGGCCAGGCTGTCCAGCCACAGCAGCGGTTCCGGCCGCGCGGCGCGCGGCGGTTGCCGGCGGCGCTGCTTCACCAGGATCAGATCCAGCTCTTCACGCGCGTAGGCGTTGTGCAGATCGGCGCTCAGGCCGCTGGCGACGTCCAGCCGCAGGTGCGGGTGCTCGCGGCTGAATTCGGCCAGCAGCCCGGTGGTGGGCACGGCGAAATCTTCCGGCATGCCGATCCGCAGCACGCCGTCGCGCCAGATGCCGGTCAGCGCATCGTGGGCTTCTTCATTCAGCGCGATAATGCGGCGCGCGTAGCTCAACAGCTTGACGCCTTCTTCGGTCAGCAGCACCTGATGCGAGGAACGCTCAAACAGCGGCGTGCCCAGCATCTCTTCCAGCCGGCGCACCTGCTGGCTGACGGTGGACTGTGACAAAAACACCCGCTCTGCGGCGCGGGTGAAGCTGTTGCTGTCGCACACGGCGACGAAGCTGAGCAGCAGCTGCGGATTGAACATCGGGTAGCGATTCATTTTCCCACTGTTGGCTATTTTATTATTTAATTTCCCAATACTAGCGGCGTTGCCTACAGTAACGCAACGCTGCGGCGATCGCGCTGTGACGCCGCACTCTTCATTTCGCAGTACCAGGAATATACCTTGTTAAATCATTCTGTTAATTCACCTTCTCCACACCGTTGGCTCAACCCCCTGTTGCTGGCGCTGGTGTTGATCGGCCTGAACATGCGGCCGCTGTTGACCTCGATCGGCCCGTTGCTGCCGACGTTGCGCCAGGCCACCGGGCTGAGTTTTGGCGGCGCGGCGCTGTTGACCACGCTGCCGGTGCTGATGATGGGCCTGATGGCGCTGGCGGGCGGCGCCATCAACCGACTGTTCAGCGAACGCAGCGCCGTGGCGTTGAGCCTGCTGGCGATTGGGCTGGGCGCGCTTTGGCGCGAACTGGCCCCCGGCAGCGTGCAACTGCTGATGAGCGCGGTGCTGGGCGGGCTCGGCATCGGGGTGATCCAGGCGGTGATGCCCGGCATCATCAAGCATCACTTCCTCAAAAGCATGGCGCTGGTGGCCGGGTTGTGGTCGGCGGCGCTGATGGGCGGTGGCGGGTTGGGGGCGGCGATCACGCCGTGGCTGATGAGCGTAGGGCACGACTGGCACAGCGCACTGGCCTGGTGGGCGTTGCCGGCCCTGGTGGCGCTGCTGGCCTGGTGGCCGGTCAGCCGCGGGCTATCTCGCCTGGGCGCGGCGGGCGAAAACCGCGGGCCAAGCCTGCTGCGCAACCGGCGCGCCTGGCTGCTCGGCACCTATTTCGGCCTGATCAACGGCGGTTATACCAGCCTGATCGCCTGGTTGCCGCCGTATTACATGCAGCTCGGCTGGCAGCCGCAGGCCAGCGGTTCGCTGCTGGCGCTGATGACCTTCGGCCAGGTCGTGGGCGCGCTGCTGTTGCCGGCGCTGGCGCGCAATCATGACCGGCGGCCGCTGCTGTTGCTGGCGCTGATGATGCAACTGATCGGCTTTATCGGCCTGATTTATCTACCGCAGACGCTGCCGTGGCTGTGGGTGTTGCTTTCCGGGCTGGGGCTGGGCGGCGCGTTCCCGCTGTGTCTGGTGCTGGCGCTCGATCACTTGCACCAGCCGGCGGCGGCCGGGCGACTGGTGGCCTTCATGCAGGGCGTCGGTTTCCTGCTGGCGGGCGTCACGCCTTACCTTTCCGGCCTGCTGCGCGACTACAGCGGCGGCTTCGTGCTGGACTGGCAAATCCATGCGCTGCTGGTGGTGGTGCTGATCGCCATTACCTGGCGCTTCCATCCGCACAGCTACCGGCGGGCGTTCGCCGAATAATATTTCTGTCATTGCCGCTCCCTATAGTGACGTTGCTTTTACTTCTGGGCGATAACAACGAAAAGGGACAATGACATGCACAACACCAAAACCCGGCTGGCGCTGCTGGTCGGCTGCATGGCGCTGAGCGCCAACCTGTGGGCCGACGCGCAGCCGGTGCCGGCGACGTTGGCGGGGCATGCGCTGCTGCCGGTGAAATCCGCCGTTTCCACACCGAAGGACGCGCCGAGCGATCTGCAGCAGAGCGGCAAATACACCAGCGGGAAACGCGTCACCGAGTTGGGCAGCGTGGCGGGTAAATCCGCCGATCGCCTGACCGGCATCGGCTTGCCGATCAACGGCCAGCCGCTGCAGGGCCACTCCGGCATCAAACACATGCCCGACGGCACCTACTGGGTGCTGACCGACAATGGTTTCGGCAGCAAGGCCAACTCCCCGGACGCCATGCTGTACCTCAACCACTACAAGATCGATTTCAAAGACGGCACGGTCGCGCCGCTGAAGACGGTGTTCCTGCACGATCCGGATAAAAAGGTGCCGTTCCACATCATCAACGAGAGCACCGAGCAGCGCTATCTGACCGGCAGCGATTTCGATCCGGAAAGCTTCCAGTTTGCCGACGATGCCTTATGGATCGGTGAAGAGTTCGGGCCTTACCTGATCAAGGCCGACCTGAACGGCAAGGTGCTGGCGGTGTTCGACACCAAAGTGGACGGCAAGGTGGTGAAATCGCCGGACAACCCGACGCTAACCCTGCCGGGCGCGCCGGACGGCAAACAGAACTTCCAGGTGGCGCGTTCCAAAGGCTTTGAAGGCATGGCCGCCTCACCGGACGGCAGTAAGCTGTACCCGCTGCTGGAAGGGGCGCTGTGGGATGGCGAACAGTTCGAGAACGTCGGCGGCAAACGCTACCTGCGGGTGCTGGAGTTCGACGTCAAACAGCAGGCCTGGACCGGCCGCAGCTGGCAGTACGTACTGGAAGACAACCAGAATGCCATCGGCGACTTCAACATGATCGACGCCACCCACGGGCTGGTGATCGAGCGCGACAACGGCGAAGGCACGCCGGATAAAGCCTGCGCCGCCGGCGCGCCAACCGACAACTGCTTCAGCCAGGTGGCCAAGTTCAAGCGAGTGTATAAAATCGCTTTCTCGGACGCCAACGTCGGCAAACCGGTCGAAAAACTGGGCTATATCGACCTGATGAACATTCAGGATCCGAACAAGCTGGCGCGCAAGCCACTGAACGACGGCGTGCTGACCTTCCCGTTCTTCACCATTGAGAACGTGGACGTGGTGGACGCCAACCACATCATCGTCGGCAACGACAACAACTTCCCGTTCTCCTCCAGCCGCCAGCCCAATATGGCGGATGACAACGAGTTCATCCTGCTGGACGTGAAGGATTTCCTGAAGTAGCGCTCCCCGGCCGCCGAATCGCCGGCGGCCGCCATTTCCCGCTTAGCGCAGCGAACAAACTGCGCTATAATCAGCGCCTTGCTTCTTATCTTCTCCAAGGAAGATCCTCGTCCCCGGTGGGGCGGCCGGACTTCAAATCCGGTTGGGGCCGCCAGCGGTCCTGGGCAGGTTCGACTCCTGTGATCTTCCGCCAAAGCTTGTCCGGGTAGTTCCTGTAACGTCCATTAAAATTCATTAAATCAATTGATTATGTTATTTTATTGTCCGCTGGTGTCCGTGCGTTACCGCCTGAATCCGAGAAAAATGTGTATAATGGTGCGTATAATTTTTTTATACACAGAATCCACTTATACACATGCTCCTAACTGACATACAAATTCGACGTTCCAAGCCGCAGGAAAAGCCCTACACCCTCAACGATGGCCAAGGCCTGTCTCTCCTTATCAACACTGACGGGAGTAAAGGTTGGCGTTTTCGCTATCGCTATGCCGGAAAAGCCAAGTTGATGTCCTTTGGCACCTACCCCTTGGTAACGCTGGCTGAGGCGCGAGAAAAGCGCGGTGAGGCTCGCAAGCAGGTTGCGAATGGCATTGACCCAGTAGCTGAGAAAAAGGCGCAAAAGCTTGTTCAGAAGCTTTCCGTTGAGAACTCGTTTGAAGCCATTAGCCGCGAGTGGCACACGAACAAAGCTGACCGGTGGACTCTTGCCTATAGGGAAGAAATCATGCGTACCTTTGAGCAGGATGTGTTTCCGTATATTGGTCAACGCCCCATTACCGAGATTAAGCCTTTGGAGCTGCTGGAAGTGCTGCGGCGGATTGAGAAGCGTGGGGCATTGGAGAAGACCCGTAAGGTTCGCCAGCGTTGTGGGGAGGTCTTCCGTTACGCCATTATCACCGGTAGGGCGGAGTATAACCCAGCCCCAGATCTCGCCAGCGCGCTAGCCGTTCCCAAACAAAAGCACCATCCGTTCCTTTCAGCCGAGGAACTGCCTTACTTCGTGAAGGATTTGGAAGGGTATACCGGTAGCATCATCACTAAGAATGCCGCGAAGATCGTTATGCTGACCGGCGTGCGCACGCAAGAAATGCGCTTTGCCACGTGGGAAGAGATCGATTTTGAGCGTGCAATCTGGGAGATCCCTGCCGAACGTATGAAAATGCGCCGCCCGCACATTGTGCCACTCTCTACTCAGGCGGTTGAATTGCTTAAACAGCTACAACCGATCACCGGCCACTATCCTTACATTTTCATTGGACGAAACAACCGCAGAAAGCCTATAAGTAAGGAAAGTGTGAATCAGGTAATAGAGCTGCTGGGATATAAGGGTCGAGCCACCGGTCACGGTTTCAGGCATACGATGTCTACTATCCTACATGAGCAAGGGTTTGATTCTGCATGGATTGAGATGCAACTTGCGCATGTTGACAAGAATGGTATTCGGGGAACATACAACCATGCTCAGTATTTAGAAAATAGAAGGTCTATGTTGCAATGGTATGCTGAAAATATACAGGGTTTCTAAATGAATAGTACTAAGTTTATTAATAAAGGTAAGGGTTCAAACGACTCTGAAAAGTATTTGGCACATTTATGTGAAAAAACTTTTCTAAGTTTATGGAGCTATCCTAATGTTTATACAGATGAAGGGAAGAAGAGCGAGTTAGGTGATGGCAAAGAACTTTGTGACCTTCTAGTTGTTTTTGGTAATCATGTAATTATATTCTCAGATAAAGATATTTCTTTTAAGGATACTGGTGATATTAATGTTGATTGGGGTCGGTGGGTAAAGAAAGCCGTCATAAAATCTGCAGTACAGTTATATGGTGCTGAGTCATCGCTGAAAGAAAGACCTGAAAGAATTTTTTTAGATGCTAAGTGCCATGTTCCTTTTCCTATGAAAATACCCGAGGGGGAAAATTTAAAAATACATAGAGTTGCGGTGGCAAAAAATGCATCTAAAAGGTTTGTGGAATACTCGGGTGGTTCTGGAAGTCTAATTATATGCCCTAGTATATCGGGCAATGAGCATCTAAAGAATCCATTTATGGTTGGGATGCCAGTTGCTGGAAAACCATTTGTTCATGTTTTTGATGATGTAGCTCTTGATGTAATCCTCTCGGAACTAGACACAATTTCTGACCTAATAGACTACCTAGATAAAAAAGAGCAATTCATAAACTCTGGGGGGTTGTTAACAGCGGCAGGGGAGGAAGATCTACTTGCATGGTACTATTTCAGTAGTAAAGACAATAAGGACCCAGGATTTTATATAGAGGAAGGTGTTTCAGCAACAATTATGGAGGGGGCATATAAATCACTTGTTAGTCTACCTCAGTATAGAAGAGGGAAGGAGTTAAATAGAGTTTCTTACTTCTGGGATTCTTGTATTGAGAACTTTTCGCATCATGTTATCTCCGGGTCACTTATATATGATGAAAAACATTCAATAGATGATATTACGCTTGGTCTAAGGATTATGGCATCTGAAAGGCGGGTGTCCCGAAGAATAATTTCAGAAAGTGTGCTTCAAAAAGTTACCATGACCCCTAAAGATAGGCGAGCTGTTAGAGTATTAATATCGCCAACTAATAGAACTATTGGATATGTTTGGCTGGTTGAGCCGATTCCTAAACTTGCATCGTCTTACGATGACTATAGGAAATACAGGCAGGAATTGCTTTATATATACTGTACTTCAGCAAAGTTACTTTATCCAGATATGAAGTATATAGTCGGAATAGTCACTGAGCCACAAGGGGGAGGTGGTGGTGAGGATATGGTTTATATAGATACTACTGATTGGTCTGATGCTGATTACAAGCGAGCGGAAAGAGACAGAGATGAGTTTAAAATATTATCCCCAGATAATGTGAAAATATTTGAAGGGAGAGATTATCAATTTCCTGTGCTTCCTGGAGATTATCCGGAAAAGATACCTTCTAAAAAATTGGAAATTGAAAACCGGAAGAAAAAAATAAAAAAAGCACAACGATTAGCAAGACGGAAAACGAGATCGCGAAAATGAATAATCTCGCCTGCGTACAATGCTATCTCTACCTCGTCCACCAGTTTGATGTGCCGTTTTCCATGTAGTTGAATTACTGGTGTGGTAGGGCGGGAGGTGCATTTTCTTGCATGTGGTGTCTTGCATTTTATGCATGGGTATTTTTTTGAAAGTGGCTAGGCGATTTTGGCTAACAATCATCACACGGCGCAACCACTTAGCCTTGCCACACTCCCCATTCATGCATCAAAAAGAAACGCATGCAGCAGCCTTTCGCGGGGCTATCGTACAAGCACCCTGCTGAGTTAAATCTCAATAAATAGACGTTTAGCGACGCGCTGACGCATTAAACGTAAAGTCGCTCAAACCTCTGCGCGCGCAATACTTCCCCCGCCTCGCCTGCGCACTTCATGTGTCGCTTTTCATGCAGTTGCATGAACGGCCGCAGGCCGCGCCAGTACTGGTGCGGCAGGGGATGAAAAGTGCATTTTCTTGCATGCAAAATCATGCACCCTATGCATGCACGCGCAATTTGAGGCTGGCTAGCCAGGAAAAAGGCTGTTTTGGGCGAGGTGGGAGAGGGAATGCCCCGCGATGCTGTCGAGAGCGGCGGGGCGGAGTGTGATTAGTGCAGGGTAGGAGTGCTGCTGTAACGGCGATAGCGGTTCAACGTCCGTTTCTCGGGCGGTGGCAGGGCGTTCTCATCGACCGGTTGCGCCTGTATCGGCTGGCACAGGATTTTATCGACGCTTTCCACCGTCTTGAATGTGCAAGAACAGGTCAGGCTCTGACATTGGTAATACGCCTCTTTCGTCCGCTCCGTGATATAGCGACTGGTGCGAGTATAGGACGCATGAGTGCACAGCGGGCAGCGCATCATGATTTGGCCCCCTTCTGCTGCAAGCGTTGACGTTTTTCCTTCAGTTCTGAGATAGCCCGCATGCGCTTGGCAGGACTGCTTTGCAGTTCCGGCAATGCGCCGGTTTCTTGCGGTATCGTCAGGCCAATCTCATCAAGCACCGGGTGGTCGATATTCTGTGTAGCCATGGTAGCGCGAATACGGCCTTGTAGCGTGCCCAGTACCTGTTGCTCAATCATTTTCATCGGATTGTCCGCATAGACGCCGTAAGCCCGTGAAGCCAGTGCACACGCCTTGATAACGTCAGGGCTGATAAGCGCCTTGCTCAGCGCATCCACCGCCTGATGCATCGCGTGAGCTGCAAAGGTCGTGAGGGCGTCTTTGTGCGCGCTCACCACCTTCGGGGCTGTGCCGCCGCAGTTGAGGTGAAGCTGCATTTTGTCCAGCTCCATCTCCTCAATCAGGCCGTCGAACTCTTTCGCCAGCTCCCGCTTGGAAATCCGGCTGTGGTGTTGCGCTTGCAGTTCCGGCGTCATTTCTCCGCGCAGTTTGCGAAACAGGGTGCGCCACTGGCTTTCTGCCTCCTGGCTCTGCACTTCGGTGTCTTTCTTCTGTTGGTGGCAGCGAGCTATGCCGGTTACGACGTCGGTCAATGCCTGATAGTTTTTATCGTGGGCGGCACGAGCGTCACGCAGGGCTTGCAGTTTATCGGTGATGTATTTCGGTAAGGTGGTGGTGCTCATGGTCGTGTCCCCGGTGTCAGTTAATGTGAAGCTATTCTGCTGACCGCCATACAACATCGCCATTCATCCCGGTTGGAGTGTCCCCAGGACAACAGCCTTGAGCACTGATGAGAAAACCATCAAGCCATTTTTAGTTTTACCTAAAACTATTCACTACTGTTCACTCAAATAAAAAATATATATAAATCAGTAAATAAGAGGGTGAATAGTTTTCTATAAACTCTTCACCCGGTGTTCAGCACTATTCACCCGGTCCAAAACGATCTTTTCCCTGGCTAGCCGTGGTTAGTCTGTTTATACCTATTTATTAGTAATGAATTCATTGTTGAAAACTATGGGGTAATGTTGAGGAAGGGTGAGGAGTGGTGAGGATTGCTGAGCTATTATAATTTGTTGTTTTTATGACCATTTCTTAATGGGCCACACAACAACGCCTTGTTGCCACCCCGGTAAATATTCACATAATAGGGCGCTACCGAAGTTCACACAGTCCCGGCCAGCGTTGGCCGGACACAAAGAGGTAGCGTTTTATGTTGACCGTTTCCACCCCCACCCCATCCACCCCGTCGCCGGTTATTCCTGGCAGTTACACCCCGCGCGAACGCTTTATCCGCCTGCCGGAAGTGCTCTACACCACTGGCCTGTCCCGCTCCACTGTGTACGAGATGATGAGCCGTAAGCAGTTTCCGGTTCAGGTCTCCCTCGGCGGTAAAAACGTCGCCTGGCTGGCCTCCGAGGTCGAGCAGTGGATGGACGAACGCATCGCCAATCGCCATCAGGGGAACGCTTCGTGATGCAGTTAACCCTCGGTCGACATAGTTTTACCCTGAGTGACAACGACGCGCTGTTTGTGGCGGAAGCTATCCTGTTGCAGCGTAAAGAGCCTGGCGTCGTCTTGCCGGATCACCGCAGCGAAAAACACGGCGTTATTCGTCTGGCGAGTCGCCAGGCTGAGCCGCGCCTGTTCCGTGCCGGGCCGGTGCCGCTGACCTGCGCGGCTGCCGATACCCGCAACGACCCGCTTACCGACTGTTGATCACTATGCGATCGATTGAACGTCCGGGGGCGTCTTACGGCTTGCCCCCACGTCCGGCCCTGCGCTATAGTCCTCCCGCTGTCGCAAAATCGGCAGCCGGGCGTGGAAACCCGAGTAACTCTAAGGCGACACAACACGCGCCAGGCGTGTTTTTTTATGTCGCAGCCTTTGCTCGCTCATTTTTTGCGCGGTGGATGTTATGCTATCGCAGCAGTCAATCAATGGTGGCTCAGGCGGGGCTGACTTCGGTCAGGCCGGTATTCTTAGAGGCCGGTATTTCCACCCCCGTCTGGGCTACCACCCATAAGCGTGGAAACTTCGGTGGTAGCAATAACCTTTACTCTAAGGAGGCTGCCACCATGGCTACGACCCTCACCCCGACTCACCCGACATTCTGCTTTTTGTTTGCGGCCGTGCGCCGTTCTGCGCTGACGGCTTCACCGCGTATTGTACGCACCGTGGCAGATACCGAACGCAACGCCCGCCGCCTGCTGGCCCGTGATTACGTGTTGTCCTTTGCCGGTCGTCTGCCGGTTAAGGCGGTGGCATGGACACCCTGGCCGACCGCTACTACCGCGACACCCATTACCCTATCCCGCACGCCGATTTTCTGCGTCTCCAGCATGCGCACGCCACCGGCGTGCTGTTCCTCGACCTGCTGGACACCCTTGACCTCAGCGGGCAGCGCCCCGATGCCGTGCAACAGGCATCGTTTGCTTCGGTCATTGCCTTGCTGACCGACCAGCTCGGCCACGTCGTCAACACCTGTGAAACCCAAATTCTTGCCCGCATGGAGGCCTCCGCCGCATGAACACTGCATCCTGTTTACCGATTGAAGTCCGTACCGCCGTTTTCCGCCGCGCCGTGGCGCAAGCCTATCTGGACACCTGCGCCTTTTACCGGGTGAGCCTCGGGTACACGCTGGACGAGCTGCAGATGACGATTGCGTTGCGTTTGGAGGGGCACTTTGTGCGTCAGTACGGTGCGGAGGACGGCATGGATATGGCGTGCACCCTGCTGAGTGACATGGTGCAGCCGGACGTTCTGGTAGCTGCGCCGCGCCTGACCACGCTGGGGCAAAAGATGATGGACGAGCTGTGCTGTGAGCGCCTGTCGGCATCGCAGAATGCCACCGTACACTGAGGAGAGAAAGGATGAGCGCCCAGTTCGTTTCCCAGACCGTACGCACCGCCACCGGCCACTGGCCGGTGATACTCCCGGCGCTCGGCATCGCCTTGCAGCCGAACGGCAAGCCGCAGCCGTGCCCGACCTGTGGCGGTAAAGACCGCTTCCGCTTCGACAACCAGGACGGGCGCGGCACCTGGTTCTGCAATCAGTGCGGGGCCGGTGACGGCCTCAACCTGGTGGAAAAAGCCCTGTCACTGTCTGCCAGGGCTGCCGCCGAACAGGTGGCTGCCGTGATGGGGGATAATGCCAGCACTTTGCCACTGGCCGCTGAGGCCGGTCATTCACCACAAGACAAGGCCGAGGCTCAGCGCAAGGCTGCCAGGCAGGCACTGGCTCTGGTGGCTGCCGCGCAGTCCCAGACCGGCAACGCCTACCTGAGCGCCAAAGGCTGGCCGGAGGCAGAAACCCTGACCTTGCACGGCCAGCCGCTGCGCGTTGGCGGTATCACCTACCAGCCCGGCGACCTGCTGCTGCCGCTGCACAATGCCGGGGGCGAGGTGGTCAACGTGCAGCTGATTAACGCCCACGGTGATAAACGCATGCTGGCGGGCGGGCAGGTGAAAGCCGCTTGTCACACCCTGGGCGGCCCGGACAACGCGGTTATCTGGCTCACCGAAGGCTACGCCACCGGCCTCACCGTGCATCGCCTGACCGGCGAAACGGTGTGCGTGGCGCTGAGCGCCAATAACCTGACGGCCGTGGCGCAGCGGCTGCGCAGCCACTACCCGGATGCACGGTTGCTGCTGGCGGCCGATAATGACCGCAGCGGCACCGGGCAGACCCGCGCCGCCGAGGCGGCCACGCGCACCGGCGGCACTCCGGCACTGCCACCCACGGAAGGCGACTGGAACGACGTCTACTGTCAGCAGCGCGCTGAGGCCACGCGCGCGCAGCTCCGGGCGTTCAGCCAGCCGTCGCAGCCCAGCCCGTTCGACACGCTGAGCGATGCCGATTTAAAAGCCATGAGCGCCAGCGAGAAGGCCGAGCTGCTGGCCGAGCATTACGGCAACACCCTGGCGGTGCCGCCGGTGGGAGAGGAGCTGTGCCGCTACGCGCGCGGCGCCTGGCAGGTGCTGCCGCACCGGCAACTGAGCCGGGAGATTGCCGCGCTGTTCCAGAAGGTACGTGCGCCGTTCTCCGCCGCCGGTATCAACAGCATTTTGGACACCCTCAAACTGATGGTGCCGCAGATGGGCGACCCGGTTCGCCGGTTGATTGGTTTTCGTAACGGCGTCTTTGATACCGTGAGCGGCCAGTTCAGCGCCCACCGGCAAGAACACTGGCTGCGCACCGTCAACAGCGTGGACTACACGCCGCCGCGCGCCGGGGAGAACCTGGCCGACCATGCGCCGCACTTCTGGCGGTGGCTGACGCGGGCCGCCGGGGGCAAGCACGACAAGCAGGAGCGTATTCTCGCGGCACTCTTTATGGTGCTGGCCAACCGCTACGACTGGCAACTGTTCCTCGAAGTGACCGGCCCCGGCGGCAGCGGCAAGAGCGTGATGGCCGCCATCGCCCGGCTGCTGGCCGGAGCCGATAACACCACCTCCGCCACCATCGACAACCTGGAGTCGGCGCGCGAACGGGCTTCGGTGGTCGGCTTCTCGCTGATACTCCTGCCCGACCAGGAGAAGTGGAGCGGTGACGGCGCGGGCATCAAGGCCATCACCGGCGGCGATGCGGTCGCCATCGACCCGAAATACCGCGACGCCTACGCCGCCTACATCCCGGCGGTGATACTGGCGGTCAACAACAACCCGATGCAGTTCAGTGACCGCAGCGGTGGCATCTCGCGCCGCCGCGTTATTCTGCCGTTCCCGGAGGCTATCGCCCCCGAAGAGCGTGATCCGCAGTTGCTGGCGAAGATCACCGAAGAGCTGGCCGTGATTGTGCGTCACCTGATGCAGCGCTTTGCCAACCCGAATGATGCTCGCGCACTGCTCCAGGCACAGCAGAGTTCGGAGGAAGCTCTGGAAATTAAACGGCATGCCGATCCGCTGGTCGATTTTTGTGGCTATCTGACGGTGCTGGGCACCCCGGAAGGGATGATGATCGGCAACGCCAACATCACCCCGCCGAATCCTCGCCGCTACCTCTACCACGCCTACCTGTCGTTTATGGTCGCACGGGGGTATCAGCACGTGATGAACCTGACGGCGTTCGGCCAGGCGGTGCCGCAGACGCTGAAAGAGTATGAGCATACGCTGCTGAAACGCCGCACTAAGCAGGGAATACAAACCAATCTGATATTGAGTGAAGAGTGCGAAGCGGACTGGTTGCCTAAGTGCGGGGCGGTGTGACGATGAGCGGGTCGATCGGCCGGGCCGATCAATAGGCCATTATTGATCTGCCGAACCCATTGGACGCTCAATCGCAGCGCCACCTATAGTGGCAGTGACCCGAATATATGCAGCAACACCAGGGCATCCTATCTGCCGCTGAACGGCCAATATCATAACGACAAGCGTTCCCCAAACCGGCTCAGGCCGGTTTTTTTGTGCCTGCGATTCAGACTGTTCACTCAGTAGGTGGATAGTGGTGCGTACTGAAATGGGAACAGCACACCTATCAATGCATTGAAAGAAAAGGAGAGAACTAAAAGGTGTATAAGGTGAACAATGCTTCTATCCCTTCTCAAACCCAGTAAAATCATAATGTAATTAAGAGAGCTGAAGCTAAAATTGGAGCTAAGCGAATATGAGTGCGTATGAATTTCTTTTCGCTGGGGATTTTATGCACGTATGCGTCAATGATGGATATACGTTGTGCCGAGCCATCGATGCGCGTTTGATATAAAACCAGGGTATAGCCCCTATCATACGCCGTATGGCGAACGATAGAAGAACGTCGTTGATTGTATAATTATGGGGAATTTATTCGTTGAAAAATAAAGGGTGTTGTCTTACTGAGCGGTTTTGGCTAATGAATTAGCTAAAATAACAATAGGCCATTGAATTTCTCATCACAAACATGCGCTGATTAATCACATCCTGTTTGTCTTCATCGCTGACAACATGTTGTAACTTCGTTACGCCCTCAATCTTATTTCCCATTGTTTGTAAATTTTACAAGCACTGTTTTAGCCGATATCCAAACGTCCTCACGTGGCTTATTCATTTTGCGAAACATCGTAGGGGAAACGCCATAGTGGTTTTTAAAGATGCGACAGAAAGCCTGCTGTTCCAGATAACCATATTCAAGTGCAATATCTATGATCTTCCTGTCTGTAGATAAAATCATTTTCGCCGCCTCTGTCATTTTCCTTGATCTGATGTAAGACTTCATCGATATACCGGCCAAAGCGCAGAACTTACGTTGAACATACCATCTAGAATATCCAGTTTTATCAATCAGGTTGATGATGTTTACCGGTTGTTTGAGATGCATTTCCAACAGATTGATAACGCTATTAATAAATATTCTAGACTGTTCAATTTTGCTCATTTCCATTGCATCGACTCCCGATATCTTCACCTGTTGGCGTTATTGAAATCTCGATTATTGCTTAACTTTGTCAAGATGTTATCAATTTCTGTTTTTTTATTTTCAGGTTAATGCTACTCCGTAGGTAACTATTTGAATTTAAATGTTATTGCCTCGCTTTTTTGTCGAGCTGATTTTGAATGAAGTCATGCTGACTTTATTTTTAATCGCCCGATATGTACTATCGTCGTTTTTTGTTTATTCTTTAAATAAAAAAGTGCTAAACTTTATTATATTGTTTTTACTTGGTTAGCGTGACTGAATAGCAGGTTAATATATGGAAGAAAAAAGAATTTTAATCATCGAGGACGATATGCATGCTGCAGAAGTCCTAGAAGCTTATCTAAAAAGAGAGTGCTTTGCCGTTGCTAAGGTAGGGGATGGTGTTAAAGGGCTTGAGATGGTTTTTTCCTGGCAACCTGATTTGGTTTTATTAGACGTCATGCTGCCGGGAATAAATGGCAATGAAATATTGGCACGTGTGCGTAGAAAGAGTGATGTGCCTGTCATCATGGTGACGGCAATCGGCGAGATTCAGGATAAGATCTCCTCGTTGAGGCACGGCGTTGATGATTACATCGTGAAACCTTACAACCCGGGCGAGGTCGTTGCTCGGGTTCATGCCGTGCTGAGAAGAGCGACTGCATTAAATATAAAATCCGAGCTTATTATTTGTGGCCCGGTACAACTTGATGAAGAGGCGATGTTGGTTCACGTTTGCCCCGCCGAAAACATTAAAATTGCAGTTGATCTCACACCGACTGAGTTCTTACTGTTATCTGTGCTAATGCGTGCGCCTAAAAGAGCGTTTTCCCGCCAAACATTGTTAAATATGTGTTTGCCGGAAAGTGATGCATTTGAGCGGGTTGTCGATACGCATATTTATAATTTGCGCAAAAAGCTCAACTCGGTAGGGGTAGATGATGTACTGCTTACCGTTAGAGCGATGGGCTACAGGTATTGGAATAAATGAATAAGAAAAGCAAAAGAGTTTCGCTTTGGAAGTGGATTTGCGTGAGGGTAATTTCTCAATCTGTCGGGGTGATTGTTATTATTGCACTCTGTATGTGGTTGCGCTATGCCATTTATAGCACCTGGGTTTTATATCATGAAATGCCGGCGGATGTCCGAAAGGAATTCCTGCACTTGCTTAATAATCCCAATGAAGATTTGTACAGGTTTTATAGCCTTTTTCACTATTGGTATGGCATTGACTTTGCTAATCCGTCGATCACGTCGGGGGATTGGATTATGCTGGCTATTTTGGTGGTTGTCGCTATACCTCTCATGGTCTTACTGGGGCTCTATATGTCTCGGCCATTGGCGAAGCAATTTTCCTATTTGGTCACTGCCGCGAGAAAAGTCGCCGAGGGGGATTTCTCTGTGCAAGCAAAATTAGAAGAGAAAGCGCCGGAAGAACTTCTTACTCTAACACACGATTTCAATGAGATGACCAAAAAACTGACTTATTATGAAGGGGAGTTGCGTGCTTCTCATATCGCTATGGCGCATGAATTACGCTCGCCGTTAACGGCTTCAATTGCACGCCTTCAGGGCATTATGGATGGGGTTTTTGAGCCGGACAAGAATCAGTTAGATCTGGTTATGCAGCCCTTGAATAGCCTAAATCGCCTTATTGATGATCTTCAAACGTTGTCATTGTCGCAAGCCGGGGCATTATCATTAGAAAAATACCATGTGAATCTGTGCGATTTGATTCAGGAGCGTTTGCAATGGTTAAAGGCTGAAGCTTCTCAGGGAAACTTCACGATTGAATTTGAATGTCCTGCTCCTGTATTCGTCTACGCCGATCCGTTCCGAATTGGGCAAGTTGTTACGATTCTCATAAAAAATGCAATGCGCTACGCGCATTCCGGCAAGAAACTGACAATCACCGTTAATCATTTTAATAATGAGGCTATCGTCGGTTTTCGCGATTATGGGCCGGGTGTCAGTGAAGCCTTTTTGCCCTTGATGTTCGAACGTTTTTCCCGGGAGGAGAGCTCGCGGTCGAGAAATCTGGGGGGAAGTGGGCTAGGTCTTTCTATCGCCATGGCGATAAGCCGCGAACACGACGGCAGTCTCAGTGCTCAGAATCATCCTGACGGTGGGATGCTATTTCAACTAATTCTTCCAATGAAAATAGAGTCTTGATGATTCCTTGAAAAAACATGGACTAAATCTACACATAAAAAAGGTTTAATTCTTCGACAGACTATCAGGAGAATGTCTTATGTCAGTAGGTTTGTTCAGGTTAATAAGTACGGTCAAGAGTGTGTTTCTATTTCAATATTGGAAACTGTTTATTATTCCCCTGTTCGTTTTTTTGGCGGGATGTGATGATAAAGCAAAGACACAGGAGGTGCCTACACGTTCCGTACGAACGCTTGTCGTCGATAATCCGGTTGGCGGAGTTTTGATAAAGCATACCGGAGAAATTCGCCCCCATGAGGAATCTCAGCTCTCGTTTCGCATTGACGGCCGGATCCTCAGCCGGCCGGTCGATGTGGGGGACAAATTAAAGGCGGGGCAAACGATCGCGACTTTGGAGCCCAGAAATAACGAGAATCAGGTGCGCAGTGCGCAGGCTGAACTGGCCGGTGCCGTTTCTTCAGAGCGCTTGGCTGCGCTCAATTTCAGGAGGCTGCAATCATTGATCAAAACCGGTGCTATCGCGCAGGCTCAGGTTGATGAAGCGAGGGTCAATCTTGAAGTCGCAGCGGCAAAACGCGTCTCTGCTCAATCGAATTTGAAAATCGCTCAGGAGCAGTTGGGTTACACCCGTCTGGTTGCGCCTGCAGATGGCGTAGTGACTTCGGTTAAGCTGAATCCTGGACAAACTGTCAGCGCAGGGCAGGGGGTCGTTACGCTCTCACTCAATCAGGGAGTAGATGCCGTATTTGACGTTCCAGAAGCAATTTTGTACAGCAATCTTTCCGATAATAAAGTCAAGATTGCGCTGCTTTCCGATCCTTCCGTCGTGACTGAGGGCGTGATCCGAGATGTGAATCCACAGGCGGATAAGCAGACGCGGACCTGGCGAGTCAGAGTCTCGCTGCCGAACCCTCCAGAGAAAATGGCTTTGGGTGCGACGGTGCAGGGAAGTATCGTGATCCCGGGGCAGGCTGCGTTTGTTCTGCCGGCGTCTGCGATGACCCGTGATGGCGCGGATCCTGCTGTTTTAATCGTTCAACCGGATACATTAACCTTGGCATTGCGCAAAGTTAACGTTATTCGCTATAGCTCCGAGGACGTGTTTATTGCTGATGGCCTAAAACCTGGTGACAAGGTGGTGATCGCCGGCGTGAGTAAGTTACGGCCTGGGGAGAAAGTGAGTTTGGAGGATAAATTCTGATGAATGCCTCTGAACCCGAGAAGTTTAACCTGTCTGCCTGGGCGCTTGCCAATCAGCAACTGGTTGCCTTTTTTATGTTGGTTCTCACCATTGCCGGGGTGATGAGCTATTACAACTTGCCGCGTAATGAAGACCCGGCGTTTACCATTAAAACGGCGGTGGTTTCCGCGAGTTGGCCTGGGGCTTCTGTGGAGGATACCGTCAATTTCGTGACCGATCCGTTGGAGAAGAAACTTCAGGAAGTTCCTTATCTTGATTATTTGGAGAGTTACAGCCGGCCCGGCGAGTCGGTTATTTTTATCTATCTGCGTGATAATACGCCGCCGGAGAAAGTGAAAGAACTGTGGTATACGGTCAGGAAAAAAATAAAGGACGTTTCCCCTCAGCTTCCTGCCGGCGTCAGTTCACCTGCCGTCAACGATGAATTTGATGATACCTACGGCACCATCTATGGCTTTACGCGTGAAGGATTCAGCGAGCGCGAACTGCGCGATCTGGTTGATAAAGTTCGCACGGACGTCTTAACGCTGCCAGACGTCGGGAAAGTGAACCTGCTGGGCGTTAAAGAAGAGCAGGTCATCTTATCATTCTCACCGCAGAAAATTGCGGGCATGGGGCTGACGCTCGACCAAATCAAGAACGCCATCAGCGCGCAAAACGCCGTGACTCCGGCGGGAGAAATCAGAACCGACAAAGATAAAGTCATGTTGAGAGTCAGCGGCGCTTTCGCATCGGAAGAAAGCCTCAAACAGCTGACACTGCATATTCAGGATAAATTCGTTCCTCTGACGGATATTGCGACTATCTCTCGCGAGGCGGTCGATCCGCCGACGCCGGCCTTCAGAGTTAACGGGGAGTCGGCGATTGGCCTGGCCATCTCCATGGCCCCGACAGGCAATATGCTGGATTTCGGCAAAGCGCTTAACGAAAAGATGGATGATATCTCCAGCCGCTTGCCTGCGGGTATCAACGTGCTGAAAGTGGCCGATCAGTCGACGGTGGTGCATGACGCGGTGGGGAGCTTTATGAAAGTGCTCCTTGAGGCGGTCGTCATTGTTCTGGCGGTGTCTTTCTTGTCATTAGGCACTCGTGCCGGGTTAGTGGTTGCAGCATCCATTCCGCTGGTGTTGGCCATGACGTTTATCGGCATGGAAATTGCTGGTATAGGCATACAGCGCATCTCACTCGGCGCATTAATTATTGCGCTGGGGTTGCTGGTCGATGATGCCATGATCACTGTAGAGATCATGATGTCGCGCCTGGAGAAAGGAGACCCTGTCAAAAAGGCGGCGACAAAAGCCTGGACGACGACGGCTTTCCCGATGCTGACCGGCACATTGGTCATGATCGCCGGTTTTATCCCGGTCGGTTTCGCCACGTCGAGCGCGGGGGAGTACTGTTATTCTCTGTTCATGGTGGTGCTGATTTCACTTATCAACTCCTGGATTGTTGCCGTACTTTTTTCACCGCTGATAGGCGTGTGGCTTTTACCTAAGGTGATGAAGGAACACACCCACGGTAAAGGTAAAGTCATGCAAAAGTACGAAAGTACATTGCGATATATCCTTAAGCGCCGAGGGATGACCGGCATAGTGGCGGTTCTGTTGCTGGCCATTGCTTTTATCGGATCCTCGCACATGGAAGAGGAGTTCTTTCCCGCTTCTGACAGGCCGGAGTTACTCGTCAGTCTGACTCTGCCGAGAAATGCCGTGCAGGAAGATACGGCGAGGGAAGCCATTCGCTTGGAGGAAATCCTCAAGAAGGATCCCGATATTGATCATTTTACGACATACGTTGGATCGGGGGCCGTGCGGTTTTATTTGCCGATGGACCTGTTGCTTGATAACGAAAATATCGCTCAATTGGTCGTGGTCACCAAGGGACTTGAAGAGCGTGACGCGGTGAAGTCCAGGCTTGAAAAAATTCTGCAAAAAGATTTCGGCCATCTTGTTACGCGTGCTTCGCCGTTGGAGCTGGGGCCCCCGGTAGGTTGGCCGTTGAAATATCGCGTTTCCGGCCCGGATCTGACCAAAATCCGTGAGATATCCATGGAGTTGGCGGGTAAATTGGGTGACAACCCGCAGACAAGAGAGGTCAACCTTACTGCGGGAGAACCGCAACGAGAACTCTATATAACGCTTAATCAGACGGAAGCGAGGGCCTTGGGATTAAGCTCTCAGGATGTCGCAAGCGCTCTTGCTGAAATGTATTCGGGGTCCGCTGTAACGACGATCAGAGACAGAAATCGTCAGGTTAACGTGGTGCTGCGGGCTTCGGAAAATACGCGGAGAGACATTGAAACCGTCGCGGATTTGCAATTAACGACGGCCGATGGGCGCGTTGTGCCATTAAAGCAGATCGCAACGATAGGCTATACGTTGGCCGAACCTATTCAGTGGCGGCGGCAACGAGAGCCTTTCATTACGGTGCAAACGGATATTGCGCCAGGGCTGAATGCGTCCGGCGTATCCAAGAGTTTGGCGCCTGTTGTCGATGAATTACGCAAAAGTCTGCCACCGGGATATCACATTACCGAGGGGGGAAGCGTCATTGAAGCCATGAAAGGCAACCGTTCAGTATTCGCCGTTCTACCTGTGACCTTATTGGTGATGCTGATCTTGCTGATGGTGCAGTTGCGTAGTTTCTCACGCATGATGCTGGCGCTGTTGATTGCCCCCTTCGGTTTGATTGGCGTTGTCGCTGCCATGTTACCCACCGGAACACCGATGGGGTTTGTCGCGATTCTTGGCGTGATTGCGTTGGCGGGGATGATTATCCGCAATGCCGTGATCCTTATTGAAGAAGTGGAAATAAACAGAGCACAAGGCGCAGATAATACTGAGGCGATCGTCGAGGCGTCACTGCATCGTTCCAGACCGATACTCTTGACGGCTTGTGCAGCAATATTAGGGATGATACCTATCGCGCATCAGGTATTTTGGGGGCCTATGGCCTATGCCATTATTGGTGGGCTATTCGTTGCCACCCTATTTACCCTGACGGTATTGCCGGCTGCTATCAGCGCCGTTCTTCAATGGGAGAAGTCTCGATAGAACTTACCCCCGGAGACAACTCCGGGGGACTCTTTAAAAGGAGGTGGAAAGATGTTTGAGTTATTTAAACTTATTGGGCTAGGGTTGGTTTTATTACTGCCGCTGGTAAACCCATTGACTACTGTAGCCCTTTTTCTTGGGCTGTCAGGCGACATGTCTGAACAAGAAAAAAAGAAGCAGTCAGCTATGGCGGCTTTCTATGTCTTTGTGATTATGATGGTTGCATGGTATGCCGGTAAGGCTGTTATTAATACCTTTGGCATATCCATTCCGGGATTACGAATTGCCGGTGGAATGATCGTTGCCTTTATTGGGTTTAACATGCTGTTTCCGCAGGATGTGAATAAGCCTCAAAGTGGCGAGAAGGGAAAAACCAAAAATATAGCATTTATCCCCTTGGCAATGCCCAGTACGGCAGGCCCGGGTACCATTGCTATGTTGATCAGTGCCGCGTCGACATTCAGCGCTGAAACATCGCATCTGGATTTGTGGGTCGCCTATACAGCGCCCCCCCTGATTGCGATAGCCATTTCTCTGATTTTATGGGTGTCTCTGCGGGCGTCACTGGGTGTTATGAAGCTTGTAGGAACATCGGGAATCGATGCTATTTCCCGAGTGATGGGATTCCTGCTGGTCTGTATGGGGGTTCAGTTTGTTATAAATGGCGTCGTTGAACTCGTTACAATGCAATAAACGTGAACGCTTCAGTGTCTGATATGCATGAGGTTGCGTATATCAGACGAGGATAATATCTAAAACCTTATATCTATATCAGTTCTGATAATGCTTTGATGCTCTTGGCTGCCATAAAAACTTTTTTTGCATGGACAACGCTGTGAGCGCCGGCGGCAATGGCTGTCGTCATATTGTTGTTTTTTTATAAAAAGCTCCCAAGTAAGGTGGGAGCTTTTTTTACTTTTTCTTTTTATTCTGGTACGTCGTCGACAGGCCTAATCCCGAATCTGATCCCATCACCATAAGCCGCCATCGGTGCATTATGGCTGTTGATTGCCATTTCAGGGGGACAGCACTTTGGCGATAGCCTGGGCTTCCTGCTGCCACCCCTGCGCCAGCGTGCGCACCAGGGCATCATAGCCGTCTTCACCCTGTTTCAGCTCCAGGTTGAAAGGCCTTTTGATCAAACGCCCCTGGCGGTTCAGCACCCACTCGCCG